>CAWCVF010000023.1:0-278661 GCA_963798835.1 uncultured Actinomycetota bacterium | reverse complement strand
ATCGACTCTCAGGTCACCGCAGCGTCCATGGACAGGTCGGCGGCGGCGCGCGCTAGGGCGCTCGAAGCAGTTTCCGACGCTACCCGTAGGCAGGCTGTATTGCTCGCCCGCGGCAACAGCGCGCCAACCAATCGGCTTCCCTCAGCTCAAGACGCAAACACGTCCAAAGGCTGCCTACCGATCACCAGCGGGTACAGCATCGCGGCCCGCTTCGGCCAGCTCGGCCCGTGGTCTCGCTACCACACCGGCCTGGACTTCTCCTCCCCGGTCGGCACACCGCTCCACGCTCCTGCCTCTGGTGTCGTTACCAACGCCGGGATCGGACCTGCCAGCGGCTGGGCTGGCAACTATGTCGCCATCAAGTACCCGGATGGCACCCATACCCTGATGGCTCACATGTCGAGCGTCTCGGTGAGCGTTGGCCAAACGGTATCGGCGTGCCAGCTCGTTGGCGCCGTCGGCTTGACCGGCAGGACCTTCGGGGCGCACGTTCACTTCGAGGTATATCCCGCCGGCGTAACACCTGGCGACGTCTACAGCGCAATCAATCCAGTGCCCTGGTTGAACGCCCACGGTCTGAAGCCGTAGCAGCCGACCCGCCGGACTGATTAGGGTTAGAGCTTCTCTAGCGGTGCATGTCGTACGGACAGCCGCTTGAGTCCCAGAGATCCGAAATCGACATCGGCCATCGGCTTGTCGTGCTCACCGGAGGTGGCCACAACCGTGCCCATGCCGAACGTCGTATGGAGCACCCGATCTCCAGCCGCCAGTGATGGGATCTCACGGGTCCGAGGTTTTACCCCGTACCCAACCCTGTTCCGCCATTCCTGATTGGCCGCCGTCGCTGAGGTGTTCCGCCAACTCGTGAGGGCAGCTTCGGTCCGCCGCCAGTCGATCAGCTGGCTCGGCAGTTCATTGAGGAACCGGCTCGGCGGATTGTGCTGTGGGGAACCCCAGGCTGACCTGGCGATGGCGCGAGAGATGTAGAGCCGCTTACGCGAGCGTGTGATGCCCACGTACGCGAGCCGCCGCTCCTCCGCAAGCTCGTCGCCGGTACGGTCCGCGATCGCGCGCTGATGTGGAAAGACGCCGTCTTCGCAGCCGGTCAGGAAGACCGTGTCGAACTCCAGGCCTTTGGCCGTGTGCAGCGTCATCAAGGTGACAACGCCGGAGTCGGCGCGGTCGGGAGCATCAGGAATCTGGTCCGAGTCGGCAACCAGTGCCACCCGCTCCAAGAAGGCACCCAACGACGCATCAGGCTCTGCAGCCCCTGCCGCGAGGTCAGCTTCTGGGTCGAGTGCCGCTGCCAGCTCATCGTCCGGATCGGTCGGGCCAACAGCTTCCTCAGCGAGCCCGAGTTCGTCCAGCTCATCCTCCGGCACAGTCAGCGTTGCAACGCCGCTCACGAACTCCCGCGCGACCGTGATCAATTCCCGCAGGTTCTCCAGCCGAGTCTCGTCTTGGGGGTCGTTTGATCCGTGCAGCTCTGCAAGATAGCCCGATTTGTCGAGCGCGCTGGTCAAGATGGCGTCGGCGGGCATGTCCGCAGCAACCATGGCCTCGTGCTCGTCCAGGAACTGTGCGAAGGCCTTGAGCTGGTTCGCCGAACGAGTGGCGAGACCAGCAATCTCATCGACGCGACGCAGCGCAGCGCCAAAGCTGATTCCCTCCCGAGCCGCCAGGTCGGCGACCGCAGCCTCGGCCCGATCACCGATTCCGCGTTTGGGAACGTTCAGGATCCGTCGGAGGGAGACGTCGTCGGTCCGGTTAGCAATTGTTCGCAGGTAGGCGATGGCGTCGCGCACCTCGCGCCGCTCATAGAACCGAACGCCGCCGACCACCTTGTACGGGATGCCGGCTCGGATGAAGGTTTCTTCGAAGGCCCGGGACTGAGCGTTAGTCCGGTAGAACACCGCCGCGTCGCCGTAACGGTGGTCACTGTTGCCATTGAGCCGCTTAAGTTCGGCGGCCACGAACTGCGCCTCGTCATGCTCGGTATCGGCGACGTAGCCGACGAGCAGCTCACCGTCTCCGGCATCGGACCACAGGTTCTTCGGCTTTCGGTTTTCATTACGGGTGATGACGGCGTTAGCGGCATTCAAGATCGTCTGGGTGGATCGATAGTTCTGCTCGAGCAAGATCACCTTTGCGCCGGGGAAGTCTGACTCGAAGTCGTTGATGTTGCGTATCGTCGCGCCGCGGAACGCGTAGATCGATTGATCGGAATCCCCGACCACCATGAGCTCTGGCGGATCAATGGCGACGACCTCGGAATCAGGCTGCGGATCGGCCGCGCACAGCTCTCTGATCAGCACGTATTGGGCATGATCGGTGTCCTGGTACTCATCGACCAGTACATGCCGGAAGCGTCGCCGATATTGTTCGCGAAGATCGGGAAATGCCTGCAGCAAGTGCACCGTCGTCATGATCAAGTCATCGAAGTCCAGCGCATTCGCTGCGATCAGCCGCCGCTGATATTCCCGGTACGCCTCGGCGTAGCTCTCCTCCAGCGGCGAGCGCGCCCGAGAGGCGGCCGACTCATGATCGACCAGCTCATTCTTGCAATGCGATACCCAGTTCATGATCACCCGCACTGGGAACCGCTTCGGGTCAAGATCCAGGTCGTGTGCCACCAACTGCATCAGCCGCTTGGAGTCGGCGTCGTCGTAGATCGAAAACGTCCGGGACATATTGAACCGGCCGATCTCGGCTCGCAGGATGCGAACGCACGCCGAGTGAAATGTCGAGACCCACATCAGCTTGGCGCGGTTTCCCACCAGGTCCATGACCCGACCGCGCATCTCTGCGGCTGCCTTGTTGGTGAACGTTATGGCGAGAATCGATCCCGGATGCACCCGGCGCTGGCTGACCAGATAGGAGATTCGTCGCGTGAGCACACGGGTCTTGCCCGAGCCAGCCCCGGCCACGACGAGGACTGGACTACCCTCGTGCAGCACCGCCTCCCGCTGCGGAGGGTTGAGACCCTCGAGAAGCCGTTCGGTACTCAATCGATCGGGACTCAATCGATCGGTGGTCGACCGGGCGGGCTTCGCCTGCGTCGTACTCGTCATAACTCAGCCCACCTTAGTGGCGTGTTGCGACATCTGGGCTCAGCCTGGCTGAAGCCCGCCATTCATCTCGGGTGCCCTACGGCGAGCTCCGGGCCTGCCTCCGGTTGCGACTCGCCGGATCTCTGCAATTCAGAAGTAAATTGGGGCCATGGCACTGCCGACCATTTCTCTCGGTACCTTGCTCAAGCGGATCGTGCAGGCGGTGCTCGCAGTGCAGGGAGCCACGCTGCTGGCTCTGGTGGTTGTCGACCATCGACGTAAGAAGCTGCGCAAACCGGCGACCTTCCCCCGGCTGCCACCTCGATCGGTGACCGCCGGTAGTTCGGAAGTGACCGTCTACACCTACGGTGAAGATCTCTATAGCGACATGCTGAACGCCATCAGCCAGGCCAAGTCGCGAATCTTCTTCGAGAGCTTCATCTGGAAGGGCGACACGGTTGGTCAGGCGTTCAAGGACGCGCTGATCGATGCTGCCAACCGGGGCGTCAAGGTCTACGCCGTCTTCGACGAATTCGCCAACCTGGTCGTCCCGCGGTCCTTCTTCGTCTTTCCCAAGAACATCGCCGTACGCCGGCATCCGCTGGTTGCCTCCGGCTTCCGCTTCCCGCGCAACACCGGTCGCGATCATCGCAAGCTGCTAGTGGTCGACGACGTGGTCGCCTTCATAGGTGGCTACAACATCGGCAGCCTGTACGCCACCGATTGGCGGGATACTCACGCTCGACTTACCGGCGACATCGTGTGGGACGTGCAGAACGCCTTCATCGACTTCTGGAACCTCTGGGCGGGCCGTCGCCAAGCGGCCTTGCCCGACTTCGGCAGCCCAACCTGGCAGGCCGATATTCGGATCCACCGCAATATGCCGCGCAACATGGTCTATCCGATCCGCAACATGTACCTCGATGCCATCGATCGCGCATCCCATCACATCTACCTGACCCACGCCTACTTCATCCCGGACACAGACGTGCTGTCTGCGCTGATTCGAGCTGCCCGACGCGGGGTCGACGTGCGGATCATCATCCCGGCGGAGTCCAACCACATCGTCGCCGACTGGCTGTCCCGCGGCTTCTATAGCCACCTGCTCCGCAACGGCATCCGGCTGCTGCTCTATCAGGGCGCCATGGTCCATGCCAAGACCGCGACCATCGACGGACAATGGTCGACGATCGGTACCGCGAACATCGACCGACTGAGCCTGCTCGGCAACTACGAGATCAACATGGAAGTCTTCAACACCGACGTCGCCCGGCAGATGGAGGAAATCTTCGCGATCGACTCCAGCAACACCGTTGAGCTCACCCTGGACGATTGGCAGCGCCGGCAGGCGATGGTGAAATTTTCCGAGACCGTGCTGATCCCGCTACGCCCGCTGCTTTGAATGCCTGCTCGTCAGCTCCACGCGGCAGGATTGGCGACTAGGGCAGCCACCGGTTTGGGCATCTCACCCGAGACCACGTGGGCCAGTGTGACGCCCTCCAGAATTGCCCGCTCGGAGGCTCGCAGCGCAATCCACACCTCTTGCAGGGCGGCGGCGGAGCCGATGTAGGCGAGATTTTCGGGCCGACTACCGCGTACGTTGGCCAGCTCGCCGTCCAGGGCCCGGATCACGTCGGCAATGCTGATGGCCTCGGCTGGCCGCGCCAATCGATAGCCGCCTTCGGGGCCACGCTGGCTGCGCAGCAGGCCGGTACGACGCAGCTCACCGAGAATGCTCTCCAGGTACTTGTTCGGCAGGTGTTGGGCTTCGGAGAGCTGCTCCACCGTACGCGGTGCATCGGCTGCGGCGAGC
Source organism: uncultured Actinomycetota bacterium (assembly GCA_963798835.1). Classification (GTDB taxonomy): domain Bacteria; phylum Actinomycetota; class Actinomycetes; order Propionibacteriales; family Propionibacteriaceae; genus Microlunatus. Next base: position 273,798 of record CAWCVF010000023.1, on the reverse strand, counting down.
TCCGACAACGCCCGTAGCGCGTAGTCGACTCGAGCCGAAAGCCTCATTGATCGACCCTACTGCTAGACGAGCCGGCGATCCGTTGCCCAGCGGGTCAATTGATGGCGGTTGGAGAGCTGCAGCTTACGCAGCACGCTGCTGACGTGGGTCTCGACCGTCTTGATCGAGATGAACAGTTCCTTGGCCACTTCCTTGTACGCGTAGCCTCGCGCGATCAACCGCAGCACCTCCCGCTCTCGCTGCGACAATCGGTCCAAATCCTCATCGACCGTTGCCAGATCGATCGACCCCGAGAAGGCGTCGAGCACGAACCCGGCTAATCGCGGCGAGAACACCGCATCGCCTTCGGCGACTCGGCGGATCGCATCAATGAGTTCGCTGCCGCTGATCGACTTCGTGACATAACCACGGGCGCCGGCCCGGATGACACCAATGACATCCTCGGCAGCGTCGGAGACCGAAAGAGCGAGGAACTTCTGGTCGGGATTCTTCTCGTGAACCTTGCGGATCACCTCGACACCGCCCCCACCGGGCAGATGTACGTCGAGCAGCACCACGTCCGGCTGCGTTTGCAGAATCACTGCGATGGCTCGGTCGGCATCTGCGGCCTCGCCGACAACCGCGACCGAACGGCCGATCTCAGCCTTCACACCCGTGCGGAACATCGCGTGATCATCGACGATGACGACTCGGTACGGCCCGCGCTCGGCGGCCACCGGCTGCGAGGTCGGCTGTCTTGTGGGCTCAGTCATCTTTTGATCTCCAGTCGTACTTCGGTGCCGTCTCCTGATACCGAACGAATCGTTGCAGAACCGCCGTGCCGCGCCATGCGATCGATAATGCTTCCCTTCACGCCCATCCGATCCTCGGCCACCGTATCGACGTCGAATCCCTTACCTCGATCACGAATGAAGACCTCGACAGACTCCTCGTCCACTTCGGCGTAGACATCAATCTTTTCGGCGCCGGAGTGCTTGGCTGCGTTGACCATCGCCTCCCGCGCGGCGCGTACCAAGGCTTGAATCGCGTCTGAGGTGTCGCAGTCCCCGACCGTCACCAGTTCGATCGGCACGCCGCGCTCGTCCTCGACTTCAGCAGCGACAGCAGTCAATGCGGCTTTGAGCGTCGCTTCGGGCAGCTCATCGCCGTACAGCCAATTGCGCAGCTCCCGCTCCTGGCGACGGGCCAGCTGCTGCACTGCCTTCGGATCGTCGGCTTGCCGCTGGATCATGGCCAGCGTCTGCAACACCGAGTCGTGCAGATGTGCGGCCATGTCGGCGCGCGCATCCGCCCGAACCCGCTCGGCCCTGGCCTGGTTGAGAGCTGTCCGCGAGCGATGTAGCCACGGCGCCAGGACAATGGCGAGGCCGGCAAGGGCGAGCATCGTCATCGCCATGACTTCCGGCAATTGCGAGATCTGGCCTCGCTGAGCGAGCACCAGCCCGAATGCCGCACCGACGAGGCCCAGACCGACGATGACACGGACCAGGGATGGCCAGCCGCCGCGAGCGACGAAGGGCGCCAGCCACGCTCTACCACCGGCCTCTTCACGCCAGCGCTTCTGCTGTGCCGTGTCCGCCTGGCGCCATACCAGTGCGGCCCCGGCGCAGGCGAAGGCGACCGGCCAGAACAGCTGCGCACTAATGCCAAGTCCGGTGTTCTGCATAATCCACAGCAGCCCGACGCCAAGGGCAATCAACGCCAGCAGCATGCCCCAGTCGATGCGACGCTTCGGCTTGGTTTGGTCTCGCATGCCGGCTCGGCTTGCGGACTCCAGACCAGGCGCTTTGACCGTCGACTCTGGCGGCAACAGGAGCCACAGGGCGCCGTAGGCGATCACGCCGATGAATTGGAATGTCGCCAGCGCGACGAAGGCGATCCTGACCGCCATCAACGGCCAACCGAGATGTCGAGCCAATCCAGTGCAAACCCCGCCGAGCCAAGCGCCCTCCGCTACCCGAGTCGCCCGCGGACGCTCCTCAGAGCCCTCATCGGACTCAGAGACCCGGTCCAACGCCGCAGCGGATACCGGGGCTGATTCGGTTGTTCCCGGAAGGATCGCGGCCGATTCCGCCGGGTCGCTAGCAGCGTCGACGCGCGGCGTGGGCCTAGTCTCCGAGGCGTGAATGTCCGGCTCGAGGTGGCTCGAGTCCGTGGCTGTCATGATGTCCTACCTTCACACGCACATGGGCGTACGACTAGCAGGGTGGCCCCGGGATTCTCCCTTAGCCGAACGGGCTTGGACGTTTGCGACGGTAGGAACGGTTCCATGGTCATGCCAACTGCCGGGAGCATTGGGGGTGGTCCCTGATAGTTCGAGGGTAGTCCGCTAGGCAGGATGGAGCGCATGAGCTCGGTCTGGACGATCCGTCGCAGTGCGACTGACGCGAAGCTCGCCGGTCTTTGTGGTGGTGTAGCCCAGCACTGGGGGGTTGATCCACTGCTGGTCCGGGTTGGTTGGGTCCTGCTGGCGCTCAGTGGTGGAGTAGGGCTCGTCCTTTATCTCGCAGGTTGGCTGTTGATACCGGTCGAGGGTAAGGACAAGGCCCTGGTCGAGGACTTATTCGGTGAATCGGTACGCCGCTGGCCACGGGAGCTATGGATCACATTCGTGGTCATCGCCAGCCTTGCGATGACGATGGTCTTTGGTTGGCTCAGCCCTTTCACCATCGGACCCGCCGTAGTAATCGCGGTGATCTGGTATTTCGGCTTCTATAAAGGGCGCCATGACAAGCGCTCCGAGACGCCGCTAACGCCGGCCGCCGACTCGCTTCCTGCCTCGCCGCAACCAGATATCCCGCAGTTCGTGCAGTATTCCGGACCGCCGACGCCGTTCACTCAAGCTGCTGAGGCTTGGCAACGCCGGATCGAGGAACACACCCATCAGGTAGGTGCTGCCGCAGCGACAAGTCCAGCAGCATCGACTACCGCACCAACAGCCGCAGAACCGGCCGCACAGTGGCCGAGTCCTCCTCAGGCGAATCTGTCCGACCCATCCGCGGAGTCGCAGGCCCCTGAGCACACGGCTTTCTTGGCTGAGCCCGACCCGGTCGGCTTGTACGTGGAATCGTCACGGCCGGCGCCAATCAAGCCGTACGACACCCGCTCAGCCAAACGCCTGCGGCTGGTCTCGCTGATCATGCTTGGTCTGACCTTGTCCGGGCTCGGAGTAGCTCAGGCGCTCGGCGCAAGTATTCCGCTGGCCGCCTATGTGGCGGTTCCCCTGCTGATCATCGGACTGACGCTGGTCGCAGCCACCTGGCTCGGCCGGGCACGCGGTCTGCTACCCCTCGGAGTGATACTCGCGATCTCCGCAGTGCTCCTCACAGCAGCCGGACCAGCATTTCGGGTACCCGTCAATGCCAGCTCAAACCACACCTACGTCAACCTGGCAGAGCTGCCACTCGCCGGTGACTCTCAGGATTTTGGCGAACTGACGATCGATCTCAGCCGGCTCGCGGTGACGAGCGACGCGGCGTACCGGGCGCATGTTGATGTTGGACATCTTGACGTCATCGTGCCGAAGGATGTCAACGTCGTGATCAACTACAAAGCCGATCTTGGTGCCGTTCGCGCCTACGGTGAAGAGGTTCAAGCAGGCTCTGATCTCGGCGGCCGGATCGATCCTCAGCCGGTGCTGCCGCAGGCGCACACGCTGAGGCTTGATCTCTCCATAGACGCCGGCGATATCGAGGTGCAACGATGAGAAAAACCTACGATGTCGTCGCCTTGATCTTCGGCCTCCTGCTCAGCTGCGTGGCGCTCGGATCGCTGTGGCTAACCTTTGTCGGACCGCTCAACTGGCAGGTGATCAGGATCGTGGCTCCTATGGGTTTGGTCGCGGTCGGTGTCGCCGGCCTCGTCCTCTCCCGAAATCGTCAGTAGCTAACCCCAGGAAAGGTGTGTCATGAGCAGCCCCTACCCGCCGCAGGCGCCCAAAAGGTTGGAGCGAAGCAAGTCGAACCGGATTCTGGGCGGGGTGTGCGCCGGAGTTGCGAACTACCTCAACATGGATCCGACGCTGGTCCGGGTGCTCACGGTAGTGATCTCACTCTTTACCGGCGTGCCGGTCATCCTCTACATCATCGCGTTGTTCGTGGTGCCCGAGGAGGGCTCGCAACCGGCGGCGCCGACATACCCACCCGTCGGCGGACCGCAGGCCCAAGCGACGGGTTTCCCCACCGCACCGCCACAGACTGCGCCGCCCGCCTATGCACCGCAATCAAGCTCAGCCTCCGTGCCGCCTCAAGCCTCAAGCGCACAAGCATCGGCTGAGGACTCGGTCTGGGGCAGCGAAGGCGCGCCCTGGGAACAGCGACAGTCTGCTCCGGAGCCGGCAGCGCCGCAGCCTGTTGGCCCGTCCGAGCCCGAGGCGCCTGTCGCACCAGCCGCTCACGAAGAGGACGCTACTGAGTCGGCTTCGGAGCCCGAGGGACCTGGTGAGCGATCAGACGGGACCTCTGAGGGCGGACAGCAAACCGACCGGAGCTGACGCCGATACCTTCAAAGTTGTGCCCTGAGCCTGCAAAGGTTGTGCCCTGAGCTTGTCGAAGGGCGCACGCTTCGACAAGCTCAGCGCACAGCTTGACGCTCATCATTGAGCGGCGCGCACCATCTCGACGAAGTAGCGGTGGATGCGAAGCTCGTCGGTGACCTCCGGGTGGAATGACGTGGCCATGATGTTGTGGTGGCGCACGGCGATGATCTTGGATTCATTGAGGCCGGGCGGCACCACGGCACCCAGAATCTCCACTCCGTTGGAAATGCTCTCCACCCACGGCGCCCGGATGAAGACGGCGTGCACCGGGCCGCCGTCAATGCCGTCAAGATCAACATCGGTCTCGAATGATTCGACCTGTCGACCGAAGGCGTTGCGGCGTACGGTGATGTCCAGCGCACAAAGTGTTTGTTGATCTTGAGTACCATCTAGCACGTTCTTGGCGAGCAAGATCATTCCGGCGCATGAGCCGTACGCTGGCAGACCGGCGCGGAGGGCCGCGATCAAGGGCTCACGCAACCCGAAGATGCGGGTCAGCTTGTCGATCGTGGTGGATTCTCCGCCCGGCAGCACAATGCCATCGAGATCCTCGAGATCGGCGGGACGGCGTACGGGTCGGATGTCGACAGCGCAAGCTGTCAGCGCACGTAGATGCTCCCGGACGTCGCCTTGGAGGGCGAGGACACCGACGACAGGCGTGCCGGTCACCAGCCACGTTGGGCGAGACGATGTGGCTGTGGAATGTCGTCCACATTGATGCCAACCATCGCTTCCCCGAGCCCACGGGAAACCTTCGCGATCACGTCAGGGTCGTCGTAGAACGTGGTCGCCTTGACGATCGCCGCCGCCCGTTCGGCCGGATTACCGGACTTGAAGATTCCTGAGCCAACGAAGACACCTTCGGCGCCAAGCTGCATCATCATCGCCGCATCCGCGGGTGTTGCGATGCCGCCGGCCGTAAAGAGCACGACCGGCAACTTGCCTAGCTGGGCAACCTCAGCGACGAGCTCATACGGAGCCTGCAGCTCCTTCGCAGCCACATACAGCTCATCGGGTGCCATGGAAATCAGCCGAGCGATCTCGGCACGGATTTGGCGCATGTGCGTGACGGCGTTGGACACATCGCCGGTGCCTGCCTCGCCTTTGGAGCGAATCATGGCCGCGCCCTCCGCAATGCGGCGCAACGCTTCGCCCAGATTGGTGGCGCCGCAGACGAAGGGCACCGTGAACCGCCACTTGTCGATGTGGTTCGCGTAGTCCGCAGGAGTCAAGACCTCAGATTCGTCGATGTAGTCCACGCCCAGTGACTGCAGCACCTGAGCCTCCACGAAATGCCCGATTCGAGCCTTTGCCATGACCGGAATCGAGACAGCAGCGACGATGCCTTCGATCATGTCCGGATTGCTCATCCGTGCCACACCGCCTTGTGCGCGGATGTCGGCTGGCACCCGTTCCAGTGCCATCACAGCCACGGCGCCAGCATCCTCTGCGATCTTGGCTTGATCGGCGGTGACGACGTCCATGATCACTCCGCCCTTGAGCATTTCGGCCATGCCGCGCTTGACACGGGCCGTGCCGGTCAGGCCGGAAGATGCGGTGGAGGTGGTGATCTCGGACACAGTCAATCCTTCTTCATATGTGGTGTTTCCCGATGGAGCCTGTTGCGGCGTAGGCGTGCGCAACGATGCATTTCGTCCCTCAGTCTAGGCGTGCATGGAGTGGGGTCGAGATGGTTTCCAGGACCGTCGACCGTGGGGTACGTGCCCTAATACGCTCCACATATGACGCAGCCGTATCACATGTCCAAGCCGACAGAGGCGGGGCTGGCCCGCTTCGCGGGACTGCTCGCCGACATATCAAGCGAACGAGATGTGGTCAAAGCGTCGATGTTCGGCATGCCGGGCATGAAGCGTCGCGGCGGCAAGGCGTTCTGTGGCCTGTACGGGGAGGACATGATCTTCAAGCTCGCAGGTGAGGACCATGCGCGGGCTCTGAGCCTCAAGGGGGCGCATCTCTTCGAGCCGATGGCCGGCCGCCCGATGAAGGCCTGGGTGCAGGTGCCGCCCGACCACGAGGCAGCGTACGCCGATCTGGCGCGCGCGGCTGAAGCAGGCCTGGGAACCTGACAAGCCTCAACGGGCGCCAGGACGGACTACATCGACTCTGATAGTTGGTGGGACAGCACGGCCGAGCCGGTTGTCACAAGTGACGAGCGTCGCATCGAGAGCTTCCGCGAGCGCGACATACGCCGCGTCGTAAGCGGTCAGATTGGCGCGCAGCTGCCACACTCTGTCAAGCAACGGCTCGTGTGAGTGCCGAGTGAACGGCAGTTCAACCAAATCGAGGAGCGCGCCCTGCGCCCGCGATTCGGTGAGCTTGGATGCACGGACAAGACCGCGAAGTACCGACACCGTTTCAATGATGGCGAGGTGCGGTATGTGCGCTGCGAACTCATCACTCATAAGCCTGTGCGCCACCCCGGGGCCCATCGACGACCCAGTGAGATACTCGACAACCGCCGACGCATCGAGGACGATCAGCGCGCTTCTCTTTCTTCTCGGAGGATGTCGGCCGCCGCTGTTTCAATGTTGACGCGGCCGCGGGCCTCGATCCGCTTGGTGAGTTCTTCGATCGTTGGCGTAAGAGCCTGGCGCTTGAGGAGAGTCAGTGCGTACTCGGAAAGACTTTGGCCAGCCTGGGCAGCGCGTGACTTTAAGATCCGGGACACGTCGTCGGGTACATTTCGGATCTGCAAAGTCGTCATGCACTTAGCATACGTCACATGCGTAATGCATGCACTATTCCCATTCGATGGTTGCCGGCGGCTTGCTGGTGATGTCCAAGACCACCCGGTTTACCTGATCCACCTCGTTCGTGATTCGCGTGCTGATTCTCTCCAGCACCTCGTACGGGAGCCGACCCCAATCGGCGGTCATGGCATCTTCACTGGTCACCGGGCGAAGCACGATGGGATGGCCGTACGTCCGGCCGTCACCTTGTACGCCGACCGAGCGGATGTCGGCAAGCAATACAACGGGGAACTGCCAAATGTCGCGGTCGAGCCCGGCCTCCGTCAGCTCGGCCCGAGCGATAGCGTCGGCCTCTCGCAAGATCGCAAGCCGTTCTCGGGTGACCTCACCGATGATCCTGATGGCCAGGCCCGGCCCAGGGAACGGATGTCGCCGCACGATTCCGGGCGGCAATCCAAGCTGGGCACCTACCGCCCGCACCTCGTCCTTGAACAAGGTGCGCAGCGGCTCAACGAGCTGGAATTGCAGATCCTCGGGCAAGCCACCGACGTTGTGGTGGCTCTTGATGTTGGCCGCACCTTGACCGCCACCGGACTCAACGACATCGGGATAGAGGGTGCCCTGCACCAGGAACTCGACCTCACCGGCCTCACCGACCACCTCACGAGCAGCTGATTCAAATGTCCGAATGAACTGCCGGCCAATGATCTTGCGTTTCTGCTCTGGATCGGTCACCCCGGACAGTGCGGCAAGGAAGTGTTCAGATGCATCCACCACCTTGAGGTCGACCCCGGTCGCTGCCACATAGTCGCGCTCCACCTGCTCGGCCTCGCCCTGGCGCAGCAGGCCATGATCAACAAAGACGCAGGTGAGCTGGCTGCCGACGGCCCGCTGCACCAGGGCCGCCGCGACCGCAGAGTCGACACCGCCGGAAAGCCCACAGATGATGTGTTTGCCGCCGACCTGGTGCTGAATCGCCAGCACCGAATCGTCGATGATGTTCGCGGGAGTCCAGTCCGGAGTGCAACCGGCGATGGTGAACAAGAAGTTTTCCAACACTTGCTGGCCCCGCTCAGTGTGCAGGACCTCCGGATGCCACTGCACACCCGCGATGCGGCGGCCGGAGTCCTCGAACGCCGCAACCGCTGCGCGCGCCGAGGTTGCGATCACTCGAGAGCCGTCCGGGGGGGCCGTCACCTCGTCGCCATGCGACATCCAGGCGCTGACAGTCGAGGGCAATCCAGCAAGCAGTGTGCCCGGGTCGGTGACGGCCACCGCGGTTCGACCGTATTCACGCATCCCCGTTCGCGCGACTGATCCACCGAGAACCTGAGCCATGGCCATAAACCCGTAGCAGATACCGAATGTCGGCGTACCGCTGTCAACCAGCGCCGCGTCCAGCTGTGGAGCTCCGAGTTCATAGACCGAGGAGGGGCCACCAGAAAGGATGATCGCCTTGGGTTTTCTTGCCAGGATTTCCGCCGTCGACGCAGTGTGCGGCACGATTTCTGAGTAGACCTTCGCCTCGCGTACCCGCCGAGCGATCAGCTGCGCGTACTGAGCCCCGAAATCAACCACCAACACCAGGTCGTGGTCTCGCTGGGTCATCTCGCGTCCTCTCCCCCGCCCAGATCTGGAAGCGAGAAGTCTATGACCATCCCGCTATGGTCGGCCGATCTTCTTCATGACCCTTAGGAAACTGGTCATCACCGAGGTGAATGACTTGCCGTCCAAGCCATGACTTGGAGCGATGGGAATTCCGGTCTGGGTGGCGACGGACTGGACATCGACGAAGCGCCGAATGCCGTCTTGACCTTGGCGGCGGCCGAGGCCGGAATTCTTCATGCCGCCCATCGGCGCGTCGATGCTGCCGAAGGTGGCGGCGAAGCCCTCATTGACATTCACGGTGCCGCACTTGATCTTGCTCGCAATGCGGCGGCCGCGATCATGATCGGTGGTCCAGACGCTGGCGTTCAGGCCATACTCGGAGTCGTTGGCCGCTCGCACGGCCGCCTCCTCATTGGCTACTGAATAGACACTGACCACCGGCCCAAAGGTCTCCTGCGCGTAACAGTCCATTTCCGGCGTTACGCCGGTCAGGATGGTGGGCTCGTAGAAGAAATCACCAAGATCGCTTCGCTGCCGGCCGCCGGCGCGAACCGCGGCGCCTTTGCTCCGTGCATCCTCAACGTGCGCACCGACCCGCTGCAATTGATCATTACTGATCAAGCCGCCCATGTCGTGGTCGAAGTCGGGCGCAGTGCCGAGCCGAATCGCCCGGGTTCGCGCGACGAAGGCAGCCAGGAAGGGCTCGAAGAGCGGCTCCACGACATAGATCCGTTCGGTGGCCACGCAGAGCTGACCGGCGTTGGAGAACGAGGCGCGGACTGCACCCTCCGCTGCCGTATCCACATCCGCGTCGTCCAAGATCACCATCGGATTCTTGCCGCCCAGCTCCAGCGAACAGCCGATCAACCGGCCGGCACACTGGGCAGCAACCGTACGTCCAGTGGCAGTTGATCCCGTGAAACACACGTAATCGCTGACGTCGATCAGCTCGCGTCCCACCACAGCGCCGGGCCCATGCACCACCTGCCAAAGATCAGCCGGAAGTCCCGTCGCCCGCAACAGCTCCACCCCGGCCAACGCAATGAGAGGCGTCTGCTGGTCGGGCTTGAGCATGATCGCGTTACCGGCGACGAGAGCCGCCAGCCCATCGGAAATCGCCATTGTCAGCGGATAGTTCCAGGGTCCGATCACTCCCACGAGACCTTTGGGCACGTAGTGCCGGTCGACCCGGGTCAGCAGGGGTACCAGGCCCTCGCCCCGCTCTGAATGGAGGTAGCGCCGCGCGGTACGCCCGTAGTAGCGGGCGGTGAGGGCAACGTGCAGCACCTCTTCGGCGGCACTGAGCCGCGCCTTTCCGACCCCTTGGAGCAGGTCGATGAAGTAATCTCGCCGATCCAGAAGATGATCATGGAAGTCGAGCAGCAGCTGGGCGCGCTCCTCGATGGGCCGAGCGGCCCAGTCGACCTGAGCCCGGCGGGCAAGCTGTGCGCCGACCTCGACATCGGCGGCTGTGGAGGTTGGTAGCTCGCCCACCGACTGGCCGGTGACTGGTGAGCGTAGCTCCTTAGCCGGCCCCGTCGCGGTGAGCAGCGCTCCCAGTCGGTCCACGTCAGAATTGGAGACCGCTTGCACGCTCATGGCGCCCAGAGTAATGGGGGGTGTGGGTGCGAGCATTCAATCTATGGACAGTGATGTCATCGTGGTCGGCGCCGGACTGGCGGGTCTGGTCGTCGCCCATGAGCTGGCAGCTGCCGAGCGTTCGGTGATCATGCTGGACGGCGAGCCGTTGGACTCGATGGGCGCTCAGGCGTACTGGTCGCTGGGCGGACTGTTCATGGTGAACTCGCTGGAGCAGCGGCGCCTCCGGATCCACGATTCCGAGCAGCTCGCCCTGGCCGATTGGTTGGGCAGTGCTGCCTTTGATCGCGGCGAGGATTACTGGCCGCGACGCTGGGCCGAGGCGTACGTACACTTTGCGTCCGGTGAACAGCGCAACTGGCTGCACGGACTGGGTGTCCGCTGGTTCCCGGTAGTCCAGTGGGCCGAACGCGGCGGCTATGCCGCTCCGGGCCACGGCAACTCAGTGCCGCGTTTCCACATCACCTGGGGCACTGGGCCGGCGTTGGTGGAACCCTTCGCCCGCAGCGTGGTGCACTCGCAAAGGGTGCGCATCCGCTCCCGGCATCGTGTCACATCACTGGAGCTAGACGGTTCCGGCGTACGCGTCTCCGGGCAGATCCTGGAGCCAACCGATGTGCCCCACGGCGTACGAACGTCCCGAAACGCGGTCGGTGCCTTCAGCTTTTCAGCGCAGGCGGTGGTGGTAGCCAGCGGCGGGATCGGCGGCAACTTCGACCTGGTCAGGCGGAACTGGCCAGCGAGTTGGGGCTCGCCACCACAGCACATGATCGCCGGCGTGCCGGACTACGTGGACGGATCGATGCTGGAAATCACCGAAGCCGTGGGGGGACGGGTGATCAATATCGATCGCATGTGGCACTACCCGGAGGGAATTCTCAACCACTCCCCGATTTGGAGCCACCACGGCATTCGAATCCTCGCCGGACCATCGTCGTTGTGGCTAGATGCTCGAGGTCAGCGTTTTCCCGTGCCGCTGTTTCCTGGTTTTGATGCGCTGGGTGCCTTGCGTCACGTGATCAACAGCGGCTACGACTACTCCTGGTTTGTGCTGGACCAGGCGACGCTGGCAACCGAGATCGCGCTCTCCGGCTCGGAGCAAAACGCCGATCTCACGGGTAAGAATCTTCGACTGCTGGCCGGTCGGGTACGGCCTGGTGCGACTCCTGAGGTGCGTGCCTTTCAGGACGTCGGCGTTGACTTCGTCGCCGCCGGATCTGTCCTGGAACTCGCCGCGCAGATGAATCAGCTGGTCGGTGAGCATCTGGTCGATGGCGAATCCCTGCGGCACGTCATCGAAGCGCGCGATCTGCAGGTACGCAGTGGGCTCGGCAAGGATCCGCAGGTGGTAGCTACAGCAGCGGCACGCCGGTTCGTCGGTGACCGGTTGATGCGGGTCGTCTCGCCGCACGAGCTGCTGGATCCGAAGGATCCGAGCATCGGTCGGGCCGGATCAGGCGGGCCGCTGGTCGCCATCCGGCTGCACGTGCTGACGCGCAAGACTCTGGGCGGCTTGGAGACCGACCTTGATGGACGGGTGCTGAGATCGGATGGATCGGTTTTGCCCGGGGTGTACGCGGTGGGTGAGGCGGCCGGGTTCGGTGGCGGCGGAATCCATGGGTATCGAGCCCTCGAGGGCACGTTCCTGGGCGGCTGTCTGTTCACCGGCCGAGTCGCCGGTAGGGCTTTGGCAGCGAGTCTTTGACGAGACAGGCTGCGAGGCCGTGAATTCGTTCGCAGGGATCTCAGAGTCGTTTCTCCGCACAGATCCACGAATGCAGCTAAGAATCAGCGTAAAGCCGGTCATTCGTGGACTTGTGCGGAGAAACGCACCACGTACGTGAGTTTCTGTTGGGAGACGTACGCCTCAGGGCCGGATTGAGCGATCGTGCACGTCGTTCTGGTGGGAAACGTAAGCCTCTGGGTCTCGACGAGTCAGGGCTGCCTCGTGGTGCCGCACGACTTCGGCGATCACAAAGTTCAAGAACTTTTCGGCGAACTCAGGGTCGAGCTTTGCGTCCTCGGCGAGCGCCCGCAGCCGAGCGATCTGCTGAGCCTCGCGTACCGGATCGGCAGGCGGCATCCCGTGAGCGGCCTTGAGCTCACCGACCTGCTGAGTGATCTTGAAGCGCTCCGCCAACAGATGGACCAGCGCCGCATCCATGTTGTCGATGCTCATCCGAAGCCGTAGCAACTCCTCGGCCACCGGGTCGGTCATGGCGCTCAGCCTAACCAGCTAGACGCATGTCAGGCTCTTCGTCCGGCTGCTAGTTGATCTCCACCACCGTCGCGGAACCGTCGACATAGGACAGCACGCCGAGGTACTGCGCCGATGGACTCAGCCCTGACCAGCTGGCCTTGACCTGGAACGGGACTCCGCTACTGGCGGTGCCGTTCGCGGGATCCACGGTGAGATTCCCGACGTTCGGTCCGACCACAAATCCCCGATAGGTGAAGGCCGTCGACGAGGCGCCAGGTGGATCCGCGAACGGCAGCACTACGGCGACGTAATCGCCGGCCGCCGGATTGATCAAGTCCACCTTCTCAGTTCCTGACTCGGTCGCTGAGAAGCCTGCTAGCTCGAACTCGCCACCGACAACCCGATAGACCTCAAGATCAATATCGGCTCTGCTGTCGTTTGCCGCCACAGCGAATCTCGCCAGTTTGGTGCCCGCCGGAATCGCTTGATCGAACTCCTGCGAGGTGCCTCCCTTGGCGACCTCGCCCGGCTGAGCAGCGGCAGTGGCGAGACCATGCACCGTGATCGGGAAACTGCCGTCGAAGCCGGGCGTGACCTGGAAGCTCACCGAACCGCTGGCGCCGGTGCCTTTCACCACATTCGGCGCCTCAGCGGCCTGTGGCACAACCACGACAGGCAACCGAGCCACCGTTCCTGCCCCGACAAACTTCAACGAGCCGAAGATCGCCTTCGAGAACGGAGCGGCTTTCCGGGTCAAGGTGATCTTGACCGTCTTGGTTTCGCCGGCGCTGGAGAAGTTCACGACCGAGGGATTGACCGTCGCCGTTACACCTGGCACGGAGATCGTGGCCTGGTATGAGCCCGGCTTGACAGCAGTCAGCTTGCGAGTGACCGTCTGAGAACCAACGAGCTTGCCGATCGCGATCGATGGCGAGTTGTAGTCACTCGGATCGATGGGCCTGGCGCCGCTCTCGGTGTCAAAGCCCTCGCCTTCGAGGAAGCCCCACCAGTCCCGCTCCCCGGCGTCGAAGATCACGCCTGGGTTGAACATCCGGTCCGGCCGTACGTTCCCAGCACCCTGGGCAAAATAATCCCGGCTGAGCTTGCCATTGGCCTTCTTGACGCGCGACGCCGTGGTCATGATCGCGGACTTCACCGCCATCGGCGACCACTCCGGATGTACGCCAAAGTAGAGCGCCGCGATGCCCGCAACATGGGGCGACGCCATGGAAGTGCCCGAATAGAAGTCAAACTTCCGGTTCTCATTCGATGGTGGTGCCACAGCTGCGAGGACTGAGACTCCAGGTGCCGCTACGTCGGGCTTGAGCAGGTCACCTCCGTTGGCCACCGATGGTCCACGTGAGGAGAAGCTAGAAATTTGGGGGTACCTGATCGGTGTGGAGGACCGGTTTCCCTCTCTGAGTGTGGCCGTGGCCCCGGACTTCTTGGCGTATTTCTTGACTGCTGGACCGTAGGGCACGTTGAGGTGGACCGTCGGCACGGCATGCGTGTCGCCGTCGGTTGAGTTCTCGGTGAGGTTGACCAGCACCATGCCCTTGCCACCCACTCGCTTGACCTCGGCCGACTTCTCGACCCTAGTCACCACACCGCGGTCGCAGACCACGATCTTGCCGGCGGCTTTGCCACGACTGAGGCTGTCCGGTGCGCAGATATCCGCATCGGCATTGGCTGCTGAAGCTTTTTTGACCGAACGGGCGGTGACCAGCCGTGCCGGGCCAACCTTGCCGAAGACCGTGGTGCTGATCCCGGCGTACTTCTTGCCGTTGCCCAGCACAACCGTTCCGGCGTACGGGGCGACTGTGCTCGCACCAACCGTGGTCATCCATGGTGTGACGTGGTTCAACGTGGACTTGCCTGGGCCCTCATTTCCAGCCGCCGTTGCGACGAAGATGCCGGCGGATGCCGCAGACATGAAGGCCCAGTCGACGGGATCATTGACGGCGTCGGAGCTACTGACTGAATAGTTGATCACATCGACGCCATCGGAGATGGCCGCATCGATAGCAGCCACAGCATCGCCGTTGTAGATGACGGCCCCTTCGTCGGTCTTGCTGGTGAAACCGACCTTGTAGATAGCGAGCTTCGCCGCCGGTGCGACTCCAGAGATCTTGCCGAACGAGTGTCCGGCGACCGATGCCGAAACACCAGCATTGCCTGCGGCCGTGGATGCCACATGGGTGCCGTGCCCGTCGCCGTCGCGGGGCGAGAGGTAGTCGGTGCGTTGCGAGGCCGGTGTCTGAGACTCATACATCGAGGAGAAGTAGCGAGCCCCGATCACCTTGGTATTGCACTCGTCACCGGTGAAGGATTGGCCCGTCTGGCAGGTGCCGGTGAACGTGCCGCCGTCCGCTTTGTGCATGATGATCTTGTTGTTGCCTGATCGGTAAGGCCGGAACGGATCCGCGCTCGTTGGCTTGACGTTGTCCAGTGGCTCACCCGCGAAGGATTTGCTTTCTGGCCAATAGCCGGAATCCAAGATCCCGACCACGACGCCTTGGCCGGCCTTCTGCTTGCCGCCCAGCGCCGCCCAGACACCGTTGGAGCCGGACAGCTTCAAGAAGTCAACCGGGTCCTTGTTGTCGACGAGCTTGCGTGGCCGGTCCTTGGTCACTGCGAGCACTCCGGGCGCGCGTTGCAGCGTACGCGCCTGGTCCGGTGTCAGGCTCGTCGAGAAGCCGTTGAGACTGACGGAGTAGTGCTTCAGCGGCTTGGCGCCAACACGGGCCGCCGCATTGGCCTGCTGCTTGCTCAGGTAGGCCCGATAACGCTTGGCGCGGCCAGACTTCGTGTCCACCCGCTCGCCTTTGTCCGGCCGTGTCGCGCGGAGGCCCTTCACATCACCGCCGTAGGTGGCGATTGGCTTGTCGGTCAAGGTGACGATGTAGCGGCCAGGAAGTGGAGCCGGTAGCGCAGGCTTGACCGGCTCAGGTGTCGCGTACGCGGCGGGCAACTGCCCAAACGTCAGCAGCGCACCCACTCCAAGGCTCGTAACGAGTGCCGCGAAATGGCCTCGACGGGACAAGAGCAGCACGAAAATCCCCCGATTGATTCGATGCCTTGACAACTCTCGCGGCGCCGGACGCGGCGACTCGAGCAAAAGTAGGCTTGACCCTAGCAGTGGGGCGGAGAGGTGCGTGGGAGATCGAATACATTTGCGGGGCATGTAAAAGGGCGGGGGGCAGCGAGTGCGATTAGTAGCGCTCGGCTTTCCTGTCTTGTTGCTTGTTGTCGGATGTGCAAACCAGATCGTCGAACCTTCCAGCCCGACTCCAAGGAGTTCCGCGATGCCCGAGAGACCGTCTCCCTCTTCGCCTCTCGAGCCCTCCACTCCAGCCGCGGCTCCCACCGATCTCACGATCGTGGTCAAGAACGGGTCGGGTCAGACCAAGACCTGGCGACTGACGTGTGATCCGCCGGGAGGCACCCATCCCAATCCCACAGCCGCTTGCCGGGCGCTCGAGACGAATGGTGCCGCGGCCCTTCCCCCGGTGGCCAAGGACAAGGCCTGTACTCAGATCTACGGCGGTCCCGAGACTGCGACGATCACCGGTACTTGGCAAGGCGAGCGGGTGATCAGTCGGTTCGCGCGTAACGACGGGTGTCAGATCAACCGCTGGAAACTTCTGGAAGGCTTGCTGCCTCGCGGCGGCAGTTGACTTGTCAGCGTCGGTGGCTGCGATAGCGACCACTGACGCTGACAACTCGGCGTCATGGAGTTAGCCGACGACGATCTCGACCCGCTGGAACTCCTTGATTTCGGTGTAGCCGGTGATCGCCATTGCCTTACGCAGGGCGCCAACGAGGTTCATGGTGCCGTCGGGCACTGTCGACGGACCGAGCAGGATGTGCTGGAGATTGCCGACCGTTGAGAACCTGGCGCGCTCGCCGCGTGGCAATTTTTCGTGCCAGGCCTCCGGT
This sequence comes from uncultured Actinomycetota bacterium, assembly GCA_963798835.1. Classification (GTDB taxonomy): domain Bacteria; phylum Actinomycetota; class Actinomycetes; order Propionibacteriales; family Propionibacteriaceae; genus Microlunatus. The sequence continues at coordinate 257,204 of CAWCVF010000023.1, read as the reverse complement.
CCCCAGTGGTAGCCGCGACCGGGCGCCTCATCCGCCCGCGCCAGCGGCGAGCCGACCATGACGGCGTCGGCACCACAGGCGATTGCCTTCGCAATGTCGCCGGAACGGACCACCGAGCCATCAGCGATCACCTGCACATAGCGGCCGCCGGACTCGTCAAGATAATCGCGGCGTGCTGCGGCAACATCGGATACCGCGGAAGCCATGGGTACGGCGACACCCAGCACCGACCGGCTGGTATAGGCAGCTCCGCCGCCAAAGCCGACCAGCACCCCGGCCGCGCCCGTGCGCATCAGGTGCAGAGCGGTCTGGTACGTCGCACAGCCGCCGACGATCACTGGCACGTCCAGCTCGTAGATGAACTTCTTCAGATTCAGCGGCTCAAGATCAGAAGAGACATGTTCGGCGGACACAGTCGTGCCGCGGATGACAAAGAAATCGACGCCCGAGTCAACGACAGCCTGCGCGTACGCCCGGGTGTTCTGCGGCGACAGCGCGCCGGCGGTCGGCACCCCGGCTTCACGAATCTGCGCGACTCGCTTGCCGATCAGCTCGGATTTGATCGGCTCGGCGTAGATCCTTTGCATCCGCCGCGTCGCCTCGACGGCATCCTCAGTCTTGATGATCTCTTCGAGCAGCGGCAACGGATCGTCGTAACGAGTCCAGATGCCTTCGAGGTTGAGCACGCCCAACCCACCCAGCTGACCGATCCGGATGGCAGTGGTCGGTGAGACCACCGAATCCATCGGAGCCGCAAGCAGCGGAAAGTCGAAGGTGTAGGCATCGATGCGCCATTGCAGCGAGACTTCCTCCTCGCCGCGAGTCCGTCGGGACGGGACGATCGTGATGTCGTCGAAGGCGAAGGCTCGCTCGGCACGTTTGCTACGACCGACGTCAAACATTGACGATTACCCCCGGGATCAGCCTGAGTAGTTGGGCGCTTCGACGGTCATCTGGATGTCGTGCGGATGGGACTCCCGCAGACCTGCGGAGGTAATCCGGACGAACGAGCCGCGCTCTTGTAGTTCCGGAATCGTCGAGGCTCCTGTATAGAACATCGCCTGGCGCAGACCCCCGATTAGCTGGTACGCCACTGCGGCCAATGGGCCCCGATAGGGCACGTGACCCTCGATGCCCTCAGCGATCAGCATCGAGTCGGACGTGACTTCGGCTTGGAAGTAGCGATCCTTCGAATAGGAGGAACCGCTGCGACCGCGCGAGGCCATTGCACCCAGCGACCCCATGCCGCGATAGGTCTTGAACTGCTTGCCATTGATGAAGATCAACTCACCGGGGCTCTCGTCGCAGCCAGCGAGCAAGGAGCCCAGCATCACCGTGTCCGCGCCAGCCACCAGAGCCTTGGCGATATCGCCGGAATATTGCAACCCGCCGTCGCCGATTAGCGGTACCCCGGCGGGCCGACAGGCACGCGCGGCGTTATGAAGCGCAGTGACCTGAGGCACACCGACACCGGCCACAACGCGAGTGGTGCAGATCGAACCGGGGCCGACACCGACCCTCACGCCATCGACTCCGGCATCCACCAGCGCCTTGGCACCCGCGTAGGTTGCGACGTTGCCACCGATGATGTCGACCTTGGTGGCAGCTGAGTCAGACTTCAACCGCCGCACCATCTCCAACACACCCCGAGAGTGGCCGTGGGCAGTGTCCACCACGAGCGCGTCGACACCTTCCTCGATCAGCGCCATCGCTCGCTTCCAGCCATCGCCGAAGAATCCGACGGCAGCCCCGACCCGGAGCCGTCCTTGATCATCTTTGGATGCGTCGGGATACAGCCCGGACTTCACGAAGTCCTTGAGCGTGATCAAACCCTTCAGCCGACCTTGATCATCGACTAGGGGCAGTTTCTCGATCTTGTTCTGAGCCAGCAACCGCATCGCGGCGTCCCGGCTGATGCCCACCGGCCCGGTGATCAACGGCATAGCCGTCATGACTTCGCCCACCGGCCGGGTCGGGTCGTTTTCGAAGCGCATATCGCGATTGGTGATGATGCCGAGCAGCCGCAACTCGCGGTCGACAACGGGCACACCGGAGATGTGGAAGCGCCCGCACATCGCGTCCGCTTCGCCGATCGTGGCGTTCGGGGAGATGGTGATCGGCTCGTCGATCATGCCAGCCTCGGAGCGTTTCACGACATCGACTTGATGCGCTTGATCTTCGATCGACAGGTTGCGGTGGATGATGCCGAGGCCGCCCTGTCTGGCGATGGCGACGGCCATTCGAGCCTCGGTCACGGTATCCATTGGCGAGGAGAGCAACGGGACCTTCACGGCGATGCGCTTCGACACCCGAGAGGCGGTGCTCACCTCAGAGGGGATGATGTCGCTCTCAGCCGGCTGAAGCAACACATCGTCGAAGGTCAGCCCCAGGGCCTCGAAGGCGTGCGGCACACCAACTGGACTGAGGTCATTGGAGGACGGCAACACGGCAAGCCTTTCACCTGACGGGATAGAGGCTCATGCTAGTCCAGTGCACTCGCACAGCCGTGTTATGAGCCAGGGCTGGGCGAGCGTCCGAGCCATTCTGGAGGTCGGGCACAACCCTCAGGTGGGCCGCGGCTTGAGGTTGCTGGCTGCCGGACCTTCTAACAACGTCCCGTCGGCCGCGAAGCGCGAGCCGTGCAGCGGGCAGTCCCAGGACTTCTCCAGATCGTTGAAGCGCACAATTCCGCCGAGGTGGGTGCAGACTGCGGACAGCGCGCACGTCTTGCCGTCGACGGTCGAGATCGCGACCGGCTCACCTCGTTCGGCGCCCACAGTTCCGGTGCCCTCGGCCGGCGTACGTTCGTGATCTTGGAGCGGGTGCAACTCGGCTTTCAGCCAGCCTTCGGCAGCCGCCGCCCCGATGGCAGTGTTTTCGCGCAGGAATCTGACGGCGCTCGCCGGCTTGCTGACTCGAGTCCCCAGCGTCCGGGCCCAGGGCGGTACGCGTCCCAGGATCTCGCTCGTGATGCGTAAGGCAGCGGCGGCCGCGTTGGTCATACCCCACTTGCTGTATCCCGTAGCCAGATAGATCTTGCCGCCGCCGCGTGGCAGCTTGCCGACGAAAGGTACTTCGTTGTGCGACTCATAGTCCTGGGCCGACCACACATGGGTCCGCTCCGCGCCCTCAAACCACTGGTTGGTCCACGCGGTCAGGTCATCAACCAGACTCGAGGGGCTCTTCGGCTGACGGCCGACCGGATGGCCGTTTCCACCTACTAACAGCAGCTCCTCGCCCTGATGTTGTGCCGTACGCAGCGATCGAGTCGGCTTGTCCGCCGAGATGTACATTCCCCGCGGAATCGCGGTGGGCACGCGAAATCCGAGCGCGTACGAGCGTTGCGGGCTGACCTTGGCGAAGTACAAGCCGCGGTCCAGGAATGGGATGCCGGTAGCAAGCACGACATGGTCAGCGGTGATGCGGCCTGCCGATGTAACCAGTTCGCAACTTCTGCCGGTGGAGACTCCGGTCACCCTGGCTTCCTGAATCACCAGCCCACCGGCAGCCCGCAGTTCCGCCACCAGCGAGGCCAGTACGTCAACCGGGTTGAACTGCAGTTGATCAGGCAGGCACACGGCGCCATAGCTGGGATAGGGCAGCTCGCTGGCATCAGTCATCTGAACAGGAAGACCGAGTCGGCGGGCAATGTCGAATTCACGGCGTACCGCAGAGGCGCCACCTTGGGTACCCGCGTAGGTGTAGGCGTCGCGCTGCTCAAGGTGAATCCCGTGATCTTGACAGTAAGTCTGCAGCCACTGCTGACCTTCACGATTACCTTCCACGTACGCACCAGCGACGTGCTGAGAATGGCTGGAGGTGATCTTGGACAGTTGGGTGGCTTGCAGCAGCGTGGCCTTGGCCGTGGAATGACCGGTGGTCACTGCGCCGACCGAACGAGCCTCGAGGACAGCGACCTGGCGTCCCGCCTGCGCCAGCAGCAGCGCAGTGGACAAACCGGTCAGACCAGCTCCGACGACAACAACGTCGTAGTGCGCCCCAGCCGGAAACCAGTCGGTTTCGATGGCCGGCGGCGGGTCGAGCCAGACAGAGGGCAGGCCGTCGGTAGTCACGAGCCTTCGGTACCCCGGTTGCTGACGCCTAACCCACGATCGTCCTAGCGACTGTGCTGCGAAACGTCCCCCACAAACCAGATTACGGAGGACGTTTTGACGGCTGTGCCGGAAAACGACCCGTGGAGCCTGATGCGCAGCGAAGCCAAAGGGCCTCCCCCGGATGGGGAGGCCCTTCGTGCTTGATGTTTGCGTTGCTCAGTGAGTGTGCCCGTGTCCGGCCGGAACCTTCTCCTCTTCTTCGGGCTTCTCAACCACCAAGGTCTCGGTGGTCAGCAGCAGCGCTGCGATCGAAGCGGCATTGGCCAGCGCTGAGCGCGTCACCTTGACCGGATCTATCACGCCTTCGGCGTACAGGTCGGTGTAGGTACCAGTCACGGCATTGAAGCCATGGCCCGGCTCCAGCTCGGCCACCTTGGAGGTCACCACGTAGCCCTGTTCGCCGCCATTCTCCGCGATCCAGCGCAGCGGCTCGGCCAATGCCCGCCTCACGATGCCGACCCCGGCCCGCTCATCACCGGTGAGATCGAGATCGCCCTTCAAAGCAGCGGCGGCATGAATGAGGGCAGAGCCGCCGCCGGCGACGATGCCCTCTTCGATCGCCGCACGGGTTGCCGAAACAGCGTCCTCGATGCGGTGCTTCTTCTCCTTGAGCTCCACCTCTGTAGCGGCGCCGACCTTGATCACGCAGACGCCACCGGCGAGCTTAGCGACCCGCTCCTGCAGCTTCTCGCGATCCCAATCGGAGTCTGTACGTTCGATCTCGGCTTGCAGCTGTGCCACTCGGGCCTTGACCTCGGCGGGGTCGCCGGCGCCATCGACGATCGTGGTGTTGTCCTTGGTCACGACGATGCGGCGGGCGCGACCCAAGACGTCAAGACCGACCTGGTCAAGCTTCAGACCGACCTCAGGCGAGACGACCTTGCCACCGGTCAGGATGGCGATGTCCTCGAGCATGGCCTTGCGGCGGTCACCAAAAGCCGGAGCCTTGACAGCCACCGAGGTGAAGGTGCCACGGATCTTGTTTACAACCAACGTGGACAGCGCCTCGCCGTCGACGTCCTCCGCTACAACAAACAGCGTCCCCGAAGCGCCAATGATCTTCTCCAGCAGCGGGAGCAGGTCGGTCATCGAAGAGATCTTGCCGGAGTTGATCAAGATGTATGGGTCGTCAAGGACGGCCTCCATACGCTCCGGGTCGGTCACGAAGTACGGCGATGAGTAGCCCTTGTCGAACTGCATGCCCTCGGTGAACTCGAGCTCGGTGCCCATTGTCTGTGACTCGTCGACGGTGATGACCCCGTCCTTGCCCACCTTGTCGAATGCCTCGGCGATCAGGCGGCCAATCTCCTCGTCACGCGCGGAGATCGTGGCTATGTGCGCCATGTCATCGGTGGTCTCGACCTCACGGGCGTTCTCCCGCAGTCGCTCCTCGACTGCGGCAACGGCGGCGTCGATGCCCCGCTTGAGAGCAACAGGGCTAGCACCCGAGGCGACCGCCCGGAGACCCTCGTGCACCAGCGACTGGGCGAGCACCGTAGCGGTGGTCGTCCCGTCACCCGCGACATCGTTGGTCTTGGTGGCCACCTCCTTGGCCAGCTGCGCCCCGAGGTTCTCGTACGGGTCGTCGAGCTCGATCTCACGGGCCACGGTCACGCCGTCATTGGTAATGGTCGGAGCGCCCCACTTCTTGTCGATGACAACGTAACGGCCCTTGGGGCCGAGGGTGACCTTCACAGTGTTGGCGAGGGCGTCGACACCGCGCTCAAGCGCTTGGCGTGCCTCCTCGTCGAACAGAAGGATCTTTGCCATAGGTGCGATCCCCTTACTTGGTAACGACCGCGAGGATGTCGCGGGCATTGAGAAGCAGCAAGTCCTTGCCGTCGTACTTGACCTCGGTACCGCCGTACTTGCTGAAGATCACGACGTCACCCTCGGCGACATCGAGAGGAACCCGCTTGCCGTTGTCGTCGATGCGGCCAGGACCGGTAGCAAGAACCTTGCCCTCCTGCGGCTTCTCCTTCGCGGTGTCGGGAATGACCAGGCCCGAGGCCGTGGTCTGCTCTGCTTCGAGCGGCTGAACGAGGATGCGATCCTCGAGCGGCTTGATCGTGACTGCCACGCCAAACCCCTTTCACAGGTGATATATCCGAATGTGTGATGGTCGAGACGTCGTCGCGGGTGCCGTCCCGGCCGCCAGCATTGAGCTGGCACACTCATAGCGAGAGTGCTAACCAGACATTAGCACTCGATATATGCGAGTGCCAGCGCGGCACTGAGCGGTGGCTTACGTCGTTCCGCACAAGGCCTAGAATCAAGCCGATTCACGCCGATTCGGGCTTCATACGCGGCTTTGTGCGGAGAAACGCAACAGGGATGGCTCATGCGACGGGGAGTGAAAGCTCACGACATCAACGTCAGACCCGCTCGACAATCGCGACGATGGCGCCCCTTCCTCGGCGCGAGATCACCATTGTCGCGCTATTCGGCCCTTCCAACTTGAGCTGCTTGCGGAGCAGTGACGGGTCGATGTCGACTCCGCGTTTCTTGATTTCCAGCACGCCGATCTCGGCTTGACGGACCCATTTCCGCAGCGTTTTGAGTTTGGCCGACAACTGTTGATGCACTTCGAACGCCGTCGCCAGCGAGGTGTTCTGGAGTTGATCACTTGTCAGGTACGCGACTTGCGTGTCGAGCAGCCCAGCGCCCAGCAACGCACCCAGTTCGGGAATGGCACCCGCACGGATGACCGAACCGGCGGGTTCGTAGAGATAACGTCCCAGGTCGCGCACCGGCAACGGCGGCGCACCCGATGCTGTCAGGCGCCCATCCGGCAGTACGAGTGCAGAACGTTGACCGGGACTCGCGCCGCGGCCTGACCACAGCGCCACTTCTACGGTGTCCCCACGGTGGGTGACCCATTCCGCCTCCGCCGCCTCCGGAATCAGCGAGTGTGGCAAGGCAGGTCCGAGTTTGACGCCCGCCGCGCGCTCGCCGTCAAGTAGGCCGGTCACGAACGCCCACGAAGGCTCGAATTCCTCCACGCGCCAGACCCGACCGCGATCATTTCGACGAGAAGGGTCGCAGAACGCCCCGACATCCGGAGCTGCCAGTTGGTCAGCGACATCGTTCGCATCTGCACAGACCACGCTCACACGGTCGCCAAGGTTGGCCTGCGCAACCAACGCCGTTACCGGATCCACGTCTATTGCGAGGACCTCCAGACCGGCTCGAGTGAACGCCAACGAATCCGACCCGATGCCGCAGCCGATGTCGATAACTCGACGAACTCCGGCCTGCACGAACCGGCTGGCGTGGTAATCGGCGACGTCCGGGCGGGATGCCTGCTCGAGACCGGCCCGAGTGAAGAACATCGCAAGCGCAGCCTCACCGAACTTGGCGACCGCCTGCCAGCGCAAGCTGGCTTGGGTGAGAGCAGCTGCGGCCAGCTTCGGACCAAATTGCGCGCGCATTCGGGAGGCGGCTTCCAACGACTCCGGGTCCTCCTCCAGCATCGCCGCTCGGAGGGCGTCCTCGGTCAAGCCGAGGGGTAACCTCATCGAGCCGCCATCAGACCAGGATCCTGCTGACCGGTAGTGAGGAGTCCGCTCCGATGTCGAGAGCAGATGGCTTACCGCCGGCCGCAACGATCTCCGCACCCAGCACCGCGATCATCGCGCCATTGTCGGTGCACAGCTTCGGACGCGGCGTACGCAAGGCGATTCCGCGTTCGGCCGCACGCTCGGCGAGCAACGTCCGTAGCCGGCCATTGGCAGCGACGCCGCCGCCGATCAGGAGGTCGGTCGCACCCGTCGCCGCGCAGGCATCCATCGCCTTCGCGCTGAGCACGTCACAGACCGCCTCCTGGAAGCTGGCCGCAACGTCGGCCAGCGGAATGTCCAGCCCATCGCGATGCCGAGCCTCGACCCACCGCGCCACGGCCGTCTTCAGACCAGAGAAGGAGAAGTCAAAACGATGCCGCTCAAGGTCCTTACGCGCGGTCAAGCCGCGTGGGAAACGTACGTAACCCGGATTACCCGTTGCTGCCTTATCGATGTAGGGGCCGCCAGGGTAGGGCAGGCCGAGCACGCGGGCGACCTTGTCATACGCCTCGCCGGCGGCGTCGTCAATCGTCGAGCCCAGCTCGACGATGTTGTCGGTAATGCTCTCGACCTGCAGCAGAGAGGTGTGCCCGCCTGACACCAGCAACGCGATGCAGCGGTCCGGGAGCGGCCCGTGCTCCAGCAGATCAACAGCGACATGGCCGACGAGATGGTTGACCCCGTACAAGGGCTTGTTCAAGGCGTACGCGAGTGCCTTGGCGCTCGCCAAGCCAACGACAAGGGCACCCATCAAGCCGGGGCCAGCAGTCACCGCGACGCCGTCGATCTCTGACAGGTCGATGTCGGCGGCAGCGCAAGCGCGCTGCAGCGTTGGCACCATCGCCTCCAGGTGAGCGCGGCTTGCGACCTCCGGCACCACGCCGCCAAAGCGCACATGCAGCTCGACACTGGAGGCCACCTCGTTCGCCAGCAGCTCATGCCCGCGGACGATGCCGATCCCCGTCTCGTCGCAGGAGGACTCGATACCAATGATCAGCGGGCCGGCCGCGGTCAGGCTCGGCGAGATGTCTGCTGAGCTCGTCGAAGCACGCCCTTCGACAAGCCCAGGGCGCATTTTCGGTGAACTGGTCACAGGTCCTCCGTCATGCTCGCGAGGCGATCCGGCCAGGTCTGCAGGTCGTACAGCTTCAAAATCAACGCGTGCTGACCGGGTCCGTAGTAGTCCTGCCGGGCGCTGAGCTGCTCAAAACCAAGCTGCTGGTAGAGCGCAATCGCCGCCTCGTTGTGGTACGCGACATCCAAGATCACCGCGCGTACCCCCAGCTGCCGCACGGTCTCCAGGCCCGCGCGAACAAGATCAGTACCGATCCCCTGCCGACGGCTGCGGGGTTCCACCACCAGGCGATGAAGATCACCAAGCTCACCAATGGTGGTGATCGAGATCACCCCGACCGGATGCTGCGCCCGGGCGATCAAGATCGTGCGACGCTCACCAAGAAGTTCGCTACGCCAGCTGCGCTCGCTCCACTGCTCAGCGGTCGGGAAACCGGCCTGCTCCAACATCATGATCGCGGAAAGATCATCGAGGCGAGCCGGGAGAATGCTGATCTGCGGATTGCGTAAGGCAGAAATCATCGCCTCACGCCCTGATAGTGCAGCACCGATTTCGGCCGGGTCAGTTCCCTCGCATCGGGATGGCGGAGATACAGAGGCTCATGACCGGCGTCGGGAAGTGTCGGGCCGCGAGTCGCCAATACACCTGGATCCAACCCACGCGGGCCCGGCACCGCCTGCAACTGATCGGCATAGAGATCGGCTGCGGGCCCAATGGTGGGAAACCGCGGTACGTCGCTGGGCCGCGACACTTGTGGATCGGCGAGCCGCTCGCCGGCCGTGGAATAACGCGCCCAATACACCTCCCGCCGTCTGGCATCCGTAGCAACCACAAACTCCGTTGTTGCATCAGCGAATTGCGCGGCCAGGACATCGAGGCTGCAGACCCCGCGTAGCTCCAGCCCGAGCACCTGAGTCAACACCTGTGCCGTGGCAATACCGACCCGCAGTCCGGTGAACGGTCCCGGGCCGACACCGACAATAAGCCGATCAAGATCACCAGTGGTAATCCCGGCCGCATCGAGACACTCTGAGACTAGCGGCATCAGTTGCTCGACATGAGCCATCTGATCAGCCACGGTCGCCGTCCCAAGCACCCGGCCAGCGCTGGCAAGACCGACATTGACCACCGTCGAGGTGTCCAAGGCAAGAACCACTCCGGCGTCAGACATGATCATCACCACGCAGTGCAGTCAGGTCTACGCCGCGCCATCTGGGCCCGACCCCGCGTACCGTCACTACCCGCTCGCTGTCATCGCCCACTGCCGAAAGGTCTGCTGGAGAGGTCCAGATGTCGATCTCCAATCGGTCCTCGGCCAGTCCCTCGGCGATCCCTTGCCCCCACTCGACGACGGTGATCGAGTCCGCCACGGTTGCGTCGAGATCAAGATCATCAAGCTCCGATGCGCCGGAGAGCCGGTAAGCGTCCACGTGCATCAGAGTCGGACGACCAGTTGCCGAGGGATGGATCCGAGACAGCACGAAGGTCGGGGAAATGATCGGTCCCTCTGAGCCGAGTCCACGACCAATGCCCTGGGTCAAGGTCGTCTTGCCGGCACCAAGATCGCCAGCGGCGAGTATCACGTCTCCGGGCCGTAGCAACTGCGCCAGACGTTCACCGAGCCGCACCATCGCGTCGCTGGTCGGAACCTTGATCGCCAATGGCAGCCGCTTGGTCAAGATCACGCCATGCGGCACCTGCCGATCGACGACGAAGCCGCGGTGCTGCCAGAAGGCAACGAAATCGGGAAATTCGGCTCGTACCAAAAGCTCGACGCACTCGTAGCCACGGATCGCTGCAAGCTCCTCGGCCGCGGGGACCATCGCCGACGCAATGCCATGCCGCTGCAAGTCGGGATGTACTGCGACCCGGGTGAATGTCGCAACGCCGGCTGCGTCTGACACCACCACGATGACGCCCGCTGGTCGACCGCCCACCGAGGCCAGAATTCCGCTACCTTGCTGCAGGTGGGCCGCCAGGGTCTCCACCGTCTCGTCGATGGCCGCAGATGGCGGGTCGACGGGTGGCCGCGCCCGGAATGCACTGTGAATGACCTCAACCATCGCGGCCGCATCCTGCGGCGACGCGATGGTTACCACAAGATCAGAAACCGAGACGCTCATCAGCGCTCTATCGTATGGCGTGCGGGCGGGAACGCCGAGTTGTCAGATTCCAGTTGACGTATAGCTCAACTGGAATCTGACAACTCGGCGCGTACCCGGGCGAGGAGCCGGTCCAGGGCGCCATTGAAGATGTCATGCTTTTCGATCATGCCCAGGTGTCCGCAGTTTTCGACCCGGATGGCTTCCGCCTTGGGAAGCAGCTCGATGATGCGCGCGGTGTGCTCGATCGGAGTGAACAAGTCGTTCTCACCGCCCACCACCACGGTCGGCACGGCGGCGATGGTAGCCAGGGCCGGGTACTCGTCCAGCTCGCCGAAGGCGGGATAGTAATCAGCCACCACCTCGAGTGGGATCTCGGCCAACATCTCGGAGGCGAAGTCGACGTAACTCGACGGGACGTCCGATCCGAACGCCATCCGGCGGGTGACCACATAACCAAGATCACTGCCGGCGCGACGTCCCTGAGCGACCAGCTCGGGAATTCGGTTCAGGACCGCCATCGCGGGTTCCGCGATCCGGGAGAACATGCGTCCGGGTATCCCTCGGATCGGTGAGTGGTCGGCCATCTCCCCAGCCGAGGTGCAGAGTAGGGCGACGCCACGCACCTGACTGCCGAAAAGCTCGGGACGCGTCTGTGCCAGTCGCATGATCGTCATGCCGCCCATGGAGTGCCCGACGAGAATTACTCGGGCACTACCGACCACCTCCTGCAGCACCTGATATAGGTCCTCGGCGAGCTGCGGAATCCGGCACAGCTCGGCCTCGGAGCGACCCGATCTGCCGTGCGAGCGCAGGTCATACAACACCTGCCGCAGCTGGTCGCGAAAGTGCAGCCGCTGGAAATGCCAGCAGTCCAAGTTCAGCGCGTAGCCATGGACGAAGACCAGAGTGATGTCATCAGCATCGCCCTCGTCGACCTCGGTATGAAGCACGACACCGTCTGGCGTGATGACGTCCGGCCCGTCGGAGCGCAACGCGAAGAATTCCTCCAGATTTGCCTCCGAGTTACGCGCGATCCGCTTCGACACGACCCTGTGCTCGAGTTCGATCCCCAACGCCACGCCGCCGGCCGCGAGCGCCGCGACACTGGCCACCAGCCCCAAACCGGTGGCGAGGCTGCCCCTTTTTGGCGCCATCAGATGATGTCCCGGCTGGCATGGAGATAGCGGCGGGGCACCCGACTTCCGATGCGCGTCACGATCTCGTAGCCGATGGTGTCGCACCACGCAGCCCAGTCGGCGGCCGTCGGTTCGCCATGATCACCAGGACCGAACAGGATGACCTCATCGCCGGGCTGGGCCACCCGATCGGCACCTAAGTCGACGACGAACTGGTCCATACAGATTCGGCCCCGTATCGGCGCCCAGGCTCCTGACCAGCCCACACAAGCCCGGTTCCCCGCGTGGCGAGGTATCCCGTCGCCGTAGCCCAGCGGCACAAGGCCGACCGTGGTGGGTGCGTCCGCGATCCAGGTCCATCCGTACGAGACACCAGCTCCCGCCGCGATCTTCTTGACATTGACCAGCTGGGCCCGGAGCCGCATGACCGGCCGCAACGTCACGCCGGCAAGCGCCGCGATCCCAGGAGCCGGGTCGATACCGTACGCCGCAATGCCGACACGCACCAAATCCAACCGCGCGTCGGGGACTACCAGCGCACCGGCCGAATTGCCGAGATGCCGTAACGCTGGTTCGAGGCCGGCAGCTCTGGCCTGCTCATACGCCTGTTGAAACGCCTGAATCTGAAGAGGAACGGATGGATGTCCAGGCTCATCGGCAGCCGCCAGGTGGGACCAGATGCCGATCACTTCGATAGCGCCCGCGTGCTCGGCCTCGGCTGCGCTGGCGCACACCTGCTGCCAGTCGTCACTGGTGGCGCCGTTGCGGGACAGACCGGTGTCGATCTTCAGATGCACCCGAGCACGTCGTTCCGCAACTGCAGCGGCGGTGACCAGCCGGCCAATTTGATCAACAGATTGCGCGGAAACGTCGACATCGGCGGCCACGAGGGGCGTCATATCCTCATCAACCCCATACAGCCACGCCAGCAACGGTCCGGTGTCGCCAGCTTCGCGGAGCTGTAAAGCCTCTGCGGGTGTCGCAACACCGAGCCACTCCGCGCCGGCTGCCCTCGCTTCTCGAGCGCATTCGAGCATTCCGTGCCCATAGCCATCGGCCTTCACCACCACCATCACCGGCACGCCAGCATGCCCACGGAGAGTAGCTACATTGGCCCGAAAAGCAGCAAGGTCAATCTCTGCACACGCGGTGGCCGGATCAATCCCTGCTGTGGCATCCGGCATCCGCACCTGACTTGTCACGCCTTCCTCGCGCGCTGTTCGAGGCGTCCGAGGGTTTGGCCGATGGCACGTGCCAGCTCTTGGGGCGCCAACACCCCAGGATGAGCGGCCGCGGCCACCGCCTGGACAGATGCTCCTAGTTGACCCGCTTGCTGAGCAGGCACGCCAGCGGCGAGTAGGGCAGCGCATACGCCACCGAGTACGTCGCCGGATCCTGCCTGTGCCGTCCAGGCCGGCCCCGGCAGGGCGACCAGCACCGGCCCGCCATCGGGAGCAGCCACGAGCTGCGAGGCACCCTTCAAAAGCACCGTTGCTCCGGTCTGCTGAGCACCCGCGGTGGCTGCGCGTACCGGATCCTCCTCGACCCAGCTGCGCTCCTGGTCGAGCAGCCTGGCCAATTCGCCGGCATGGGGGGTCAGCAGCCAGTGCGCAGGTGCCGGCTTGGGCAGGTAGCCGAGGCCGTCGGCGTCCACAACGGCAGGAAGGCCCTGCTGGGCGGCGTCCTCAAGCACCTTGGCTCCGTCAGCACGCTCGCCCCAGCCGGAGCCATAGAGATATGCCTGAACTCGGCCGGCCGAAAAGACCACATTGGGCAACTGATCGGAGATCGTGGCGGCGGGTCGGTCGGCGCCCAGGAATCGGACGTAACCCGCACCGCCGTAAACGGTGCCGTAAACCGACATCACAGCCGCACCGGGGTACTGATCGGAGCCAGTGTCGACGCCGACCGCGCCGCGGGCGTACTTGTCGCTGCGTTCGTTCGGATAGGGCCACGCGTGCGCCAGCTCGTCCTCATCCAGACCCAACAGATCAGCCGGCTCTTCATGATCAGCACCAAGTCCGATGTCGATCACGCTCAGCTCGCCACAGTACGTCAGCGCGGGCTGCAGCAGGTGGCACGGCTTCAGCTCGCCAAAGGTGACCGTACGGGTGGCGCTGACCGCCGCGCCGGGTACTGCGCCGGTGTCCGCGGCCACTCCAGAGGGCAGGTCAACGGCCACGATGGGAACGTTGCGGTCCGCGATGGATTCGACGAGTTGGGCCACCTGATCGGGCAATCCCGGCCGGCCGCCGATGCCGAGGATCCCGTCGATGACCAAGTCGCAAGGCAGGTTCATGATCGAATTCTCCAGATCGATCAGTCGCCCGCCAGCCGCAAGAAGCGCGGCACTGCCTGCTGGATGAGGTGTGCCGAGGCATCGTACGGCGGTGACGCGTACGCCACGACGAGCCAGCCGTACGCCGGCGAACAATGCGTCGCCCCCGTTGTTGCCGGCTCCGACCATGATCATCACGTGACGGCCGTATCGGCCCCCGACGGTAGTCTGCAGCAGCTCGGCGGCACTGGCCGCAACGCCAGCCGCAGCCCGCTGCATCAAGACGTCCACGCCCTGGGTGGCAATGGCCCGCTCCTCGATGCTGCGGATCTTCTCGACGCGGTATGCGCGCATGATCACGCTTCGCAGATTACGACGGCCGAGGCGATGCCTGCATCGTGGGACATGCTGAGGTGGATGGTGCCGATGCCGAGTTCGGCGGCCCGGGCAGCGACCGTACCCATCACCTTGAACGAGGGCTTGCCATGATCGTCGGTGACTACCTCGGCGTCCAGCCACGACAAGCCGTCGGGTGCGCCCAGCGCCTTCGCCAAGGCCTCTTTCGCGGCGAATCGAGCGGCCTTCGACGCCATCGGGCGCTCGGCTTCGGCGGGAGTAAAGATGCGCTGCACAAGCCCTGGCCGACGCTCTATCGAGGCGGCAAATCGATCGACGTCACAGACGTCGATGCCAACTCCAATGATCATGAACAACTCAATGCGCGCTGAGCCTGTCGAAGTCCGTAGCCGCACCCATCGACAGGCTCAGTGGCGCATGCTGATCCACTCAGGGCGCACGACGACCCGGTGATCATGAGCTGCATCACTCTACGGTGACGGACTTGGCCAGATTGCGCGGTTGATCGACGTCATGCCCCTTCTTGGTGGCAAGTTCACAGGCGAACATCTGCAGCGGCACGATTGCCACCAGCGGCTGCAACAGTGCCGAGACCTTGGGCAACCTGATCATGACATCCGCGTACCCAAGCACCTCGACGTCGTCCTCCTCGGCCAAAACGATGGTTCTGGCCCCGCGGGCACGTACTTCCTGCAAGTTGGACAGCACCTTGTCGTGTAGCAGATCACCGCTCGGCGGAACGATCACGAACACCGGCAACCGGTTTTCGATCAAGGCAATCGGGCCGTGCTTCAACTCAGCAGCGGCGAAACCTTCGGCATGGATATAGGCCAGCTCCTTCAGCTTCAGGGCACCCTCGAGGGCAACCGGATAACCCACATGCCGGCCAATGAAGAGCACCGAGCGGTTCTTGGCGAACTCCTCGGCCAGCTCGATCACCGGCCCGAGGTCGTCGAGCACGCCTTGGATCGCGTCGGGCATGGTCGCAAGCTCCCGCAAAACGGCACCGATTTCATCGCAGGACTTCGCCGCGCGCACCTGCGCGAGATAGAGACCCAGCAGATAGCAGGCGACTAGTTGCGTCAGGAATCCCTTGGTCGAGGCCACACCAATCTCTGGGCCGGCATGGGTGTAGATCACCCCGTCCGACTCGCGCGGGATGGTCGAGCCGTTGGTGTTGCAGATGGCCAGCACCCTGGCTTGCTGCTCCCGAGCATGCCGGATAGCCATCAGAGTGTCCGCGGTCTCGCCCGATTGACTGATAGCCACGACCAGAGTGGTCGGACCGAGAATCGGGTCGCGATAGCGGAACTCACTCGCGAGTTCGACCTCACATGGAATCCGGGTCCAGTGCTCGATCGCGTACTTGGCCACCAGTCCTGCGTAGAAGGCCGTGCCGCAGGCGACGATGATGATCTTGTCGACCCGCCGGAGCTCCTCCTCGGTCATCCGGATCTCGTCCAGGGTGAGCCGGGAGTTCGCGTCGTGCCGGCCGAGCAATGTGTCGGCGACCGCCCGCGGCTGCTCGTGGATCTCCTTACGCATGAACCAGTCGTAGCCGCCTTTTTCGGCCGCGGACAGGTCCCAGTCCACGTGATAGGGCCGTACCTCAGCGGGCTCACCCTCGAAAGTGGTGATCTCTACGCTGTCCGCGGTGATGGCGACCAGCTGATCTTGGCCCAACTCGATGGCTTCGCGAGTGTGCTCGATGAACGCAGCAACGTCTGATGCGACGAAGTTTTCTCCCTCGCCGACACCCACCACCAAGGGTGAGTTACGACGGGCCGCAACCACCGTGTCCGGCTGCTGACTATCGACAGCGACGAGGGTGAATGCGCCACGAAGTCGGCGGCACACTGTTCGCATGGCCTCGGCCAGAGGCACTCCAGAGGTGACCTGCACACCCAACAGCTGTGCCACGATTTCGGTATCGGTCTCGGATACGCAGCGGATGCCGGCTTCCTCCAGCTCGCCCCGGAGCGTCACGTAGTTTTCGATGATTCCGTTGTGGACTAGCGCGATCCGCCCATCAGCAGATGTGTGCGGATGGGCGTTGACATCGTTCGGTCCGCCGTGGGTTGCCCACCGGGTGTGGCCAATGCCGAGCCCGCTGCTCGGTAGCTGCTCCTCGCCCAACAGCTTTTCCAGGTTGCCAAGTTTGCCTGCCTTCTTGGCCACGGAGAGTGTTTCATCGGCCACGATGGCAACGCCTGCGGAGTCATATCCGCGGTACTCCAGCCGGCGCAGGCCCTCGACGACGACGTCCAGCGCCGCCTTCCCCCCGATGTACCCGACGATTCCACACATAGGCGGAACCCTACCTTTTCAGCCCTTGGCGGCCGGGCTGTCAGCCAGAGAAGACCGAGATGTCCGCCGATTGATGATCCGACATTAGATTTCTGCCTATGCGGGACGATCTGGAGCTCCTTGGCGCGTACGTGGAGCGCAATCGGGCAGATTGGGCCGAGCTTGCCGAACAGATGCCGATTCCGCTTGACGAGACGACCCTGGAAAAAGTCCGTGGGTTGGGCGACCCCACCAGCATGCTCGATGTCAGCGAGGTGTATCTGCCGCTGACCCGGCTGCTGAGCCGCTACTTCCTGCACACCAGCGAACTGCATCAATCTACGAATGAGTTCCTGCAGCTGTCGGTGGAGCGTACGCCGTTCGTGATCGGCATCGCGGGATCGGTTGCCGTCGGCAAGTCCACGACCGCTCGGTTGCTGCGGGAGCTGCTGGCCGTCTGGCCGCAACATCCGCGAGTCAGCTTGGTCACCACTGATGGCTTCCTGCTGCCCAATGCTGAACTCGACAGCCGTGGGCTGCTGCATCGTAAGGGGTTCCCCGAGTCATACGATCGGCGCGCTCTGCTGCGCTTCGTCATCGATGTCAAGTCCGGTCAGGACGAGGTGCTGGCTCCGGTCTACAGCCATCTGACCTACGACATCGTGCCGGACGCCCAGATCAGGGTCCGGCGACCCGACATCTTGATCGTCGAGGGGCTCAACGTCCTACAGCCGGCGCGGCCGCGTCCTGATGGCACGACAGGGCTTGCCGTTAGTGACTTCTTCGACTTCTCGGTCTACGTCGATGCTGACGATGCGGACGTTCGGGACTGGTACGTCAGCCGCTTCCTGTCGCTGCGTGATACGGCCTTCCGCGATCCGCGCTCCTACTTCACTCGCTACGCCGAGCTGACCACGAGTGAGGCGATCCACCAGGCGCGATACCTCTGGGACACCATCAACGGTCCGAACCTCTCCGCGAACATCCTGCCGACCAAGGATCGCGCGACCGTGATCCTTCGTAAGGATCGTGATCATTCGGTCCAGTGGGTGCGGATCCGCAAGGTCTGACCGAGTCCTAGCAGCTCTTGTCAGACTCGCGGCTCGGATGCGCGTTTCTCCGCACAAGGCCACGAATGAGCCGCAGATTCGCAGAATCAGGCGTCATATGTGGACTTGTGCGGAAAGACGCCGGCCTCCCGAGGAAGTCTTCCTGAGCTAGGCGCTGCACCGGCACACTATGAGCGTGAGCCACCATGACCCGAAGGCGGCGTACGAACGACTGCGGGCCGCCCACTTGAACGCAGTGCGTGCCTCGCTGGAGGACCACGTGGCGCGCCTCGACTGGCCGCGCGAGCGCATCGAGCGCTACCAAATCGAACGGCTCCGGTCATTGCTCTATTACGCACGCGAGCGCTCGCCCTTCCACGCCCCGCGGATGAGTCACATCGATCCAGCCACGGCGACTCTCGACGACCTCGCGAAGCTGCCGCCGATGATCAAGCAGGAGGCCCAGAACGACTGGGATGCGATCATCACCAGGCCAGACATCGATCGAGCTGGCGCCGAACAGGTGTTGGCACAGCAGCCCTGGTTCTCCTACACACCTGGCGAACTGCAGATTTTCAGCTCGGGCGGCTCAAGCGGCGTACGCGGTGTGTACGTCTGGGATTGGGAGCAGTTCGTCACACTCGCCTGCCTCGCCTGGCGGTGGCAGGCGCGCGCCGAACGCGCCTCCAGATCAGACCTCGGGACGACGCGACTCGGCGTATTAGAGGCCGGCGAGCCGCCCCACGCCAGTACGCCGCTGTTCGACATCGCCACTGAGCCGTCGATGGAGACCATGGTCATCCCGGCGGCGGCGCCCTTCGACCAGGTGCAGCAAACAGTGGCGGACGCGCAGCCGACCCATCTTGTTGGCTACGCCTCGGTCATTGGACGCCTCGCCCGTGCGACGACCGCGGGTGAGTTGTCGATTCACCCAGTCCGGGTGAGCACGAACTCCGAGCCGCTCAGTGAGGAAGATCGCGACGCGATTCAGCTCGCGTGGAACGCGCCCGTTCACAACCTCTGGGGCTCGACTGAGATCGGCGTCCAAGCAGTCGGCTGCGGCTCTGGCGATGGTCTGCACATCTGCGAAGACGAGCTGATCTTGGAGCGGGTAGATGCCGACGGGCGCCCGGTCGGCGCCGATGAGCCGGCCACCCGCACTCTGGCGACGGGACTTGCCGGCCGTACCTTCCCCTTCATCCGTTATGACCTCGGCGATGATGTCACACTGCTCACGGGCCGCTGCGCGTGCGGAAGTTCGATGTTGCGGGTCGCCGACATTGCCGGACGGCGCGACGACGACTTCCGCTACGGGGAGCGTGTGATCCCGGCGAGCGCGTTCCGCTATGTGCTCGGTACCGACCCGCTGATCTCTGAGTATCAGGTGCATCAGACCGCGAACGGGGCTGACGTACTGGTGGTCGGCTCGCCCGAGGTCTCCGCGGTGGCGGCGGCCCTTGCCTCGTCGCTGGGCAGGTACGGGCTCGCCAATCCCGAGATCAAGATCATGATCGTTGATCAGATACAGCGGCACGCCGCTACCGGCAAGCTCAAGCGGTTCATCGCTCTGAGTTCTGCGCCCTGGGCTTGTCGAAGGGCGTGAGCGCACCCTTCGACAAGCTCAGGGCGCATACTCGACAAGCTCAGGGCGCATACTCGACAAGCTCAGGGCACATCTTTCGACAGGCCCAACGAGGTTCTCACCACATCGGCTAGCCGAAGTGCAACCTCATTGGCGGCCTCATAACTTTCGGCCTCGACCATGACGCGCACCAGCGACTCCGTGCCCGACGGGCGTAACAAGACACGACCCGAGTCTGCGAGCTCGGCTTGAGCGTCGGCGACAGCCGCCAAGAGCTGCTGATTAGTTGCCGCCCGGCTCTTGTCGACATCCGGCACATTGATCAACACCTGAGGCAGCCGGGTCATCACCGAAGCCAGCTGCGCAAGAGACTGCCCAGAGGTCGCCATCCGATTCATCAGATGAAGCGCAGTCAGAACGCCGTCGCCGGTGGTCGCATGTTCCAACATCACGATGTGGCCGGATTGCTCGCCGCCGAGGATGAACCCGCCGGCCTTCATGGCCTCCAGGACATAACGATCGCCAACCTTGGTCTGCTGCACGGTGATCCCGATGTCGCGCATGGCGTTCAGGAACCCCAAATTGCTCATCACGGTGGCTACGACCGTGTCGTTCTTCAGCCTGCCCTGCTCGCGCAGCGCAAGGGCCAAGATCGCCAAGATCTGATCTCCATCGACGATCCGACCGAAGGTGTCGACCGCGAGGCATCGATCGGCATCACCGTCCAGGGCTATCCCGATGTCTGCATGTTGCTCCAGCACTGCTGCGCGAAGCGAGTCCATATGCGTGGATCCGCAATTGTCGTTGATGTTGATGCCATCAGGCTGCGCGTGGATCCGATGGACGTCAGCGCCTTGCGCCTCGAACGCCGCGGGTGCGGCTTGGAATGCGGCTCCGTTTGCGCAATCGACAACGACTTTGATGCCATCGAGGCTGACCGGCCGCTCGAGGGTGTTGACAACATGCGCCACGTAGGTCTCGACCAGTGATCCGTCGACGGTTACGCGGCCCACTCCGGCGCCGGTGGGCCGGGCCCAGACTTCGGTGAGACGAGCCTCGATGGCATCCTCCACCGCGTCATCGAGCTTGCTGCCTCCGCGTGCAAAGAACTTGATGCCGTTGTCGGGCATCGGGTTGTGACTCGCCGACAGCATCACTCCAAGATCGGCATCGCAAGCCTCGGTCAGGAAGGCGACGCCGGGAGTCGGCAACATGCCGAGCCGTACCACATCGACGCCTGCGCTGGCCAGACCAGCCACCACGGCAGCTTCGAGAAATTCGCCCGAGGCGCGCGGGTCACGACCGACCACGGCGAAGGGTGGGTGTCGGCTGAACTCTCCGGTTTCCGCAAGGACGTGCGCCGCGGCAACAGAAAGGCTCAGCGCAAGTTCCGCGGTGAGTGCCTCATTGGCCTTGCCGCGTACGCCGTCGGTTCCGAAGAGTTGCCCCACTGCTCTTACCCCCGCGCGACTACCTCTTGCTGTACTGGGGAGCCTTTCGGGCCTTTTTCAGGCCCGCCTTCTTACGTTCCTTGATCCGCGCATCACGGGTCAGCAGGCCGGCCTTCTTGAGCGCGGCCCGGCTTGCCTCGGCATCGACTGCATTGAGGGCACGTGCGATGCCCAGCCGCAAGGCCCCGGCCTGACCAGTCACGCCGCCGCCATGAATACGTGCAATCACGTCGTACGAACCGGCTACCGCGGCCGCAGCGAACGGTTCGGACACCAGTTGCTGGTGCACCTTGTTCGGAAAATAGTCATCCAACGTGCGGCCGTTGATCGTCCAGTGCCCGCTGCCTGGAGCGAGACGGACGCGGGCCACAGCTTCCTTACGGCGACCGGTGGCCGCCGCTGGAGCCACGACCGCAGGGCGGCCGGACGGGCCGTGCGAAACCTGGGGTGTCGCCTCCGAACGGTACGCGATCTCACGATCATCCTCACGGAAAGGGGCGATCTCGTCCTCGACGCTCTCGGTGGCGGTTTCAGTCACTGCGATGGTTCCTTGCTTCCTTATTACGTGCGTGTGGTCGATTACGTGCGTGTGGTCGCGGTGCGCGGCTACTGCGCGATCTGGGTGATCTGGTACGGCTTGGGCTGCTGAGCGGTGTGCGGATGCTCGGGACCGGCGTACACCTTGAGCTTCCTGATCAGTCTGCGGCTGAGCTTGTTCTTGGGGAGCATTCCCCAGACGGCGAGTTCGACGGCCTTGCGTGGATCCCGATCGAGCAACTCACCATACGGCACGGACTTCAAACCGCCGGGTCGGCCGGAGTGACGGCGGGCGAGCTTGTCCGTTCGCTTCTTTCCGGTCAGAGCGATCTTGGACGCATTCACGACGACGACGAAATCGCCGCCGTCAACGTGCGGGGCGTACGTCGGCTTGTGCTTGCCTCGAAGCAATGTGGCGGCGGTCACCGCAAGCCGGCCCAGCACAACATCATCGGCATCGATGACATGCCACGACCTCGTGATGTCGCCAGGTTTTGGGCTGTAGGTGGACATAACCAGCTTCCATTTGTAACCGCGAGCAAGCTCTTAATGTTATTTACCGAATCGTGTCGCATCCACGCACCGCATCCGGGCACGCTGAAAGTGCTCGCGTAGACGCAACAGCCGACCAGATTACCTGCGTGGGCAACCGCCGGTCAAAGCGGAAATGTCAGCGCCTCTCGGCAGCATTACTCCAGGCGCCACCACACACAAGATCCACACACAAGATAAGGAAGGCATGAAGATGCTGCGCGGACTCACCACGGTCAGCTTCTGGGCCGACGATGTCGCCGCTGCGCGCGATTGGTACGCCGGCGTGCTTGGGATCGAGCCCTACTTCCAGCGCCCCGAAGACGGGTCGCCTGCCTACATCGAGTTCCGGATCGGGGCCGATCAGGACGAGCTTGGTCTTATCGACCGCCGCTACGCGCCGGCGAGTGCCGCACGTGATCCCGGCGGAACGGTCATTTACTGGCAGGTCGACGACGTCCCAGCTGCCGTCGCACGGCTGGTCGAGCTGGGAGCCACCGAATATCAGCCGGTTGTCGAGCGGGAAGCGGGGTTTGTCACGGCGTCTGTCGTCGACCCATTCGGCAACATCCTCGGCCTGATGTACAGCCCACACTTCGTGGAGATGCAGGCGCGTTAGCAATCAGCTGCTCGCGGCGCGGCTCCGGCCGTCAGAGTCAGCCGTTTCTGTCAGCCGTTCCGCTTCGACTGCAGCCTTCTCAAGCCGCTGTCGATACGCAGCCCACTGCTCCGCGGTCTGGTCCGGGAGATTTCCGTCGTTGTTGCCGGCTGCGCCGTCGATGAGTTCCCGCAGGATGTCGGCGTGGCCTGCGTGTCGAGCCATCTCCACACTTACGTGGACCATGATCTGTTGCAGGGTGACGTGATGCCGCTCTGGCGGCCACCACGGAACCAGCCCGGGTGATTCCAGGGTCAGCGCTGCAATTGTCTCGTCCGCATGCGCGGCAGCCTGCTGATACAACGTGACAATCTCCTCGCGTGACTCGTCGGCGGTTGCCCACATGTCGGCGTTGATCTCAGCATCTTCGTCGAGCCATAGCAGTGGCAGGTTGGACGGCCGGGCGAACACTTCGCCGAAGTAGCCCAGTTCGACGCTCGCCACATGTTTGACAAGCCCAAGCAGATTCGTACCCGTTTGCGTCATCGGCCAGCGGACGTCGCGTTCACTCAGCCCGTCGAGCTTCGCCAACAGCGCGTCGCGCGAGATGCGGAGATATCGATGAATGATCTGCTTCTGGTCCATGCCGCGAACCTAGTGGAGGCCTCTGACACACCCTTTTCTGCCTGCCGGCTCGTGGGCCAAATCATAGGGCCCCTGACTATTCAGGCCTCCTGGCCGCGCGTAGGTTGTGCGCATGACCGAGACGCCAACGGTTGATCCTTCCAAGGATTCCCTCAGCATTCGCGATAACCGCACGGGCCGTGATTACGAGATTGCGGTCACCGATGGGACGATCCGCGCTACCGATCTGAGCCAGATCGCGGTCGACGGCGAGCCGGGACTCACGACGTACGACCCAGGGTTTGTCAACACGGCGTCGTGCCGTAGCGCCGTTACCTTCATCGACGGTGAACAGGGAATCCTCGAGTATCGCGGATATCCCATTGAGCAATTGGCCGAGCACTCGACCTTCTTAGAGGTCGCATACCTGCTGCTCCACGGCGAGCTGCCAACCCAGGCTCAGCTCGACGAATGGGTGCACAACATCACCTATCACACCTTCATCCACGAGAACCTCAAGCAGTTCATCGAGGGTTTCCGTTACAACGCGCATCCCATGGGAATGCTGATGGCAACCGTGAGTGCGCTGTCGACGTTCTATCCGGAAGCGAGCAAGATCGGTAATCCCGAGAATCGCATGCTCCAGATCACCCGATTGATCGCCAAAATGCCGACCCTCGGGGCGTTCGCCTACCGACACCAGTTGGGCAAGCCTTACGTCTACCCTGACAACAGGCTGTCCTACACGGCCAACTTCTTGGCCATGTTGTTCAAGATGAGCGAGCCAACCTACGTCGCGGACGAGCGCCTGGTGCATGCCCTCGAAGTGCTGTTCATTCTGCATGCTGATCATGAGCAGAACTGCTCAACGAACGCCGTGCGGTCGGTCGGCTCCTCTCAAGTTGATCCGTATTCGGCCGTCGCGGCTGGCGTCGCCGCCCTCTATGGACCGCTGCATGGCGGCGCTAACGAGGCCGTGCTCGCGATGCTGAGTCGGATCGGTACGACCGACAACATCGGCGATTTCATCGCCGGGGTGAAGGAGGGCAAAGAGAAGCTGATGGGCTTCGGGCACCGGGTCTACAAGAACTATGACCCGCGAGCCAAGATCATTAAGAAGGCCTGTGACGACGTCTTCGAAGTGACCGGGGTCAATCCGCTGCTCAAGATCGCACAGGAGCTGGAGAAGATCGCTTTGGAAGACGAGTACTTC
The DNA here is from genome assembly GCA_963798835.1 of uncultured Actinomycetota bacterium. GTDB lineage: Bacteria > Actinomycetota > Actinomycetes > Propionibacteriales > Propionibacteriaceae > Microlunatus. The sequence continues at coordinate 232,707 of CAWCVF010000023.1, read as the reverse complement.
GTCAAGCGACGGCTGTATCCCAACGTCGACTTCTATTCGGGGCTGATATATGAGGCACTGCAGTTCCCGGCGGAGATGTTTACGGTGCTCTTCGCAATTGGTCGTACGCCGGGCTGGCTCGCGCAGTGGTCGGAGCTCGTGCAGGACAAGGAGCAGAAGATCGCCAGGCCGAAACAGATCTACACCGGCATGCGGACTCGAGATTTCGTTCCCATGAGCGAGCGATAGCTCGTGAGCTGAGGCCTGTCGAAGCCCATGGAATGGACCCTTCGACAAGCTCAGGGTCCAGATGACAAGCTCAGGGCAGATTCGACGAGTTCAGGGCACAGATGGTGTGTTCAGGCCATATAACGAGCTGCCGGCGCTAGCCGCCAGCTGCGGACATGCTCCCAACGCATCTCGCGCCACCAGCTGCCCGTCCACGTGTTGTGGGCGAATCGATACAGCATGACCGTGTCCGCAGTGAAGGCTGCCGGCGGGATGATGCCCAGTCCGTTCACGTAGTCCTCGATCTCTTCTCGAAGATCAGCACGGACGCGGAGCTCGTGCGAGACCAATGAAATGTGCGGCATCCACTGGTCCGGCTCGAACAGGTCGGCGGGCAGGCCGCCGCTTGGGCCGAGCAAAGGTCGGACGACAGAATCGACCGATCCAGCAAGATCATTCAGCGGTCGGTTCGGGGCTCCGTCCAGCGCCGAGACGTCGTAAGCGATAGCTGCATCTGCGAGCCGTCTAATGCCAATGTTTTGGATCGAAAATGATCGTGTACGGCGCAACACAAAGCCGATGAGTTGAATCAACTCGGCCAAGGGCACAACGACCGGGAGGCTGCCCGCAAGTGTCACGTGCGGCGGGAACGCCCCCGCCGAGATCAATCCATACTGCGCTCGTAGCTGACCGGTGATCTGGGTGACAGCCGCACACGTCTTGGGGTCGGGTCGCAGAAAGACCCCAAAGCGAAACTGGTTTTCCACCAGTGTTCGTCCTCTCTCATCACACGCAGGCTGCCCGCAGCTGTTGCCCACCGTAACGAAGCGACGAGTTGGCTAGCAATGGACCCGCCGGTGCCTTCTGGGTCGCTGATGGTAGAGATCTTTCCTTGTGATACTTAGGAGCCAGCTCAGAGGAGATCAACACACCACAAGGATGTGATCATGGATTGGACACTGGAGGTCGTGGTACTCCCAGTTCGCGACATCGAAACCTCGATCGCCTTCTACCGCGACAAAGTTGGGTTCACACTCGACCACGACACGACCACTCCGCAAATGCACGTGACCCAGCTGACACCGCCCGGCTCCGGCTGCTCCATCGTGTTTGGCGACGGACCGGGAATGGACGCAATGCAACCCGGCACAATGAAGGGTCTCCAGCTCGTCGTCGCCGACGCGTACGCCGCACGCGAGGAGTTGATCAGCCGTGGCGTTGAGGCCGGCGAGATCACCAGCTTCAGTGAGCAGGATGGTGGCACGTTCTTCGGTTTCGCCGATCCCGATGGCAATACCTGGGCGGTGCAACAGATCAAGGCTCGGGCCGAGAAGCCGTTGATTCCGCCTGAGTGGCGAAGCCGATTCGGCGAAGGCGCCGAACTGTAACCGGGGTGAGCGTCGAAATACGACCTGCCACAATCGAGCGTTTCGACGATGTGGCGATCATGCTCGGACCCAAGAATCCGAACTCATCGGTGTGCTGGTGTTTAAGCCACCGGATCGACGCCAAGACCAATCGCGCGCTCGTCGGTCGGGCTCGAGGTGAGTACGTCGAGCGGCTCTGCCGCGGCAGGGTCGCGCCAGGCGTTCTGGCGTACGACGGGGTTGAGGTGGTCGGTTGGGCCGCCGTCGCACCGCGCTCCGAGCTTCCCTTCGCGCGATCGACCAAGATCCCCCATGTCGATGAGCTGCCGGTGTGGTCGGTGTGGTGCATTCGAGTCCGGCCTGGTCACCGCGGCAAACACATCTCGCACGCCCTTCTCGAGGGTGCTGTCAGTTACGCTCGGGCTCACGGTGCGCCAGCGGTCGAGGGTTACCCCGTGGATAACAAGGGGCAGAGAGTCGATCTCACCATGGCCTACGTTGGCACCCGCAAGCTCTTCGAAGACGCCGGCTTCGTCCAAGCTGCAGAAACCAGCTCGGTGTCCGGTGGGTTCCCCCGCGTGCTAATGCGGCGGGATCTGCGCTGACTTCGATGTAGCCACTACTCGATGATCAATAGGTTGGATAACCACACTCGCGACTCATCGGGACCGTTCGACCCGCGCTTCGTCCCAGACCGGCTCGGTCGACTCATACACGCTGCCATCGGCGCCGAAGATCAAATATCTGTCGAAGCTTCGGGCAAACCATCGGTCATGAGTGACGGCGATGACCGTACCCTCGAAGGCGTCAAGGCCCTGCTCCAGCGCCTCGGCGGACTCCAGGTCGAGATTGTCGGTCGGCTCATCGAGCAGCAGCAGCGTTGCACCGCTCAACTCCAAGAGCAGGATCTGAAGGCGCGCCTGCTGGCCGCCAGACAGCGACTCGAACTTCTGTTCGGCCGCCCTGGCCAGTTCGTAGCGATCGAGTTTGCGAGACGCCTCCTCACGACCCATGCCGGCTCGATGATCATCGCCGCGATGCAAGATCTCCAGCAAACTACGGCCGACCAGCTCTGGATGATCATGAGTTTGCGCAAACCAGCCGGGTCGTACCCGGGCACCGAGTTTTGCCCTACCGGTATGGGGAACTGGAGCGATATCAAGATCATCAACAGGTTGATGCGCACGATCGGGATCAGAGCCGCCGCGGGCCAGCAGACGAAGGAAATGCGACTTACCCGAGCCATTCGATCCGAGCACCGCAACCCGGTCACCGAACCAGATTTCGGCATCGAATGGTCGCATCAAGCCAGTTAGCTCAAGATCGTCGATCATGACCGCACGCTTGCCGGTACGCCCACCGCTGAGCCGCATGGACACTCGCTGTTCCAGCGGCACGGCCTGCGGCGGGCCGGCCTCCTCGAACTTGGCGAGCCTGGTCTGAGCGGCCTGATAGCGCGAAGCCATCCCAGAGTTGTAGGCGGCCTTGGTCTTGTACATCAGCACGAGATCTCGCAGCTTCTGGTGTTCTTCGTCCCAGCGTCGCCGCAGCTCCTCGAGGCGGGCGAATCGATCTCGTCGGGCGGCTGCCAGCGTCTCGAAGCCGGATCCATGAATCCACACTGAATTGCCTGCGGCACCGAGCTCGAGCACTGCGATGGTCTTCGCGGTCTGAGCCAGCAGCTCACGGTCGTGGCTGACGAGCAACACCGACTTCTGGGTGGTCTGGAGTTGATTTTCCAGCCAGCGCTTGGCCGGCACGTCCAAGAAGTTGTCCGGCTCGTCGAGGAGGAGCACCTCGTCCGGACCACGCAGCAGAGCCTCCAGGGCCAGCCGCTTCTGTTCCCCGCCAGACAAGGTGCTGAGGTTGCGCCACTTGGCCTGGTCGTAGCTGACGCCAAGCGCCTCCGTGCAGCAGGCGTCGAACAGCACTTCAGCCTCGTACCCGCCTGCGTCGGCGTAGTCGGCAAGGGTCTGCGCGTAACGCAGCTGAGTCGGTTCGCTGTCATCCTCCATCAGCTGGAGTTCCAGCCAGTCGAGTTGGGTTACGGCCTGGCGCAATGCCGGCGAGGTGAGGGAGAACAGCAGGTCACGTACCGAAGAGGCGTCGCGGATGCTGCCGATGAACTGTCGCATCACCCCTAAGCCCCCGCTGCGCGAGACGGACCCGGTGGTAGCCGTCAGATCACCAGCGATGATCTTGAGCAAAGTGGTCTTGCCCGCACCGTTCGGCCCGATGAGCGCGACGATGGAACCCTCACCCACCCGGAAGGACACGTCGTCGAGCAGCACTCGGCCGTCGGGCAGGTGGTATCCGATGGCGGAAAGCTCGACGTGCCCCATGATCGGACATGCTAGGCGCGACCTGATCAACGCCACCATCACATATTCCTGGCCAAGGTGATCGGCGGCATGATTGCAGCATGGAAGGGCCGGTCCGCCCTGCGGGGGCGACCGAAGCAGGCGGCGAACACGTCCCGCTGCTGGTAATCGGTGCCGGACCGTACGGACTGTCGACGGCTGCGCATGCCAAACGCCACGGGATAGACACACTGCTGGTTGGCGATCCGATGGGATTTTGGCGACGCCACATGCCTGACGGCATGCTGTTGCGCTCCGGTACGGCCTGGCATTTGGATGCCGACGGAATCGACACCTTCGAGGCATACCTTTCCCAGCGCGGCATCGATCCTGCCGGAGTGCCACCGGTTCCCTTGAAAACGTTCCTCGATTACGCCGACTGGTTCTGTGTGCAAAGCCACATCCAACCCCGCCCGACACTCGTCACTTCCCTCGACAAGGTTGACCGCCGGTTCACGATCGGCTTCGAAGGTGGTCAGGGGCTGACGGCTGACGCGGTGGTGGCTGCTCCGGGCCTTGCTCAGTTCCCTGCCATCCCGGAATGGGTGCCTGGCTCGCTTCCGGAGCGTTGCTGGTCTCACACGAGCGCGTCCGTGCAGTTCGCGCACCTCCGGGACGCTCGAGTCCTGATTGTGGGTGGCCGTCAGAGCGCGTACGAATGGGCGGCTCTGCTCGCCGAAGCTGGCGCGGCGGCCCTGTATGTCGTCCATCGGCACGATTCGCCGAGTTTCCAGGCCTCCCACTGGGAATTCGTCGACGAGCTGATGGGCAATACGATCCGCGTACCGGGATGGTTTCGCCGCCTCCCCACTGCTGAGCGCGACACCATCGCCCAGCGGTTCTGGGCAGAGGGGCGGCTAAAACTCGAACCTTGGCTAACCGCGCGCCTTCCCGACAACGTCGTCCAGCGTCGACCGGGCACGTCGGTGGCTGTCTGTCGCGAACTGTCCTCCGGCGAGATCGAGGCGACGCTCTCCACCGGCGAACGCCTCATCGTTGATCACGTCCTGTTCGCCACCGGCTACAAGCCAAACCTGGCAAACATTGATTATCTGCGGCCGCTGCTGGACCGCATCGAGACGAGGGACGGTTTCCCCGTACTTGACGAGCACTTCCAAACCAGCGTGGCCGGACTGTACATGCCCGGCTTCCTCGCCACTCGCGATTTCGGTCCGTTCTTCGGATTCGTCCGCGGCTGCCCCGCGGCCGCCACCCTCATCGTCGCCGCGCTCTCCGACGTCAACAAGCTGGATTGAGCGTGGCGCTCGAGGAGTTGGGGCGCGTCAGGCAGCAAGCAGCATCGCCAGCGCCGCTGTGTCGGCATTGACCTGGGGATCGATGCCAACCTTGCTGATCAGCTGGGTCACGGTGCCGTCGACATCGGCTTCAACCCAGGCGGCGCGATGATCGAGGCCGAGGTGCGGCAGACCTGGCAGGAAGACACATCCCGACGCCACCTTGTATTCGGGAATGGTGGCCAGCGTGCTGGACGGTGGATGCAGCACGATCAATCCGGGCGGCTGCTGACCGGCAAAGTGGCCGGGACGAAGGGGATGCTCGCCAAGCAACTGTCCTTCGGCCACCACAAGGCCAACGGCACCCGGGTGCGGCTGCTCGGGCAGCTCCTCACGTACCCGGAAGACCGTGCTATTCGGTAGCAATCCTGGAACGGCAGCCATCTGTACGGCGAGCACCAAGAATCTGGCCCATTCCACCGTGTCGTTGGGCCAACGACCTATCAGCATGAAGCCGTAGAGCGAACCGTCGGCTTGCAGCGGTGCAACCTCGATCGACGTTGGCCGAAAGCCATCCATGATGACCTCCCAACTCACTGCTCGGATGCAGTGCCTCAGGTGGTACGTCGTTGATCACCAGCCGAACTTGGCTTAATCGTCCCCGCGCGGGAGTTAGCAGACAAGGGGGTGAGAGTGCTAACCGGCACTCGACGGCCATAATTACCGTCCGATCGGTATCACTTCGTGATGGGAACGCTTGCCAATGGGAATCGCAGCTCCGCCCGCAAATTCCACGGCGGCGTTGCTTCAGCGAGCGCAACGGTACCGCCAATCCGTGTGACGAGCTCACGGACGATTGCCAAGCCCAGACCTGCCCCGCCTGAGCTGCGTCCACGCGAGTCATCGAGCCTGGTGAAGCGTTCGAAGACCCGCTCTCGATCCTCTGGGGCAATCCCTGGTCCATCGTCGCTGACATTGATCAGAGCTTGTTCATGATTGACATTGACCGTCACTTCGACCCGGCTCCGCGCATAGCGGACTGCGTTATCGAGCAGATTGGCAACCGCGCGACGCAGTTCCTCCGTGTCCCCGATGATCATCACCGGCTTGTCAGCCAGCAAGATCACCGGCACCCGAGCATCTCGATATGTCCTGACCAGCTCGGCGACAAGATCAGGAGCATCGATTGGAGCCATCCGCGCTGGCGGTCTGGTGTCGGCATCGGCGCGTGCGAGCAAGAGGAGGTCCTCCACCAGTCCTGTCAGTCGTTTGACATCGACCATGAGCTCGTTCGGCAATGTGCCTCCCTCACCGAGCCGCTGGGCAACCTCTAGCTGCGCTTGGATGCTGGCCAGTGGACTGCGCAGCTCATGAGCAGCGTCGGCCACGAAGGAGCGCTGCCGATCATGAGCCTCCGCCAGCCGGTCGAGCATGTCATTGAGGGTGATGGCGAGAGCTCGGATTTCGTCGGCTGCTGATGGCACCGGTAGTCGTTCACGCTCGGTTCGTCCGCTGATCCGACGCGTTCGGCTGATCTGCTCCGCCCCAGCACGCAGCTGTTCCACAGGTCGCAGCGTCCATCCGATTACTCGCCAAGCGATCACCGCAAGAGCTCCGAGCAGCAGTGGAAACGTGAGAAGCAATGCGTTCCGCAGCGCCGTACGTGCCGCAAGCACGTCCCCGTACGGCAGCCCGACGATGACGCTGACCGGGGCCGAGGGGGATCCCGCCTGGATGGCTCGGACCCGGAGTGGCTCAGACATACCAAGCCGTACGCCGTTCAGCACAACCGCCTCGCCGGTGAGAGCCGTTGCCAGCTCATCCGGCCGCAATAGCGGCGTCAGCCGGTCTGCTGTGACGGAGCCGCCGAGCACCCGGTGCTGCGCGTCCACGACTTGCACGACCTGGGCCCCGGAGATCGGGATGGGATTGGGCAGCTTGTTCTCGTTGACCATGGCGGCTACCTCGTCGGCGCTGCTGACTGCCTCGTTGTCGAGCGTACGGTTCACCGAGAACGCCAGTGCGCCGAAGAAGGCCAGACCGCCCATGATCAGTGCCGTACCGACGCCGACCAATCCGATGATCATGAGCCGGGCCCGCAAGCTCAGTGTCCAGAATCGCTTCACTGGTTGGTTTTCTGGCTCACGGGGCCAGCCGATAACCCACGCCGCGTACGGTGATCAATCGATCGTTACCGATCTTCCGCCGCAGGTAACCGACATAGACCTCGACGGCGTTCGGGGCGACGTCTGCCGCGTTGTTCCAGACATGATCAAGGAGCTCTGCCTTGCCGACGACCCGGCCGGCATTGCGCATCAAATACTCCAGGAGCACGAACTCGCGTGGCGTCAGGTTCGCCGGCGCTCCGTTCACCAAGACTTCGCGACTTGCCGGATTCAGTTGCACATCCCCGACGCTGAGTACCGCCGGTCGCGCACGAGCGCCACGTCGCAGCAGTGCTCGAATTCGGGCCAGCAACACGACGAAGGAGAAGGGCTTGGTCAGGTAGTCATCGGCGCCGTCGTCCAGCGCGTCCGCCTGGTCGTACTCACCATCCTTGGCCGACAACATCAGCACCGGAACCCAGTTGCCGCGAGCGCGGAGCCGGCGTACCACCTCATATCCCGACAGCCCCGGCAACATCACATCGAGCACCACGGCGTCAAAGTCACCGTGCTGGGCGAGCTGCAAGCCAGTGCTCCCGTCGGTGGCACTCTCCACCACAAATCCCTCGGCAGCGAGCCCACGACGCAGCGCCGCGACCATCCGCTCCTCGTCGTCGACCAGCAGTACCCGCACAAGCCCAGTATCGGTTGCCCGTCATCTCCGTGAGTCGTCACCGCGAACGAGCGACCTCAGGGTTTACACAGTGAACGGCGGCAACAATGGCATATGCGGATCTTTGACTCCAAACGGGCGCTGCGTCTGATGGCGCCGCTCGCCCTCGTGCTCGTGGTGGGAGGAACCGGCCTCGTCGCCACCACCGCGAGCGCCGATAAGAAGCTGCCTACGCGAACACCCGAGGAACTGCTAATCGATGTGCAGCAAGCCAAGACCGACGGCCTGTCCGGTACGGTCGTCGAACGCGCCGATCTCGGCATTCCGGCCATTCCAGGCGCGAATGGACAAGACAACCAAGAGCTGACCTCGCTAGTGTCGGGCACCCACACGCTCCGGGTGCGCTATTCATCGCCGGACAAAGCACGCTTGGCCGTACTGGATACCTACAGCGAATACGACATCATTCGCAACGGCAAAGACGTCTGGACCTGGTCCAGCAAGGACAACGCCGCAACTCACCGCACGCTGACCGCCGATCAAGCGGCGGAGCCGGACGCGACGCCTTCGGGTACGCCGAAGACACCACAAGAGGCGGCCCAGGAAGTGCTGAAGGCAATCGAACCGACCACGACAGTGACAACCGACAGCGCCGTCGAGGTTGCCGGACGTCCGGCGTATGAGCTGGTGCTGGATCCCAACGATTCCGACACTTTGATCACTCAAGCTCGATTGGCGATCGATGGTGACACCAAGATGCCGCTTCGCGTTCAGGTCTTCGGGCCCGATAACAAGATCGTTTTCGAGGTCGGCTACACCTCCGTCGACTTCATTCGGCCCGATGACGCCGAGTTCGTCTTCAATCCACCGCCGGGAGCCAAGGTCACCGAGGTACCGCCAAGTGATCAAACTACGCCGAGTCCACAAGATCGTCAGCGTGCCGAAGCAGGGAAGAAGGTCGTGGGTACCGGCTGGACTGCGGTGGCCGTGAGCAAGGTCGGCGATGTCTCGAACAACCAGAATGATCAACAAGTCAAGGCGTTTCTTGACAAGCTGCAGCGGGTCAGCGGCTCGTGGGGTTCAGGTCGGCTCCTTACTGGCACAGCCTTCTCGGCAGTGTGGACCGACGACGGCCGGCTTGCCGTTGGCGCCGTACGACCTGACGTGATCTATCAGGCACTCAACAAGTGACGTCGGCCACCGCCGACGCGACGCCGGTCGCGACCAAAGGTCTGACCAAGCGGTTCCGGCGCCAGATTGCTGTTGATCGCATCAACCTGGAAGTTCCAGGCGGTGCGGTCTACGGCTTCTTGGGACCCAATGGCTCCGGCAAGACCACCACAATCCGGATGCTTCTCGGCCTGATCTCGCCGACAGCTGGTGAGATTTCCCTACTGGGCTCTCCCATGCCGGCCGCAGCTCGGAGCGCGCTCCGGCGCATCGGCTCGTTGGTCGAAGGGCCGGCTTTCCATCCCTATCTGTCGGGGCGCGCCAACCTCGCGAGGCTGGATGCCGCCGACCGTTATAGCGATCCACGGACCGCACGCGCTCGGATCGACGCTGCGCTGGATCGTGTTGGCCTGCTTGCGGCGGCGCAGAAACGCTACCGGGCATACTCGCTCGGCATGCGCCAGCGACTCGCCATCGCGAACTCGCTGTTGATGCCTCGCGATCTGCTGGTCCTGGACGAGCCCACCAACGGACTTGATCCGCAGGGCACCCGAGAGGTCCGGCATTTGATCAGCGAGCTTGCCGCCGATGGCGCCACCGTGCTGGTATCCAGCCACCTGCTCGCCGAGGTCGAGCAGATTTGCAGCCATGTCGGGGTCATGTATGAGGGCCGGCTCGTTGCGCAGGCTCCCATCACTGAGCTTCGTGGCACCACGACGCAGACCGTACGCGTGGACACCGACCGGCCCGAGGACGCGGGGCGCGTGTTAAATGAGCTCGGGCTGAGCGAGATAGCGGTTGCGCCTGGCTATGTGACGGCAGCCTTAGGGGACGTTGCGGTGGAGAAGATCGTGCCCAATCTGGTCAATGCTTGTGTGCCGGTGCTCGGGTTCGCGGTGCTGCGGCCCAGCCTGGAAGACGTCTTCGTGTCCTTGACCGGGGAGGGATTCGATGTCAGCGGCTGAGCTCCTGGTGGTCAGCAGCCGACCGCGCGCCCGGCTGTCCACCCGATTCCTTCGGTCCGAGCTCAAGATCATCTTTGGCCGGCGTCGCAATATCGCCGGGCTTGCCGTGCTCGCCGTGGTTCCGGTGATCTTGGCGATCGCGGTACGTGTCTCCTCACCCAGTCAAGGCGACGGCCCCAACTTCGTCAGCGCGATTGCAGGAAACGGGCTGTTTGTGGCCTTCGCGGCGCTGGCCTTGGAGCTGCCATTGTTCTTGCCGCTGGCAGTAAGCGCCATCTCGGGCGATTCTGTGGCTGGCGAGGCGAATCTCGGCACGTTGCGTTACCTGCTCGCGATCCCGGCCGGCCGAACGCGACTGTTAGGAATCAAGTACGCGGCGATCATGATCTTCGCTCTGGTGGCAACTTTCATCGTGGCGGCCGTTGGAACAATCATGGGACTCGCCCTGTTCGGCGGCGGTGACATGATCCTGCTGTCCGGTACCCAGACCTCCATGGCCGACGGCGTCTGGCGGCTGGCCCTGACGACGCTCTACCTGGCAGCCCAGTTGTCAGCGCTAGGCGCGATTGGACTTTTCATCTCGACACTGACTGAGCAGCCCATCGGCGCCACCATCGCCGTCGTCCTGGTGAACGTAATGATGTTCATCCTCGATTCGATTGCTCAGTTGAGCTGGCTTCATCCGTGGCTGTTGACGCATTGGTGGACAGCGTTCGGCGATCTGCTGCGCGACCCGATTGCCACCGAGTCGATTTCACGGGGACTGACCACCGCGCTGGTGTACGCCGGGGTTTTCTGGCTCGCCGCCTGGGCAAGGCTGTCAACCAAGGACATTTCGAGCTAGCCCACTATATTGGCCAAGATCATGAGTGGATTGGCTGCTGAGACTGATGACGCCCGGGTGCGGCGAGAGGTTGTCTCGTTCGTACGCCGCAGCAACCGAATGCGCTCCAACCAGCGCCGCGCGTGGGAGATCTATCGTGACCGCTTTGTCCTTGACGTGCCGCGGCTGCAGACCTCCACGTCTATCCATCCCGAGGCCTCGCTCGATCTGGTCGCAGCATTCGGACGTAATGCGGAGCTGATCGTCGAGATCGGTCCCGGGGCCGGCGAGTCCCTGATCCCGATGGCAGCAGCGCGGCCCGAGGCGAACATGCTGGCGTTCGAGGTCTACCGGCCGGCGATCGCTCGAATGCTCGGCGGCTTGGTGCGTGCGGAGGTTGAGAACGTACGGATTGTTGAGGCGGATGCCGTCGCCGGGCTGGAGCGCTTGCTGCCGGCTCAATCGGTTGATGCGTTATGGATCTTCTTCCCCGACCCATGGCCGAAGCCGCGCCATCACAAGCGGCGGCTATTGTCGCCAGGGTTCGCGGATCTGGCAGCTTCTCGGCTGCGACTAGGCGGAGTGTGGCGGATCGCGACCGACTGTGTCGAGTATGCGGCTTGGATACGCGACGTACTTGATCACGATTCCCGCTTCGCAGCCGAGCAGAACCGGCTGGATTGGGAAGCTCGGCCGATCACTCAATTCGAGCGGCGGGCGCTGGATGCGGGACGCCAGATCGTTGACCTTCTCTATCGCCGTGTCGACTGAGCCTGTCGAACCGCCGCGAATTCGGTGGCGGCTCGACATCTCCTACGACGGGACGAACTTCTCCGGATGGGCGGCCCAGGTCGGCCGGCGTACCGTACAAGGCGAGTTGGAAACCTGGCTGACCCGTGTGCTGCGGCTGCCGGAACCGCCGCGCCTTGTCTGCGCGGGTCGGACTGATGCCGGCGTACATGCCCGCGGCCAAGTCGCTCATCTTGACCTGGATCCGGCGATCATGATCGACGACGGCGAAGCGCTGACCCGACGGCTCAACGGAGTGCTGGGCGGCGATTGCGTGGTGCGTCGGATCTCGGTTGCAGCACCTGGTTTCGACGCGCGCTTTGGGGCGATTTGGCGGCGCTATGTCTATCGGATCAGCGATGCCAGTGTGGCGCCGGATCCTCTGTACCGCTATCAAATCGCCCAACTGCCAGCAAAAGTCGATCTTGATCGGTTGAATTCCGAGGCAGTTAAAATGCTTGGGCTGAAGGATTTCGGGGCCTTCTGCCGTGGTCGAGAAGGAGCGAGCACCATTCGTACCCTTTTGGAGCTGACTGCTCGGCGCGTTGCCTCCGGTCCGATGGCGGACGTGATCGAATGCACCGTACGCGCGGATGCCTTCTGTCATTCGATGGTCCGATCGCTCATCGGCGCTCTGGTGGCGGTCGCGACCGGTCGGCGTGATCAGAAGTGGTTGGACGGAGTGACGGAGCGCCGCGTACGCGACTCCACGATCATGGTGATGCCAGCGCATGGCTTGACTCTGGAGGAGGTCGGCTATCCGGCTGATCATGAGCTTGTCGCGAGGGCACTCGAGGCGCGCGCCATCCGGCAAATGAGTCGACCATGACGCCGGCAGAGGCATCGCACTACTTCAGCGAGCAACCCAGCGGCACCGAGGTGCGGCGTACGATCACGGTCCGCGTCTGGGGCGAAGAGCTGACGTTGATCACTGCAAGCGGAGTGTTCGCTGCCGAGGGCCTGGATCGCGGCACAGCCGTGCTGCTCCGCGCATCGCCGATACCGCAAGGCAGTCCTCGGATCCTGGACTTGGGCTGCGGATATGGCTCGATCGCGCTGGCGATAGCCGTGCATTGTCCTGGCGCCCTAGTCGATGCGGTGGATGTGAATGAACGCGCCCTCGCGCTGTGCCAGGAGAATGCGGAAGCGCTGGGTGTTGCGGATCGGGTACGCGTGCTGCGGCCAGAGGATGTCGATCCCAACACGCGTTACGACGAAATCTGGTCGAATCCCCCGATCCGGATCGGCAAGCAGAATCTGCACGAGCTGCTGCTCACTTGGCTGGCCCGGCTGACCCCCGACGGCCTGGCCCGGCTGGTGGTTGGCAAGAACCTCGGCGCCGACACACTGCAGCGCTGGCTGACCGAGCAGGGATATGCCTGCGAGCGGGTGGCATCAGCCAAGGGATTCCGAGTACTGGTGGTCCGCCCTAGTTGATCAAGGACTCACCGCGGGCTGACGCCCCACCGTCTCGCGCGACGCCCCATATATAGGTGGGGCGGGGGTGCACGACGGTGGGCGCCAGTAGAGAGGGCGTCAGGCGGCCTTCTCGGAGACAGCCAGCATTGCCTCGGGCCAGCGTCGGTCCAGGATGCGACCGCCCTGCCGGATCCCGACGCGCAGCACGATGAAGCCACAGATCAGACCAACTGGCAGGGCTAGATAACCCACCCACGGCGTAGCGAAGGACCAGATCACCAACGCGATGGTGGGCAGCGCCAAGATCACGGTGCCAAACAAGGTCAACGAAAAGGACAACAAGGAGGGCAGCCCTCCTGCGTTGCCGCGGGTAAAGGGGTTGGCTCCTGGCGGCGGCGCGGGCCACTGCCAGAGCGTACCGACCAACGACCCGACGCCCAGGCCCGTGAGCAGGAGCGCAAGAGCCAGCCCGACCGCCGGTACGATCAGCTGCCAGTCGCCCGTAATGATCATGGCGATGGTCAGCAAGATCACCGTCAAAGGAAGAAAGACCGTCACTGTCGACATCACCCGGCCAGTGCGATCTTCAGCACCACTGATACCGGTGGAGATGTGTAGCCAGAGCGCGGTTCCGTCGTACGAGAGGTCCTGAGCAAGGCTGAATCCCACCAGCATTCCCAGCAGGCTAGGCGCAAATATGGCAACAGCGGTGCTCGCCTGCGGATTGATCACTTGGGTGATGATGAGCACAATCGGGCCGATCAGGAAACCGGCAACTCCTGCCAGATAACGAGGATCGCGTCGCCAATACCGCAGCGTACGGCCCGCAACGCCGCCGGCCGGCGTAGCCGGATAGAGCCGGTCGATGGCGGTAGAGTCACGCACCTTGCTTGTCGTTCCTCCGCTGTCGATGGGCGACACCAGCCGTAATGCGAGAAAGTGCCGCCAGGCCAGCCAGAGCAGGCCGACCAAGCCGGTCGCCAAGATCAGGTGAATGACCGCGGCGGCCCAGGCGTCACGCGACACGTCCGCAGGGATCGCCCACGCCCAGCCGAACGGCGACCAACCAGCCACGATCGCGAGATCTGCCAAGGTACGCCGCAGCTGCCCGGACCCGGTGCTGATCATCACACTGATCAGGTTTCCTGCAATGGCTATGGCCAGCCCGAAGAGGGCGAGCCCGACGAAGGCAAGATCACGAAACCGCCGGGAGGCGAGGAACGAGGCAAAGGCGGCTGTCGCTGCCCGGGACAGCAGAAAGCAGGTCAGTACGCCAGGCGGTGCCGCAATCGAGGCTGCGGCCGTCAGCGGTGCGGTACGCGCCCAGGTGATCACGAAACCCGCCGCAACCAGGATCGTCGCGATGCCGGGTGCGCTGATCAAACCGGCTACCAGGAGTCCGGGCAGCAGGTCCGAGGCGCGTACGGGTAACAGCGCAAACCTCGCCGGATCGATGGTCTCATCGACACCGAAAACCAGCATCGACATCAGCAGCCAGCCGGCCGTCAGGCCTGCGTAGCAAATGACGGTGAGATCGGCGGTCAGCGCTAGTGAGGTGAAGCGCAGGCCGATCAGTCCGGCGAGTACCAAGATCACCACGCCAAACGCATAGATCATCGCGATGATCATTCCGACGGTCCGCCAGACGCTGCGCTTCAAGCTGTTCTTCAGCAGTGTCAGCTTGAGCCTGACGAGGAGCGCAACCACGCCAAGGACTCCTCCCCAGCCGCTGTAAAGCCGACCAGATCCAGGAACCGCTGCTGCAAGCTGGATCCGGCCCGCACCTCATCGACAGTGCCCGCTGCGAGCACTCGGCCCTGCGCAACAACTGCCAGCTCGTCGCACAGGCTTTCCACCAGCTCCATGACGTGGCTGGACATGACGACCGTGCCCCCGGCGCGGGCGTAATTACGCAGAATCGAGCGAATCACCTCGCCAGACACCGGATCGACGGCCTCGAAGGGCTCATCCAAGATCAACAGCCGGGGCGCATGGATCAAGGCACAGGCAAGGCCGATCTTCTTCGTCATGCCCGCCGAGTACTCCACTACCAGTGTGTCGCGATCCTCGGTTAGCGCGAGCGCGTCGAGCAACTCAGTAGAGCGCGTCGCGATCTCGGTGGGAGGGACCCTGCGTAACAAGCCCACGTAGCGCAACAATTCCGCGCCGCTCAGCCGGTCGAAGAGCCGGAGTCCGTCCGGTAAGACCCCCATCAACGCCTTCGCAGCAGCCGGATCGGCCCAGACATCATGATCAAGAACCCTTGCCGTACCAGCGTCGGGGCGGAGCAGACCTGTCGCCATCGACAAGGTGGTGGTCTTGCCGGCTCCATTCGGCCCGACCAGCCCGAACATGCAGCCGCGCCGTACCTCAAGATCGAGATGATCAACTGCCCGCTTCAGCCCGAAGGACTTGCATAGCCCGACGAGGGAAAGTGCAGCCGTCACCGGGCCAGTCAAACACAGCAGGCGCATTCCCCTTGTCGGTGCGCTTGTCGTGGGAGGGGGCGGTGCTTCGGCTCGAGGATGCCTGGTCGTAGCATGAGCGAGACTTTTGACTTCCTGATCCGCACGATGAGCCGAGAGGATTGCAATGGCTGCCTACGACCTCCCCGATCTTCCCTACGACTACAGCGCATTGGAACCGCACATCTCCGGCGAGATCATGGAATTGCACCACGACAAGCACCATGCGACCTATGTCAAGGGTTTGAACACCGCGCTGGAGAAGCTCGAGGAAGCGCGCGAGAACGATTCGTTCGATGCGTTGGTGGGCCTGGAAAAAACCCTTGCTTTCAATCTGGGCGGACACATCAACCACTCGGTCTTTTGGCCGAACATGTCGCCCGAAGGCGGCGACAAGCCTAGTGGTGATCTCGCCTCGGCAATCGACGAATACTTCGGAAGCTTCGACAAGTTCCGGGCGCATTTCGAGGCGAATGCCACGGCTATCCAAGGCTCCGGCTGGTCAATGCTGGTCTGGGACACCCTGGGCCAGCGACTGAACATCGTGCAGCTCTACGACCAGCAGGCCAACCTCCCGCTCGCCCAGATCCCGGTCGTGCTACTCGACATGTGGGAGCACGCGTTCTACCTGCAATACAAGAACGTCAAGGCCGACTACGCCAAGGCCTGGTGGAACGTGATCAACTGGGCCGACGCGCAAGCCCGCTTCTCGGCCGCTCGGTCACAGACGGCCGGACTGATCGGCCCAACATTGGCGCCCTAGGGAGCCAACCGACTGCAAGTCCACTCCAAACCAGCACGCCTGTAGAGCAGCCGGTCGTGTAGCCGGCTGGGCTGACCTTGCCAGAATTCGATCATGGTCGGGATGACGCGATAACCGCCCCAGTCTTCGGGACACGGCACCTCGACATCGGAGAATCGACGTTCGGCCGCGGCGTAGGAGTTATTCAGCTCGTCCAGTGAATCGATAGTCGAGGACTGCTCCGAGGCCCAGGCGCCCAGCTGCGACTCACGCGGTCGGGTCGCGAAGTAGGCCTCAGATTCGGCCCGAGACACCAGTTGCGCGGTCCCCTCCGCGCGGACCTGGCGATGTAGGGGATACCAGCCGAAATGCAGCGCGACGTGGCGGTTACGGGCCAGCTCGCTACCCTTCCGCGAGTTGTAGTTGGTGAAGAACGCGAAGCCTTCTCCCGAGACATTCTTGAGCAGCACCGTACGAGCAGACGGCTGATCGTCGACAGAAGTGGCGACGACCATCGCGGTTGGCTCCGGCAAGATGCCTCGTTCCTTGGCGAGGAACGCATCAGCCAGCCAGGCGTCGAAAAGCACGAAGGGATCCGCGGGCGCATTGGACTCTAGAAGATGGTCGCCGGCGTAATCGAGCCGCTCGCCGTAAAGATCGGGCATGCAGTTAGCTTTGCACCCCAAAGCTGGTGACTCGTTTGAACATCCCCCGCTACGTGGATGCACACGCTGTGCATGGTGTGCATGCCAAGTACAGCGTCGACATCCCACGCAGCGTGGGTGAGCCTAGGGCCTGCGAGCCAGGGCGACCACGCTCCCAGCGACGAGCGCTACGAAGCCAGCCAGGCCGAGCGTCAGCAAAGTACCCTTCTGGTTCTGGATGCTGTCGGCCTGGTCCTCGGGAACGTCGGTCTCGCTTCCGGGGTCCTCGCTCGGTGTCGGAGTAGGCGTTGCCTCGCTCGGTACTGCGACTGAGTACACCCTAGACTTCTTGCCCTCGCTGCCGACGAGCAGCGACTGCTGATCCATGCTCATCGTCAGCGACTCGGCCTGAGGCTGGCGCGGGATGTCAGCGCTGGCCACGACCTTGTAGCTGCTCGCATCCACGACATCGATCGACGTGTAGGTCAGCAGGGCGATTCGCTCACCGTCGGGCAGGAAAGTGCCGTCGGTCACCTCCGGTGGCGCGGAACCGACCTTCTTGAGGTCGTTGACGCCCTGGCGCTCCGGTTTCCGCGGCGCGGCGTACACAGCGCCTTCTTTGTCATCCTTCGTCACGATGAACAGCCGACCAGAGTCATTGACGAGCAACGTCTCGGCATTGTGAGGTCCATCCGGATAGCGAAAGTCGTACGCGTGGTAGCTCACGGTCAGACCGTTGGCCCGCGGATTGGAGAAGAAGAACACCCGGACGGAGTTACGTTCTGCGTTGTTGTCTCCGATATCGGCGATATAGAGCCGATCCTGGTGTACGGCAATCGCTTCCACATCGATCGGTTGAGCGCGGTAATTGAGGGTTCCCTGGACCTTTCCGTCCAGGCCGACGCCGTACGCCACTCCGCGATCGCCCGAGTCGTTGATCGTCCAATAGACAGTGCCGGCTCGATCAACGGCCAGACCCGAGGATTCAGTGATCCGCGCATCCTTGATCCGGAACGCGACTGTGTCCTCGGCTCCAGCGACTGTCGGGATGATCGCGATAAGCAGGACAGCCAGGAGGAAGACTCCGACGCGGCTGAACGCGCGGATCAGTGCCATTCGACCTCGACCCTTTCACCAACTTCTGTGCGCATAGGGAGCGTACGCGCCAGCGGCGGTCAGCGGAGCCAGTTCCATGCGGCAGTTACCACGACTATCAAGACGAGGCCGCCAAGTACGCCGGAGACGATGAGCCGACGTACCCGTGGGTTCATGTGGCCAGGATAGGGCGGTCGTGTTTGATTGCTCCGCTCGCTGCGCTCGCTGCGCGCGGATCGCGCTTTATCGCCGCTATTCGTCGTCGCTCGCCGACGAAGCAGTCCGCTCCCTCCTCCTCAGCACGGCGGCGCGCGATCCGGATTTGATTGCTCCGCTCGCTGCGCGCGCGATTCCCGACGCTCGCGGCTGGCGTGAAAGCCCCCAGCCTCGGCAGCGCTGGATTACGGTGTCAGTCATGGGTGAACTTCGCTTGTATGCCATTGGCATCGACGAGGTTCGCGGCATGTTCGGTGCCTCACCTGGGGTGGCTGCCCACCTGCGCGAGGTTGCTCGGCGGGCCTTCGCGCCGCCGAGCGTGGAGGACAGGGGCGGACTGCTTTCCAAGCTGGGACCCATCTTCAAACGCGTGCCAGCGACGCCTGTGATCTCCCCCACACAACCTGAGCCTCACGATGTCGAGGTTCTGCTGGCCGGCGCGTACGTGCCGCCCGATCGGACCGGCGCCACCTGGCGGTTGCTCGAAACGCTGGTCCAAGGCATCGCTTGGGGCTCGACTCGAATGGGGCTAGCCGCACATCAGCTCGATGATCTTGATTTCGCGCTGGCACGCGGTGGCGTATCGGCGTCGGTTGGTCTGCGCCATCTGCTGAATAGCACACTCAGCCTGAATCTGGTGCCCGTCCAAGGACTGACCGTCGGTTGGCATCCGTATCAGAAGGCTGTCGCCATGTCGGCGGCTTATCGTTCGGCGATGCCGGGAATCAAGACCGATGAGCAGCGCGAAATGATCAACTCGCTGACGATCTGGCTGGATGGCTTTGCGCCATGGGCGCAGGTGGCAGCATCGCTGGGCCGGCCGGTACCCGATTTGGTTGGCTTCTGGGCTGTCTAATCAAAGAGGCGGAAGGTGCCCTTCGACAAGCTCAGGGCACATGTCATCAGGCTCAGGGCGCATATACCCTCCGCCTTCGACAGGCTCAGGGCATATGTCGACGAGCTCAGCGCGCATTAGGTAGGCGTGATCACCAAGACCAAGTCGCCGCCCTCCACCTGCTGCACATCAGCCAGCGCGAGCCGCTGTACGACGCCTTCGACGGGAGCCGTGATGGCCGCTTCCATCTTCATGGCCTCGATAGTGGCCACGGTGACACCTGCCTGGACCTGGTCGCCCTCGTTCACGGTGATGGTTACCACTCCGGCGAACGGCGCCGCCACATGTCCGGGGTTGTTCGGATCCGCCCGCTCGGCGGTCTTGACATCGACCTTGATCGATTTGTCACGCACTCGGAGGGGTCGCAGCTGACCATTGATCGTGCACATCACGGTTCGCATGCCTCGCTCGTCGGCGTTGCCGATGGCCGACAGTCCGAGAATTAGGCTCACTCCCCTGCCGATTTTGGCGACGTGCTCCTGCCCGGGTTGCAATCCGTACAGGAAATCGAGTGTGTTGAGCCGTCCGACATCGCCATACGTCGCCCGGTTGGCCAGGAACTCCTTCGCAGGACCGGGAAACAACAGGCGGTTGAGAGTGCTCTGTCGCACTTTTCCCTTGTCATCGAGTGTGGCTGAGTCCTCCGGCGAGAGTTCAATATCGCGGACCGGCACCGTACGCCCCTGCAGCGCTTTGGTACGGAACGGCTCCGGCCAGCCGCCCGGCGGATCGCCGAGCTCCCCATTCAGAAAACCGATCACCGAGTCGGGAATGTCATAGCTCTGGGGATTCTCGGCGAAGTCTTCTGGGTCGGCGCCCACCGCCACCAGATGCAGGGCAAGGTCACCAACCACCTTCGATGACGGAGTCACCTTCGGCGGCCGGCCCAGAATTTTGTTGGCCGCGGTGTACATCGCCTCGATCTGTTCGAACTTCTCTCCCAATCCCAGCGCGATCGCCTGTTGCCGAAGGTTGGAGAGTTGTCCGCCGGGAATCTCGTGGTCGTACACCCGGCCGGTAGGGCTGGGCAAACCGGACTCGAACGGCGCGTACACCTTCCGGACCGCCTCCCAGTACGGCTCCAGCTCCATCACCGCGCGAAGGTCGAGGTTGGTGGGCCGCTCGGTGTTAGCACACGCGGCCACCAGTGCCGAAGCCGGCACTTGGCTCGTGGTTCCGGCCATTGGAGCGCTGGCTACGTCGACCGCATCGACTCCCATCTCGATGGCGGCGAGCAGCGTGGCAAGCTGGCCACCCGCGGTGTCGTGGGTGTGCAGGTGTACCGGGAGATCGAAGTTCTGCCGCATTGCGGCGACCAGCTTCCGGGCCGCGGGCGGCCGCAGCAACCCGGCCATGTCCTTGATCGCGAGAATGTGCGCCCCAGCATTCACCATCTTTTCGGTCAGCCGAAGGTAGTAGTCCAGCGTGTAGAGATCTTCGGTTGGTGAGTTCAGGTCGCCGGTGTAGCACAGCGCCACCTCGGCGATGGTGCTGCCGGTTTCGCGTACCGCCTCGATCGCCGGCCGCATCTGCTCGACGTCGTTCAGTGCGTCGAAGATGCGAAAGATGTCGATGCCGACCTCGGCCGCCTCGGCCACGAAGGAAGTCGTGACCTTTGTGGGATACGGGGTGTAGCCGACCGTGTTGCGACCACGCAACAACATCTGCAGGCACAGTCCAGGCATGTTGTAGCGCAGCGCAGCAAGTCGTTCCCACGGATCCTCGGCGATGAAACGAAGTGCCACGTCATACGTCGCGCCGCCCCAGCATTCGACGGAGAACAGTTGCGGAGTCATCCGGCCGACGTACGGCGCGATCCGTATCAGGTCCTTGGTCCGCACTCGGGTGGCCAGCAGCGACTGGTGTGCGTCCCGGAACGTCGTGTCGGTGACCTCGACCGGAACCCGCTGCCGTAGGTCCGTGGCGAAGGCTTCCGGACCAAGATCAAGAAGGCGTTGTCGTGAGCCCGGAGGGGACGAGACATTGAGATCGACGCCGGTGGGCCGTTTAAGGCCGGGATCGAGTTGGGTTGGCGCTGAACCATGTGGCTGGTTGACCGTCACTTCGGCCAGCCAGCGCAGCAGCTTGGTGCCGCGGTCGGCCGGCGCATGGGTAGTCAGCAGATCGGGACGCTCCTCGATGAAGGAGGTCGAGACGTCGCCGGCCATGAAATCGGGATCCTCCAGCACCGCTTGGAGGAACGGAATGTTGGTGCTCACGCCGCGAACCCGGAACTCGGCCAGGGCCCGCCGAGCGCGGGCGACCGCGGACTCGAAATCCCGCCCGCGGCAGATCAGCTTGACCAACATCGAGTCGAAGTAGGCGCTGATCTCGACACCGATGTCTACGGTGCCGCCGTCTAGCCGTACGCCGGCGCCACCGGCCGACCGGTAGGCGGTGATCGTGCCGGTATCGGGTCGGAAGTTGTTCGCCGGGTCCTCGGTGGTTATGCGGCACTGCAGCGCGGCGCCGTTGATTCTGATCACTTCCTGGGACAGACCAAGATCAGCAAGGCTCTCCCCGGCGGCAATCCGCATCTGGGCCTGCACCAGATCGACATCGGTGATCTCTTCGGTGATGGTGTGCTCGACCTGAATACGCGGATTCATCTCGATGAAGACGTGCTGGCTGGTGCGCTCTCCTTCGGTCTCCACTAAGAACTCGACGGTTCCCGCGCAGGAGTAGTTGAGCGACTCGGCGAATCGCACCGCATCACCGCACAGCGCGTTCCGCAACTCCGCGGAGATATGTGGTGCCGGAGCGATCTCGATCACCTTCTGGTGACGCCGTTGTACAGAGCAGTCGCGCTCGAAGAGGTGCATGGTGTTGCCCTGAGTGTCGGCAAGGACTTGCACCTCGATGTGACGAGGTCGGCCGACAGCCTGCTCGATGAAGACAGTCGGATCACCGAACGCACCCTCCGCCTCCCGCATGGCCGCGGAGACCGATTCCCTGAGCTGCGTCGGATCCTGAACGCGTCGCATGCCGCGACCGCCACCTCCAGCGACCGCCTTGACGAAAATCGGGAAGCCGATGGCTTCCGCGCCAGCCATGAGCTCATCCAGGTCCGACGACGGCGGCGTCGATCTGAGAGTGGGCACGCCCGCGGCCCTGGCCGCCATAAGCGCATGAACCTTGTTGCCGGCCAGCTCGAGCACGTTTGCCGGTGGACCGATAAAGGTGATCCCCGCCTCCGCACAAGCCCGAGCGAGCTCAGGATTCTCGCTCAAAAACCCATAGCCGGGGTAAATCGCGTCCGCGTCCGATTCTTTCGCGGCGCGCATAATTTCGTTGATGTCCAGATAGGCGCGTACCGGATGTCCGCGCTCGCCGATGCGGTACGCCTCGTCCGCTTTGATGCGGTGAATGGCGTTGCGATCCTCATGCGGGAATACGGCAACCGTCCGCACGCCCAGCTCATATGCCGCGCGAAAGGCTCGGACCGCAATCTCGCCGCGATTGGCGACCAAGACCTTATTGAACATGGGGCACCTTGGCGAACATGGACAGAATCTATCGAGAGTTTGTTACCGCAGCGAGACGAACTTTGCCGAGGCCAACCCCAGACGGACTCAGAGTGAAACGGTCTTCAGACGAAACCGGACCGTGACTTGGCCCGACACGGTCTGAGTCGCCGGCTCAAATTCGAATGGCGTGTCGTCGGCCCCCTTGGCCATGGCGAACGCACGCATGTCACGTACGCCGGGAAATCCGGCGTTGAGATCGGATACCTCGACTAAATCCGACACGGTGGTGCCGAACGCTGCCGCGTAATCGTCGGCGCGGCGGCGAGCGTCGGTGATCGCGGCCAGCCGCGCCTTCCGAAACATCTGGTTGTAGGGTCGCAGTGACCACCAGGGTCCATCGATCTGGCTGTTCGGCAACGCGCTGAGCGCAATGACGAGCGGCGAGAGGGACTCGAAATCAGCGACCACGATTTGGGTCGTAAAGGTGCCTTGGTAGCCGGTGATCTTCGTTGGCGAGCGCCGATTGAAGACCGGAGCGACATGCAATCCGCTGGTACTGGACCGCTCGAGTGCCGCTTCGAACTGATGCAGCAGCTGCGTAACGGCGGTGGAACCCACGGCGAGCTCGGACCTCGTTCGCTCGGCCGAATCACCCGATGCGTGCAGCGTCAGTGAAAGCGTCGCGAGATCCGGCGGGCCCTCCAACTGAGCCTCGCCGCTTACGGTAACCATCGGCGCGCTCCCGACGGGTTCGGTCATGGCAAGACCTTACGTCCCGCGCCGGCTGCTCAGAAGGTCGTCGGCTAGCTGCTGCTGTGGGCTCAAACCCACGTTTTCTGTCTTACGACGGATAGCGAGTACTCAATACACGAAGACGACCCTTGTTTGCCATCTTCGGACGGCAAACGTCTTCCGGCGGCGGTCCTTCGGCTCGTACGGTGGCAAAGCCGGCCCTCCCGCACCACTCGCAGATGCTGTGACACCTCAGGCTGACTGATCGCCGGTCACCTGCAGAACACTTAGGAACGTGAAGACGAATGACATCACCCCCTTCCAGATAGCCGTGCCCGAGGAGCAGCTGCACGATCTGAGGCGCAGGCTGGCAGAGACGCGCTGGCCGGAGCCAGCGACGGTCTCAGATTGGTCACAGGGAGTGCCGCTTCATGATCTGCAGGCACTTTGCGCCTACTGGCGGTCTGAGTACGACTGGCGCGCCACGGAAGTCCGGCTGAACCGGTGGCCGCAATACCTGACCGACATCGATGGACTGACGATTCACTTCTTCCATCTGCAATCTTCCAGCACATCAGCCGTACCGATGATTCTCACTCATGGCTGGCCCGGGTCGTTTCTGGAATTCGAGGAGGTAATGGAACAGCTGGTTGGGTCGCAGACCTTGGGCGCCACGTCGGCCGGCGCCGACTTCCACCTCGTGGTGCCGTCGCTGCCGGGGTACGGCTTCAGCGGCAAGCCCTCGAGCCCGGGCTGGGGCGTGCACCGAATTGCAGATGCATGGGCGGAGCTGATGGCGCGACTCGGCTACTCCCAGTTCATTGCAGCCGGCAGCGACTGGGGCACCAGCGTCTCAACCAGCTTGGCCCTGCGCCACCCAGAACGGCTGCTCGGGTTACACCTCATTCCCCCGTTGGTACCGCCACTGCCGGTTGGCCGAGAAACACCAACACCGCAGGAACGGGCCGCGGCACGCGAGCTGGACGAACGAGGCCAGACCGGATCGGGCTATTCCGCGATGCACGGCACTCGCCCCCAGACCATCGGCTATTCACTTCTCGACTCACCGGCCGGCCTCTGCGCGTGGATACTCGAGAAACTCTCGAATTGGGCTGACCATCCCGGCAATCTCTACGAGGTGCTCAGTCAAGATCAAGTGCTGGACAACATCACGCTTTACTGGCTCACGGCCAGCGGCGCCTCCTCCGCACGGCTCTACTGGGAAAGCATCGCTGAGATCTCTGCCTGGTTCACCGATGCCATCAGCGACCAAGTCGACGTCCCCACCGGCTGCACGGTCTTCCCCCGTGAGGTGCCTCGGCCCTCCCGTCGGGTAGCCGAGCGTCGCTTTCGCAACATCATCCACTGGGGTGAACCGCCTCGCGGCGGGCACTTCGGCGCCTGGGAACAGCCGGAGTTGTTCGTCCAGGAAGCGCGTGCCGTACGCCGAGCACTGACTCAGCAAACGCCCTGACGCGGTCCTGCGAGTTCTCTTAGCCCTCGGCAGCAAGATCGCTGAGGAAGCTGCTGATCACCGCGAGCTCAGCCGCCGTACGCCGGGAGAGCACCCGCTGCAGCATCGCGCCTTGGCCGGCGTAGACAGGCGCGAGGCGGTCGGCCGCGTCTGCCATCGGCACGACGAACACCTTCCGCCGATCACCGTCGTCTCGCTCCCGGCGCACCAGCTTTGCCTTTTCCAGTCGGTCGATCACGCCGGTCACCGTTCCCGACGTCAGCCCACTGGCTTCGGCGAGTTGGCCGGGCGTGAGGGCTCCGCGGGTACGCAGCAGGGTCAGAAACTGCGAGTCGCTCGCGCCCAACCCGAGGCTGACATTCGCAGCGTGATTGAACAGCACCACGTTCGCGATCAGCTTGATCATCAACTGCTGAATATCTAGCTCAAGATCATGACGGCGTGCCATGAAAAGCAGTCTCCTTCACATTGACTTTATCTCGGATAACCAAGATACTTGATATGACGAGATTCACGAACCACCTAGATAACTGTAGAACGGAGCAGCTGATGTCCCCGACATCACCACGCGTACTTGTCATTGGCGCCGGAACCGGGGGTCTGGCCCTGGCGCACGGTCTAGTCCGCGCAGGCATCGATGTGCAGGTTTTCGAGCGAGACGCGTTGCGTACCGACGGCCTGCATGGGTACCGAGTCGGCATTGATCCAGATGGCAGCCGCGCGCTGCATGCCCTGCTCCCGCCTGATCTGTACGAGACCTTCGTCGCCACCTGCGCCCGCGCGCCGAGCTGGTTCAACATGCTCACCGAGCAGCTGAAGGAAGTACTTGCGATCGAGATTCCGGTTCACAACGATCCGGTGGAGAGCGAGAAGTCGGTCAGCCGGATGACGCTACGCCAGGTGCTGATGACAGGCCTGGAAGACGTAATCACTTTCGGCAAGGAGTTCAGCAGCTTCGAGCAGCACCCGGACGGCACGGTCACCGCACACTTCGCGGACGGCTCGAGTGCCACCGGCGACCTTCTCGTCGGGGCCGATGGTGCCGGCTCTCGGGTCCGGAAGCAATACCTGCCGGAGGCCCGCCTCGAAGACACCGGCATCATCGCAATCGCCGGAAAACTGCCGATCACCGAGAAGTCAGCTGCCCTGCTGCCACCGCGGGTGTTTCAGGGCATCTCAATGATCCAGGCGCCCAAGGGCTACTTCTGCATCCTGCACGTCATGGAGTTCAAGTGGGATCGATCCGGCAAGATCAAGAACAATATCGGCGGCAGCGACGCGGAGCTGATCAAGGTCTGGCCGGGGCTGCAGTTCGACAACACCCGCGACTACATCAATTGGGGATTCTCTGCCAGCGCGGACAAATTCCCAGCCGATGTTATGGAGCGGCGCGGTGATGATCTTGCTCGCCTGGTGGCCGAGATGACACCGGACTGGCATCCCCAGCTGCGC
Organism: uncultured Actinomycetota bacterium; assembly: GCA_963798835.1. Taxonomy (GTDB): domain Bacteria; phylum Actinomycetota; class Actinomycetes; order Propionibacteriales; family Propionibacteriaceae; genus Microlunatus. The sequence continues at coordinate 206,412 of CAWCVF010000023.1, read as the reverse complement.
CGGCTGTTCGAGCTGACCGAGCCGAGCACGTGCTTCCCGGTCAACATCAAGACGTCGGTACCGCTGGATCCCTGGCCCGCCTCCAACGTCACGCTGATCGGTGACGCAATCCACACCATGACGCCCGGACGCGGCGTCGGTGCCAACACGGCGCTGCGTGATGCGGTGCTGCTCTGCGCGAGGATCATCGACGTCGTCGAAGGTCGTCTTGAATTGGTTGACGCGGTCGGCCGCTACGAGTCCAAGATGATCAACTACGCCTTCGACGCGGTGTTGAAGTCACGGAAGCAGATGACCGACGAGGCGCCGCTTCACAAGCCGGTCATCGGGCGCATTGTGCTCGCTCTGATGCGTACCGCGATGCGCGTGACCAACCACGTTCGGCTATTGAAGCAGCGCATGGCCCGTTCGATAAGCGAGTATCGCGGGGCTGGCCGAGACAACGAGGACTTTGTGCTGCCGGCGCGATCCGGTCGGCAGATGACACATGCGCGCTGAGCTTGTCGAAGCGCCCTTCGACAGGCTCAGGGCACATGGCAACAAATGCGCGCTCAGGGCTCATGGCAACCATGCGCGCTCAGGGCTCATCAGCCCACCGCTAATTCTCGGCTTGCCGCAACCGACCGCGTAGCGCGAGGACGCTTACCACAATCCCCAGCAACGTCGCGGCGCCACCCCCGATCAACGTCCACCGGGCGCCCATGGCCTCACCGATCCAGCCGAGGATCGGTGAACCAAGGGGTGTACCTCCCATCAACACCATGATGTAGAGCGCCATGACGCGGCCGCGGCGCAGCGAGTCGACACCCAGCTGGATCGAGGCGTTGGCGGCAGTGAGGGTCAGCAGCGTGACCAGTCCCAGCAGAGGAAGGGTCGCCGCGTACGCCACATAGCTCGGCGCCAACCCACTGGCGATCTCCATCACACCGAAGATCGCGGCCATGCCGACCACTAGACGTCCGGACGGGCGGTTCCGACGTCGAGCGGCAAGCAGCGCACCAGCCAGCGAGCCGACTGCCATGAGCGTTCCGAGGATGCCGTAGTCCTGTGCGCTGCGATGGAACTCCTGCTGCGCCATCAAGGCACTGGTCATCGTGAAGTTCAACCCGAATGTCCCCAAGAAGAAGACCACGCACAAGACGAGCAGCATGTCCGGTCTGCTGCGAATGTAGACCAGACCCTCGCGGATCTGCCGCTTGGCTCGGGGACTGGGCGGCGTGGTCCGCAGCAGTCGGCCGTCCATGATCATGAGGGCGGCGATGAAGGCCAGATAACTGAGCGCATTACCCAAGATCGCCCAGCCCGCTCCGACTGCAGCGATGACCAGGCCGGCAACTGCTGGTCCGACAATGCGCGCGGCGTGAAAGGTTGCCGAGTTGAGTCCGATCGCATTCGGTAAGTGGTCAGGACCAGCCACCTCGGAAACGAAGGCCTGCCGCGCAGGATTGTCGAAGGCGGTGCCGAGACCGAACGCGAATGCGATCGCATAGACGTACTCGGTGGTCGCGACGCCGCTGATCGCTAGCAATCCGAGCGCCGCCGCACAGATCCCCAGCCATGACTGGGTCACCTTGAGAATCTGCCGCTTGTCGAATCGATCAGCGATGAGACCGCCGTACGGAGAAAGCAGCAGCATGGGCAAGAACTGCAAGCCGGTGGTGATGCCGACCGCGATACCGGAACCGCCGGACAGCTCGAGCACCAGCCAGTCCTGAGCGACGCGCTGCATCCAGGTACCGATATTGGAGGCGAAGGACCCAGCTAGATAGGTGCGGTAGTTCGGTTCCACCAACGCGCTGAACATGCCACCGCGCGATGGCCGGATCGGTGCGGCGCTCGATTCAGCATGATCAGTTCGGCTGGCAGACGTTGATTCGGTGCTGACGCTCACGCTTGATTCACCTTGTCCAGTACGCGTACGGCGCGTCGCAGAATCTCACGCTCTGCCGGATCGAGTTCGGTTAACCGAACAGCCAGCCACTGATCACGTCGCCGACGGTTCGCCAGCAACACCTCACGTCCTGAGTCGGTCAGAGCCACCAGACACTGCCGATGATCGCGAGGTTCGGGACGGCGTTCGACGTAGCCGCGGGCCTCCAGACTGTTGACGATGCGCGTCATGGACGGCGGCTGCACCTTCTCCTGCCCAGCCAGCTGTCCCATCAGCTGATCGCCCGAATTGAGCAGCACCGCCATCGCTGAGAGCTGGCTGGGCGTCAAGTCCAGCGACTCATCCTGCATCTGCCGCAGTCGGCGGGCCAACCGCATGACGGCCGGGCGAAGCGCATGCGCCAGCCCGGTCGTCGTCCGAAGATCGTCTCTACTACTCCCCACTCACTTCAGCGTAGTAGTTAGCAATGCTAAATATCAAGGCTATGCAGCAGTGGAAATACGACGAAGCCGAGAGAGCACGATCACGGTTGTGATGAGCACTGCACCCGCTGCCACCAAGCCGATCGCGGCGCCCACTGCATCGTTGCCGAGGATCTGATAGAGCGAGGCCGGCCAGATAGTGAGCAAGATCAAGCAACCGATCACCGCGTACGCGTAACGATGCGTGATCACGAACGCGGTGAGCAGTGCCGCGGCGACGATAGTTGCGACGATCAGGGAGGGCCACTCGCCGTCGGGGGTCGTCTGCAAGGCAATCGAGGCCGCCCAGCCACTCAATCCGGCCAAGGACCAGGCGAGCGTGCGGCTCAACACCAAGCCACAGGCCACCATCACCAGGCCCACCAGCAGAAACCCGATCGCCAAATGCGTCTGCCAAACCTCCCCCGTCAGATCACCACCCCGATCGGCATCGATGACCTCGAACACCACGGCGTCGACCAGCAGCATGGCACCTGACCAACCCGACAGCAGAAAGGCGCCGGAGCGCAGCAGCGCCGCGCCAATCGCGGAGGTCACGACGACTATTGCGGCGGAGACCACGAACTTCTTGTCTTCGAAGACAACCAGGTAGGCGAAACCGGCGGCGTAGCAGGCAAGAGCGAGCAGAATTCGACCGAGCTCCGGCCTGGTCCGACCCCGAACCAGTGCAGCACCTCCCAGAGCGGGCACCGCAAAGGATGCGACCGCGACCGCCTTGCGACCCGCTATGCCAAGGTCGTCCCAGAAGAACGTGCCGAGCATGATCACTGCGCCAAGCACCAGCGCGCCGCCGACGTAGCCGAGCACCTCCAAGATCGCCGAACTCCTCGGGCCAGACGGCGCGACAGATCCGGGCTCCGGCCGCCCATCCATCTGATCCGCCCTGGCTGCGTCCGCTAACTCCCGTGCCTGGTCTGGCGAGAGGACCTGCTGCTCAACTAGGCGAGCCAGCTGAGTTTCAAGTCTGTTCACGACCACATCCTGCCGCGTGGAGGGAACTACAGTGACCGGTATGGAGGAGCCGGGGGAGCAGCACCGTTTCTGGGTCCAGGCACCTGTGCCGGCTCTCGACATCGACGGCCTTGCCGTCGTCACGGTCGGCACGGTGATCTTTGCGCTGGCGTCGGTAGCTTTGGCGATCGGCTACGACTGGCTTGCCGCACACGGCCACGGCTCCTGGCTTCAGATCAGCGTGGCTGGTTTCGGTCTCGGCCTCGTCGGCTTCGCGTATTGCTGGAATCGGCGGCGCCGGCGCCGTGCCGAAAGCCGTTGATCAGCGGTGGTAAGCGACGCTAAAAGCTGAAGCGCTCCTCGTGCAACTGATGGCGTGGCAAACCGCCGAGCATCAGCGAGTCACGTACCCGCCCGGCGAGCCGCGGCGAGGCGCACAGGTAGACATCGTGATCACTGAGATCTCCGACAATTCGCTTCAACGCGCCAGCGCTCATCTCGTTCGCAGCATCGGTTGACGGACCGACCAGATAGACGACGCGGGCACCGGAGCGTTCGGCAATCTCATCGAGTTCGTGTTTGAAAACCAGGTCTTGCTCGCTCGAAGCTCGATACACGAGCGTGACATCTTTGCCGGGCAGATCGATCACCTCGAACATCGCACGCATCGGGGTAATCCCGACACCACCCGCAATCATCAACACCCGCGGCCGCCGACGACGATGAGCCGTCAGCGCACCGTACGGGCCTTCAGCAAACACCAAGGTGCCGACCGGAACTCCAAAGATCCGCCGCGTCCCGTCACCGCGGGCCTTCACCGTGATCCGCAGCCGATCGCGGGTGGGTACAGCGGACAGCGAGAAGGGATATACCGAGTGCCAGGTTCCGTGAGAGAGAAATCTCCAGCGAAAGAATTGACCCGGCTGGGCTCGTAGCTCATCAAGGTGCCGCCCCGACATCAACACACTGACGACGTTGGGAGACTCTCGACGGACTTCCTCGACCCGAAGCCGATGTCGCCAGAGTTGAAAAAGCGGCTGAAGCACCCGCCAGCGCAGCACTAGCGCGAAGGCGTAGGTGTAGAGCAGGCTCCAGACAACCTGGACCCACCTGCGTCCCGCGAAGTCGGCACCTGCAAGTTGATGGGCAAACGCAAACGCCACGGCAAGGTAGGTGAGCAAGTGCAGGAAGTGCCATCCTTCGTACGAGATGCGGCGCCGCAGTGCCCGCAGCGAGGCGATGCCCACGAGCACAAGGATGACCGTGCCCACCAGGGCGGTCGTGAGCCCAGGGAGGTTGAGCACCTCCTTGGTCGCCGCCAGCTGATTCGTCGACTGCGCCGCCGCCCACGCCTGGACTGCGGTAAAGGTGTGCAGGACGGCGAGGATGATCACGAGCAGTCCGCCGATGCCGTGCCAACGCGCCAGTCGGTGGGTACCGACGCCACGTTCCAGCCACGGAGACCGCGACATCAAGATCAACATTATGGCTGCCCCGTACCCGGCGGTGATTCCGCTCAGATGGGCGAGAAGGGAGGCTCCGTCTTGGATCGGCAGCCCGGCGCTCAGCATCACCTGAAGGATCGCTAGAGCGGCTCCGAGCCAGACAAGGGCCAGCAGGATCGTCGCGGTTAGCCTCGGCGGTCGCACGTCGCGGCAGGTCCAATTACCGGTCCGACAATGCCACGTGCTGGTTTACCACCGGCGTCGGCGTAATTTCGGGGGCACTCATTCCCAGACTGACACCGACCGCAGTCGCCGCGCCGAAGAGGCCGACCGTCACGATCCGTAGCGTCCAGCGGATCAATGAGGGAGAAGGGGCTATGGCGAGCCGCGCGATTCGAGGGATCCGGCGCTCGAACTCGAAGGCCGTGTCCGTCATGAGTCTCCTGGGGTGAGGAAGATGGCCCCCGAGACTGATGAGTTTGGTGTACGGGCCGCGCTGGCGGAACCGCTTTGTGACGAAGGTCACAGTCAGGTAAATGTCATGTCCTAAAGTGGACATGAGCAGCCGACGGCCCCCGTCGCTCGTCGAACCGCGAGAGGGGGGGTCCTACTCGATGGTGTCCCAAACCGGGCGGGGACACTACTTATCTACGCGCGTGTGCGCGCTAATCTCCCGTCGGTATCGATTGGCGTGGGGATCAGCGCGCACTCGGCAGAAGTGAACCTCCCAGCGTCAAATTTGGCCGGGATGATGCCAAGCGCCGGATGATGACCCCAAACGCCGGATCCCTCTCCCGTTCTTCCGCACAAGGCCGCGTGTGGAGGCCTTTCAGGCCCTTTTCCGGTGCATTCGTGGCTCTGTGCGGAATAACGACGAATCGGTCGTCGGGGATCTATATCCAAGCGACTCTTGATCGGGCCGGTCGCTAGTCAACGGTCGCTAGTCAAACAGTGAAACCGGTGCGTCCCACTCGATGGTGTCCCACACCGGCGGTGCCGGCTGATCAGCCTGATCGTCGGGCTGCACGTTGGAGTGAGCGCCACAACCATGATTCACGCTGACGACTGTGCCATCCGACACCGAGAACACGTTCGCGCAAACACCGAACAAGGTGCCCAGAGTGCCGTGCAGGCGTACGAAGAACCCGCAGGTCTCACAAACGTCGGGCGCCAACCGGCTGAGCGGGTTGTCCGGACCTCCGTCACCGGCCAGCCAGCGCTCGGCAGCCTCTTCCCGACCCTCTACGGACAGCACTCGTTCCCGGCCGAGTCCAAACTCGGCGACCACCGTACGGATCAGGCTCATCTCTGCCGGTTCGGCGTTCTCGGCCTGCTCACCGCCGGTGTAGCCGGGCTCCAGTCGCGGATCATCACCAGTGCTTGGCATCAGCAGGCCGGGCGTGACATCACCAGCCTGGATCCGCTCGGCCCACGGCACCCACTCCTTCGCCAACAAGGCGCCGTCACTCGGCAGCAGGACGACTTCGTCGATAGTCACGATGCGCGCGCGGGAAGCTCGCGCTACCGTCACAGACCAACGCCATCCCCGGTAGCCCGGATGCGGGCAGGCAAAGAGATGAGTCACCACCCGCGTGTCCTCGGCCTGCGCACCGAGATAGTCGCCGACCCCGATGACCCCGGCGGTCTCTTCGGCCGCTTCGCGAGCAAGATCAACAACAGCGAGGCAGGTGGCGTCAGGTTGGGTCGTGCCGGTGCTCGAAGGCATGAATCTCATTCTTGCAGCACCAGCTGAGTCATGCGGCCGGCCTCGACGATCATGACCCCGCGACGGTGGTCGCGGACCAAAAGCCGAGGCACTGACTACAGCTCGAGCTCATCCGCCACGGCGCGCAGCACCGTAGCGACCTTGCTGCCGGTCCTGGCGTCGGGATAACGGCCACGCCGATAGCCATTGCCGATGCCGTCGAGCATCTTGATCAAATCCTCGACGATCACCGTCATCTGCTCGGGCGGCTTGCGATGCGCCTTGGAGAGCGAAGGCGGGGCTTCCATGATGTGGACCGAGAGAGCCTGCTCCCCTTTGCGACCCTCGACGACACCGAATTCGACGCGCTGGCCGGCTTTCAGGCTCGTAACGCCGGGAGGCAGCGCATTGGCGCGGACATAGACGTCGCCACCCTCATCCTTGGTCAGGAAGCCGAAGCCCTTTTCGGCGTCGTAAAACCTCACCTTGCCAACAGGCACGTCCAAACCTCACTTGCTTTTCGCCAGTTCGCCAGAAGTCGTTCGTCGCTGCAGATTTGTCCCCACGACAGCGCGCTAAGCGTAGCCGTTTCACTTCCCCAGCCCAACCTAGAAACCAGCTAGGTCTCGCCACGAAGGAAGGCTGTTGCGCCGGTCTGCATTCGCTTCAGGTTCTGCGAACTCTGGGCCAGGACGTCCCGCGTCTACGATGACTGCATGGCAACCTGGGAGGACGGGCCGGAGTACGCGCCGATCGAGCGCCCGGCCGACTTTCAGACTCCCGATGCTCCGCCGTTGACAACTGCACTGCCCTACACTCAGGCAGCTGCATGGGCTCCGAAGAGCCGGCCCGTCTTCGATGACCCGACGACGCCTCTGGCACCACTGGCCATGTTGGTTCCCGTGGTACGGGAGGAACCGCGCGATCCGGAGAAGCCATTCGCGGTCGTGGCCAGCACGATGACAACGGACTCGGCGTGGGGAGCCGTGCACTGGTCTGGACCAACCGGGGCAACCGGGCAAGCAGGCCAACCGGCTGGGCCTGCAGCTTCGGGAGGCTGGAGGCCAGCATCGGGCGCTCCCTATCCGCCGCCGGACCAGCCCATCGTTGTTCACGCTGGAGGGAGCCCGACGCCGGCTCCGTTTCCGACACCCGGTACGCCAGGCTGGTTCAGCCCCGGGTCGTCCGCGCCGCAGCCGCACCAGGCGGCACCGGTGAGCGCGAGAAGCGTTCTCGATGCAGCAACACCTGGTCTTTGTATGTGTCTGATCATTGGCGGCCTGGTCTATGTTCTGGCGCCGATCTTCCTGTGCATCAGTGTCGGCCTCGCCAGCCGCGTCAAGGTCGCAACGGCGGAGGTTCGCCGCGCCCATGTCTTCGGAATCGTCGTACTCGCCGTCCTGGGTATCCTCGGCTCGCTGATCGTCGGCACCGATTTCAGCGAGTGGTGGCGATTCGTCGGTCAGTGGGCGCTGTTTATCTGCTGGGTGCTGCTCGTCGCCACGCTGGTCATGATTTATCGGCGTCTCAAGGCCGAGGCCCCACCACCGCCCACCTATCGATCTCCCTGGGGGTAGAGCCGGGTGACGGCGCTGAGTGAGCACCAGCGGCCACGCACCTTGACCGAGGCCCTGCGTGGCATGTCGGCCGAGCAGTTGACCACACTGCTCGAGCTACGGCCAGACCTTGTCGACCCCGTTCCACATGACATCGCTGAGCTCGCGAGCCGGTCCACTACGTCATCCTCAATTGCCCAAGCCATTGACGAGCTCAACGTCTGGCTACGAACCGTTGCCGAGGCGCTCTCAGCGCTACCCGATCCCGCCTCAGCTGCCGAGCTGGTGATCATGCTCGGTCAGCCACAGCCCACCGTGGCGGCAGCGGTCGCTGAGCTTCGCGACCGGGGCCTGCTCTGGGGTGAGGATGATCAGCTGCATGTGGTGCGGCCGGTACGCGAGGCGTTCGAGCCCTATCCTGGTGGGCTGGCTCCCCCATCTGCTCGACCGATGTCGGTCGAGCAGATCGACTCGGCACTGCAGGACTGTGGCGCCGAGGCCCGCGTGGTTTTGCAACGACTTCTCTGGTCGCCGACCGGCGCCGTACGCTACGCCGACCGGCCGGTAAGCCTTACCTCCGCCCGATCACCAATCGAGCGCCTGCTGAGTCGCCAGCTGCTCAGACCGCTGGATTCCGAAACCGTGATCATCCCCCGCGAAGTGGCATGGCGACTGCGGGATGAGCGCTTCACTCCAGAGCCGGTAGCTACCGAACGGCCGTCTCTCACCGGGCATGTTCGTGATGCAAACCTCGTTGACCGGGCGGCGGCCGGGGCCGCCTTCGCTCTGCTGCAAGACATCGAGCTGCTCGCTTATCGTCTGGAAGCAGTCCCACACAAACTGCTCCGCGGTGGCGGTTTGCCGACCCGGGACGTCACAGCGCTGGCTCGGCAGCTCGACCTTGATCCCGATCACGCCAGCTTCCTTCTCGAATGCGCAGCGGCCGCTCAACTCATCGCAGCACCTGGCAGCACGGCGCTACTGCCCACACCGGCGCACGACCACTGGCTCGACCAGGATGCGCCCAGTCGCTGGCGGCTGATCACCACGGCGTGGCTCGACGCAGATCGCTTCTTTGCCCGATCAGCCGACGCCGGAGCTCACACTCTCGGTCAGGAGGCGTACGCCCGGAGCGCGGCCAGCCTGCGCACGACCGTCGTACGCATGCTGGCCGACACCCAGCCTGGGACGACAGTCGACCTCGCAGGGCTAGCATCCGCTGCTTCCTGGCACCGGCCGAGACTGACCGAGGGGCCGGTGACCGCAGTGCAGCTGGCGAAGTGGACGTGGCGGGAGGCTTCGTGGTTGGGATTGGCCGCACTCGGTGCGGTGTCCTCGTTCTCCAGATACGCGGTGCGGTCTGACGTGATGCCATCGGTGTTGCAGGATCTTTTTCCCGCTCCCGTCGAGCGCTTCGTCATTCAAACCGATCTAACCGCTGTCACCTCAGGTCCTCTCGAGCACGCCGTCGCGGCTGAGCTGCGGCTGCTGGCTGATCAGGAGTCGCGTGGCGGTGCAGCGGTCTATCGCTTCAGCCCCGCATCACTGCGTCGCGCCTTTGACCAGGGCTGGTCGACCGCGGACGCGCAATCGTGGCTCGAACGGCACTCCACTACCGGCGTACCGCAAGCACTCGGCTACCTGATCGACGACGTGGCGAGGCGCCACGCCAGCATCCGCATTGGCCCGGCGATGTGCTACGTCCGCATCTCTGACCCGGCACAAGCGGCGGCGCTGTTGGCTCACCCTGCTGCAGCCCAGCTTGGGCTGCGAGCGGTCGCCCCGACTGTTCTCATCGCTGCCGTCGATGAGTGTGAGGTGCTACCGCTACTCCAAGAACTCGGACATCACCCGGCGGTAGAGAACAGTGCCGGCAAGGTGATCGCGGCTCCGCCCACACAGCGCTCGGGGAAACAGCTGACCGAGCCGAAGCCGGTCCCCTCCGCTGCCGACGTGGCTGACGCCTTGCTGATCCGCGAGGGCAGCCAGCCGGTCGCTGTGCAGGCTGGAGCCAGTCAAACTACCGTCGGCGCGGGTCTGTCAATCTCCCGCGCGACCTTAGCCAGGTCCCTAGAATGAGCGGATGCATGCCGTCACGATCAGACGAATGATCGTTTTCGGCGTGTGCGCGCTTGGGGTCGGATCCCTGTACCTGGTGCCCAGCGTCGCGCGGTCCCCGGAACAGATCAGGCTCTCGGGGACTACGGATGAGGCGGCAGGCTCTACAGGCGAAGCGGGGCCGAGCACGCCACAAACATCCGCATCCAGTACCGGGGATCGGGATTCGCTCGCCGCAGGTGGTGTGGCATCAGGCGGGACCACACCCGATCTAGGACGTCCGGCGACAGACAGCAAGAGCGCGGCTGCTTCCGACGAACGCTCCAATCGCAAAGCGGGAGCTCGCACAATAAAGGCCGCCAAGGACTCCAGCCCACCTCAGCCGGTCGCCGATATCGAGGTGTCGAAGGTCACCGCGCAACGACTCACCGTTAGCTGGCCAGCGGCCAGTGACAACGTCGGAGTCATCGGTTATCGCGTCTGGCTGAACGGTTTCGAGGTGGCGACCACTGCCGAGACCCGAGCGCGGCTGCGTTGGTTCAATGACGATAGCGGCCGGCACGTCGTACAGATTCGGGCTCTAGATGCCGCCGGCAACCAAAGTCAAACTTCGCCGACACTCGTCGTAACCCGACCTTCGTCCGAGCCGGAAGAGACGCCCACACCGGAGCCCTCGGACTCCCCCACGCCAGCCGGGGAGCCGAGCGAGCAGAGCCACCCGGAGGCTCAGTCGCCGGAGTCGCCAAGCGCGAGGGCACCCGGTAAAAGGTCGACGGCCGATCCCACTCCCGACTGATGTCAACACCAGCCAGCGGACCGGGGCCGCTCGTCGTACAGTCCGATCGCACGCTACTGCTCGAAGTTGATCATCCCGAGGCCAATGCCTGCCGAATCGCCATCGCCCCGTTTGCCGAACTAGAGCGAGCGCCGGAGCATATTCACACCTACCGGTTGACTCCGCTCGGGCTGTGGAACGCCCGGGCCGCGGGTCATGACGCCGAGCAGGTGGTTGACACCCTGCTGACCTACAGCCGGTACCCGGTGCCGAACGCGCTGCTTGTGGACGTCGCCGAGACCATGGACCGGTACGGGCGGCTGCGAATCGAGAAGCACCCAACGCACGGGCTGATCTTGGCCAGCAGCGATCGCGCCGTGCTCACTGAGGTAATGCGGAGCAATAAGGTCAAGGGACTTCTCGGCAACCGGATCGATGACGACACGGTCGTGGTCCATCCGTCCGAACGCGGTCACCTGAAGCAGGTGCTGCTCAAGCTTGGCTGGCCAGCCGAAGACCTGGCTGGCTATGTCGACGGCGAAGCGCACGCGATCAGCCTCAATCAGCGCGGCTGGACGCTGCGGCCGTACCAGGGTCAGGCTGCCGACTCCTTCTGGCACGGGGGCTCGGGCGTAGTCGTCCTTCCTTGCGGTGCAGGCAAGACGATCGTCGGCACGGCAGCGATGGCGCTGGCCAGTGCCACCACGCTGATCTTGGTTACTAATACGGTCGCAGCCCGGCAATGGCGTGACGAGTTGATCAAGAGAACGACACTTACTGCTGAGGAGATCGGCGAGTACTCCGGCGCGAAAAAGCAGATCCGGCCGGTGACCATTGCGACGTATCAGGTGATCACCACCAGGCGCGGCGGGATCCATCCCCATCTCGAGCTGTTGGACGCACGGGATTGGGGTTTGATCATTTACGACGAGGTGCACCTGCTGCCAGCACCGGTCTTCCGGATGACGGCCAGCCTCCAGGCCCGGCGGCGGCTTGGCCTGACGGCGACGCTGGTACGTGAGGATGGCCGGGAAGGCGACGTGTTCTCCCTGATCGGGCCGAAGCGCTACGACGCGCCGTGGAAGGATCTCGAGGCCCAGGGCTACATCGCCCCCGCCGACTGCATTGAGGTCAGGGTCACGCTGAACGAGGCCGAGCGGATGGCGTACGCGGTGGCGGAGCCGGACCAGAAGTACCGGTTGGCGGCGACAGCCGACTCCAAAACGAGTGTCATCGTTGAGCTGGTAACAAAACATCGGGGTACGCCGACCCTGGTGATCGGGCAATACGTTGATCAACTTGAGGACCTCGCGGCGCGACTGGATGCGCCGTTGATCACCGGTGAGACGACCGTACGGCGGCGCGAGCAGCTCTATGAGGCGTTCCGTACTGGTGAGATCGAATTGCTGGTGGTCAGCAAGGTCGCGAACTTCTCGATTGATCTGCCGTCGGCTCAGATTGCGGTCCAGGTTTCGGGAGCCTTCGGGTCGCGGCAGGAGGAGGCCCAGCGGCTCGGACGGCTGCTCCGGCCCAAGTCAGAGGGAGTCATCGCGCGGCTGTACGCGGTGGTCGCTCGCGACACCGTTGACACCGACTTCGCCGCCCATCGGCAACGGTTCCTCGCCGAGCAGGGCTATGGCTACCGCATCATGGACGCAGAGGACGCACTGACTGCCGAGTAGACAGAGCCAGACCTGCCGACGCCGACGTTTCTCCGCACAGGGCCACGAACGAAGGCTCCTCAGCCGATTTCGGCCGATTTACGTGGCTTTGTGCGGAGAAACGTCGGTAGCGATTCGCGCGCGTCAGGCGCGTACCCTCGGTGGACGAGGAGGCACCATGGCCGAGGATCCTGTCAGGAGACGCACTCGCCGAGCCGCCAAGCGCATCGAGCGTCAGCGCCGCAAGGCTGGCAACTCCGGCCCGCAAACGCGCCGAGGTTCCGCAATCACCCGCGCAGACTCCACGGGAACAGCGCGGCCCTGGCTTCCCCGACCTGCGACCGCCGCCGCCAAGCTGGCCAGATGATCTTGAGGGCGGCGCCGGCGTACGCGAGCCACGGCGACCCTATCCACCGTGCCGGCTGAGAGATGGAGTTGGATCCCCCGGAGTCGCATTACCTCGAGGTGTCGGCGAGACCCGCATAGTACCCATTGCTCGGGCTTGCTTCGGGTCAAACGTCGAGAACGGTCGACTCCTCCTGCGTGCCAAGATCGATCGGCCAGATGTCCGGCTGACCGGCCAGTGACCAAAGCTCAACAAGCTCGTGCGGCCAAATCCAGTCGTCGGTGTGCCGCAGATCGTCGTGGCTCCACCAGCGATGCCCAAGCAGCGTGAGCCGCTCGTCTGGCGTATGCGCCGAGATATCGACCTCGAATGGTGCCACCATCGCCAAGAAAAACGACTCGTCCTGCTCAATCACCAGGTCCGAGTAACCATGTACGACATGCCGCTTGGCGATCGGCCCCAGTAGGTCCGACTCTGCCAACTGATAGCCAGTTTCCTCGACCACTTCTCGGATGGCCGCGGCGATCTCGCTCTCCCCTTCGTCGATTCCACCGCCAGGCGTAGTCCACCAACTGACCCCTGGCACCCCTGGGTCGCTGTCCTCGAACAACAACGTGCGGTCATTGTCGATCATGATCACTCGTACGGTCGACCGAGATTGCCGCGGTCGGTTGTGAGGATCTGCGACCGGCACGTAGCTGCGCTCGGTGTCAGAGGAAGACACGGCCTACACCTTACGAGCATGCTCGGTGACGCACTGGGGGTCCCCCACACCGGGAGCCGGAAGTCTGTGGATTCCGCAGCCACCTAGCGAGTAACCTTGCCCCTCGCCCCCGTATCCACCGATCGAGCATCGGAGCTGTTCGCATGCCTGAAACCTCGGTTGACATCCTGGCTCGGGAACGCACCCACCTCGCCGAGTCGCGCGCCGCGCTGGAGCGGATGCGACTGCACACGGCAAGCCTTGAGGCCTTCGGTGGTGATCACGTCTCGACCGAGCATCTCAAGCAAGCGCTGTATCGCCGCATGAAGGCCCTCCAGGATGATCCGACGGTGCCACTGTTCTTTGGCCGGCTCGACTATGAAATCGAGCTGGGGGCGGAGCAGGACGAGATCCTCTATATCGGCCGCCGGCACGTCACTGGTGAAGCGGGTGGCGAGCCGCTGGTGATCGATTGGCGAGCCGGGATGTCACGGCCCTTCTACCAAGCGCGTCCCGGCCAATCGATGGGTGTGCGATTACGCCGGCGCTTCGGTTTCTCGCACGGCCAGCTGACCGCGTACGAGGACGAGGACCTTGTCGAGCTCGACCACCTGGCTCATTCCGAGATCATGGAGTCCGAGATCGAGCGGCCGCGGACCGGCCCGATGCGCGACATAGTCGCGACTATTCAGCCCGAACAGGACAGCATCGTACGGGCAGCCCTCGGCCAGTCGCTGTGCATTCAGGGCGCGCCAGGGACCGGCAAGACAGCTATCGGTTTGCACCGTGCCGCGTATCTGCTCTATGCGTTCCGCGAGCAGCTTGCCCGCTCCGGTGTTCTCGTCGTCGGTCCGAATGACAGCTTCTTGTCCTACATCGCCGACGTGCTCCCTGCGCTGGGCGAGATCGATGCGGCGCAGACGACGGTGACATCGCTGGTCTGTGCAGCGAACGGCGTCACCATCCGCGGCCTCGACAGCGTGCCTGCAGCGTTGATCAAGGGAGATGAGCGGATGGCCGAGGTGCTGCACCGGGCCGTCTGGAGCCATCTCGGCACGACCAGGGAGCCATTGGTGGTGCCGCGCGGGGCGTACCAGTGGCGGGTTGGCGCGTACCTCACGACGGAGATCGTCGACGAGCTGCGGCAGCGCGGCGTCCGGTACGGCGCCGGTCGAGCCATGCTGCCGCAGCGCCTCGCCCACCAGGTACTGCTGCGCATGGAGGCGGCCGGAGATTCCCCCGACGACCGCGTACAGGATGTAGTTGCCCGCAGCAAGCCGGTCAAGGCGTACGCGGACGCCATCTGGCCGGCTCTCGACGCTGCCAAGCTGATCATGAAACTGCTCACCGATGCCGAGTTCTTGGCCGCCACTGCAGATGGCCTGCTCAGCGCCGAGGAGCAGCAGCTGATCAGGATGCGCCGACCACCTCGCTCGGTGGCTGCCGCCCGCTGGTCGCTGGCGGACGTGATCTTGATCGACGAGGTTACGGATCTACTGCAGCGTACGCCGAGCCGCGGCCACGTCATCCTCGACGAGGCACAAGATCTCTCACCGATGATGCTGCGCGCGGTCGGCCGCCGGGCGAGCACCGGATCGGTGACTGTCCTCGGTGATCTTGCCCAGGCAACTACCCCGTGGGCCACCCGGTCCTGGCAGGATTCGCTCGCCCATCTCGGCCATCCCGACGCCGCCGTCGAGGAATTGGTGGCCGGCTTCCGAGTGCCCGGAGCAGTGATCGATTTCGCAGCCCGCCTGCTGCCGCACATCGCGCCGGCACTCAAGCCGCCGCATTCGGTGCGAACCCATCGTGGCGAGCTCGATCTGCGGCTTACCGCACGGATCGGCGATGAGCTGGCCGAGGCGATCAACCAGGCCACCCAGAACGAAGGCACGGTTGGAGTGATCGTCGCGGACGCCGCGGTGCCTGGCATTCGGGGGCTGCTGGACGGTCGGCAGATCCACTATGACGTACTCGGCGAGGATTCGGAGATCTTCGAGCCGGGAGTAGCTCCCGAGCGCTCTGATCCGGGGATAACTCCGCAACTGAAGCCCATCCTGGTTCCGGCGACCCTCGCCAAGGGTCTGGAATTTGATCATGTCGTGCTGCTCGAGCCGGCCGACATCGTCGCCGGCGAACCCGATCATGTGACCGGGCTGCGGCGGCTCTATGTCTGCCTGACTCGCGCAGTGACATCGCTGGTGGTGGTGTACGCCACGGAGCTACCCACTCCCCTGGCGGCCTGAGCGCACACTCCTCCCGAACGAGTGCGTTTCTCCGCACAAAGCCACGAATGTGCGGCGAAACCGGCATATCGAAGGAGATTCGTGGCCTTGTGCGGAGAAACGCCACAGGCGGGAGGCCGAACCTCGGCAGCGGAGCTCAGCCGAACGAGGGTGGCTCTGTCAGTGGCAGCCTGACCTGAAACCGAGTGTCGCCCGGCCTTGATTTGACCCGTAGATCGCCGCCATGGCGCTGGGTGATCACGCGGTAGGAGATGTCCAGACCTAATCCGGTTCCCTGGCCGACCGGCTTGGTGGTGAAGAACGGTTCGAAGATTTTTTGCTGCATGTCGGCTGGTACGCCGATGCCCGTATCGCAGATCTCGACCAAGACCCAGCCGTCCTCGCGCGACGTGCGTACGGTCAATGTGCCGCCGTCGGGCATGGCGTGGATGGCGTTGTCGATCAAGTTGGTCCAGACCTGATTCAGCTCGGCCGGATGTGCTGGAATCATCGGCAGTGATTCGTCGTAGTCTTTGACGATGGTGATCTTGCCCGATTCCTTGATCTTGTGACCGAGCATGATCAGCGTACTGTTCAGCCCGTCGCGAACGTCGATGTCTTGATGAGCCGCGCGGTCCATCTGGGAATACTGCTTAGCCGCCCCGATCAGTGCGGAGATCCGGGTGGTGGAGTCCTCGATTTCCACCATCAGCTGCTCAGTCTCCAACGCATAGATCACCCAGTGCAGTCCATCTGCGAGCAGCGGCTCGGGCAGCGTCTCAGCGATCTCGTCAAGCCAGTCGGTATGGACCCCGGCAGCGACGAGCGTCGGTGCCAGATCCCATCCGTCGCTGATGCCATGATCATCAAGCCAGTCGGTGACCTCGTCTTCCGCCTCACCGACCTGCATCGGCGTAAGTTTTTCGGCCTTTGCCATCTTCTCCACGGCCGCTTCTTGCAGGTCGGTCAGTGCCACCAGAGCCTTCGGGTCGACATCGGATGTCGCCAGATGGGCCAGTTTGCCTCGCATCCTGCTCACCCGTTCCCGCAACGAGGCCGTCGCGCGTACGGCGGCGGCGGCCGGATTATTCAGTTCGTGGGTAAGTCCCGCCGACAAGCGACCAAGGGACAGCAGCCGCTCCCGCTGGCCGATGATGGCCTGGCTGGAGCGAAAGCCCATGGTGAGGCCCTCGAGCAGGTGCATGGCCATCGGGAACCACTCACGGAACTTCTCGCCGAAGTCTTCTGCACTGATGACCCAGAAATCACAGTCCGTCACGGCTCGTGCGGAGCCCCAGTACGGCAGGTCCGACATGCCTTTGACGAAGGATTGGGTGGCGCCTGAGTAGACGCCGCGTTGGTTGGTGCGTGCGGTTTCCACCTCGGTGTTCTCCACCCGGCGATGCATCGACATCGTTCCGGACACCAGCACGAAGAGACAGGTCGCCGGGTCCCCCTCGTTATACACCGATTGGCCGCCTGACCAGGTCTGGCAGTAACCGTTGTCGCTGAGCCAAGCCAGCTGATCATCATCGAGTTTCTCGAACAGGAAAAGGGTGCGCAGCTCCGATGGGCTCAATCGCACGGGTTCGACGGTCTGCTCGCTCATGATCAACTCCTACTGCTCGGCCAGGTAGCGGTGGACCAGGGTCACCGCGAGTGCCCCTTCGCCTACTGCGGAAGCAACCCGCTTGACGGACTGGGCGCGTACGTCGCCCGCTACGAAGACACCTGGAATGCTGGATTCCAACAGGTACGGGTCGCGCTCCAGATCCCACGACGTCGGCCGCTTGCCACCGGCTGTCAACGCCGGGCCGGTGACCACAAAGCCGCTCGCATCCCGAACCAGCGACGGCGGCAGCCAATCGGTCAACGGTGCGGCGCCGATGAATACGAAGAGGTGTCCCGCGTCAACCACCTCTTGGCCGCCATCATGATCGACAAAAGTGACGCACTGCAGTCGATCATCTCCTGAGCAGCTCTGCACGGTTGTGTTGAGCCGAACCTCGACATTGGCGATCTTGCCGATCTGTTCGATCAAGTACGACGACATCGACTTCTCCAAGGATTCACCGCGTACGGCCAAGGTCACCCTGGCCGCGTAGTGAGAGAAGAAGACGGCCGCCTGACCCGCTGAGTTCGCGCCGCCGACGATGATCACGTGATCACCCAAGCAGGACTCGGCTTGAGTCGCTGACGAGCCGTAATAGACGCCGCGTCCGACAAGCTCCTCGGCACCAGCCGCGGTCAGCTGGCGGTAGCTCACTCCAGTCGCCAGGACGACGGCATGCGCCAGCACGGAGGATCCGTCGTCGAAGAGCACTCGTCGCGCGGGACCACGGGCCTCGAGGCCGATCACGGTGCGCGCAGTCAAGAGCTCGGCCCCGAAGCGCTGTGCTTGGCGCCGGGCACGATCGGTCAGCTGGTCGCCGGAGACACCATCGGGGAAGCCGAGGTAGTTCTCGATGCGGGAGCTTTGTCCTGCCTGACCGCCAGCCGCCGCTCGCTCGATAACGACAACTTTCAGGCCCTCCGAGGCCGCGTAGACGGCGGCGCCTAGGCCGGCCGGGCCGCTGCCGATGATCACCACGTCGTAGAACTCACCTTGCGGCGTGGTACTCAGACCGACGGCGTTGGCCACCTCGACCAGACTCGGCTGCACCAATGGTTGGCCGTCACTGGTGATCACTATGGGGGCTTGACTCTGCTCGGCGCCCGCAGCCGTAAGCAGCTGAGCGCCGTCAGGGTCGGTGACGTTGTACCAGCGATAGGGCACCATGTTGCGGGCCAGGAAGTCACGTACTTCATACGATGGCGTCGACCAGGGATGGCCCAAGATCTTGATCTTGTGCTCAGGTTCCTTGCCTTCTCGCTGCCAGGCCTCCAGCAGCTGGTCGACAATCGGGTAGAACTTCTCCTCCGGCGGCTCCCAGGGCTTCAACAGATAATGATCAACATCGACAACGTTGATCGCCTGAATTGCCGCGTTGGTGTCGGCGTACGCGGTGAGCAGCGCCCGGCGCGCCTGCGGAACCAGATCCATGGCCTGCTCGAGGAAGTCGACGCCATTCATCCGCGGCATCCGATAGTCGGCCAGGATCGCCGCTACCTGCTCGCCCCGCAGCACCACATCCTTGATGGCCTGCAACGCTTCCTCACCGGAGTCGGAACGCATGATGCGGTAGTCGGCACCGTACCGACGGCGTAGATCGCGAGCGACCGCACGGGAGACGCTCGGATCGTCATCGACGGTGAGCAGCACGGGCCGGTTCGTACGCTCGGTCCGTTCCTCGGCAACCGGCGCGGTCATGCGCCGACCTCGTCGAGATAGCACCAACGCCAGTTCTCGCCGGGCTCGGCAGAGGTCACCACTGGGTGGCCGACGGTGCGAGCATGGGCGCTGGCATGCCGCGCTGGCGAGGAGTCGCAGCAAGCGACGTGGCCACAGGTCAAACAGCGCCGAAGGTGCACCCAGCGTCCACCGACTGCGAGGCAATCGCTGCAGACGGCTTGGAAACTACTGGGCACTGGGGTTAACGGAGTGGCGTCGAGGTGGGCGCAACTAGTCACAGGCCGGTTCCTTTCTTCCGTGCCAATTTAGTCTGCGCGCCGCTGCCGGCTACGCGGCCTATTCCGTGGCCGGGCGAGGAGCCAATCGGGACAGCCGCCGCCGGCGCAATCCGGCAACGGTCAGCAGTACGACGATCTCGCGCGACGACACCGGCTGCGCGCCTGCGGCCAGGGCTGCGTCATAGCGCTCCGCGATGACGTCGTAGTGATCCCGCTCGAACCCGCGTCGAGGGATGCCGATGCGGGCCGCGAAGTCGTGAAGCTCCTGATACGACCTATCACTGATCAAGTGCGACCAGAGGTGGCCGTGGCCTGGCCATGTCGGTGGGTCGATGTAGACAGTCACCGGCCGATGCGGGCTGAGCCTGTCATGCGGGCTGAGCTTGTCGAAGCCCGTGACGAGTGGTCGATCAAGGTACGCCAGGTCCGAACCAAGCCTGGATCGACGTACGCCTTGACCGATCCCAGTGGCCGCGCGGCTGTATCGATCTGGAAAGCCCTGATACCGACCCGCGTCAGCCACGGAACGTGATCGGGAAGTAGACCGCCGCCAGCCATGATCAGGTTTCGCGCAAACTCATCCTGCCGTGCTCTAGCGACAAGATCATCCAGGCCCTCGCTGACACCGCGCGCGGATCCGGCGGTCACGACCTGATCCAGACCAGGCAGCAGACGCAGCTCGCGCCAGGCGCGATTGCTGGAGATGCAGGCATCCACGGCGCGGTGGAAAGTCCAGGGACAGTCGGGATGACTGCCAAGGATCTCGATCACAACTCCGGCGTCCACTTCGGTGTGGCCGTTGAGGAAGCCCAGCACGACGCCATCGGCGCCGACCGCCAGGTAGCTGCTGAGCAAACCTTTGAGCCGGGCAACCTCGCCGCCATCGGTGGTAAAGCCGTGACGCAGCCGGAGCATGACCCGAATCGGAAGCTTGGTCGCGCGGCGCACCTGACCGACCAGTGCTGGCTCTGGCGACAACCCATCGACCAGGCTGGATGTCACCAACAGCCGGTCGGCTCCGCCGGCATCGGCTCGCTCGGCGTCCGCGGCGTGCAGTACGACTACCTCGAGCAGCCCGCTGACGTGCGTACTCATGGCAACGTGAGTACTCGCCCGGTTCTCATGGCCTCACGATATTCCCGGCGCCGGCCGAGACGTCCGACCTTAGAATGACGGCGTGGCTGCGAGGAAGCGGCTGGTCGCTGTTGTCGCGGCGGCATGTGTGCTCTCGACAGGCTGCACATATACCAAGGAGGAACCGGGGCTCTTCCGTACCGAGGAATCGCAGTCGCCGACGATCGAGCAGACCAGACCGCCCGCGCCGACCAACCCTGAGTTACCGGTCGTGGCAGAGACCGAATGGACGACCGCCGAGGGACTCAAGATCACTACTCGGTTCGCGATCCACGCTGTACGCCGGCTCGAGGACGCGACCGTTATCGACTGGTCAGTCACTCCGCTGAGCGCTCCGGGCCTTGCACGCGGTAACCGCCTGCCGTCCTGGGTGGACCTCGGGCTGAGCCGCACCTCAGAGGGTGACATCAACATGTTTCTGCTGGATCCGGCCGGCGGGAAGGTCTATCGAACGCTCAGCCACCAATCACGGCGACTGTTCAATCGATGCCTGTGTACGCCGCTGTGGTTGGCGCAGCAGGATCTCCGGATCGGCGAGACGCGGCTCCTCCAGGCAACGTTCCCACCGCTTCCGGCGACACTGAACTTCATCGATGTGGACATGATCAACATGGCACCGTTCGTCGATATCCCGGTGACTCCGATCGGCCAGGTACCTACCGCACTGCATCCGACGGACCTCGCCCGGCCGCCTACCCCCGGCCGCGCGGTCCTTGCCCAGCAAGTCTTCCGATACCGCCAGGAGCCGCGTCGCGTACAAAGCATTGCAATCGACCGCGTCGTTGTTGCCCCTGGACGCACGTCACTGGAATGGACGATCAAGTCGGTTACTGACCAATCGACCTTCGTGCTCGAACCGGCGCTGTCTCCGATCGGCGGGGTGCTGCCCGAGGCGGTTGACGTGTTGGACCCCGATGTTGTCAGCGGGCCCATGATCAAACCCCAGGGTGCAACGGCGGGCAAACCGGCGAGAGTGTCCTGGATGACGGCGGCTGTGTCCCAACGCAAGGCGTACGAGTGCCTGTGCAGTCCGCTGGGGCTGTGGGCGGGCTCACTGCGCCGGGAGGGCGGCCAGGCGAGCGTGGCAAGCAACTATCCGCCGCTGCCGGCCGGAACCCGATCCGTTGACGTCATCCTGCCTGGCGTCGCCACGCTCTCCGGTGTTCCGGTGGTCGCCGCGGAGGACCTGGCTGCTCGATTGGGCGCTCCACAGTCGTACGCCGCCGATACCTGGATCTATTACAGCGACGATCCGCCACGCGGCTGGTCCACCGATCAGTGGCCGACGCCGCTGCCAGATCCGGACCAGCTCGAGGACTATCGGTTCTCCATCGAGAACATCACACCGCTGCCCGGCTGGTGAGCACTCGTCTGATTGCGAGCGTCGGCAAATCGCGCGCCCCTGTCTGGACGAGCGAGCGAGTGGACAAACCGGGAAACAGGTGTGACCTCCGCGAACCAGCCGCGTTGTCTGCGAGCGAGCGAGGAAGACAGGGGATTGTCAGCGCGATTGCGCGAGCAATCACAAAAAGGGGACGGCTCCCTGATGGAGCCGCCCCTTTCTGATGGAACTGTGCGGACTGGTCAGAAGTCCATGCCGCCCATGCCGCCGTCGCCACCGGCCGGCATCGGCGGAGTCTTCTCCGGCTTGTCGGCGATGACTGCCTCGGTGGTCAAGAACAGACCGGCGATCGAAGCCGCATTCTGCAGCGCCGAGCGGGTCACCTTGGTCGGGTCCGGAACACCGGCATCGAGCAGATTCTCGTACTCACCCGTTGCCGCATTCAGACCATGATCAGCAGGAAGCGTCTTCACCTTCTCGGCGACAACGCCACCCTCCAGACCAGCATTGATCGCGATCTGCTTCAGTGGCGCCTCAAGAGCCACCTTCACGATCTGAGCGCCGATAGCCTCATCGCCTTCCAGCTTGAGGCCCTCAAACGCCTTGGCCCCGGCCTGAACGAGTGCGACGCCACCGCCAGCGACGATGCCCTCTTCGACGGCCGCCTTGGCGTTGCGGACGGCGTCCTCGATGCGGTGCTTGCGCTCCTTGAGCTCAACCTCGGTGGCTGCGCCGACCTTGATCACGGCGACGCCACCGGCCAGCTTGGCCAGCCGCTCTTGCAGCTTCTCCCGGTCGTAGTCGGAGTCAGAGTTCTCGATCTCGGTACGGATCTGGTTGATCCGACCCTTGATCTGCTCAGAATCGCCAGAACCTTCGATGACGGTCGTCTCATCCTTGGTGATGATCACCTGACGAGCTTGACCCAGCAGCTCGAGGCTGACGCTGTCGAGCTTGAGCCCGACCTCCTCGCTGATCACCTGGCCACCGGTGAGGATGGCGATGTCGGTGAGCATGGCCTTGCGCCGGTCACCAAACCCAGGAGCCTTCACGGCAGCGGACTTGAACGTGCCGCGAATCTTGTTCACGATCAGCGCGGCCAGCGCCTCGCCGTCCACGTCCTCCGCGATCACCAGGAGCGGCTTGCTCGACTGGATGACCTTCTCCAGCACCGGCAGCAGATCCTTCAGGTTGGACACCTTGGAGTTGACGATGAGGACGTACGGCGCGTCCAGCACGGTCTCCATGCGCTCGGTGTCGGTCACGAAGTAGGGCGAGATGTAGCCCTTGTCGAACCGCATGCCCTCGGTGAGCTCGAGCTCCAGCCCGAAGGTGTTGGATTCGTCGACGGTGATGACACCTTCCTTGCCGACCTTGTCCATGGCCTCGGCGATGATCTCGCCGACCTGGGTGTCAGCCGCTGAGATGGAGGCGGTGGCAGCGATCTGCTCCTTGGTCTCCACATCCTTGGAGATGGCGGCGAGCTGCTCGACAACTGCGGCCACGGCCTTCTCGATGCCCTTCTTGAGGCTCATCGGATTGGCGCCAGCGGTCACATTGCGTAGGCCCTCGCGTACCATCGCCTGCGCGAGCACAGTGGCGGTGGTGGTGCCGTCGCCAGCGACGTCATCGGTCTTCTTGGCAACTTCCTTGACGAGCTCGGCGCCGATCTTCTCGTACGGGTCCTCGAGCTCGATTTCCTTGGCGATGCTCACACCATCGTTGGTGATGGTCGGAGCACCCCACTTCTTTTCCAGCACGACATTGCGGCCCTTGGGTCCAAGGGTCACCTTGACGGCGTCGGCGAGGGTGTTCATCCCCCGCTCGAGGCCACGCCGCGCTTCAGTGTTGAACTGAATGAGTTTGGGCATGTTCTCCGCTAGTCCTCTGAGTGATTGACGGCTCTTCGAGCGGTGCCCGCGACGGACGGCCCATGGGGGCCTCACCTTCTCAGAAGAGGTGGCACTCTCGGCAGGAGAGTGCTAACGCCCTTTTTAGCACTCTCCCTATGCGAGTGCAAACAGGTCTGCCTGAACAGGGGCCTCTGACGCTCTGGGAGCGTGACCAGAATTCGTTTTTCCGCACAGGGCCACGAATATGGTCCCAATCGGCGATTTGGGCCGTCATTCGTGGCCTTGTGCGGAGAAACGCAGTAGGCACGCTCGCGCAGGGAATGCTCAGCACGAATCGGAGGTTGCCCTGAACATGGCCCAGCCGACCGAGCAGCAGACCGTCTCGCGTGCGTCGGTTGGCCTCCGGTCCGAACGGGGCCCGATTCTGCTGTCGGTGATGCTGAGCGTCGGCCTAATCGCCATCGACGCGACCATCCTCGCGACTGCGGTTCCATCGATCGTCAATGATCTTGGTGGTTTTGCTCAGTTCCCCTGGCTGTTCTCGATCTACCTGCTAGCGCAGGCGGTCTCGGTGCCGATCTTCGCCAAGTTCACCGACCTCATCGGCCGCAAGCCGATCATGCTCGTCGGCATCGGCCTGTTCGTCCTCGGCTCGATCTTGTGCGGGGTCGCCTGGAGCATGCCGGCCCTCATTGCATTCCGCGCCCTTCAGGGCCTTGGAGCCGGCGCTGTGCAACCGACCGCGATGACCATCATCGGCGACATCTACTCGGTTGCCGAACGTGCTCGGGTCCAGGGCTATGTCGCGAGCGTGTGGGCGATTTCCGCAGTGGTGGGGCCAACGCTCGGCGGGATCTTCGTCGACTTTCTGAACTGGCGTTGGATCTTCTTCGTCAACGTCCCGCTTGCCGCGTTCGCCGCATGGTCGTTGTACCGGAAATTTAGCGAGAAAGTGGTACGCCGTCAGCATCGCATCGATGTCGCAGGCTCACTGTTGCTCGGCGCCGGCGCCTCGCTGATCATCCTCGGACTGCTCGAAGGCGGCCTTCTCTGGTCGTGGGATTCGGTGCCAAGCATCACGATTCTCTCGGTCGGTACGCTGCTCATGATCGCCTTCGGCTTCGTCGAGCGACGTGCAGCCGAGCCCATCCTTCCCGGTTGGCTGTTCCGTAGTCGGCTGCTCAATTCAACCAACCTCGCAGGCCTAGGCGTAGGGACGATGCTGATCGGGCTGACCTCTTTCGTTCCGCTGTACGCCCAAGGCGTGCTGCACACCAGCGCGCTCGTCGCTGGTTTCGCGCTTGCGGCCTTGACCCTCGGTTGGCCACTCGCCGCGTCGGTTGCCGGCCGCATCTATATGAAAATCGGCTTCCGTCGTACGGCGCTGATCGGCGGAGTCGTGGTCGTGATCGGCTCAGGTCTGCTGACGTTGCTTTCCGCCCATAGCTCGGTATGGGAGGTTGCCGCCACCTGTTTCGTGATCGGCATGGGCATGGGATTTGTGGCCAGCCCCACGCTGATCGCCGCGCAATCATCGGTCGAATGGGAACGCCGTGGTGTGGTCACGGGCACATTCGTGTTCGCCCGCTCCATGGGCAGCGCGCTCGGCATCGCCGTCTTTGGCGCAATAGCGAACGCCGCCCTGAGCCAGCGGATTGGTGGCCATATCTCCTCCACCGCCAATGCCATTCCGGTGAGCGTCCTCGATCATGCGCTGCACAGAGTCTTCCTGGCGTCGGCGGTAGTAGCGGTACTGCTCGCCGCCGCGGTGTTGATCATGCCCAAGACTTCAGTCGATAATCCGGGTGCAGCGCCGTCGTAGCATCGATGCATGCTGCGAGCCACTCGGTTCGCGAGCCGCCGGAGTCTTTTTGTCGCGCTCCTCGCACTTGTCTACCTGGTAACCGGCTGCACCTATAGCCGGGTCGAACCGAGTCTGTTCAATCGTCCTAGGACCAGCGAGACGACGGCTCCGCCGCTACGCCGGGTCAGCCCGATCGAAACCGCGCAAGTCGCCAATCCGGATCTGCCGGTGGTTGGCGAGGCGATCTGGACCTCTGCCGACGGCCTCGATATCACCGTGCGAATTGCGATACACGCCGTACGACGCGTCCCCGGTGGCACCGTCCTTGACTGGTCGGTCACCCCGCTGCACGCTCCGGGCCTGCAACCGAACGATCCGCTTCCGGCGAGGTTCGACCTGGGCCTCACCCGGCCTGGCGAGGGCTATCCAAACATCCTGCTGGTTGACGCGGCACGGTCCCGTGTCTATCGGCCACTTACGCCGAAGAAATCTGGCTCCCGCTGTCTGTGCACGCCAGTCACCTTCGTGCAGCGCAATCTCCGGATCGACTACACGACGCTGCTCCAAGTCGCATTTCCACCATTGCCAGATGATCTCGTGACCATAGACGTGCAGCTGGCCACGGTCCCCCCGTTCTGGCAGGTGAGGGTGACACCCGCGGGCATGCTGCCGCTGGCGAGTTATTCGGCCGACCTCACCCGCCGTGCCGAACCTACGCCGGTACTGTCCAGCACCAAGGCGTTCATCTACCGGCCCGCCGCCCAGGAATACCTGGTGGATATCAACGGTGTATACGCCGGCAGCTCCTTCACCTCGATTGCGTGGACCATTCAGTCGCGTGAGCCCGGTCATGGTCTGATGTCGGCCTCGAGCCCACCATTTGCGGACGCGGCGCCACCGGCGCACGCGTACAACCGAATCTCGGCAGGGGGACCTCAGATTCGCACTGCCAGCGGTGTGTTGCGAGCTCGCCTCATCACCACAAGGCTCGCCGGCCGCGGCGCGCTCGAGTGCCTGTGTACGGATCTGCGGACCGGAGTTGTCGCGCTGCATCACGTCGGCGCGCAAATGAAGGTGATCACGAACCTGGGGCCGCTGCCTGCCGGCACACGGAGTGTCGACATCGTTTTGCCGGGCGTGACCACCCTCCGCAATGTCGCCGTCACTGCGGCGGCGGACGCGACAGTCCGCTCGGCAGGACCGGCCGTACGCCCGGCGAACTTCTGGACCTATCGGCCTGATCAGCCACATCCAGGCTGGGCGCCGCGCGATTGGCCTACTCCGGTGCCACGGCCGTACCAGCTTCGGATGTACCAGGCGACGGTCGACGCGATCGCCCGCTGAAGCGCCTAGCTTCGGTCAGCGCTTGCTAGAGAACCGCTATCGCGGGTGCCAACTGGCCGACCAGATCGACCACCTCGGCGATGGAATCGGCGACCTTGGTCGGGCGGTAGGGGAACCGATCGACGTCCGCCGCGGTCGTCGATCCTGTCAGCACCAAGATGGTGCGTAATCCGGCCTCGATGCCCGAGATGACGTCGGTGTCCATGCGGTCGCCGATCATCATCGTGGTCTCGGAGTGGGCGTCGATGGCGTTGAGCGCTGATCGCATCATGAGTGGATTGGGCTTGCCGACGAAGTAGGGCCGAATCCCCGTTGCCTGGGTGATCAATGCCGCGAAGGACCCACACGCGGGAATCGACCCCTCAGCTGAGGGTCCGGTCGGGTCCGGATTGGTTGCGATGAATCGTGCGCCGCCCTCGATGAGTCTGATGGCGCGGGTGATGTTCTCGAACGAATACGTCCGCGTTTCGCCGAGCACCACGTAATCGGGGTCACGTTCGGTCAGCACGAATCCGACGTCGTGCAAGGCCGAAGTAAGCCCGACTTCTCCGATGACATAGGCCGAGCCGCCGGTCTTTTGATCACCAAGAAACTTCGCCGTGGCCAGGGCGGAGGTCCATAAGCAGTCCTCCGGAATGTCGAGGCCGCTGCGCAGCAGTCGTGCCCGAAGATCACGAGCGGTGTAGATCGAGTTATTGGTCAAGACCAGGAACCGTCGTCCATGCTCTTGCAGAGCGGCGATGAATTCTGTTGCGCCGGGTAGCGCATGCTCCTCGTGCACGAGGACGCCGTCCATGTCAGTGAGCCACGATTCGATGGGCTTGGGTTCGCTCATGGAGGTCATTCTGCCCGGCGCCGCGCGATCCGTATTGATTGCTCCGCCTGCGAGACTTCGCCGTATGACCGAATCTCGGCTGCCAGACCCGGCCCTGGTAGTACTGGCCGGGGCGGCAGGATCGGGAAAGTCGACTTGGGCCGCGGAGCGATTCCGCATGTCCGAGGTTGTCAGCTCCGACGCGTTACGGGCCGCAGTCGGCACTGGTCCTTCCGATCTCGATGCATCCGTTGAGGCATTCGCCGTTCTCGATCAGATTGTCGCCGCGCGGACTAGGCGCACGCTTACGACGGTGATCGACACCTTGGGGCTCGATCCGGTACGACGCTCGGACTACCTACGCCTCGCGCGTACGACCGGCCTGCCCGCCGTACTCGTGATCATGAGAACCCCTGCGGCACTCTGCCGGGAACGTAACCGGCTACGCGACCGGCCGGTGCCGGCTCTCGTCCTCACCGAGCAGCTGCGCAAGATCAACGGGCTGGTGGAGGAAGCCGCTGAGGAGAGCTGGGATCACGTCTTGATCATCGATCAGCAAGGTCCGGCTGACACCCTGCCGAAGGAGCCTGCTGCCGATCATGATCGGGAACCGGGTACCCGTCCGCGCGTGGTCCTTCAAGTGTCACGCTTCCCGTGGGGAGACGATGATCCCAACGCCTGGCTAAGGGACCTCACACTGGCAGCTGATGCCATGGGCTTCGCCGGCATCGCCTTGATGGACCACTTGATTCAGATTCCGCAGGTAGACCGCGCCTGGGAGCCGATACCCGAGCCATACGTCACCCTCGGCATGCTTGCGGGCCTGAACACGGACCTTCAGCTGGGCACGCTGGTGTCACCCGTCACGTTTCGCGAACCGGGCATTATCGCCAAATCCGTGGCGACCCTCGACGCACTCAGCAACGGTCGCGCGTTCTGCGGACTTGGTGCCGGCTGGTGGCTGCGGGAACACCAGGCGTACGGCTTGGACTTCCCCAAAGCCGGTGAGCGACTTGATCAACTTCAAGTCTGCATCGAGACCCTCCGGGCGCTGTGGGCGCCAGGCACCAAGGCCTACCACGGCCGCCACGTACATCTGCCCGAAACAACCTGCTATCCGCGGCCGGTCAGCGATGTCCCCATCATTGTCGGCGGTTCCGGCGAACGGACGCTACGAGTCGTCGCCGAGCAGGCAGACGGGTGCAACCTGCCCTCGGACCAAACCGTGTTGCCAACGAAGATCAAGATCTTGCATCAGCACTGCGCCGAGCTAGACCGCGACCCGAGCAGCATCGAGATCACCGTCCTTGATCTACCGGTGATCGGTACCGATCGGGAAGACGTCGCCATACGCGTCGAGCGGCTCCGTGGACGGCTGCCAGCACCGGTCTACGCAGCTCGCCATCACGCGGCGCCCGCAGTTGATCATGCTCGACGCTATGTCGAGCTGACCGATCTTGGGGTCAGTACGATCTTCGTTGCGCTGCCGGACCTGACCGGCGCCGATGATCTTGAACGCTGCGCACCGTTGCTGGCGGCGCTCAAGAGCTAGCCCTAAGCTGCTCCACTAGCCGCTCCACCTCGGCGGCGTAGCTCGGCATGCCGAAGGCGGCGTAGGCCGCCAGCGCCTCCTGGAGCATCTCGGCAGCCTGCTCTTGGTCTCCACTGCCGCCACGCTCGAGCAACATCCGGCCTCGCAGGCGGCGTAAGTCAACAAGCTCGAGCCGATTGGACATCTGCTCGGCGATATCGCTGGCGATGGCGAATTCGCGTTCGGCCTCCTCCCAGCGACGGGCCGCGGCGGCGACGAGACCAGCACGGGTCTCAACTAGCCGGCCGTCGTAGGTGATCCACCTTCTGCCGAGCTCACGCAGCGCATCCACCAGCGGCGCCAGTGATGCGGCCTGCTCGTACAGGCCACATAGGTAAAAGGCCTCGACGAAGCCGAGCATGCAGCTCCACGAGCCAATGCCGTTGACCCGGTCGAGCCTGGGCAGCTTCCCTTGGGATTGGGCAGACTCGAAGAGTCCCATAACCTCATCGGCGCGGCCGAGGTAGGCCAGGTGGCGGGCCAGCAGCGAACCGCTCTGCCCGGCGAACGCACCCGGCGGCTCCAGTTCGACGGCGTTGCGCAGATGGGCCTCGGCACGTTCGGCGTTACCTCGCCAGTGCGCGGCCAAGCCCAGATAAACGTGGCCCAAGTAGCGATACGGCAGCCCGCCCCGCTCACCGATCTCCAAAATCTGCGGACCGAGCGCCTCCACCTGAGGTAGGTCGCAGAGCATCGCGGCGTGGCGGATCCGGTCCATGAGCACCAGGAATGCTGCGCCGTGGTGACCAAGTCGCTCGGCGATGCCCAGCGTCTTGTCGGCAAGCCTGACCGCCTGCTCGCGACTCCCCCGCGAGCCGTCCTGGTAGATCACGAACGCCTGCACGCTGCAGAGATCCCACAGCGCACCCTCCTGCTCGAACTTCTCCGCGGCCTGCAAGCCGACGCGAATTCCATCGGCAAACTCGGCGTAGCCGAGATGGTGGGCGGTTTGCATGTGCAATACGTCAGCCAGGGCTCGCTCGTTGCCCACCTGCTCTGCAAGCGCACGCGCCTGATCGAACATCGCCACGGCTCCGGGATAGTCGCCGCTGGCGCTGAGCGCCCGTCCCAGCGCAGAGAGCAGGCGCCCCTTGTCCGCGCTGGCCGTGTCGCCAAGTGGTGCCATCGCTCGTCGGCAGACCGCGACAGCCTCGATCAGCTGGCCATTCCAGGTGAGCTGGTACACCATGGCCCAGGCCAACCGGCCGATGTCCTCCGCCCGCCCGAGGCCCTCATAGCGATCCAGCGCCTCATCCATGGTTCGCAAAGCGTCATCCCAGCGGCCCACGCTGCGCAGTGCCATTGCCAGCCGTTCGAGGATCTGGGCTCGACCAAGCTGATCACTGAGCGGGATGAGCGACAGCGCGTGCTCGAACTGGCCGACGGCGTCGTGGAACGCGGCAGCGTCGAAGGCCCGGTCGCCCGCGATGGTGAGGTACTCCACCAGGTTTGCCTTGTCAGCCGATCGTCCGGCATGGGATAGGTGATAGGCGAGATCGCCCGCGAACGCCTCGAGATCGTCGGAGTACAGCCGCGAGATTGCCTCGGCCGCATCCAGGTGCAGCCGCTCCCGCCTGGCCGCAGATGTGCCTGACAGCAGCGTCTGGCGAATCAGCTCGTGACTGAACTTCAGCTCGCCAGCGACCGTGCCGGCCGTGATGAGCCTGGCTCGCTCCGCTTCGTCGAAGGCCTCAACCAGCACATCTTGGTCAACCTCGGCCATCTCGCCGACGAGCTCGGTGGCGAACACTCTGCCGGACACGGCGGCTGCGACCAGCAGCTCCCGGGTGGACGGGGCCAGGCGCCCGAGCCGTTGCTCCAGCACCAGCCGGACGCTTTCGGGCACCGACACCTCGTCCAACTGCAGGTCATGCCGCATCTGGCCATGCTCATCGAGCAGAACCCCGGACTCTACGAGGTGCAGATAGACCTCCTCAACGAAGAACGGGTTGCCCTCCGTCTCGCGGTCGATCACCCGTGCCAATTGCTCCGGTGCGGGCTGCCCGGCTAGAGCCCGCAGCATCGCGCGTACGCCATCGAACGACAGCCGGCGGAGGCTCACCTGTTCGACCAGGCGACGGCGCGCCAGTTGGCCAATGACGCGAGCGAGCGGGTGATGGAGATCCACGTCGTTACCCCGATAGGTGGCAAGCACTAGTACCGGCATGTCGGGCAGCAGCGGCGCCAGGTACTCGGTGAGAAGCAGTGTCGACTCGCCAGCCCAATGCAGGTCTTCCAGCACGAGCAGCAGCGGCTGGCGCTGCGCCGCACGAGCTATGAATTCCCCGAAGCTGTTCCACACATAACGGCGCGCCAGTTCCGCCGGGAGCTCGATGGGCGGTGGAATTTCCGGGAACGCGCGCCGCAGCGCCGGTGCGATACGGGCGATCTCCGGCGCCACGTCACCGAGCGCCTCACGAAGTGCGACAGAGCTACGCGGGCTGCTGATTGCCTGCTCGATGATCTCCACATAAGGCAAGTAGGGCGGGGTCCCGCTCATCTCCACACAGTGGCCGGTAAGTATCCGCATGCCGCGTGCCTGGGCCTCGTCGCCGATTTCGGCAACAAGCCGTGACTTTCCGACGCCGGCTTCGCCCACGACCAGCGCTAGTCGGCCGCGACCGCCAAGTGTCTCGTCCACCAGCCGACGCAAGCGGGCTCTTTCGGCGTCCCGCTCTACGAAAGCGGTGAGTGGCGTCGACGCCGCACCGGGCCGCGGTCCCGATGAGGTGTCGTTCCAGGACACCTCGTACAGCCGCCACAGCTCGGCGAATCCCCGCAGCCAGAAAAGCCCGGAGTCGAGAAATGAGTAATCCAACTGCGGCTCGGCGTCCTTGCGGATCTCGTCGGTGATCAGGATCTCCCCACCGACCGCCTCGGCCATGACGCGGGCCGTGGCATGGACCGCCTGCCCGAGCAGATCGCCATCCCGTTCGGCGACTTGGCCGGAATGGACGCCGATGCGGACTTCAACAGCACGCTGCGGGTCGGCGGTGTTGTGCTCGTCCAACGCATGCTGGATCGCCACGGCGGCACGGACCGCTGCCACATTGAAGGGGAAGGAGATGAGAAACCCGTCGCCCAGGGATTTGCGTACCCGGCCACCAAATGCTGCCACCTGGTGCTGCACGATCGCTGCTTGCAAGGCGAGAATGTCGTCGGCGTCCTGGTCACCACGTGCCCGTCGCAGCTCAGTCGAGCCCACGACGTCGGTCATCATGATCGTGAGCGCGTTAGCTGCGCGGCTCCGATCCGGCAAGGGCTGCCTCCCCTGTTGCTACTCAGCTGCGGATCTGCCGTTCAAAACCACGGCGCCGAGGTGTAGCTACATTGCACACGGTGGCCGGTCCTGGCATCAAGTCGATCAAGGAATCGTTATAGGCGTTGCTCGGTTTCAGGATCGGGGCCCGGGAAATACTGGTCGATGATCCGTCGGAAGACCTGCTGCTTGGGATCCGCGTGCGCAAACAAGGTCATCGAGGAGCGCAGTTTCATGGCGTCGATGCTGCCGAAGATTTGCTGCGCGGTAAGCCCTTCATGCGATGCGACGATCTGCGCGCATTCGAGCAGTCGGGGTCCCAGCACGGGGTGGGCGAGATAGGCCTGTGCCTCGGCTAGATCGCTGATCGCGTACGCCTGAGCTGTAGCGCTCCGCCCGAGACCCGCGATCTGCGGAAAGATGAACCACATCCAGTGGCTGGTTTTTTGACCGTCCCGCAGCTCCGCAACTGCCTCTTGATAGGTGCCGCCGCTGTCCTGCGCCCGGACAAAACGCTCGAGATCCATGCCAGCCGGTGCTAGTGCTCTGCCCCGCCAGCAACCGCCGGGATGATGGAGATCTTGGTGCCTTCGCTGACTTGGGCATCCAGGCCGCCAATGAAACGGACATCGTCGTCACCGACGTAGACATTCACAAAACGGCGCAGTGCGCCGGCGTCATCCAGGATCCGGCCCTTGATGCCCGGATGGTCGTTTTCCAACGAGTCCAGGACCTCGGCCAAGGTGCTGCCGTCGGCACTCACCTCTCCCACACCACCGGTGTAGGTCCGCAGGATGGTGGGGATGCGGACGGTGGCACTCATGATGTCTTCCCCTTCCAGAAGTCAATGAACGCCTCGAAACGCGGTGGGATCGTGATCTTGGGCCCGACTCGATCGGCAACTGCATCGAGGGTCTTCAGCCCGTCACCAGAATTGATCACGACGGTCTCGGCTTCCGGATTCAGCACGCCAGCGGCGACCAGCTGGGCGGTGACGCCGATCACCACGCCACCCGCGGTTTCGGCGAAGATGCCCTCGGTACGCGCCAGCCGTTGAATGCTCGAGGCCAAGGTGTCGTCGTCCACATCAGCAACAACGCCGCCGGTACGCCGTACCACGTCGAGCACGTACGGCCCATCTGCTGGGTTGCCGATGGCCAGTGACTTCGCGATGGTGTCCGGCTTCACCGGCGCGACGAAGTCCCGGCCGGCACGAAACGCCTGCGCGACAGGAGAGCAGCCGCTGGCCTGGGCGCCGTAGATGACGTATGGCTTCTCCGCCACGAGGCCGAGCTTGATCAATTCGCGGAAGCCTTTGTCGATCTTGGTCAGCTGGGCCCCGGAGGCAACCGGAACCACGACCTGATCGGGAAGTCGCCAGCCAAGCTGCTCGGCGATCTCATAGCCGAGAGTCTTCGAGCCTTCGGCGTAGTAGGGCCGCACATTGACGTTGACGAAAGCCCAGCCCTCTTCCTCGGCAGCGATTTCACTGGCGAGCTTGTTGACGTCGTCGTAGCTACCTTCGATAGCGATCAGCGTCGTGTCGTAGATCGCCGAAGCCAAGATCTTTTGCTTCTCGAGGTTCTGCGGCACGAAGACGACCGATTTGATGCCGGCCCGAGCGGCAGCCGCGGCTACGGCGTTGGCGAGGTTGCCTGTCGAAGGGCAGGCGAGCACCTGGAGACCCAGCTCGCGTGCGGCAGAGAGTGCAACGGCGACGACCCGGTCCTTGAAAGAGTGCGTCGGATTGCCCGAGTCATCTTTGATCCAGAGTTGTTTCAGACCAAGATCATCCGCAAGATTGCGGGCATCGACCAGCCGGGTGAAACCGGGGTCGGTAGAGCGGAATGTGGCGATGTCGGCTGGGACCGGCAACAGCGGGGCATATCGCCAGATACTCCGCGGGCCCGCCTCGATCTGCTCCCGTGTGATGGTCGGAAATTCGTAGCCGACCTCGAGCGGACCGAAGCACTCGGTACAGACGTAAAAGGGGCCGAGCGCTGTGGTCTCACCACATTCGCGACAGACCAGGTTGATAGCGTTCCCGAAGGCGCCCGGTCGCAGGCCAGTAGTGGGAGCTCGATCGGTGTCAACCACCGCAGTCATTCTGAAGTCCTTCTTCATCTTTCTCAGCCGACCTTCGACTGAGCCGGAGTTGGCACCGTGTCTGATCGATCAGCCGGTTGCCGGGGAGTCATCGGGCCGGTCCCTCGTCCCCTCTGGATGAACACGGCTCAGCCTAGGGGCGAGCTCAGACACGGCGCATCTCAATCCCGAATCGTGGGAACGACGGCGAAGACCTCTTTCCCGCGATTTCGGAGCGGAAAGTGGTCGAGAACGACACGAAAATCGCCATTCGGATGTCGTCGCTGACCACTTGCCGCTGGTCGCTCAAATCAGCACTGCCAGGATTGAGACCGTGAAACCTGGGTGGCCGACAACCGGTTGGCAGTGGGTACGCTTCGTCGGCAATTTCGCCAACCTCAGCACTCCGCTTGGGCTTGCAGTTGCTGGGATGGGCGGCGCAACCATCAAGCGCGGACCGCGCGGCCTGTTTCTTGGCGAGGGTTATCGCTTCAGCTTTCCGGTCGCCGGTGCATTCACCGTTGGCAGCGTGATCACGACCGGCAGCACCTGGGAAGAGATGCTCAGCCGCAATCCATCGCTGATCAAGCATGAGGAGGCGCACACCTGGCAGTACTTGTACTGTCTAGGACTCCCGTACTACATCCCATACGTGATCTTCATGGGCTGGTCGGTGCTGCGTACGGGTGACCGAGCAGCACGGAACTTCTTCGAGCGCCAGGCAGGACTGAGGATCGGTGGCTATATCGATTACCCAGTGCGGCCGATCGGCGAAAGCATCCGAGCCGCGGCGGGAAAGCTGAAGCTCAGTCGATCGTGAGGTCGATGCCGAGTCGCTTCGCTGAACGATTACGCTGCCGGGTCGCCCGTAACCGTCTCAGCCGCTTCACGAGTAGTGGATCTTGGGCCAATGCCTCCGGCTTGTCGATCAAGGCATTCAAAACCTGGTAGTAGCGCGTCGCGGACATCTGGAACTTGTCCCGAATCGCCTGCTCCTTGGCGCCGGCAAACTTCCACCACTGTCGCTCGAACGCGAGAATCTCGGCGTCTCGGGCACTCAACGCGCCAACTGGCTCCGTACCGTCATGCTGAGGACTCGAAGCGACGATCATGCGCTCATCGTAAATCGAAATTACAGCGATGTCATTCGTAGCGTCGCCCGATTCCACATCGATTGAAGTCGAGCCACCCACGCTTCGCCACACCGGAGCAAGATAGCCGCTGAGGCCCGACTCGGCTACTCGTCCCGCGAGTTAGCTGCAATGTTGTTGGATGGGGACGTGACTGATCTCGTGCGCTGGGGCATCCTCGCCACCGGGCACATCGCGTCAGTGTTTGCGCGCGATCTTGCTCTGCTGTCTAACGAGGCACGTCTGCTCGCCGTCGGTTCGCGGAGCCTGGACAAGGCAATGGCCTTTGCAGCTGATCATGGCATTCCCCGGGCCTACGAATCCTATGCGGAGTTGGCCGGAGATCCTGACGTCGACGTGGTCTATGTCGCCTCACCTCATTCTGATCATTTCTCGTCTGCGAAGCTGTGCTTAGAAGCTGGGAAGTCGGTGCTGGTTGAGAAACCACTGACCACCAGTCCCGCTGACACTGAGGAATTGATCAACCTGGCGAGTGATCGTGGTCTGTTCTTGATGGAGGCGATGTGGACCCGGACTAACCCGTTGCTCCGCAAGGCGGCGGCGCTGGCAGCATCCGGTGATCTTGGAGATATCCGACATGTGTCGGCAGATTTCGGTTTCGCATTTCGAGGCTCCCAGAGCCATCGGCTGCTCGACCCAGCGCTGGCCGGAGGTGCGATTCTCGATGCCGGCGTCTATCCGCTGCATGCGGTGAATCTCTTCCTAGGCGAGCCAGCAAGCCTGGCAGGCTTCGGCAACCAGGCGGCTACCGGCGTAGACAGCCACGCGGCTGCCGTGCTCAGCTTCCCAGCGAACCAGGATCGCCCGGCCGCCACGGGGACGGTCATCTGCTCCCTGGAGGCTGACCTTCCCACCAGCCTTCAGGTGTACGGCAGCTCTGGCCGGATCATGATCAACGACTTTTTCATCCGCCCGGAGGAGATGCTGGTCTATCGCGGCCGTCATCATGATCTAGCTCCCGAGGTCCTTGTCACCCAGTGGCCGGGCGGAGGCTACACCTTTCAGGCCCAAGAAGTGATGCGCTGCCTACGCGCCGGAGAGCGCGAGTCGTTCATGGTTCCGTGGCACGACTCGCTGGCCGTGGCGCGTACGCTCGCTCTCTGGCAGGCGGCTGTGGAAAATCCGGGCTCCCAACAGGACGCGGTGTCACAAGAGGAGTCATCATGGACCGGCTGACGGGGGTGATCCAGCCGTACGCCTGGGGATCGCGGACGGCAATTCCAGAGTTTCTCGGAGTGCCAGCTACCGGGGAGCCGCAGGCCGAGCTCTGGTTCGGTGCACATCCGCTGGCACCTTCTCTGGTCGACGGCGAACCGCTGGACAAGATAATTGCTGACGACCCGGTGGATGTCGTTGGCGAGGAATCTGTGATGGCCTTCGGGCCACGGCTTCCCTTTCTTCTCAAGGTGATCGCTGCAGCGCAACCGCTGTCCCTGCAGGCTCATCCTTCACGCGCGGAGGCCGAGGCGGGATTCGACAGCGAGCAGGCGGCTGGCATTCCTCGCGACGCGCCGAACCGGACCTACCGCGACGGTTGGCCCAAGCCTGAGGTGCTCTGCGCGCTGGTCGAGACGGAAGCGCTCTGTGGGTTTCGGGAGCCGAGCGAGACCTATCGGCTGTTCGAGAGGCTAGGTGTTGCCAGCGCTCTTGAGCTGGTGCAACCGTTGGCAGACAGCAATGTTCTCGCCGAGGAACGCTTGGCAATGGTGTTCGAGCGACTGCTACGGCTGACGCCCGAGGAGCGTTTCGTGATCGCCGATGTGGTCCGCGCCGCAGAATCACTGGACCGAGCCGACGACATGGGGGCCTTTGCGCGTACGGCCAGCGAACTCAATGCCTTCTATCCGGACGATCCGGGCGTATTGGCTGCGCTGCTCATGAACAGGATTACGTTGCAGCCCGGCGATGCGCTCTACATGCCGGCTGGCAACTTGCATGCTTACCTCAGCGGCGGCGGAGTGGAAATCATGGCCAACTCCGACAACGTGATGCGAGGCGGCCTGACGCCGAAGTACATCAACGTCGACGCACTCCTTGCGATCTTGGACTTCACTCCCGGCTTCGGCGGCTTGATCATTCCCGTCGAGGACTCCCCCGGGGTGTGGCGCTATCCCACTCCCGCGCCGGAGTTCGAGCTCTGGCGGATCGAGGCTCGCGGAGAGCCGGTAGACGTTCCCGCGGGAACGTCCGGCCGCATCCTGCTGGTGGCCGACGGTGACCTGAGCACTACCTCGTCGAACGGGGTACTTGATCTCGTACGCGGTGAGGCCGCTCTGCTTCAAGCAGGTGAACAGGCCGTCGTGACCGGCCGCGGAACCGCGTTCGTGGGTGGTCCCGGACTCTTTTGACGCGTGCTTGGGTAGGCTGTCCCGGCATTGCTGGCGTGGCGCAATCGGTAGCGCAGCTGTCTTGTAAACAGCAGGTTAGGAGTTCGAGTCTCCTCGCCAGCTCTCTGACCAGCTCTCTCTGACCACCCAACGTCACTAACTGCTGACAAAATCGACCCCATCTGGCACGGACGCCGCAATCTGTCAGCAGTTTGTGGTCTCTGCCGAGGACGCAGCTAACCAGACGGGGGAATGTTCTGGTTCAGGCGGAAGACGTTGTCCGGATCCCACCGGCGTTTGAGCTTAACGAGCCTTTCCCAGTTTGGTCCGTACGCGGCTCGCACCCGCTCGCCCTCGTCTCCGAGGTAATTCAAGAAGACATCGTCAGCGGTGTAGTTCGCGACCGCCTCGAATGTCCCACGGATCCAGTCGATGTTCGCGTCGTCGTCGGCGGGATCCAGCCATTCGCCTGTGAGCGCAAGGTTGTAGCCAGGCTCGCGGTGGGCGTACGCGGTTGCCGTCGCGTCGACGCGGGTGGCCGCACCATGGAAGTTCTCGATCAAGATGCTCGTCATCGGCGATGGCACCCGCTCGAACGCGTCGAGGAGCACCCCGAGCACGTCTTCGTTGAGCTCCTTGAGGAACGCCGACCGCCAATAGTTGCGTGCCCCTCGTGGGTATCCAGCGTCCAGCATGGTGTTGATCGCCGGGTACGGCATTGGGCCGATCATGTCGACCGCGGGTGTTCCGGCGCGTCGCACCGGCGCCACGAGATCCTCACCCGCCGCGATCTCGCCGGAGTAACAGACCGGCACGGCAACGATCTTGTTGCCAGAGCCGTCCGGCGCATGAGCAAGGACGAGGACGCTCATCAGCTCATCGGGCGGATCGGCCGTGATCTCCTGATAGGGAGTAAGGACGCGGAGCGCGTCGGCCAATCGATAGGCGACGAGACCGCCGAGCACCTCCTGGATCGGGTGCACCTCGAACTCTAAGGAGGCGGCGACCCCGAAGTTCCCACCGCCACCACGCAAACCCCAGAACAGATCGGGGTCGCTGTCGTCATCGACCTGGAGCACCTCTCCCTCGGCGGTCACGAGTTCGACCGACCTCAGGTTGTCGCATGCCATGCCGAAGCGGCCCATCAACCAGCCGAGACCGCCGCCGAGCGTCAACCCAGCGACGCCAGTCGTCGAGACGACGCCGCCCGTACTGGCCAGCCCGTGCTGTGCCGTCGCCCGGTTGTAGTCGTTCCAGGTGGCACCACCCTGCACACGTGCCCGCCGCCGCCGCGGATCGACATATGTTCCCCGCATCGCGGCGAGATTGATCATCAGGCCGCCGGATGTAACCGCCTTGCCGGCCGGGTTGTGCCCGCCACCTCGGACCGAGATTTCAAGATCATTGGAGCGTCCGAAGCGCACGGCGTCAGCGATGTCTGCGGTACTGAGACAGTTGGCGATCACCGCTGGTCGCTTGTCGATCAGCCCGTTGTGGATGGCGCGGGCGGCGTCATAGCCTAAGTCGCTCGACTCCAGAACCGTGCCCGAGAATTGCGCTCTGAGCGCCTCAACAGCATCACGCGACAGAGTCATGGCCCCCTCCTCGCGGCTTCAGGCGACCGCCCGATTACTGGTTTGACGAACATACGCCCGCGCCCGGCTCTCGCGGAAGAGCCACATATCGTTCGGGGCGAAGTCACCATTGCATCGCTGGCTACCTAGGGCCCCTCAAATTTGCTACCCGATGAAATGCAGGGCGAAATTGAGAATCTTGTGTTTGCCCCAAAAGACAATTCCCAGGTAGAGGCCTGGAGCGATCAGGCGAATCTCATCTCGAATCCAATGCGCCACGAGGGAAGTTTCGCGGTAGTCCAGAATGATTGCTTCTTTCTGGTCGAACCAACTTTCTGCGTAATAAACCTTGGCGCGGATGGCATGCATACCGGTAGGGCCGACCTCATTCCGCAGCTCTCCGCGCTCTGGGTCAAACATTTTGCCTTTCCAGGCAATGAGATGAGTGAGCTTGGCAGCTACGTCGCTTACTGGGGTGTCGGGCGCGAAAATGGCGGTGCCGCCACCCTCTCCTCTCGGAATCGGACCGGCAGGCGAGACGCGAAAAAGCTCGTCAAGTTCGTCCTGAGACATGTTCAGCAGATCAACTGCAGTCAGGGACACCTTGCACCTCCGGAATCGCCTTCACGCGCCACCTTGTGGCTGACGCGCCACCGCCTCGCTGACGCACCACTCATATGTGCAGTACGTGGGGCGTCATGAGCTGCCAGGCTCCTCATTCGAGTCAGCCGAGCCGTCGTTCTCGTGCCGGATTTCGCCGTGAATAAGGATGGGCCAGATGGCTCGAAGAGCGTGTACCAGCTTCCCAGAGCTCTTGATGATGGACTTAACTTCCGCTCCGGCGATCAAAAAGCCAAGCAGCCCGAGAATGGTCTGCACCACAACGATGGCGGTCGTAACAGCAGCAACCGACGGAGGATTGCTGAGCCCGTTGAGGGAATGCGCGATGTAAGGAGCCAAGGCCCAGAACGGCACCAGCCACAGCAGGATGAGAAGTACACCGAGCCGTAGGCGCAACGGGGACGGGCCGGCCGACTTCACATTTTCGGTTCTAGATATTCGACTGCGCATGTCGCTTCCCCCACTCCGGGTGAGTGCGCCCTGGGCTCATGCTCTCGCAAACCACGTCGATAGGCCACCTTGCCGCCGGGGCAGACCTCGCATTGCGCGTACCGCGCATATGGGCCTAATCGAGGTTCTGCCGCAGATGATCAGCGCTGACGCGAGGCAAGGGGCCACGACGACGTGAGCTACTCCCGGTCTCGTCTGCCACCATGTTGCGAATGATCTTGCGCACCTGCAATGCGGCAGCGTCGGCGCTGACATTGACTTCTTTGCGAGGACCGTCGCTGTCGAGGACGTCTTGCATGGTCTCCAGGATGCTCTGGACTCGCCGGTAGTAGTCGGTGAAGATCGGCAACAGCACCTTTCCGGCCTGCTCCCCGAGTGCAAAGTTTCGGCTGACGCGCCAGGCGTGGCGGGTCTTGCCTGGCGAAATCGGTGTCACCGCGTGAGTGAAGCGGAAGGTGTGGGTCTGAGTTTGAGCAGGCCCGTCGAGCACCACATCCCACCGGTCGACCCACAGTCCTGGAGTCAGGAACGCACCCTGTTCGCGTTGCACATGCTCGGCCCCGGCAGGTAGTCCGAGAAGTTCGGCTTGCCACGTCGGGATTGGGGCCGGCTGATAGGTGCGCGAGAACGACACCGTCGTTTCGGTGACTTCGACCTCGAGCGGCGGCGGTGAGCTGCGCAGTACGGGTGGCGCGATATAGGGATCGACGACGGCGACATGAGTGATGTCGGCGAAATTCTCATGCAGCAACAACAGATCAGCGTCGGTTTCCCATTCGGTGCCGAGGGTCGCCCAGCCTGGATCGCTCAGCCACGGCGTTGCCGGCGGTCGACGCAGGCCAGCCAACGCCGGCTCACCCAGCCAGACCCAGACAAAAACCCCGTCTTCATGCAACGGAAATGCGCGTACCCGGGCACCAACAGGAATTTCGCTCTGGGTGGGTACATGGACGCAGAAACCGTGAGCGTCGTAGGTAAAACCGGTGTAGCCGGAAACAATCCGGTCGCCATCGACGCGACCCAAGCTCAAGGGATAGGGCCGGTGTGCGCACCGATCTTCCAAAGCGACCGCGGTTCCGTCGGTGGTACGAAAGAGCACCACACCGGTCCCCAGGACCCGTCGACCCAGCGGCTCTCGGCCAACCTCCCCGGTGGTGGCGACGGCGTACCAACAGTTACGCGGATGAATCTCGGTCCGATAAGTGGGGCTCGAGGATTGCTGGCTCATGGATTTCTCACCTGCTTCACAAATCAAGGGTCAGTCGCGGGGACCGGCAACGCGACACGCAGACCATCATGTACTCGTTGGCGGCCTGCTCCTCCTCGTTGAGCACCGAATCTCGGTGATCAACATCTCCATCGATGACCTCGGTCTCGCAGGTTCCGCATACGCCCTCCAAGCATGACGCCAACACGCTGACGCCCGCTTCCCGGATCACTGTGAGTACTGACTTGTCCGGCGGCACCTGCAGCGTCAACCCAGACCGTTGCAACACCAATTCGAAGGCGGAGTCCGCCTCAGCAGCCGGTTCCTGCGGCTTGGCACTGAACCGTTCGAGATGCAGTGAACCCGGCGGCCACGCCTCGCAGAACTTCTCGACCGCGCCGAGGAGGCCTTCTGGGCCGCAGCAGTAGACCAGCGTGTCCGGCTGTGGCACCCCCAGCGCAGATTCTAGATCCAGCATCCCCTGCTCCTCCTGAGGGACGATCATCACCCGATCGCCGTAGTCGGCGAGTTCGGTGAGGAAGGCCATCGAGGCGCGTTCTCGTCCGCCGTAGAGAAGCCGCCAATCGGCACCCGCCGCATGAGCTTCGGCAATCATGGGCAGCAACGGCGTGATCCCGATCCCGCCTGCAATGAAGAGATACCGCGGGCTCGCCACTAGCGGAAAATGGTTCCGCGGTCCCCGAACCCGCACAAGCGATCCTGGGGCTAAGAGATCGTGCACCCGCTCTGACCCACCCCGACTATCGGGCGCCCGCAGCACCCCTACCCGCCAGGCGTCTGGCTTCGATGGGCTGCCACAGAGCGAGTACTGGCGAACCAGATCATCGTCCAAAACGAAGTCAATGTGCGCCCCTGGCGTCCAGGCCGGTAGCTCCGCGCCATCCTGAGCAGCAAGGGTGATCGCGACAACGCCATCGGCTACTCGCTGCGCCTCGCGCACCACGAGATCTGCTTCATGCTCTCGGACGATGGTTTGAGTGATCGTCATAGTCCTCGTCCCGTTCAGCGCTACTGCTCAGCAGGATTTGTTTGGATACGAACGATAGCGGCCGATCGCCCTGCCGACAACCGGGTGGGCGACACCTCTCCACAAACCCACATCACGTTCCCGCGGGAAGGTCTCAGGCAGGCAACTGCTGAGAAGTGACACCTCTTGAACCAATTCAAGGTGCAACTTGCCAGCAGTTTGACCATCCGGACTTGACTCGTGTCGTGGCCGACCGCCAACTCGCGACCGCTCTGGCACGCAGCTTCCTGAGTGGCCTACCCTCTCGCTTGATCGATGAGCTAATTGCGGTGGGAGACCGCATCGATGTCCCGGCGGGCAGCACGATCCATCGGCAATGCCGCCGACATGCATGCTCGGGGACCCTTGAGCATTGTGGACCCGTGCTCACTCGCCGGGTCAAGTCGTCAGTAGTCGCCAATCTCGGTGTGCTCAAGCAAATCCTCGAACACTGATCGTTCGGGCCCAAACTAGACTGAGCGAGGTGCGCGCCCTGCTCATCCAGCATGATCACATCTGTACTCCCGGCTTCGTAGGGGAGCGGCTGATAGACCGCGGCCTCGATCTCGTCCTCCACCAGGTGGTCAGGGAAGATCGTTTTCTCTCCCCGGACGTCGAGAGCGAGTTTCCCGATCCTACGGATTTCGACGTGATCATTCCGATGGGTGCGCCCTGGTCTGTCTACGATCAGGAGGCGATCGGGACATGGGTGCCAACAGAGCTCGCCATGCTGCGCGCGGCACATGATCAACAAGTGCCGGTGCTAGGGATCTGCTTCGGTGGTCAACTGTTGGCAGCGGCTCACGGTGGTTCAGTGTCTCGCTCGCCGGCACCGGAGATCGGCTGGGTCGAGGTCAAGTCCGACAACGACGGACTTGTTCCGTCGGGGTTCTGGTTCCAATGGCACTACGACCAGTGGCAGCCGCCTTTCGAGGCGACGGAAGTGGCACGTAA
The DNA here is from genome assembly GCA_963798835.1 of uncultured Actinomycetota bacterium. Taxonomy (GTDB): domain Bacteria; phylum Actinomycetota; class Actinomycetes; order Propionibacteriales; family Propionibacteriaceae; genus Microlunatus. The sequence continues at coordinate 162,507 of CAWCVF010000023.1, read as the reverse complement.
CGCCAAGTCGTCGCAGGCCTTCATTCTCGGCCAAAACCTCGCCGTGCAGTTTCATCCCGAGATGACTTCAGAGATTCTGGCATCGTGGATCGCGATGGGCGGCGCGGCTGAAATTGATCAATTCGGGATGACGGTTGAGGATCTCGTACGCCAGACCGCGGCACGCGATGCTGCCAACCGGGAAAGAGCCCATCGACTGGTCGACCAATTCCTCGACCGCGTCTGGGTGAAGTCCGAGCAGAGCAGCCGATGACGCAGGATTCCGGACACACCTTCCGTCAAGCCGCCGGACGGTTCGCTTCGGGCGTGACCGTGGTGACGACGGGGGGTTCGGAAGGGGCGTACGGGGTGACAGTCTCATCCTTTGCCTCCCTGTCGTTGAATCCACTCCTGGTCACGGTCTCCATCAACCGCTCCAGCGCACTTGTTTCCTACGCGCGTTCCGTTGGATCGTTCGCGGTCAGCGTGCTCGCCAGTGATCAACAACAGGTGGCCCGATATTTCGCGACAAGTGGTCGGAGGCCCGAGCCTGGCGGCTTCCCAGCCGTGCCAATCGAAGCACGCGAGACTGGTGCACCGATCATCGTCGGCAGCTTGAGCTGGTTCGACTGTGTTCTCGAGGACATCCTTCCTGGCGGCGACCACGAGATTCTGGTCGGCCGGGTGGCTGCGGCTGGAGGCGGCACCGGCGAACCATTGGTCTACTGGGCCGGCGACTATCGGTCGCTGACGACCGAGATGCGTTCTGAGCCGGTCGAACGGCGTGCTTCGACAAGCTCAGCGCTCGCAGCCGATGAGCTTGCAAACGCCGCTGACGGACTGGCAGTCGCCTTTCACGTCCTCGAGATCGGCCCAGCCGAGATGTTGGATGCTCTGAACTCCATTGAGCCGGCCATCGCCGCCCTCGCCGCCGTACGGGCGAAGACCGATGACTGGGACCGGCTGGAAGATCTTGTCGATCAGTCCGAGCGGCTCGTTGATCATCCTGATGACTTCAACCGGCTTGCGCTTTTGTTTCACAACGCGATCGCGGACGCGGCCGGAAACCGCGTACTCCAAGCCACCCTCGCCAGCCTCGGACAGGTGCAGTCCACCCACTATCGTGATCGCGGAAGTGCCGAATCGGCTCGCGCCGCCGTGGAGGGACATCGGCGGCTGCTAGCTGTCCTGCGCCGCGGCGATGCCGAAGTCGCCCGGGATGAGATGAGCAAGCATATGGGTGCGGTGCGTCAGCAGCTCCAGATCGGCTAGCAGGTCACACGGCGAGGTAGCTCTCGAGCACGTCAGCGAGTTCGACCGGACGGCTGAGCGCCACGCAGTGTCCACTGTCGATCTCCTCTGGCACGATGCCAAGCCGATCATGAGCAAGTCGCCGTTGCAGGCCAGGTGGCAGGAAGCGGTCTTGGGCGCACACCACTGATCTCGTCGGTACCGCCGGCCACCTATCCAGCGGCCATGGCGCTGTTCCCGCGGCCGCCGACGGGTGCGCTCGTTCCTTAGTCAACGCCTCCTCGGCCAACGCGCGCGGCACGTCCGCATAGAACGCGACGAACGGATCGTCATTGCCGGTCAGGCCACCGTCGATAGTCGCCTGCTCTGCCACAGCGGCCGTGAACCCAACGTTGCCCCACCAATTGTCCGGAGGTTCAGCGGGTGCAGGAACCATTCCCGCTACCAACACCAGGACGGCGGCCTGCAGTCGATCGGCAACCAGAGGCGCGGTGAAAGCCCCGAACGACTGTCCGACGACCACCAGGTCCGAGACCTGTTTAGCCGACGCGTGCAGCGCGTCGACGGCGGCATCGCGATAGTCGAGCAGGGTGAGCGAGTCATCTCCGGCCGGCAGGTCAGGAGCGACCGTTTGGTGTCCGCGTGCTCGCAGTTCGGCTTCCACCAGGTGCCAGTACCAACCAACATCACCTGCTCCGTGAATGAGAATGAAGGTCGCCACTACGAAGTCCAGGAGATTGTGAGTTCGTCGTTGGTGCCGAACCGGACGAGGTGTCGCGCGACGACGTCCTTGAGCGTCCCCAGTTGAGCTTCATCCTCAGCGGTGCCGACTAGCTCGATGCCATCTGGCATCGCCTTGAGATCACATAACCCGAAGTCGAACTCGAGCCTGCCACCTTGATCGGTGAGTTCGGTTTTCACCTTGTTTCCGAAGTGGCTGACGAGTTGCTTGATGTAGCGCTCGGGCCGCTCGGTGGCAACGAAGGCAGTTGCCGAGTGCCGACCGGGAGCAGTCACTTAACCTGCACCCGAACGGGGAACTTCTTGATCCCGTTGATGAAGTTGCTGCGCACCCTCTTCACCTCGCCGTTCAGCTCGATCGAGGCCAGGCGCGGAATGAGCTCGGTGAACATCAGCCGAATCTCCATGCGCGCCAACGCATTGCCCAAGCACACATGCGGGCTGCCCTTACCAAAGGTCAAATGATCGATGTTGGTCCGCGTGACGTCGAACCGGTACGGATCGGAGAACACCGCATCATCCCGGTTGCCGGATGCGAACCACATGACGACCTTGTCGCCGGCGCTGATCTGCTTGCCGCCGAGTTCGACGTCCTGGGTCGCCGTACGACGGAAGTGATAGACGGGCGAGGCCCAGCGCAGAAACTCCTCGACAGCGGAGGGAATCAGCTCCGGCTGCTCCTGGAGCAACTTCAATTGATCTTGGTTTTCGATCAACGCCAGCATCGATTGGCTGATCGCATGCCGGGTGGTTTCGTTGCCGGCGATCACAAGCAACAGGAAGTAGTTGTCGAAGTCTGTTGCCGAAAGCGGCTCGCCATCCTCAGGCGTGCGGTTCACCAGCATGCTGATCAAATCGGTGCCGTCGCCGCCCTTGCGTTGCCGCGCAAGCTCGCGGCCATACTCGAAGACCTCGAGCGCGGCCGGGGAGCGGAACGGCAGATGCTTGTACTGATCACTGTCAGGATCGGTGATCAAATGCTCTGTATAGTCCGGATCAGTGTTAGCGACCATCTGATTGCCCCAGTTGATCAACATGCCGGTATCGCTCACCGGTACGTCGAGCAGCCGGACCAGGACGTTGATCGGAAATTCAGCGCTGATCTTCTCGACAAAGTCGAATTCGGAGTTCTGCACGGCATTGTCGACGGTGATCCGAGTCAGACCACGCAAAAACTCCTCGTACTTCCGAGTCAGCGGGCCCTGACTGAACTCACGCTGGATCAGCTTCCGCAGCGCTCGATGACGCAGCCCATCGGTTTCGAGCATGGAGCGCCGCAGATCCATGAGGTCGTCGTCGACTTCCTCGAGGTTCACATATTTCGTCGACGTGAAGGTCTGCGCCTCTCGATCCACGGCATCGATGTCGGCATACCTGGTCACAGCCCAAAAGCCCGAATTCGGCGCTGCTTCTGGCGTCCAGTGGACCGGGTCCTCGGCGCGTAAGGTGTCGAACATCGCCCAGCCCTCATTACGGGCAAATGCATCCAGGTCGGTCAGGTCTACTTGATCAAGTGACATAGCGGTCGGCTGTGACACGATCGCTCCTCCTCTACAGGTGGTAGGCGTACTCGCGGAACTCCCAGTCCGTCACCCAGTGGTGGAAGCGTTCCAGTTCATTTCGCTTGTAGGCCAAGAAAGTTTCGACAAATTGCTTGCCGAGAATTCCTGCCATGTCGGCGTCTGCCTCAAACGCATCCAGCGCCGACGCAAGATCACCAGGAAGCTTGTCGGCCTTGCTCGGGTCGTACCCGTAACCCTCCAAGGGTGGCGTCGGCTCCAGATTGTCACGAATGCCGAGGTACGCGCCCGCCAGCAGTCCGGCGATGGCCAGATAGGGATTGGCGCTGGCGTCACCCAGCCGCAGCTCCATCCGAGACGCCTTACCGCGCTCCGGCGGAATCCGCACCATCGCGCTTCTGTTGTCAAAGCCCCAGTCGATCAACCACGGAGCGAGGGTGTCCGGGCCGAAACGCTTGTAGGAGTTGATGGTCGGGTTGCTGACAGCCGCGAGCGCTGGCGCATGAGCAAGCACTCCCGCGATCGCCGATCTGGCCGTCTTGGAGAGTCCGTCCTTGGCTTGCGGGTCGTCGAACAGCGGTTGCCCCGCGTCATCCCAGGTCGAGAAGTGGATGTGGAATCCGGATCCACCCTCATCATTGAACGGCTTCGCCATGAACGTGGCCAGCTTGTCTTCCTGGCGTGCCAGCTCCTGAATGGCGCTCTTGAAGCGGAAAGCTCGGTCGGCAGCATCTAGCGCCTCGGAGTGCCACAAATTGATCTCGAACTGTCCGCTGGAAAACTCATGGTTCGCAGCGACCACCTCGAGCCCAAACGCCGAGAGATGCCGGAGCGTACGCAGCAGCACGTTCTCGGGATCGCCCTTCAAACCGGCAACGTAGACGTTGCCGGTTGCCTCGCCGTAGCGCTGCCAGCCGGTCGGGTTCTTGTCCGTGCGCTCCAGCACGTAGAACTCGAGCTCGGGACCAACGATCGGCTGCATACCAAGATCGGCGAACTGCTGGATCACCCGCTTCAGCACCATCCGAGGACTTTCCTCAGAGATGGAGCCATCGGGGTTGTAGACATCGGCGATCACGTGCGCGACGCCCGGCTCCCAGGGCACACCCTGAACCGTGCTGACATCGGGAAAAGCCAGCACGTCGGGCAGCCCGGCCTCGAGTCCGCCCGCAATTTCGACGACGTCCCCCATCGGCGTGGTGGCATAGACGGACCGGCAGAAGGCGACACCGTCGCCGACCGTACGCGCAAAGCGATTGACCAGTACATCGCGTCCCCGATCGGTACCGATCAGATCCGAATAGCCGACGCGTACGACATCGATGCCTTGCGTCACCATCTCGGCCGCGAAGTCCTCAAGACCCGTCGTATCGAAATGCGCCATTTGAACCTCCGCGCCGCCAGCGAGCTTCGAACGGTCGTTTGGGGCCGAACAGTATCGCGTACCCAAGCGTATGACAAGTGAACCCCGACGTGCGAGGGACCGATGATCACCATTGCTAAGCAGCCGACTATCCGAGTACCGTACGGATCCAAACGATCTCGCTTTGCCAGCCCTCAGGAGTGCTGATGACCGATGTCAAAGGCTTCTTTTACCCGCGAACTGCGAGCGGCCAGTCGTCGCTGATCCCATCACCTCCGTGGTACTACTCCGGTGATCTGCTGACCGTCGAATACCGTACGGACCCGGCTCGCGTGGCTGAACTGCTTCCCGCGCCCCTGTCATTGGCAACCGAGGACCCGGGAGCAGTTGCCATGATCTGGGCCGACTGGCAGTCCTGTTCCTCCTCACGCGAGGAGCTGCTCGATCCGGTGCGTTCCCAATACAAAGAGGCCTTCGTTGTCGTCCGCTGCAGCTTCGAGGGCCAGACCTTCTCCCGTTGCGTCTATATCTGGGTCGACAAGGACTTCGCTATCGGCCGCGGCATTCATCAGGGCTACCCCAAGAAGCTGGGTTCCATGTGGCAGACCAGGCCACATCCGTTTCCTCAGGGCGCACCTCAGATCGGGCCCGGCGGGGCGTTTGGGGCAACGCTCGCATCCGGTGACCGACGGCTCGCGGAAGCGGTGGTGACTTTACGCGCCGAGTCGGAGACCAATGGCTTCGTCAATGCGCACAAGATGGCGCATCACCGGATCCTGCCAGGAATCGCCTCCGGCGCCGCAGACGCGTACGCGGAACTGATCGAGTCCGGCTCCAGCGAGTTTGCCGCCGGCCCCGCCTGGGCCGGTGACGCGGAGTTGCGCCTCTTCGATTCGCCCACCGAGGAACTCTCCCGTCTCAGCGTGGATGAGATTCTTGGCGGCTACTACCGCCAGGTCGGAGTTGTCTGGAACGGCGGGCGCACGCTGGCGACGCTCACCTCCTAGCATGTCGCCATGCCTGATCGCCATACGCTCGCCGAAACCGAGAGGGCGATGAGCACACACGTCAGTGAGCTGCCCCTGGACTTCCCGGCGTCGGCGGCGGTCTCAAGTCTTTACCGGGCTGCGAACGCCGTACGGCTCCATTTGACGAACTCGGTGTTGCGCGAGCATGGACTCAGCTGGACGGGCTTCGTCGTGCTCTGGGTGGTGTGGATCTGGGACGGGCTCGAAACCCGCCGAGCCGCCGACAGCGCAGCGATTTCGAAGGCGACGCTCACTGGAGTCGTCAAGACTTTGGAAGCCCGGGGTCTCATTGCCCGGCGGGTCAGCGATACCGACCGGCGGCTGGTGAACCTGGAGTTGACGACGTCAGGCGTGGCCTTGATGAAGGACCTGTATCCCGCCTTCAACGCCGCGGAGGCCGAGGTCGTAGCGGGATTGTCACCGAGAAGCCTGGCCCAACTGACCAACAGTCTCCGCTCAATCGTCACCGAACTCGAGGCGAAGCCGCGGGCCAGGGTCGATGACGTTGACGCGAACTAGGCACCAGCTCAGCGCACGTACGCCCGCTCGGCTGCCGCGGCAACGAAGTGCCGGAACACCTCGGCTTGTACAGGATCTGTAGCAGCCGAGTCTTCTGGATGCCACTGGACGCCGAGGTACCAGCCTGCGTGATCTTTTAACGTCACCGCTTCGATCACCCCATCGGCCGAGTACGCCGCAGGAATCAGACCTGCGCCAAGTGCGGCGATGCATTGATGGTGGGAGCACGAAATGGCAGTGCGCCGCCCGACGATTTCGCCCAGCGGCGACGCCTCGTCCACGTCAAGATCATGAACGCGATTGCGGTGATTACCCACGGTGTCGTCCATATCTTGAACGAGATCCCCACCGAGCGCGACATTGACGATTTGGTTCCCCCGACAGATCGCCAGGAGCGGTAGGTAGTCCGCGAGCGCGACGCGAGCCACAGCAAGATCAAACGCATCTTGCTCCTCGTCCACACCGTATTGGGTCGGGTGAGGCTGCTGACCTGACCACCGGGCCGCCACGTCGCCGCCGCCAGGAAGCAGCACACCATCCGCGAACCAGATCCGCTCTCGCGCGGCATCGACGTCGATGCTGAGGTCCGGAGCGTACGGGTGTATCGACAGCGGCTCACCACCAGCCGCAAATACCGCTGCCGCTAGCGCCCGTGCATTCACCTCGGCCTCGTACCGCAGCGCCGTCGCCTGTGGGGAAAAGCGGGCGGGAATCGCGATCAGTGGGCGGCGCACGTCATCAGCTACTTTGTCAGGCATATCGGATCCAGGTCGTCTTGAGATAGGTGTATTCCTCCAGAGCATGCCGGGACTTGTCTCGCCCGAAGCCGGACAGCTTGACCCCACCGAATGGCACGGCCATGTCGCCCTCCTCGTAGCAGTTGACCCAGACGGTTCCCGCCCTCAAAGCGCGTGATACCCGATGCGCCGTGCCCAAATCGGAGGTCCACAAGGCTGCGGCCAAGCCGTACGGCGTATCGCCGGCGACCCGCACCGCCTCGGCCTCGTCTTTGACCACCTGCACGGCGAGTACCGGCCCGAAAATCTCATCCCGCACAAGAGGGTTGTCCGGTGCTGCGCCGGTTACCACGGTTGGTTCCAGATAGGCGCCGCCCGTGTCGGGGAGCACTCGTTGCCCACCAACCCGGATTGCGGCCCCTGCCGCGATGCCGCGGTCGAGATGTCCCAGCACCCGCTGCAGGCTGCGCTCATCCACCAGCGGGCCCATCTTGGTGTCCGGAAGCAGCGGGTCGGCTGGGCGCCACTCGCCGGTGGCGTTCACGATCCGCTCGACCACCCTGTCGGCCACGTCGGCATGAACCACCAGCCGGGACCCCGCGGTGCACATTTCACCGGAGTTGAAGTAGATCGCCCACGCCGCCGCATCTGCCGCCGCGTCCAGGTCAGGGGCGTCCGGAAAGATGATGTTGGGTGACTTGCCGCCTAGTTCGAGATAGACCCGCTTGAGATTGCTGTCCGCCGAATACCTCAGAAAATGGCGTCCGACCTCGGTCGATCCCGTAAAGGTGAGCACATCGACATCGGCGTGCTCTCCCAAGTGGCGGCCAACCACCTGGCCGTCCCCGCTGATCACATTGAAAACACCCGGCGGCAGACCGGCTAGCGCACCCAGCTCGGCCACCCGCTGCATCGACAGCGGGGATTGCTCGGCGGTCTTGAGCACCACGGTGCACCCCGCCGCCAGCGCAGGTGCCAGCTTCCATCCGCCGAGCGTGAGCGGAAAGTTCCACGGCACGACTGCGGCGACGACACCGGCCGGCTCGCGGGTGACCAGCGACAGCTCGCCCTCCTCGGTTGGCGTGATCTCGCCCGATTCCTTGTCCGCAAGCTCGCCGTAGAAGCGGAGGCAGCGAATCAGCGCCCGAAGCTCGATCTGGTACGCGTCGCGAATCGGCTTGCCCATCTCGAGGCTGATCAACAAGGCGACTTCCTTGCGATGTTCCTCGACGAGATCGGCAAAGCGTTGCAGGATCTCGCCTCGAGCGCGTGGGTGCAGCCGAGGCCAGACACCATGATCAAATGCCGTACGGGCTACGGCCACGGCCGCATCTGCGTCGGCGGGTTGTGCCCAGGCGAGATTGACCAGCGTCGAACCATCCCGGGCCGAAGTCACCGGGCGGGTCGAGCCATCCATCGCCGCTCGGCGCTCGCCACCGATGAACATGCCCTCCGAGATCGTGGCGTCGGCGGCGAGTTGCCGCCAATTCGTGGCCCCAACCGGGTCCGACATCGTGCATTCACCCAGGCTTTCCGGGGCTTGACCAATCGATCGAACTTAAATACGTTTGGGCCCTAACGATAGCTGGTCCGGCCTGCGGAACGTCAATCGCCGCGAACGCCACGGACACTTCCTGCAGCAGACAGGGGCGCGGATGACCACTGCGACGGTCGAGGGCGTGGAAGTGGACACTCGGCACTGGATCGGCGGCAATCGAGTTGCGTCGGAATCCGCATTTCCCGATATCTCCCCGATCGACGAGCAGCCGATTGCCGAAGTCTCAGCCGGCTCTGAACCAGAGGTCGACGCCGCCGTACTGGCTGCCCAGCAAGCCTTCCCCGACTGGGCCGCGATGCCCAGAAGTGAGCGAGCTGAGCTGCTGCGCAACGTGGCTGACGGCATCGACGCGCATGCCGAGGAGTTGGCCAGGGTGGAAACGCGCGACAACGGCTCCCTGCTGCGGTCTCACCGGCGCAGCGTCATGCCGCGCGTCGGAATGAACTTCCGCTTCTTCGCCGACTTCATGGAGAAACTTGATCATCCGGGCGGAGAGATTCGCGGCCACCGGGAACGCGTGAGCTACGATCCAGCCGGTGTTACGGCGATCATTACGCCGTGGAATGCGCCCCTGATGCTCGCCACCTGGCGCATCGGACCGGCTCTGGCAGCCGGCAACACGGTGGTCGCCAAGCCGCCCGAGTGGGCTCCCCTGACGGCTTCGCTGCTGGCGGACATCACCCATGAGGCCGGCCTGCCGGCCGGCGTCTTCAATGTCGTCCAGGGCACGGGGGTCCAAGCGGGTGCACCGCTCACGGCTCATCCGGGTATCCGCCGGCTGGCGTTCACCGGTTCTGTCCCGACTGCGGGGGTGATCGCCAAGGCCGCGGCGCCCAACATCGTGCCCGTGTCCTTCGAACTCGGCGGCAAGTCGCCACTCGTGGTCTTCGCCGATTCCGATTTCGACCTTGCTGTGAGCTTGGCGGTCGAGCAATTCGACAATTCTGGGCAGGTCTGCCTAGGTGCGTTCCGAATTCTGGTCGAGGATGCGATCGCCGATCGGTTCCTTGACGCGGTGCTGGCACGGGCGGAGAGCATCGCGCAGGGCGACCCACGTGATGAGAAGACTGAGATGTCCTGCCTGATCACACGTCAACACTTCGAGCGGGTGGACGGTTTCGTACGCCGCGCGCTCGCAGCCGGAGCCCGGGCGATCTTGGGCGGCTCGCCCAACGACGAGCTGGGCCATCTCTACTATCGCCCGACGATCTTGGTCGACGCCGAGCCCGGCAGCGAGATCTTGACCGAGGAAGTCTTCGGCCCCGTTTTGACAATCCAGACCTTTTCCGGTGAGGCGCAGGCCGTCGAGATGGCCAACAACACCCGCTTCGGGTTAGCCGCGACGTTGATCACCGGCGATCCGGATCGTGCCGAACGGGTCAGTGCGAAGATCAATGCCGGAACTGTCTGGGTCAACTGCTTCTTCGTTCGTGATCTTGGTGCACCCTTCGGCGGCAACGGTAGGTCCGGGATCGGTCGTGAAGGTGGCAGCTATTCCTTCGACTTCTATTGCGACATCAAAAACACCGTGTTCTCGCCGAACGGCTGGACCACGGCCGACTAGAGCCTGAAGGTCAAATCACTCGAGATCGACGTACAGCGAAAGGAACATGATCATGGGCGAGGTGGTGGGCGCGGGTCTGGTCGCGCACGTCCCGACGATCGTGCTGCCGGAGGCGACTCGCCGCGAGTTGAACAACGGCGAGGACACGACGTTGGTGGCCGGTCTGCAGCAGTTGCGTAAGGAGGTGTTCGAAAGCCTCGACTACGACACTGTGGTCGTCCTTGACTCCCACTGGGCGACGACGGTCGAGTTCGTCGTAACGGCACAGGAAGGCCGTAAAGGGCTGTTCACCTCTGAGGAACTACCGCGGGGAATGACCCAGCGCCCCTACGAATTTCTCGGCGATCCCGAGCTTGCCCACCTGATCGCATCCAAGGCCGATGATCATCAAACATGGATCACCGCCATTGCTGATGATCACTTACCGATCTTCTACGCCACCACCAATCTCTGGGAGTTCCTCGGGCAAGGCCTGCCGGACAAGAGGTGGATCTCCATCGGCGTGTGTCAAACGGCTGATACCGAGGACAACCTCCGACTGGGCCGCGCACTCGGGGATGGCATCGCCGAAAGCGACCGCAAAGTCGTGCTGCTGGCTTCCGGGGCTCTCAGCCATACGTTCTGGCCGCTGCGAGAGCTACGCAAGCATGAGGCCGCGGGAATCGATCACATCTTCACTCCGGAGGCGGCTGACGCTGACGCTCAACGGATGCAGTGGTTCGAAGCCGGTGATCATGCCCGGGTCCTGGAGACCATGCCGGAGTTCTACCGCTTCCGGCCGGAGGCCCGGTTCGGGCACTATCTGATGATGATCGGCGCACTGGGTGAGGGCGACTGCACCGCCACCGGGCGGCGCTACGGGGAGTACGAGAACTCCATCGGCACCGGTCAGGTTCATTACTGGTTCGACCGGCCCGAAGGCGGCTTCCCCAGGTCGCGGCGTACGCCGGAGGATACGGACTTCCGCCAGCAGATAGCCGGTCCGGACCTGGCAGCGGCTGGCTGACGCCGCCGAGCACCTCGAGGGAGAACTATGCCGCTCCGTGAGACCCGCCGGATCCTGCTCGATGGCAACGTCGTCGATGTGGTACGCCACGATCAGGAACTGGTCGCAGGCGATGGTCGCGTCGTCGGCGTGGATGAGGCAATTCATCTGCCGCCCACTGCACCGTCGAAGATCATCTGTGTGCATCTGAACTACTCGTCACGAGTGGCAGAAATGATGCAATCGCTGCCGGCTGCGCCAACGTACTTTCACAAGCCAGTATCAGCGCTCAACGCGCATGAGTCGGCGGTGGTCAGGCCACTCGGCTGCAAGTGGTTGAACTATGAAGGCGAGATCGCGATCGTGATCGGCCGGACTGCCAGAAACGTCGCGCCGGACGAGGCCGGCGACTACATCCGTGGTTACACGATCGCCAATGACTACGGTCTGCACGATTTTCGTGATACCGACTCTGGGTCGATGCTGCGAGTCAAGGGTGCGGACACACTGTGTCCGGTAGGTCCTGGACTCGTCGAGGGCTGGGATTTCCGCGCGAAGCAGATCCGCACTCTGGTCAATGGCCAGGTGCGTCAGGACGGCAATACCAGTGAAATGAAGTGGGACATGCACTACCTGGTGTCCGACATCGCCCGCACCATCACACTGCAGCCGGGCGACCTCTTGCTCTCCGGCACACCCGCAATGTCTCGTACCGTCTATCCGGGCGACGTGGTGGAAGTAGAGGTTGAAGGGCTTGGCACCTTGCGCAACCACATTGTCGAAAGTCCGACACCTATTCGCAGTGATGTAGGTGCGCAACCAACCGAGTCTGAAGAGGTTTTGTCGACCGCCAAAGGCGGCGACTGGGAGTTTCGCGGCATCCGCAAGCCGCAACCCTCCGGTATGCATTAACAAAGCCAGGAATGGAGCTCTCGTGACTCACCCGCCGTCGATTCCGCCCGCGGAGCCGTCCGCGACAACCCCAGACATCGCCCAGCGTGATTCTCACCAGCTGCGGCACGGCCGGCTCGGAGTCTTCGCCGTCGCCTTCTTCGTGATCTCCGCCGCAGCCCCACTGACGGCCATGGCCGGTGGGGCACCGGTGGCGATGCTGCTCGGCAATGGACCTGGGATTCCGCTGGCGTACGTCGTGGTCAGTGTGATCTTGCTGATCTTCGCTGTCGGCTACACCGCGATGGCTCGGCACCACACCAGCACGGGAGCCTTCTACAGCTTTGTCTCACGGGGGCTGAAGCAACCCGCGGGCGGTGCTGCTGCGATGATCGCGTTGCTCGGATACAACGCCATGCAGATCGGACTCTATGGCCTCTTCGCGGCCGCCGCGGCGGGCTTCTTCAGCGAAAAGCTCCATATCAACCTGCCGTGGTGGGCCTACGCGTTCATCGCCATGGCGATCATCGCCGTGCTCGGCTACCGCCAAGTTGATCTTTCAGTCAAGGTACTTTCGATCTTGGTCAGTCTGGAGTTCTTGATCGTGCTGATCCTCGACGCCGCGATCTTGATCAAGGGTGGCGAAGGCGGTACCGCTCCGTTGAACGCGACACCCTTTACCTGGGCGAGCTTCACCAGTGGCTCCATTGCGATCGCGCTGCTGTTCAACTTCGCGTCATTCATCGGCTTCGAAGCGACCACGATCTACAGCGAGGAGGCTAGGGAGCCCAAGCGCACCGTGCCACGGGCAACCTATGTGGCTGTCCTGACGATCGGCATCTTCTATACGGTGACGACCTACCTGATGGTGGAGGGCCAAGGCGCGGCAGGCCTGCAGGAATACCTTGGCACACTGCAACCTGACCCGACGGTGTTCCTGTTCGTCCTTGGCTCGACCTACATCGGTACGGCGCTGACAACGGTGATGTCGCTGCTCTTCATTTCCAGCGTCTTCGCAGCCCTGCTGGCCTTCCACAACGCGGTGGCGCGTTATCTCTACGCTCTGGGCCGCGAAGGCCTGGTGCCGGCGACGCTCGGCCGCACCCACGCTAAGCACTTGAGCCCGCACGTCGGATCGCTCAGTCAGTCGATCTTGGCTGTGATTGTGGTCTTGATCTTCGTTGTCACCCAACAAGATCCGGTATTGGCGCTGTTCACCTGGCTCACCCAGCTGGGCACCTTGGCGATCATCGTGCTGATGGCGCTGGCTTCATTCGCCGTGGTGGCCTTCTTCGCCCGCCACCGTGATCTCGACTCGAATATGCTCCGGACCATGGTCGCACCGCTGGTCAGCGGTCTGGCGATGTCTGTGGTCGCCATCTACGCGGCCTCTCAATTTGGTTTGCTGATCGGCAACCCGGAGAGCCCATTGCGGTGGATCTTGCCTGCTTTGATTCTTGTCGCGGCGGTAGCCGGAGTGGTTGCCGCCTTCAGTCTGAAGAGCCGCTCACCAGAGTTGTACGGCCAAATGGGTCGGCATCGAGATATCGAGCTGGTCGGTTGAATCGACCGCCGTGGCACGCTCGGTCCTGATCACGGGTGTGGGTCGGCGCCCGCGGAATCGGGGCCGGCATTGCAGCTGGGCTCGCCGCTTCTTCTGTCTGATCAGGGTCAACGGATCAATGGGCAGCGGCTGTACAGCAATGGTGGTTTCGCTAAGGGCCATTTACTGGTCTAAGGCTTTCTGGTGTGAAGAACGCCCTGAAAACGCATCACTCACGACTCCAAAACGCTCAATACGGGCCCGGCGCGGCCGTTGAGTGCTGCAAAATCAGGGCGAACCGTTGACACGGGCTTCATTGACTCCACTTCTCGCCCGTCAGCTGCTCGAAGATCTCGATATAGCGAGCGCGCGTTTCAGCCACTACCTCCGGCGGCACCGAAGGCCCGGGGTACGTCCGATTCCAGTCCAGCGAGGATGACCAGTCCCTCAGATACTGCTTGTCATATGACCACTGTGGCCGTCCGGGCTGGTAATCGGCCAACTTCCAGAACCGTGATGAGTCAGGCGTCAGAACCTCATCGGCCAAGATCAGCTTTTCCGTCGCGTCGATGCCGAACTCGAACTTGGTATCCGCGATGATCACACCGCGCTCTCGAGCGATCTCAGCGCCGCGCTCGTAGACCGCCACAGTCAACCGCTCAAGATCATCCGCGACAGTGCGGCCGACCAGGTCGCGGACCTGGTCCATGGTCATGAATTCGTCATGCCCGACCTCAGCCTTCGTGGTTGGCGTGAAGACTGGTGCGGGCAGCTGGTCGGCTTCCACCAGACCGGGTGGGAGCGGAACACCGGAAATGGTTTTCGTTGCCCGGTAGCTTTCTAGACCGAGACCAGCCAGGTAGCCGCGAGCTATGCATTCAACGGGCACCATGTCGAGCCGGCGACAACGAATCGCCCTCCCCTTCCACATCGGGGGAACATCTTCACCCAGCACGTGATTGGGCACCAGATCTGCCATCTGCCGGAACCACCACAAGGACAGCTGAGTCAAGATCGCACCCTTGTCGGGGATCGGCGTCGGCAGCACCACGTCGTAGACCGACACCCGATCCGAAGCAACCAGAATCAGGTCGTCCCCATCGGCGTACACGTCCCGGACCTTGCCCTGCCGAATCAGTTCCACACGCAGGGTTCTAGCACAAGTTGGTCAAATCGCCCTCACAACAGCAAAGAGGACCCGGAGGCCCCAGCTCTGCTCGAGCCTGGGACTTCCGGATCCCCAGTGCGATTGTGTTTGCTTAGCGGGTGGTGTCTTTGTCGTCGAACTTTGAGGCACCGCTCGCCGAACGAAGGGCGTCCGCAACGTCGTCGCCGGTGTCCTTCATGTTCTCTCCGGCCTGCTTCACATCGGCCTTGGATTCCTGCATACGGCCTTCGGCCTCAAGATCCCGGTTGTCGGTTGCGTCGCCTACGCCTGCCTTGGCCTTGCCGGCAAGCTCCTCGGCCTTGTTCTTAGCCTTGTCGCCGATACCCATAAGAACCTCCCTGTTCTTGTTGCGGCGGTCCGGCCCCGCGTGCCTACAGCGGAGCCTCTCATGATGGTGTTACCCAATCTCGGAGAAGGTCAACACATCATCGTGCTGGGAGTGACATCTCCGAACTAATCACCGTGACCGGCACCCTTTGAATGGTGTTGTTGGCGAATCCACCGCGACTCCACCGCTGGGCGCGGGGCTGGGTTCGGCCGCTCATATCTGCGGCGCGGGCTGACAGGACGTAGTTGCCCGGCTCGGCCGGCCAGGTCCAGCTCCAGCGTGCCCAGCCGTACGAGTCCAACGCAGGCTCAAGTTCCGCTGGGTGCCAGGTGTCTCCACCATCGACACTGACCTCCACCGTGGTGACTGGTGCCCAGCCAGACCAGGCGCGACCTTCGATGCTGACGTCGCCGGACTTCACGACTCGTCTACGAGACATGAAGTCTGGAAATCCAGGCGGAGCGAGAAGGGCTCGTGGCTCGATCCTGGTCAGCGGAATTCCGGGTTCGTCGGAGGCATCACGCATTCGGTACGCCCGCATCTGAAATCCATCGAAAGGTTGTGCCACGAGCGTGATGCGGCGCAACCACTTGACATGGGCCATCCCGTACCACCCTGGAACGATGAGCCGCAGCGGGGCCCCATGCTGTGGTGGCAGCGGAGCACCGTTCATCTCGTACGCCAACATGACGCCCTCAGCCATCGCCTCGGGCAGCGGCAGTCCGCGTTGATAGTCCTGTTCGACACCTCGCTCGATGCCATGATCAGCGCCGGTGAAGACCGCATCGACGGCGCCGTCGGCAATGCCCGCCTCCTGCAGCAGGCTCGACAACGACACTCCAGTCCAGCGAGCCGTGCCGACGGCCTCGGTCAGCCACGGTTGGCTTACCGGCCGGGGCAGCAGCTGCGCCCGCCCATTTCCGGCACACTCCAATGTGACGACCGATGAGATCTGTGGACGACTTCGGAGATCGTCAAGATTGAGCGACAACGACCGGTCGACGAGACCGTCGATGAGCAATTCGAAGGCGCCGGCATCGATGGCTGGTATGTCGTAGTGGATGAGCAAGTAGTGCAATCCAGGCGGGGTGATATCCCAATGCAGCGACTCGAGCGGCAGACCGTGGTTGCGGGCGGCCAATTGCAGTTCGTCGGCCGATATGCCTTCCTCGGGCCTTGCAACCCGGGCAGCTGAACTGATGCGCTCGAGATCACTGGTCACGTGAATCCTTTCGCGCCTAGCTCGCGCGGACTGCGCAAGCGGCACCAGCAATTCGGCATTCACTGTAACCCTGAGGCTTGGGGTCGGCCCCTCGGGTAACTGCTGGCAAATTGCCAAGCCGAGGCGGCCGGCCTTGCACTTTGCCAGCAGTTTCCCTTGCTAAGTGGCAGCAGCGGCCTCTAGGTCGGCAATCACAATCTTCTTCATCTGGAAAAGCGCCTCCGTGACCCGTCGCGCCGTTTCGGGATCACTACTCGCCATTAGCTCCTCAAACCGCGTCGGAACTACCTGCCATGACACTCCGAATCGGTCCTTGAGCCAGCCGCACATGGACTCCTCGCCACCCCCATCGATCAGCGCCGTCCAGTAGTGGTCAACCTCGGCCTGGTTCTCGCACGGTACTTGGAACGAGATCGCCTCATTGAACTTGAAGTGAGGGCCGCCGTTGAGCGCCACGAATTTGCTTCCGTTGATCACGAAGTCGACTGTCATCGTCTGGCCAGCGCGATCACCGGTGGCGTACGGAGTCACTTTCCCCACGCTGGAGTTGGGGAAAACCTCCGCATAGAAGTTGGCTGCCTCCTCGCCTTCGGTGTCGAACCACAGACAGGTTGTCAATGCGTCCATCGCTGTACTCCTTTCTCGCTTTTCTCATCAGACCCGACCGACCGACCAAACTCATCGCATAGTCGGGCATAGGTTGAGGAAATGAAGATCACCTTCGTGCAAGGCGACATCACCGAGCAAGAGGTCGATGCCATTGTCAACGCGGCGAATCACTCGCTGCTCGGAGGTGGTGGGGTCGATGGGGCGATCCATCGTCGAGGCGGGCCGGAGATCGTTGCCGAATGTCGCAAGCTAAGAGAGGAGAAGTATCCCGAGGGCCTTCCAACCGGTCAGGCTGTTGCAACGACGGCCGGACGACTTCCGGCGCGCTGGGTGATTCATACCGTTGGACCGACCTATGCGAAGTCCAAGGACAAGTCACCACTGCTGGCCGACTGCTTTCGTAACTCCCTCGCAGTAGCTGACGAACTCGGCGCGGCATCAGTTGCCTTCCCGGCCATCTCGACCGGCGTTTATCGCTGGCCGATCGATGACGCGGCTCGTATTGCGCTTGAGACGGTACGGACCGTGGATACGCAGGTGGCCGAGGTCAGATTCGTGCTCTTTGATCGACGCGGATACGAGGCCTTCACGGCTCAAGCCTCATTAAGCGAGGGGTAGGCCCGGGTACCCCCTATTGCCGCAGTAGACGACCGGTGCCAACCTGGACACGTGCGTACTTTGCTGAACGTCATCTGGTTCGTCTTCAGTGGATTCTGGCTGTGGCTCGCTTACATGCTGGCCGGAATCATCTGCTGCGTGCTGATCATCACGATCCCTTGGGGTATCGCCTCCTTCCGGATGGCGAATTACGCCGCTTGGCCCTTCGGCCGGGAGCTGATCGACAAGCCAAATTCCGGCATCTTCTCCTTCCTCGGCAATGTGATCTGGGTGGTCGTCGCCGGATGGTGGCTGGCATTGACTCACATTGCCACCGGAATTCTGCTGTGCGTCACGATCATCGGCATTCCCCTGGCGATTGGGAACTTCAAGCTGATCGGAGTCTCCCTGATGCCGCTCGGCAAGCAGATCGTTCCCAAGCCGAGATCGGTCGATCTGATGCAACCGCCGGCTACCGGCGCACCTTCTCAAATGCTGTGATCGCCTGATCAAGATCATCCCGAGAGTGTGCGGCGGACATCTGCGTCCTGATCCTCGCCTTGCCTCGGGGCACCACGGGAAACGAGAACGCCCGTACGTAGATGCCCTCGGCCAGTAACCGATCAGCCATTGCCGCCGCCTCGACTGCATCGCCGATCATGATCGGCACGATCGGATGATCCGATTCGGGAATGTCGAAGTTCCGCGCAACCATTTCTGAGCGGAAGTACGCCGTGTTGTCGCGCAGCCGCTGCAACAACTCCCCGGAGGTCTCGAGCAGATCCAACATCGCAATGCCAGCGGCCGCGATGGACGGGGCCAGCGAGTTGGAGAACAGGTAAGGCCGAGACCGCTGGCGCAGCATCTCGACGATCTCTTTGTGGGCGGCGGTGTAACCGCCGCTCGCACCACCCAACGCCTTGCCCAACGTTCCCGTTACGATGTCGACTCGATCTTGCACGCCGAATAGCTCCGGCGTACCTCCACCGGTTGGGCCCATGAACCCGACGGCGTGGGAGTCATCGACCATGACCAGCGCTTGATAGCGCTCGGCGAGGTCCACAATCTCGTCGAGCGGCGCAACATATCCGTCCATGGAGAACACGCCGTCAGTTGCCACGAGCCGGTGCCGCGCACCTTGTGACTCACGCAGTTTCGCTTCCAGGTCGGCCATGTTTCTGTTGGCGTACCGGAGTCGAGTCGCCTTGCACAGTCGTACGCCGTCGATGATGCTTGCGTGATTCAGCTCGTCGGAGATGACGGCATCCTCGGGCCCCAGCAACGTCTCGAAGAGTCCGCCGTTCGCGTCGAAGCAGGAGGAGTACAAGATCGCGTCCTCAGTGCCCAGAAAGTGCGCGAGACGACGTTCCAGCTCTTTGTGGATTTCGGCGGTACCGCAGATGAAGCGTACGGAAGCCATACCGAATCCCCAGCGATCCAACGCCTGCTGGGCTGCCGAAATCATGGCAGGGTGATCGGCCAGGCCAAGATAGTTGTTGGCGCAGAAGTTGAGTAACCACTCATTCCCGACCTCGATTCGGGCCGATTGCGGCGTACTGATCACTGCCTCGGCCTTGAAAAGGCCTTCGGTGTGCAGGGCCGCAAGATCATCAGTCAGTTGATCTTTGAGTGTGGCGTACATGATCGTTCCTATCCTTCCCAACTCATGATCACTTTTCCTCCGTGACCGGAGCGTGCGGCCGCGAAGGCTTTCTCGTAATCGGTGTAGTGGAAGCGATCAGTGATCACTCCAGAGATGTCGAGTCCGCTCTCCAGCAGCACCGACATCTCATACCAGGTCTCAAACATCTCACGGCCGTAGATGCCCTTGATGGTCAGCATCTTGAGCACAATGGCGGCGACGTCAACGCTGATCTCGGCGGACGGGAGACCAAGTACGGCGATCCTGCCGCCATGCGTCATCTGCGTGATCATGTCGCGCAGCGCGGCTGAGCTGCCAGACATTTCGAGCCCCACGTCGAAGCCCTCACGCATGCCGAGTTCGTGCTGAGCATCTGAAACGCTCTCGCGGTCGATGTTCACCGCTCTAGTGACGCCGAGCTTGCTCGCCAGCGCGAGTCGCTCGTCGCTGTGGTCTGTGATCACCACGTGTCGGGCGCCCGCGTGCTTGCTGACCATCGCCGCCATGATGCCGATGGGTCCGGCTCCGGTGACCAAGACATCCTCCCCGAGCATGGGAAATGCCAATGCGGTGTGTACCGCATTGCCGAACGGGTCAAAGATCGCGGCAACCCCTGAATCGATCGGATCGCGATGCACCCAGGCGTTGCCGGATGGCAACGCAACGTACTCGGCGAATGCGCCGTCGCGGTGCACACCGATCCCTCGGGTATGGATGCAGAGATGGCACCTTCCGGCACGGCAGTTACGACAGCGCCCGCACACGAGGTGGCCCTCGCCGCTCACCAGATCGCCAACCGCTACATCGGTGACGCCCGAGCCGATCTCGACCACTTCGCCAGCGAACTCATGGCCGACGGTTACCGGAGGTTGGAGAGTCTTCTGGGCCCACTCGTTCCAGGACTCGATGTGCAAATCGGTGCCGCAGATGCCCGTTGCCGTGACTCTGACCAGCACATCACCCGCTTCGACGTCGGGCACCGGAACTTCAATCAACTCCAGCCCCGGCCCCGGCTGGGTCTTCACGAGGGCCTTCACGACCTACCTCCCACATCGCCACACTGCCACACCGTGAGGCGATCAAACTGTGCGTCGCCTGTTGCGCGAGCGCCTTATGCGCCCTGAGCCTGTCGAAGGGCACGCCCGGCGGACTTCGACGAGCTCAGCCCGCATGACCGCTGCGCGAGTGCAACCCAAATAAATGGGTGAAGCTCCGGTCAAGTATGAGTTGACCGGAGCTTCGTAGCCACTTGCGAACCGGAGTTCGCGGTGTGGCGTAGATCAGTTATATGCCTCCCGAAACCCCTTGGCAAGAGGCTGAGCCGTCTTTTTTGGGTAATCGGCCTGTCACAGGGAATTAACGCGCTCTCGAGATAATTACACTGCATCGAGGGCCCGGGGGCGTGTCGCTGCGAGGTTCACATTCGCCCAGGCAGCAGACTGAGAGTGCCCTGTTGGGGCCCTGCCGGGTATGAGCCGGCAGGGCTCATTTGTTCCGACCCTTGCCAGAGGCAGTCTGGAACGGTGCCGGTCAGTGTTTTGACTTGTTCAGCATCAGCATCGGTCCATCCAGTTCGCGCACCGTTGGTCCGATGCGGGTCGACAAAGATCAAGTACAAGGAGACCGCACGCCGGCGGGCTGGCCGTCAAATCGTGGAGTGCCAGCCGTGAGGCGTCATCGCGCGCCCTCGGAGCGCCGCGGCACGTCGGAGGAATTCAGCCTCTGCCCAGAAGGGCTTCGCTGCGCTAGGGTTCTGACAGCGCGGGGTCTTTGTCCCCGGGCTGTGAATTTCCACTACGGATCGTCGGGCACGTACCTGCCCGTGGAAAGGAAGTGTGGCGTGGCCACTGTTTCATTCAAGGATGCGACCCGGGTTTATCCGGGAGCAGACCACCCCTCCGTCGACAAACTCAATCTGGAGATCGGCGACGGTGAATTTATGGTCCTGGTCGGACCATCCGGCTGCGGTAAGTCCACCTCTCTCCGGATGCTCGCCGGCTTGGAGGAGATCAATGCCGGAGCAATCTGGATCGGTGAGCGTGACGTCACCGACCTCCCGCCCAAGGATCGTGACATCGCCATGGTCTTCCAGAATTACGCTTTGTACCCGCACATGACCGTGGGCGATAACATGGGCTTTGCTTTGAAGATGGCTGGGGTTTCCAAGACGGAGCGCCAGCAGCGCGTTCAAGAGGCTGCTCACCTGCTCGGCCTGGAGGACTTCCTCAACCGCAAGCCGAAGGCGCTCTCCGGCGGCCAGCGGCAGCGCGTTGCCATGGGCCGTGCCATCGTTCGCTCACCCCAGGTCTTCTTGATGGACGAGCCGCTCTCCAACCTCGACGCAAAGCTCCGCGTCTCTACGCGCACCCAGATTGCGGCGCTGCAGACCCGCCTTGGCGTTACCACCGTCTATGTGACCCACGACCAGGTCGAGGCCATGACGATGGGCGATCGCGTTGCGGTGCTGAAGGACGGTCTCTTGCAGCAATGCGACAGCCCGCTGCAGTTGTACGACGCGCCACGCAACCTGTTCGTCGCCGGCTTCATCGGCTCGCCTGCCATGAACCTGATCGAGGGCAACGTACAGCAGGATGGCGTGCACTTGGGTGACTACACCGTTCCGGTGCCTCGCGAGACCCTCGCCAAGGCATCAAACGAGCAAAACCTCGTGCTGGGAATCCGCCCGGAGAATTTCGAGTTGAACGAGAACCCCGAGAGCAAGGAGGGCGTCCCGATCGATATCGGCGTCGTGGAGGAGCTCGGGGCCGATGCGTTCATCTACGGCACCTTGACTGGTATCGCCGAGGACGAGTTGATCACCGCTCAGCAGATCGTGGCCCGAATCCACGGCGGCCGGCTGCCGCCGCGCCGGGGCGAGAGCGTCCGTTTGCTGATCGACCCGACGCATGTCCACGTTTTCTCCAAGGTGAGCGGTGACCGCATCTCTCCTGCAACGGAAAGCGTCTTCACCGACTGATCAGAACTGTCGGCCTCCCGCAAATCGCGCGGGAGGCCGACAGCTTGCTGAGGCTTCCACATGCGGATAGACGCTTGCACGTTGATGACAGGATCGGACTCATGCCCAGATTCCTCGCGGCGCGGCCCAACAGCGAGTTGATCACGCTTCCGTGGGCGACGCCGTTAGCCGATTGGCCGCAAGAAAATCTCGTTGCTCTACCGCGTGGCATCTCCCGGCACGTCGTACGCTTCGTCCGCGTCGCCAAAGAGATCTATGCGTTCAAGGAAGTGATGGAGCATCTGGCCCTGCATGAGTACGAGCTGCTGCGTGATCTCACCAGATTGGATACTCCCTCAGTCGATGCAGTCGGCGTAGTCACCGCTCGGATCGATCAACAAGGCGAGCCTCTCGACCCGATACTGATCACCCGGCATTTGCAGTTCTCATTGCCGTATCGGTCTTTATTCAATCGCGGCGTACGCCAAGACACCGTCAATCGGTTGGTCGACGCCATGGTCGTATTACTGGTACGGCTCCATCTGATCGGCCTGCTGTGGGGTGATGTCTCGCTCTCGAACACGCTGTTCCGGCGGGACGCTGGGGCATTTGCCGCGTACCTCGTCGATGCTGAGACCAGCGAGCTGCATGACAGGCTGACCAACGGTCAGCGTGAGCATGACCTCACGATTGCGCGCACGAACCTTTATGGCGAGTTCTGCGACCTGGAGGCTGGCGGTCTGCTGGATGAGGCGCTGGACCCCCTCATCTTGGTGGAGACCATCGAGAGCCGCTACCGCGAACTCTGGGATGAGTTGACCGGCGTCGAGGAGTTCAACGCGGGCGAGATGCACCGCATCGAGGGTCGAGTACGCCAGCTCAACGCACTCGGTTTCGACGTGGCCGAACTGGACATCACCACCGACCTTGGCGGCTCCACCATCCGCATCCAGCCCAAGGTTGTCGACGCCGGCCATCACTCCCGGCGGCTGATTCGGCTCACAGGGCTGGATACCGAGGAGAATCAGGCCCGGCGGCTGCTCAATGATCTTGACTACTACCGAGCCCGCACTGATCAACAAGGAGCCGATGAGGCCATCGTGGCGCATGAGTGGCTGACGAGGCAGTTCGAGCCGATTCTGCAGTCGGTGCCAACCGAGTTGCGGGCCAAACTCGAGCCCGCCGAGCTCTATCACGAGATGCTGGAGCATCGCTGGTTCCTGAGCGAGCAGGCTGGTGCTGAAGCCTCTATGGAGGATGCGGCGCAGTCCTATGTGAATACGGTGTTGCGGGGACTTCCCGATGAAAAAGTTGCTGTCTCGGCCCTGGAGTCGATGGGACCGCTGGCCAACCCGTTCGATCCGTCACAAGGCTTTCTCGATGACGAGTCCGAGGAGCCTTACGACCCTTGGGAGGACACGGCAGCCGACTCCGAGAACCAGGTGGAGCCGGCTTCCGCGTACCTCGACATCGCCGCGCTGCGCGCCAAAGCTAATCGGTGAACTTGGGCTGGGCGGATGCGGGACCGGGCCGCGGCAAACTCGCCTGCCATCAGTTTTGAGCTCTCAGGTGACCTCGCGATCCTGCCGGCGGAGGTTGAGGTCGCCGCCTATCGCATTGGGCAGGAGGCAATCGGCAACGCCACAAAACAGGCCGACGCACATGGCATCGCAGTCCGAATGACTCGTACGGACAGCGGCCTCACCATTGAAATCGAGGATGACGGAATAGGCGTCGCTACTGGAAGCAATCCGTCTGGTGTGGGTCTAGCGTCCATGACTGAACGAGCCACAGAGTTAGGCGGCTGGTGCCGGAACGAAGTTTCGCCAACCGGCGGCACACGTGTCACAGTCTGGCTGCCAATCATGATCGATCGCTAGCGCGGTGGCATCCGCAGCGCGCCGTCGAGGCGGATGACCTCACCATTGAGCAGCGGGTTCTCGATGATCGCCGACACCAGCATGGCGTACTCTTCGGGCCGACCCAGCCGAGCAGGGTGTGGCACCAGGGCTTCCAAGATCGACTTCGTCTCTCCAGGGAGGCCAGCCATCATGGGAGTCTCCATCACGCCGGGTGCAATCGTCATAACGCGGATTGCTTTGTCTGCAAGGTCTCTGGCCGCGCTGAGGGTCAAACCGACGATGCCACCTTTGCTGGCCGCGTAGGCCGCTTGGCCGATCTGGCCATCGAATGCCGCGACACTTGCAGTCATGATCACCAACCCGCGGTCGCCATCGAGCGACTCATTGTTGATCATGGCCGCGGCGGCCAGTCGCAGCACATTGAACGTGCCGATCAAGTTGATGTCGATCACCGTACGAAAGGCCTCCAGCGGCAACACGCCGCGCTTGCTGACCACCCGACCTGGGGTGGCGACACCCGCGCAGTTGACCACGACCCGCAAAGTGCCACGTTCCGTTGCCGCCGCAATGGCTGCCTGCACTTGATCTTCATCGCGTACGTCCGCCGCCGCAAAGCCAACCCGATCCCCCAGCTCGGTTGCGAGCGCGGGCCCATCCGAGCCGGGAAGATCAACAATAACCGCAGACGCCCCGCGCTCGACGGCTGCCCGTACCGTTGCCGCCCCGAGCCCGGACGCCCCTCCGGTCACCAGCACGACATCGTTCTCGCCTAGATTCATCGCCACTCTCCTCCAGGCGGAGGTTACTTGAGCAACAGCCGGCCGATGACGAGGCGCTGAATCTGGTTCGTACCCTCGAAGATCTGCGTCACTTTCGCCTCTCGCATGTACCGCTCGGCCGGATAGTCCTGGGTATAGCCGTACCCGCCGAGCACCTGAACGGCATCAGTCGTCACTTTCATGGCGGTATCGGATGCGATCATCTTCGCTACCGCAGCGTCCCGGCTGAATGGACGGCCCGCGTCGCGCTTGCGAGCCGCCATCAGGTAGGTCGCCCGCGCCGCGTCCACCGCCGCCGCCATTTCCGCGAGCAGGAATCGCAGGCCCTGAAACTCCGCGATGGAACGCCCAAACTGCTCCCGCTGCTTCGCATAGTCGGCCGCAAGATCGAGAGCCGCCTGCGCGAGCCCCGTGGCGCACGCGGCAATGCCAAGCCGACCAGAATCCAAGGCAGACAATGCAATTCGAGCGCCCTGGCCCTCATCTCCGATGCGCCGGCTTTCCTCGATGGGCACGGCATCGAAATACAGCGCGGTCGTTGGCGAGGAGTTCAGGCCCATCTTGTGCTCCGGCCGCCCGAAGGTCAGACCTGGTGCATCGCCCGGCACATGGAAACAGCTCACCCCGCCCCGGGGGTCGTCGCTGGTCCGCGCGAATGTCGTATAGAAATTCGCGTACGAGCCGTGCGTCGCCCAGGCCTTCGCGCCATTGAGCTCATAGCCATGATCGGCATGCTTCGCGCGAGTCGTCATGCCCGAGATGTCCGACCCGGCATGTACCTCCGACAGGGCGTACGCGCCGAGCGCCTCGCCGCCGATCATGTCCGGCAGATACCGAGCGTGTTGTTCCGACGTCCCGAACGCGGCCATCGCGTACGTCGCCATGACATGGACCGAGACGCCAACACCGACACTCATCCACGCCATCGCAACCTCTTCAAGAGCCTGCAAGTAGACCTCGTAGGGCTGACCTGCGCCGCCGTACTCCTCCGGATAGGGCAGACCTAAAAGACCGACCTCGCCGAGCATGGCAAAGGCGTCGCGAGGGAATCGCGCGGCTGCCTCGTCGGCGGCTGCACGCGGGGCCAGCTCCTGCTGGGCGATCTCACGTACCAGCGAGACCAGTTCACTACCCTCATCGGTTGGCAACAGCCGATCGACGGCCATTTCTCTCCTTCATCAGCAGTGGCCTCATGTCGCAGATCGGTACTAGCGATAGTACGGTAGTACCGCTATGGTAGCCACTTCATTCGAGCCGCGATTGACCAGCCGGCAAACACACCTGCGGGATGCACTCGTTGATCTCGTTCTAGCGCAGGGATTTAGCCACCTCACGATGGACGATTTTGCTGCCCAGCTGAACTGCTCGAAACGCACGCTTTACGCGCTTGCCTCCAGCAAAGAGCAGCTCGCCGTGCTGGCTGTACGACATTTCTTCAAGCGTGCTACCGAACAGGTCGAAGCGGCGATAGTCCGGACCCGGGCGCCGGCGAACCGAGTCACCCGCTATCTCGAGGCTGTTGCCGAAGCGCTGCGTCCGGCGAGCCGGGCTTTTCGAGATGATCTTGCAAGCTACCGCCCAGCAACCGAGATCTATGAGCAGAACACTCTTACGGCAGCCCGCCGGGTCGCTGAACTGATCGACGAGGGCACCCGCGCCGGCGCATTCCGTCGCGTGCATGCCGCCTTCGTGAGCGAGGTCGTGACAGCCACGATGCGGAGCGTTACCAGTGGCGAGATTGCTGCCGCTACCGGGCTCAGCGACGCTGAGGCCTATTCGGAGCTCGCCGATCTCGTGGTTGCGGCGATCCGGCGCTGACATGCCGCACGTTGAACGACCGAACCGCATATCCTGCCCAGATGGACGACGATCTCCACGCCCTCGGTGAGGATCTCATTTCTACAGCCGCGCGTATTGTCCGCTGGGTTCCCAAGGAAAACGGCTTCAACATCAGCCTGGCGGCTGCGCGTCTGCTGGCCCGCTTGCACGACAACGGGCCAACCAGGATCAGCGACCTTGCCACGGCGGAGAGATGCTCCCAGCCGACGATCACCAACCATGTCAAGCGTCTTGAGGCGGCGCATCTTGTGGATCGCGCCGCGGACCCTCGGGACGCTCGAGCGTGGATGATCAAGCTCACCAAGAAAGGCAATCAACAACTGTCCTTGATGCGCGATTCGATCGGTACCACCCTCGAGCCGTATCTTGCGACGATGTCGAAGCGTGACCTCAAGGCGTTGCGTGATGGCGTCGACGCCATGCGGCGTTTGATGGCGGTGGAGAAAGAGGCCCAGCACTCGTGACGCAACAGGCCGAACCGGGCGCGGCAACAGAGGCGTTCCGGCTCTACGACACTGCCACACAATCGGTACGTCCCTTCCAGCCGGTCGTGCCTGGCCGGGTGTCGATCTACCACTGCGGACTCACCGTTCAGTCTGGTCCACACCTCGGACATATTCGTAAGGAAGTGGTCTTCGACGTATTGCGGCGCTGGCTGACCTGGTGCGGCTATCAGGTCACCGTGATCGCCAACATCACCGACATCGATGACAAGATCTTGATCAAGTCCGCTGAGGCCGGCACTCCGTGGTATGCCCACGCCTATCGCTTCGAGCGCGAGCTGCACGACGCGTACGCCGCCCTGGGTTGTCTGCCACCGACGTATGAGCCGCGAGCCACTGGGCACATTCCGGAAATGATCGAAATGATCAAGGTCTTGATCGAGCGCGGTCATGCCTATCCGGCTCCAGATGGTTCCGGCGATGTCTACTTCGATGTGAAGTCCTGGCCCGCATACGGCTCGCTGTCTCACCAGAATATTGACGATATGGAGCCCGCGGCGGACTCCGATCCTCGCGGCAAAAGGGATCCTCGCGACTTCGCCCTGTGGAAGGGCCACAAGGACACCGAGCCGGAAACGGCAAGCTGGGTGACTCCTTGGGGGCGAGGCCGGCCCGGGTGGCATCTGGAGTGCTCGGCGATGGCGAGCAAGTACCTCGGCAACGAGTTCGACATCCACGGCGGCGGACTTGATCTTCGCTTTCCTCATCACGAGAACGAGCTCGCGCAATCCAGAGCCGCCGGACAGCGATTCGCGCGGTACTGGATGCACAATGCGTTGGTCACCACAGCCGGGGAGAAGATGAGCAAGTCGCTGGACAACAGCGCACTCGTCTCCGAAGTGATCAAGCGATTTCCAGCCCGTGCGGTTCGGCTGTATCTGATTCAGCCGCATTACCGATCACCGATCGAGTACTCAGATGCCTCGATCGGCGAGTCGGTGGCCGCACTGGGACGGATCGACAACTTCGTTGATCGTGCCACCGAGTTGGTCGGCACCCGGGCGCCGGAGGTGCCTGAAGAATTTGTCGACGCAATGAATGATGATCTTGGTACGCCGGCTGCGGTCGCTGTGCTCTACAACACGGTCAAAGAAGGCAATCAGGCTATCGAGGCAGCTGATCATGATCAGATAGCGAGTCGGCTGAGTGAGGTCAACGGCATGCTGATGATCTTGGGATTGAATGCCGACAGCGAGGCGTGGCAAACAGGTGATCAGCAGTTGACTACAGTGGTAGACACCTTGATCGAGGAGTTGTTGAGGCAGCGCACAGCAGCCCGCGATCGTAAGGACTTCGCGGCCGCCGACGCGATCAGAACTTCACTCACTTCTCTGGGCGTCGAGGTCTTCGACACTCCGAACGGAACCCGCTGGTCACTGCACACCGACTTGTCAGCACCGGTGGCTGCTCCGGCGACCATCGGCGCTGACAACTCGGCGCGGAAGTAGGCGAATCAATGCCGGGCAACAGCCAACGTAAGGGAGCGGTGCGGCGCAAGGGCAAAGGAAATACCGCCGGCTCCGGGGGTCGGGTACGCCGCGGCCTGGAGGGCAAAGGCCCAACTCCGAAGGCTGAGGACCGCCCCTACCATGCCGCCTACCGAGCAAAGAAAACCGCGGCACAGCGCCGACCCGCTGCTGCCGTAGCCAAGACCGGTCGCCCTGGATCAGGACCCGAATGGGTGGTCGGTCGCAACGCCGTGCTTGAGGCGATGGAAGCCGAGATCCCGATCCGCGCGGCGTACGTCGCGGAGGGCGCCGAACGGGATGACCGGTTGCGCGACATTCTCAAACGTGCCGCGACCCGCGGTGCCGCATTGCTCGAGGTCACGCGCTCCGAGCTGGACCGGCTTACCGGTGGCGCGCTGCACCAGGGCGTCGCGCTGCAACTGCCGGTGTTCGACTATGCCCACCCAGATGACCTGCTCGCCGCCGCACGGGATTCCGACCGCGAGCCACTTCTCGTCGCCCTTGATTCGATCACCGACCCGCGCAATTTGGGAGCAATCGTTCGATCTGCGGCTGCATTCGGCGCGCATGGGGTACTGATACCGCAACGCCGAGCGGCGGGTATGACCGCCGCCGCATGGAAGACCTCCGCCGGGGCTGCGGCCCATCTCCCGATCGCACGGGCGACCAATCTCAATCGCAGCCTGCGCGCGTATGCCGACGCGGGACTGACCCTGATCGGCCTAGACGGGAACGCTGACACCAGCATCGATCAGGTGGCGGGCGCATCGGGACCGCTGGTACTGATCGTCGGCAGCGAGGGGTCGGGATTGTCGCGCCTGGTGCGCGAGGCTTGCGATGTGATCGCATCGGTTCCGATCAGCGCGCAGGTGGAATCCCTCAATGCGGGTGTCGCGGCCGGGATCGCACTCTATGAAATCTCGCGGCAGCGTGTCAGTGGGCTGGACTAATGTAGGCGGCGCCCGGCTTTCACCTCAGGAGTGCTTGTGACTGACATCCTCTCGACCGCCTCTTCCACCGTGCGCTCAGACTTGGACTATTCGGAAACGGCCTCTCAGGCCTACCGCGCGATCCTCTCCATAGTCGAGACGGTGGAGCCACGAATCGCCGGCGCCATCCGCTCGGAGCTGACGGACCAACGCAGCTCACTGAAACTCATCGCCTCGGAAAACTACGCATCGCCAGCGGTGCTGCTCACTATGGGTAGCTGGCTGTCCGACAAATATGCCGAGGGCACGATCGGGCATCGCTTCTACGCAGGCTGCCAGAACATCGACACCGTAGAAGCGGTCGCCGCGGAGCATGCCCGGGAACTCTTCGGCGCCGAATACGCCTATGCCCAGCCACACTCCGGCATCGACGCCAATCTCGTCGCCTTTTGGGCCATCCTCGCTCACCGGATCGAACTGCCCGAGCTGGCCGCTCACGAAGTCAAGACGGTCAACGACCTGACCGAGCAGCAGTGGGAAGAGCTGCGGCACAAGTTCGGCAATCAGCGTGCCCTCGGCATGTCGCTGGACGCCGGCGGTCACCTGACCCACGGCTTCCGCCCCAACATCTCGGGCAAGATGTTCTATCAGCGCTCTTACGGCACTGACCCCGAGACCCAGCTGCTGGACTACGACGCCGTACGGGCGACCGCGCGTGAGTTCCGGCCGTTGATCTTGATCGCTGGTTATTCCGCCTATCCGCGACGGATCAACTTCGCCACCATGCGCGAGATTGCCGACGAAGTCGGCGCGACTCTGCTGGTGGACATGGCGCACTTCGCAGGACTTGTCGCGGGAAAGGTGTTCACCGGCGATGAGGATCCGGTGCCACACGCTCATCTGGTCACCACCACGACGCACAAGTCATTGCGCGGTCCGCGCGGCGGCCTCGTTTTGGCGACCAAGGAGTACGCGAATTCGGTCGACCGCGGCTGCCCCCTCGTACTCGGCGGACCTCTTGGCCATGTGATTGCTGCCAAAGCGGTGGCGCTTGCCGAGGCCCGTACGCAGGAATTCCGAACCTACGCACAGGCCGTGGCAGCCAACGCCCAGACTCTGGCCGACGGGCTGCTGCGTCGCGGCGCCAAATTGGTCACCGGCGGTACCGACAACCACCTCGTCCTCATCGACGTCTCGACGTACGGGCTCACCGGACGCCAAGCTGAGGCGGCTTTGCTGGACGCGGGGATCGTCACAAACCGGAACGCGGTGCCAGCAGATCCCAACGGGGCTTGGTACACCTCCGGCGTACGGATCGGTACACCGGCGCTGACCAGTCGCGGATTCGGCGCTGATGAGTTCGACAAGGTTGCTGAGTTGCTCGTGAACGTGCTCGATAACACCACGCCAGCGGTTGCCTCAAGCGGCCAACCAGGGAAGGCTAAATACGTGCTCGCCGAGGGCGTCGCCGAGGCCACCAAAGCCGCAGCGGCGGAGCTGCTGGACGCCAACCCGCTCTATCCAGGGCTTGTTCTGTAGACACAGCTGCCGAAGGACCAGGTATGGAGCCGACGACGATCACAACGATCTTCATGATCTTGTTTGCCATCGGCATGATCACCTGGGCTCTCTACTGTTGGTTCAGCGACTGGCAGCCAGAGGTAAGGCGCTACCTGAGTGAAGAGGAGCAGCTGGAGGCCGAGATCCAGGCCGCCGTACGGCAGATGCGGCAAGCGATCGACGACTACGAGCGAGGCGAGCGACACCTTTAAGGCAACACAGCTTCTTGACAGCCTTGCGGCACATACTCTCTGTCTATGCGCCGTGCCATTGTTGCCACTCTTCTCGCTGCCACTCCCCTGCTCGGACTCGCCGCCTGTGGCCAAACCGACGTCCAGGCTGCAGATCTCTACAAGATCGGCTGCCCCGCTGTGGATGCGGCGGCCAAAGGGGGCACGGCGGTCAACAAGGTGACGGTGGCCGGCCTGAAAAAGCTCAGCCAATCAGGACAACTCGACCCGGAACCGCAACGCTGGGTGGATGCGGCCATCAGCCTGTTAGAGTCCGATGATCCCAAGAACCCGCCCGGCGACGCCAAGCAGTTGATCATCGATGGCTGCGCAAAGAACGGTTACCCGCTCAAGAACTTGACGTGATCAAGGGCGATTGCGGCTGCGCCCTGAGCCTGTCGAAGGGCGTGGTCCGAGAGCAGCGCACATAGCTTATTGAGAGGCCCGCTTCGACGGGCTCAGCGCACATCAAATCAGCGGGAGAAGAGACTTCCTGACACTGTGGTCACGAAGTTTCTCATTGAGTTCGGCAGGTCGCGCAGATGCCAGTTCTCCGGCCCGCGATACCACGAGAGATCATGGGAGTCCGGGTCCTCGTCGATGTCGCTGGCAACGATGGCGTCCAGCCAACGATCGGCACCGCCGAGCACGATGGCGTACGGCAAGACCTCAGAGATCTCGCGCAACTCGCCGCCCGGCGGCATTTGGTCGGTCGGATGACTGAGCAGATCTGAGCGCAACGCTCCCAGGCCGCCCAGCAGCGCGGCGCCTTTCGCGGTCCGCGCCGGCATCTCCTGCGCGACGAAAACCAGGCCCAAGGACACCACGATCAACGCCAAACCGACCAACCCGAACGTGGTGAACGCGGCAAGCACGCCAGTCACGACAACCGAGATGATCAAAACCGCGAGAGCCACCTGAGTCCAGCGATTTCTGGTGGCATCCGGGCGGCGCTCGTACCAGCCGTTGCTGACCATCTCGTCATAAAGTGCGTCCTGCACACCGCCGATGGACTCTTGGACCTTGCTGGCCAGCTCGGACACCCGTACGCTCGCCCTGGCCGGAGCAATACCGTCGAGCAGCTGTTGTTCGAAAGGCCGTAACTCATCTGCCGATCCCTCAACACGCTTGATCTCCCAGTCCGCCCGAGCAAAATCACTCTCCCGGGGCAGCTCGCTGATCATCACGTGGCCGCGCACGGCAAGATCAACTAGTGTCGCTGTGACGTCGATGGGATCGACCCGCTCGTCGGCCACGGTGCCGACATGGCCCGGCCTGACGTTGTCAACCACCCGGAACTCTGACTGCCCTTCCCCGGTCGGCACGAATTCGCCGACTTTGCTCGTCTGACCGTCGGGGTTCATGTCAACCCCGGCCCGCCGATGGATGCCGTACAGCGCCAGACCTCCGAGGACCAGCAAACCCAAGGTCAAGGCGAGCGGCAGCGGCTTAGCGGAGAAAGCGCGGCCAAGAGTCCATCGGTAATCGATCACCTCGTTTGATGCCACGGCACCAGGTGGGAAGCCGATGTCGATCATGACCACTTCACCCTCGCCACGCGGTCCGTCGCGGAAAGTGGGCACCTGCGCCTCACTGGTTCCGGCCGCGGCAAAGTTGCAGGGAACGGTGGAGTTCGGGCTTCCAGCCGTGCACCTGATGTAGCTGAACTGTGTCGGAATCTGTACGGTGGCGGTGAATTCGGCGACGGAAGCACTAAGCCCTTGCAGCATCCCCCAGCGCAGTGCGGTGCCGCCGTCAATGGTGACGACTGCACCGGTAACGGTGTAGCTCATGACGATCTCGGTGGCGCCGTTGGTCGGCACCGTCACCGTGGTGAAGCGATCATCAGTGGTGATTGTGGGCTGGACCGTCGCGTCCTTCACGGTTGCTGTGATGTCCGACAGCTGCTGGACATACTGGCGATCTCCCACCAGATCTTCGCGGGTCTCGAACCGCTGGGTGAGCTGCGGCGGCACGGCACCGGTCAGAGTAATGGTCTGCTTCACTTTCAGCGTGCCGTCTTTGGCCAGATTTCCTTCGGCAATGAACGTCACGGCATTGCCCTCGGCGTGGGCCGTCAAAGCCAGCGGACCGGCGAGCAGCCCACAAGTCAGGACGCAGAACGCGATCATCGCTCCGATCCGTTGAAGCGTCCGTGGCGGGTTGGCGGGCACGAGGTACAGCCTCCCACTAGTCGTTGAGAGGTGCGGGCCAAGCCCGAAAACCCATGGCATGGCCGGTTATCGTTGCGCGTGTGAGCCAGCAGCAGTGGAGCGGTCCTCAGTACGCACCACCCCAAGGCGTTCCACAAGCGGGCCCAAACTATGGACCTTATGGCGGCAGGGCGTCGGCGCCCGCCGGCTGGCAGTCAGGGCCACCGACAGGCGGCTATTACCAGGGCTATCCCACGTCGCGGTTCGGTCCCTCCTCACCCTTCGGTGGCGGAGTGCCCCAGTATGGCCCCGCCCCGCGGATGCCCGCACCACGCCGCAGAAACCCGCTCCGCTTCGTCGCCTTTGTCACCGTCATTGTTGCCCTCGCGGCACTGGCTGGGCTGGTGATCACTGGTCTGAGCTCAGGACCATCGAACGTGGCGTACCAAAACGACGACTATCAGGTTCCGCCGCCGGACAAGAGCCCGCCGCCGATTCCCGTGCCTCAGACGTACGACGAAGCTGAGCAATTGATCACCAAGAACGCGTTCTACGCCCAGAATGTGCCGGCACCGGTGCGCTGTAATTCCGAACCCATCAATGTCACCACGGCCAGCGATGCGCAGCTGAAGTCGCACTTCGACGGCCTGATGGAGTGTCTCGTACGCGTCTGGCAGCCACCGGTCACCAACGCAGGCTGGATCATCGTGCGCCCCGCGGTGACGATCTACGGCGAGGAGGTCACCACAAAGTGCGGGAGGAGCGGCATCAATGCCTTCTACTGCTCGGCCGATCAGCAGGTTTACTACAGCGACTTACTGCCACAGGCTCTCCCGACCGTGAAGCGGAATAAGTGGACCGCCGACATCGTGATGGCCCATGAGTTCGGTCACGCGCTGCAGGCCCGCACGGCCATCCTGATCTCGGCACACGCGCTCGGCCAGGAGTCCAATAGCAAGGGAGCCGAGCTGGAGTACATGCGACGGCTGGAGACCCAAGCCGACTGCTTCTCCGGCATGTTCCTGAAGGCGGTTGCGGACTCTATCGGCGTGCAGCAGTCGGACCTGGACGGGATCTATCAGATCTACGTCGCCATCGGGGATGACACGCTTACCGGCAAAACCGACGTGGTCGGGAATCATGGCCTCGCCCGGTCCCGCGAATACTGGGGAAAGACGGGCCTGGCGTCACACGATGTTGCGAAATGCAACACTTTCGTCGTTTCATCCAAGTACGTCCGCTGACTGATCCTGCGCCCTGGCTTCTTCATGCACCCTGAGCTTCTTCATGCACCCTGAGCCCGTCGAAGGGCGACATCATTGGGGCTTCGACAAGCTCAGCCCACATCACGACTCACCCCAACAGCGCGGTTGCGATCGCGGCAATCCCTTCACCGCGACCGGTCAGGCCCAACCCGTCGGTGGTGGTCGCGGCGAGGCTAACGGGAGCGCCGATCGCCTCGGTCATGACCATCTCCGCCTCAGTGCGGCGCGTTCCTAGCTTGGGGCGGTCGCCAATCAGCTGAACGGCAACGTTGGTGATGTCGAAGCCGGCCGCGCGTACTCGAACAGCTGTCTCGGAAAGGAAGTCTTTGCCCGGCGCGTTGGACCATTGCGGATCGCTAGTCCCATAGTTGCTGCCGAGATCACCCAGACCGGCTGCACTCAGCAGCGCATCACAGACCGCATGAGCAACGACATCGCCATCGGAGTGGCCGTCCGGCCCCACCTCGTCGTCAAAGAGCAAACATGCAACGTTCATCGGCCGGCCAGCTGCCAGCCGATGAACGTCGATGCCGATTCCGGTGCGTCGAAGGGGTGCCTGAGATGTCAGGAAGCAAGAACCTCGTCGAGCAAGACCTCCGCCTTGTGTTCCTCGACACGCTCTGCGAGAGCAAGCTCGGAAACCAGGATCTGCCGTGCCTTGGCAAGCATGCGTTTCTCACCCGCCGACAGGCCGCGCTCACGCTCGCGCCGCCAAAGGTCGCGGACGACCTCTGCGACCTTCAACACGTTGCCCGAGTGAAGTTTCTCGAGATTTGCCTTGTACCGGCGCGACCAGTTGGTCGGCTCCTCGGTGTGGGGCGCACGAAGAACACCAAATACTCTTTCCAATCCGTCAGCGTCTACCACGTCGCGGACCCCGACTAGGTCCAAGTTGCAGGCAGGTACGCGAACGACTAGATCGGTCTGACCAACAATCCTCAGTACCAGATAGAGCTTGTCCTCGCCCTTGATCTGGCGGGTTTCGATGTCCTCGATGACGGCGGCTCCATGATTGGGGTAGACCACCGTTTCGCCGACTGTAAAGGTCATATTGTTTTGTACCCCTTTCGCGCAACCAAGTTTAGCACGGCGCGAAGGCAGCGCTGGCGGCGTTTGCGCTAGCCAGAGGCCAGTATTGGGCGGATGTCGGGCTTGACAAATAGGTCGCAAATGTGCCTGCGCTCCGCGTGGTATCGCAAGATTCTCACCGCACCACAGCGAGACCTGCACGAAGCCGGATCTCCTCGATAGGCTGCTTCGCAAAGTATCCCTCCCCAGGCAGGAGTCGGCCATCGTGTTGTGGAAACCGCGTCGAACAAGTCGTGCAGGCCGCAGTGCGCTCCGGACCGGCATGATAGGACGGGCATCGCTCAAGGGAGCGAGCTTGCTGCTCGTCGCCAGCTTGGCCTTCTTGGTAGGCGGATGCGGATTCAGGGTCCAGACCTCGCAGCCCTATACACCGGGTGAGGGTGTCGCCGTCGATGTCGGCGATCCAGCGAACCCCAATAAGGTGGTCCATGTTCGCAACCTCTCGATCATCAGCTGGGCCCCGGGCGAAGGCGTGGTCTCAGGCTCCATCGTGACCGCTGACCGGGATTCACTCACCGGAGTGAGTGGCATGCCCATCAAAGCGGACGGATCAGAGGGTGCTCCGTTCACCGGGACAATCCCCTCCACCATCTCGATAGCCAACGGTGCGCCGGTCGTGCTGACCGACCAGCCGATCATCGTCAAGAGTCCGGATCTGAAGGCCGGTCTCGACGCGATTGTGACGCTGCAGTTCCAGAACGCCGGCGAGGTGACCCTCCGCGCGCCGATTATCGACGGAAACGTGGGCCCGTACGTGTCGCTTAAACCGTCAGCGACACCCAGCGTCTGACCTCGGCCGACCGTCGTCGTCCTCAGCGTGGTTGCACTGACGCGAGCCAAGCGCTAGCCGTGTGTCGGCTCGTCGCTGAACAGACTGCTGATCGACTCACCCACATGGATCCGGTGCACGGCTTCCGCAAACAACGGAGCGACTGACCGGGTGACCATGTTCGGCAGCCGATGCTCCGGCGGCAAGGGCACCGTGTTCGTCGTAACGATCTCGGCAATGTCCGGCTCTTGCTTGAGCCGTTCGATCGCCGGACCGGTGAAGAGTCCATGAGTGCACGCCAACGAAATCTGCCCGGCGCCCTCCGCCCGCAGCCGGTTGAGGAGCTCGACGATAGATCCAGCCGTCGCGATCTCGTCGTCCAGCACGATGACCTCGCGGTTGCCTACGTCGCCGATGATCCGGTCGATGATGACGGTGTCGTCAGTCAGCCGCCGTTTCGATCCGGCCGCAACAGGCAGGTCCAGCACTCGGGCAAACGCAGAGGCCATCTTCGCGTTGCCGAGGTCGGGAGACACCGCGACGGTATTGCTCAGGTTGTAGGACCGGAAGTGCTCGGCTTACACCTTGATCGCATCGAGGTGGTCGACAAGATATCTGCTCGCAGTCTGCGATTACGCCTCGAACTTGTAGCCAAGACCGCGCACGGTGATCAGGTAGCGGGGGTTGGCCGGGTCGGGCTCGATTTTAGTACGAAGCCTCTTGACGTGAACATCCAGTGTCTTGGTATCACCGACGTAATCCGCACCCCAGATCCGATCAATGAGCTGGCCGCGGGTCATCACGCGCCCCGCGTTGCGGAGCAGCATCTCCAGCAGCTCGAACTCTTTGAGCGCGAGCCGAACACGATCACCATTTACTGACACCTCATGCCGCTCCACGTCCATCCGAACGCCGGCTGCCTCGATGACATCCGGCACCAGCTCGGTGTCCTGACCGCGACGAAGCACTGCGCGCATTCGGGCCACGAGCTCCCGGTGACTAAAGGGTTTGGTGACGTAGTCGTCAGCGCCAAGCTCGAGGCCAACCACCTTGTCGACCTCGGTATCCCGTGCAGTGAGCATGATCACCGGGACCGGGCCGCGAAGGCGAAGCTGGCGGCATACCTCCGTGCCGGATAGACCCGGCATCATCAAGTCCAGCAGCACGATGTCTGCACCACGCCGATCGAATTCGGCGATCCCCGTCGCACCGTCGTGCGCCTCGATAACCTCAAAACCCTCTTTCGAGAGCATGTAAGACAGCGCCTCGCGATAGGACTCCTCGTCCTCGACGACAAGCACCCTCGTCATTGGCTGATCTCCTGGGGCTCATACGTTGGCTGATCGGGTAGCCGCCGACTGTTGGGAGACGCGACTGGGGTTTGCTGAACGGTTGTGGAAGCCTCGTGGAGATGGGCGGGGATTCTGATTGTGAACGTCGATCCTTGACCCAGTTGGCTCCACACCGACACATCGCCGCCGTGGATTGCTGCGATGTGCTTCACGATGGCCAGCCCGAGGCCGTTTCCTCCATTGGCCCGGCTCCGCGCGTAGTCGACGCGGTAGAAACGTTCGAAGATCCGGTCGACTTCCGCTGCCGGGATGCCAATGCCGTTGTCGGAGACGGTGATCTCGACATAGTCGTCGTCGCTCCTGGCTTGAACGTGCGCAGCAACCACGACCCGTGCGCCCGGGTCGGAATACGCCATGGCATTCTCAACCAGATTGCCTACCGCCACGCCCAGCTGCCGAGCGCTGCCCAGCACCCGTGTACCGGCAACACCGGCAACGGTGAGCGTGATTCGATTTCGCTCCGCATCCAGCCGGCGCCGATCGACCGCTTCGGTCAGCACCTCGTCGATGTCGACGATCTCCGGATCGACCAGCGGGTCATCGGATTGCAACCTAGATAGCTCGATGATCTGACTGACGAGGTCGGTGAGCCGAGCGGCCTCGACGCCCATTCGACTCGCGAACTTCCGTACCGCAGGTGGGTCACCGGCGGCATCTTCGACTGCCTCGGCGAGCAGCGCAATGGCACCGATGGGGGTCTTGAGCTCGTGGCTGATGTTTGCCACGAAGTCGCGCCTGGTCTCCTCGATGCGCTGGGCTGCTGTTTGATCATCGGCGAGCACGAGGATGAGGCTCTCGTCCAGCGGTGCGACACGCGCGGTGAGATAGGTCGAAGCAACGCGTACGCCTCGATCGATCTGGAGATCTACAGTCCGGCTATCGCCGTCCCGACGCACGGTGCGAACCAGCTGCAGGAGCTCAGGGACCGCGATTCGGCTGCCGCGTACCAAGCCCAGCGTTCGGGCCATAGCAGTCGTCTCGAGGACCTCGTCATGCGGACCGACCAGGATGCCAGCAGACGGCAACACCCCAAGCACTTCAGAAACACCAGTCGGGACCACCGGCTCGGCGACATCGAAGGTCGGAGCGGGCTCGGCTTCGCGGCTCCGCAACGCGACCCAAGCAAGCAGCACGCCGATTCCAATGCCGACGACGATCGCCACAATGCCGACCCCAATCGGGTTCACAGCAAGATAGTAGGGTCAAAGTCGCGCCCAGATGACCACGTCATTGCTGAACTACGCAGAGCAGGCTTCAAGCGTTTGGCACTTGTTCACGGTTCGTTAACCATCTGCACGATTCGGTGTAGGGCTCCGACATAGGGTTGTTCGCGCTGACACACCACTGATTGATGGGACGTAACTGGATGCGCGACTCCTACCGGGAACAGCTGGACGATGTCCTCGCCGACCTGGTGCTTATGGCTCAGGTGGTTTCATCGGCAGTTCGGTCGGCGACGACGGCGCTGTTGGAAGCGGATATCCACCTCGCCGAACAAGTGATCAGCGACGATGACCGAATCGACGCCAAGCAGGCGGAAATCGAAGGGCGCGCGTTCTCACTGCTCGCCCGCCAAGCACCGGTCGCAGGTGAACTGCGGACCATCGTGGCGACGTTGCGAATGGTGACCGAGCTGGAGCGGATGGGTGATCTTGCTGCCCACATTGCCAAGATTGCCAGGCTTCGCTATCCCGAGATTGCCGTGGCCGAGACGTTGCGACCCAACTTCGTTCGGATGGGTGACGTCGCGGAGAAAATGGTGATCACCGCCGGGCAGACGTTGAACGATCGCAACATCCAAAGCGCTCAAGAGTTGCGGGCCAAGGATGAGGAAATGGATGAGCTGCGGCGTACCCAGTTCCGGGTGATGTTGAGCGACGACTGGGGGTACGGGGTTGAGGCTGCCGTCGATGTTGCGCTGCTCGGTCGTTATTACGAACGCATCGCCGACCATGCCGCGTCAATGGGTCGGCGAATCATCTACGTGGTGACCGGCCAGTTTCCCGAGGACAGCACCTGGCCGCAGCCGTAGTCGGCTTTGCGGCTTGCTGTTTCACGGCGGGAGGGTCGTTTCCCAGCACAGCCGTCAAAACGACCCACCGTCAGGCGGCGCGAGGGGGCGTTTCGCGCCAAAAGCGTTAAGACGTTCAGGCTCCGATGATGTGACGTGTCCACTCGGTTCTGAACCGACGACGTACGCCGGCCATGCCCCGATCGATGAGAGCATCTCGTACGCGACGCAGCACCTCCTCGGGTGCGTTGTAGAAGTCATCTCGGGTGACGAGGATGATCCGCCATCCCATCCGGTCGAGAGCCTCGCGACGCTTCAAGTCATGCAGCCATTGCTCACTGTCCTCAGCATGTTGCCTACCGTCGTACTCGATGATCAACTTGAGTGCGGGATAGCACATGTCGAAGCGCATCCACCACGCGCCGTCCGAAAAACGGAGGATGAAGTTCACCTGAGGTGTCGGGAGACCGGCCAGGACAAGCAGCATGCGAACCCGCGTCTCCATCGCGGAGTCGACGCCGTCCCGGACATCGCGCGCCGCCCGGCGAGCGCGCTTTGCACCACGGCCATGCCACAGCAGTGCGGCATCGCGGAGAGCCATGGCGCTCGTCCGCTTCGCATTGATGAGGCTGTCGCCGAGCACGACCAGGGCCACCAAATCCAAGCTCGCCGCCATGTCGAGGAATGTCTGCTCGGGAGTGGTGATCGGCAGACCGCGGAAACGCGTCACCGCCGCACCGCTGACACTGGCATGTGCTTTGACACCCTGGCGCGAGCTTCTTCCGGCCGCGCTGGGCACGGTCACGTGAACGTCAGCCGTTTCCGGGACGAGCCCACCCCAGAGCCGTGCAGCGGTGGCATTACTGACATAGCTGCCTGGCGGTGAAATACCGAGCGCTGCCTTGGCTCGAAGCCTTGTGGTGAGCGCAACCGTCGACAACACATAGCAGTCGTAAAAGACCTTGTGGAAGCGACTGCTGAGCAGCGTCTTGAGGCTGATTCCAGCCGCACGTGCCTCGGCGCGGCTAAATGGTTGTTTCGGATCGAACGAGCGAACTTCGTGCGCGGTAATGGCCATGCGGGCGATGCTGGATCAGTGGACAGCCAGAATGCCAGTGGAATCTTCCAAATCTGTGGATAACTGTGGATAACCGGCCACGGATCGTTTCGACGTTTGTGCTGCGAAACGACCCCTCCAGACCCCTTCGTGGGCACGTTTTGACGGCTGTGCTGCGAAACGACCCCTCCAGGGAGTTACAAGAGCCGACTCTATTTCCGGCCCTGCATCTTGACGGCTTGAATTGAGGCGGCGGCTGCTTCCGGATCCAGGTAGCGCCCACCGATCTCGATCGGCTTCAGATCATCATCGAGGTCGTAGACCAGCGGAATGCCGGTGGGAATGTTCAGGCCAACGACTGCTTCATCGCTCATCTGATCCAAATGCTTGACGATGGCGCGCAGCGAATTGCCGTGGGCGGCAATTAGGGTGATCTTTTCGGCCCGCAAGTCCGGCACGATTTCGTCGTACCAGTACGGCAAAGCGCGAATGAGCACGTCTTTCAGGCATTCGGTACGAGGCCGTGCCTCGCTGGGCAGACCGGCATATTTGGGATCATCGAAGTTCGCGAACTGATCCGTGTTGTCGATGGGCGGCGGCGGAATGTCGTACGAGCGGCGCCAGAGCATGAACTGTTCTTCACCGAATTCAGCTAGCGTGGCGGCCTTGTCCTTGCCCTGCAGCGCGCCGTAATGACGCTCATTCAGCCGCCACGAACGCTTGGTCTCAATCCACATTCGATCAGCAGTATCGAGGGAAATTTGCGCAGTCTGAATCGCCCTGCGCAGTACCGAGGTGTGTACGACATCTGGCAAAAGATTGTTTTCGATCAGCAACTCTCCGCCGCGTGTGGCCTCCGCCTCACCCTTGGCGCTCAGGCCGACATCGACCCAGCCCGTGAACAGGTTCTTCGCGTTCCACTCGCTTTCGCCGTGCCGCAGCAGGATCAGGGTGCCTGTCATGGCAGCGAGCCTAGTGGTCAACATGCCGACGGCGTTGCACAGGATCAGCTTTTCGAACTCTCTCCCGGATCTGTGCTGATCCCGGGGGGGACGACGCCCCCCGGATCTAAATGAGTGAACGCGACAAGGTTGGCCGTTGACTCTCCGCGGGAGCGCCGCCAGGCCCACTCTTGACGAATGCTCTCGGCGAATCCCAATTCCAGGATCACGTTGAAGCTCTCATCGGCGGATTCGGCCACCGCGCCCAGTAGCCGATCGACCGCGGCTCGCGTCACCAGCTCGACCGGCACCCGGGCCGCGAGATAGATGTCGCCTAACGCATCGAGGGCAAAGCAGATGCCATGAAGCTTGAGATTGCGTTCCAAC
The DNA here is from genome assembly GCA_963798835.1 of uncultured Actinomycetota bacterium. Lineage (GTDB taxonomy): Bacteria > Actinomycetota > Actinomycetes > Propionibacteriales > Propionibacteriaceae > Microlunatus. The sequence continues at coordinate 120,111 of CAWCVF010000023.1, read as the reverse complement.
AACCATCGGTAGACGCCGGCTTGGTTCTCATCCGGCTTGCGGGCGACGAACGCACGGACGTTCATTCCGTGCTTGCCGACCTCGAGAGCGCATTCGGTGATGAGCTTTCGGGTGCCGGGAAGTCGGACGGAGAACAACCCGGGCGCGGATTCGGTCCACTCCAGGTCGAGTTCGTTGAGCTCAGCGCGCACCTGAGCGATCGCTATATCGCGCGGCGTGCTCACGTCTGCTGCACAAACCAACGCACCTGGTAGCCATCCAGGGTCAGCGGTCCATTGGTTAGCGGGGTCTCTTCGGTCAGCGCATCCCAGGCCCAGTTGCCCAGCGGAATCACCCAGCGTGGCAGCTTCTGCGACTCAGGGGTCATGTTGTAGACGCCGACCATTGTCTGGCTCGAAAACCGTCGTAAAAAAACCAGCACTGCGGGATTCACCGGATCAAGGATTTCACTTTCGACAGAGGCATCCAGGCTGGGCAGCGAGGCGCGCACCGTGATCACATGTCGTAGCGCATGCCAGATGCGGTACTCGATCGTGCCCGTCATGTGCCGCCGATTCACAAGATCCCACGGCATCGGCGGCCGATGGATCCAACGGTTGTCGTCGGCATGATCAGGATCTTCGACAAAGTCGTAGTAGTTCTGCAGACCGAGCTCATCACCCATGTAGATCAGCGGCAGTCCACCGAACCCTAGAACCAGGCAGTGCGCCAGCACGTAGCGGCGAACCGCCAGATCAAGGTGGATCTCGTCGCCGCTGATGAGCGCGGCCTCAATCCCTGCCAGTGATGCTGCCGTTCCGCTGATCCGGCGATCCCCGGTCAACAGATTTTCTTGGAACACCAGCCCGCGGGCATCACTCATCGGATAGAGCCCCGCGTAGTAGTCGGCGAGGAAGCGGCGATGTTCGTAGCCGTTCAGTCCGACCGAGGCGGCGTCGCCGTCGTCAATTGCCCAGCCGATGTCGTCATGGCAGCGCAGATAGGTGCCCCAAACCGTCGTCGGCGGTTTTGCCGGGAATCGGTTCATCGCCGTGCAGAACAACCGGGTGTCTTTGGCCGCGAGCGCGGACCAAATCTGCACCATCAAGGAGTTCTGGTACGCCAGGTCACTGACCTTGCCGGCATGCTTGCCCACCCCGAGATAGGGCGCCAGATCCGCAGGTCCGACGATCGCCTCCGCCTTGAAGATCAACGCTGGAGCAGCGATCCGGGCCACGGTTCGCAGCGCCTGGGTGATCGCATGCACTTCAGGTTGGTTCTGGCAGTTGGTGCCCATCCGCTTGTAGATGAAGGCGATCGCGTCCAGGCGCAGGCACTCCACGCCGAGATTGGCCAGCCACAAGATCAAGTCCGCGAACTCGTAGAAGACCTCGGGGTTGTGCCAGTTGAGATCCCATTGCCAGTTGTTGAACGTCGTCCAGACCCAGGAATGGGACTCATCATCGTAGGTGAAGTTTCCTGGCGCGAAGTCCGGAAAGACCTCCGGCAGCGTCCGCTCGTACGCGTCCGGCAATTCCCGATCGGCGAACATGTGGAAGTACTGCCGATAGAAGGGATCGCCCGCCCGGGCATTGACCGCCCATTGGTGCTCGGCAGCAATGTGGTTGAGGACGAGATCGAGCGTCAAAGAGATGCCGTGAGATCGCAGCACGGTGGCCAGATTCCGCAGATCATCGATGCTGCCAAGATCGGAACGCACCGCGCGATAATCCATGACCGCATAGCCGCCATCGTTCTGGCCGGGTCGTGGCTTGAGCAGTGGCATGAGGTGCAGGTAGGTGACGCCCAGCTCGGCAAGATAATCGACCCGATCGGCAACCCCCTTGAGGTCGCCCGCGAAAAGGTCCGCATAGGTGGCGTATCCCAGCATCTGCTGATGTTGATACCACTGCGGATCGGCGTGCCTCCGCAAGTCCAGCAATCGCAGGTCGGCGGGCCGCTGTTGGAAGTTCTGTGCGGCAATCTCCACCAGCCGGTTGGCCATCTCCGGCGCATGGTCTGGGTAGGCACCCGTCAGGCCGGTGAGAAGGTCCGGCCAATAGCGCTGCAGTCGTGTCGCAAAGACAACTTGATCATGAGGCGGCTCGCCCTCCAGCAGCGGCGCCAGATCCGGAATAGTCATTGGCGGCAGGCTATTCGAGCAAGCCTTGACTTGTCAGCAGTTCGTCAAGACCGCGCCCTTCGACGAGCTCAGGGCACATCAGACGTTGGCTAGCTGATCTTGTTTGAGTCGATGAGGTTGACATCCGGCTCCGATGCCGTACGCAACTCCTTACGCCCCAGCTTGATGCGTTTGCGGAACTCATCCATGAAGACTGCGCGCAGCTCGTCGTTGTCTACGACGGTGCCAGCGGTGCCGAGCTTCCCTTTGACGGCTCGCTGGCAGACGGTCAACCAGGCCTGCCCCATCGCGTAGGTGAACGTCGACGCGACTCCTGCTCCGATTGCGCCACCGACCACCGTTCCCGCCCCGGGGATCATCTTCAGCAAGCCCGTGAAGGTGGCCCGTCCGATCTGAGTCGCTGCCGTGGTGGAGGCGATCGCCATCAGCGCAGCCCGCTCGAATTTGATCTTGTAGACCTGGGCGATCCGAGCCATCATGCCCAACTGAATCGGCACCAGCAAGGCCGCGTCGGAAAAGGGGATAGGCGTTGCGGCGGCAGCGGCAGCGCTCGCCGCAGCACCGGTTATGTACTTGTTTGCCTCTTGCGTTTTGCGGACCTGATCGATCTCCTGCGCCGCGACGAGGGCTCCTTGAACTCCTTCGGGCGCGACGCGAAAGGTGGCATCGAGGAGTTCCTTGAGCCCGTAGGCATGCTGGCCAGCGAACTCGTCTGCCTTCGCGTAGGTCATAAACGGCCGCCCCGCAACGATCGGCAGCCGCTTGGCCATGATCTGCTCAGCCAGCAGGACCGCATCAGGATGGACGTAGCCACTCCGCATCGGCACCTGCGTCAGCACCAAGATCACTGGCAGGCCCATCCCGTCGAGCCGGCGTACGAAATCGGCCTCGGCCTCCTCGAAGCGCCGATCCATGCCGCGTACGCAGTACCAGGCCACGTGGATCTGTTCAGACAAGGGAAGCTGCCGCATTTGAGTCATGGCCTTGTCGAGCTCGGAGAGGATTTGCTTATTGTCCTTGCCGACCTCGAGACCTTGAGTGTCGACGATGCCCAGGTGACCGACCTTGTCGAGATAGAGGTGACTACCGCGGGTGACAGGCTCGCCGATGCCGGTACGCGCGACCTCCTCGCCGAAGATCGCGTTGATCAAGGTCGATTTGCCGACGCCGGTCTTCCCGAAGATCGCTAAGTTGAACCGTCCGAGCGCGGCGTTTTGCTTGTCGTACTCGATGCGAAATGAATCTCGGAACCAGTCTGTGGTGCCCGCCATAGGCCCAAGGGTACGGGGCGGCAAAGCCCGGATGGCGACACTGAGGGTGCGGCGCGCGCCGTGCCGACATTTCCAAAGTGACGGGATGTGGCCTGGCACAGGAGTGAAAAGCAGAGCAAAATTCGAGATGTGGGGGCAAATGTTGCGTGTGGTGGTGACCATCAACACGCCGCAGATCTTCTTATCCGAGGCATTGCCAGCTCAGACCTCGGCCATTACTCCCGCGCGATCGCGTTATTCAGCGAGGCAATGGATGCCCTGCACATGACACTGCCCCACAATGGCACCGATTTTCAATTACCCGACTGTTCCAGCGAACACGACCGGCTTTCCGCTCGAATTCTGCTCAGTCTCAGCTATCCCACTCACGAGATGGGTCGAGTAGCCGAAAGCATCCGGCTACTCGTCAAGGCCGAGCAGCTCGCAACCCGTCAGTCTCTGGGCCAACTGACAGTGATTACGCGAGCGCAGCACGGCCTGTTGCTGCTTCGAGAAGGGCTGCTCAGTGACGCGATCAGGCAGTTCAATGGAGCAGTTCAGTTGATCAACGATGCTGAGCCGTCGGATCGCTGCAAGATCTTGATCAATCGGGGCGAGACTCATAATCAGCTCGGACATATTCCATCCGCTATCGAGGATTTCGGTCGTGCTTTCAATCTGAGCCGACGCTACGGACTTGCAGAATTGGAGTTCGCCGCGCGGCTCAACCTCGGCTACATGCATTATCTGGCTGGTAATTTGCCTCGATCACTGGAATTGATGCCAACTGTCGAGCAGGCAGCCTCGGACCACTACAAAGGCGTGGTGGGCATCAACCGATCCAAGGTTCTGCTCAGCGCAGGATTGGTTGCCGACGCCGACCGGACACTCGTCGAGGCATCAGCGGCTCTGGAACGCACCGAAATGGTGACGTTGTTGGCCGAAGCGGAACTGGCACGAGCAGAGGTCGCCCTCCTGGCAGGTAACTACCGATTGGCTCAAAACATCAGCCACACTGCTGTGGCACGGCTGCGGCGTCGGAACAATCGGCGGTCGACGGCTCTCGGTGAGCTGGTCATGCTTCGTGCCGATGCTGAGGTCGGCACCCGGGCCGACAAGCTGATACGTACCGCCGACCGGCTCACAACGACCTTCAACGAGCTAGGCCTGCCTGACCAAGCAAAGCTGGCACGCCTGATTGCCATTGAGTATTCGGGACCGAACCGCACTGGCAGGCCACGGGCGATACCCACCATTTCTGCTAGCCAGCCACTCGATCTCCGGCTGTACGGCCGGCTTGTCAGAACCAAACTGGCCTTCGCCCGCAGGGACCGGGAGGCTGGGCATCGCCACGCCCGCGCTGGAATGGCTGAACTGATGAAGCACCAAGCTCAGTTCGGCAGCCTCGACCTGCAAACCTCCACTGCGATACACGGAGTGAGCCTCGCTGCGTTGGCCGTTACCGAGGAGATCACAGCCGGGCGGCCCGCCGCAGTGCTCGCCTGGCTAGAACGGGCACGAGCAATATCCAGCCGGGTGACACCCGTACGACCTCCCGAAGACTCGGTCACCGCCGACCTGCTCACCCAACTCCGCTGGGTGGTCAGCCAGCTGGAGCACGAAGCCGCCGACAGCGATGCCGGTGAGAGACTCCGCAAACGTCGGCAGTCACTGCAACGCGAGATTCGAGCTCGCTCGTGGACCATCCGTGGCTCGGGTTCGATCGACCCGACTCCACGAATGGGCGAAATGAGAGCGGCACTGGACGACGCGGCACTGCTGACGCTCTTCGGAATAGACGATGACATCCATGGCATTGTCCTGACCCGGCGCGGCTGCTGGATGCAACGCTTAACGACGATGGCCGAAGCAGAACGGCTCTGCCGGCGCATTACGGCCGATCTTGATGTCCTAGCCCTCAGTCACGTGCCAGAGCCGCTGCGAGCGTCGGCACGCAACTCTCTGGCCCGGGATCTGCGAATCCTCGACCAGCTGCTGCTGACGCCGCTCAACCTGCCTGATGCTCCCCTCGTCGTGGTGCCGCCCGGACGGCTTGCGGCGCTCCCTTGGGCGGATTTGGAGTGTCTCAAGGGCCGACCGCTGACGATTGCGCCATCGGCGGCAGCCTGGCTGGGGGCCCGCGCGAGATTCCACAACAAGTCCGGGCCGGTCGTGGCCGTTGCCGGTCCCGGCCTTGGGCGTGCCGACCAGGAGGTTGCCGGTGTAGCGGAGCACTGGCTAGGTTGCGAGACGCTCACGGGCTCCAACGCGACCGGCGACGCGTTTCTGAGCACCATCAACGGTGCGCAGCTGGTTCATGTAGCGGCGCATGGCCGTCACGAGCGTGAGAGCCCACTCTTCTCCTCAATCCGGCTGGCCGACGGTCCCGTCGTGGGGTACGACCTCGATCGGCTCGCCCGGCCACCTCAGCAGGTAGTGCTGTCCGCCTGCGAGCTGGGCCAAGCCACGGTACGACCCGGCGACGAAGCTCTCGGCCTGACGCGCGCCCTGCTGCACAGCGGAACCTCGACGATCATCTCCGGCGTCGCCAAGGTGTCGGATGAGGGAGCCGCGGACCTCATGCTCGACTACCACCGCCGACTTGCTACCGGAGCAGCTCCCGCGTACGCGCTCGCCAACGCCTTGCAGGCCGCCCCCGAGCCCATCCCCTTCGCCTGCTTCGGCGCCGGCTGGTAGGCAGCCGATTCCTTTGCGCGAAGCGAGCGATCACACACACCCACTACACTCGGCAGGTTGCCCTAGCCCCGGAAAGAGTGTTTTGCGTGCCCGTCCGTTCTGATCTGCGGAATGTCGCGATTGTTGCCCATGTCGATCACGGCAAGACCACCTTGGTTGACGCCATGCTGTGGCAGTCCGGGGCGTTCCGGGTCGGACAAACGGTCAAAAAGAGGGTGCTGGACTCCATGGATCTGGAGCGTGAAAAAGGCATCACGATACTGGCCAAGAACACTGCCGTGCGGCATCACGCGCCAGATGGTTCAACGGTCACGATCAACATCATCGATACACCGGGGCACGCCGATTTCGGGGGCGAGGTAGAGCGCGGCCTGGAGATGGTCGACGGCGTTTTACTGCTGGTGGACGCCTCCGAAGGCCCGCTTCCCCAGACTCGCTTCGTGCTGCGCAAGGCGCTGGCGAAGAAGCTGCCCATCGTCGTGGTGATCAACAAGGTTGACCGGCAGGATGCCCGAATCGCCGAGGTGGTGGACGAGACCTACGAACTGTTCCTCGATCTGCTGGACGAGGACAGTAGCCACGCGCTTGACTTCCCGGTGCTGTACGCCTCGGCCAAAGCCGGCCGTGCCTCGCTCACGCCGCCCGACAACGGGGACATGCCCGAAAGTGGCGATCTGGCTCCGCTCTTCGCCACGATCCTGCAGCACATCCCGCCGCCCAGTTACGTCGAGGGTGCGCCGCTGCAGGCGCATGTGACCAATCTTGACGCGTCGCCCTACCTCGGACGCCTCGCGCTCTGCCGAGTGCTCGCAGGAACCTTACGGCGCAATCAAAACGTGGCGTGGTGCCGTGCCGACGGCACCATCCGTACGGTGAAACTCTCCGAATTGTTGATCACCAATGCGTTGGAACGAGAGCCGGCCGAAGCTGCGGGTCCGGGCGATATCGTCGCCATCGCCGGAATCCCGGAGATCACCATCGGCGAGACGATCGCGGATCCAGAGGACCCCCGACCGCTGCCGCTGATCACGGTGGATGAGCCGTCCATCTCGGTGACGGTCGGCATCAATACCTCGCCGCTTGCCGGACGTTCCGGTAAGAACCTCACAGCGCGCCTGGTCAAGGCGCGGCTGGACGTCGAACTGGTCGGAAATGTCTCGATCCGCGTTTTCCCGACAGAGCGGCCAGACACCTGGGAAGTCCAAGGCCGTGGTGAGCTCCAATTAGCGATCTTGGTCGAGATGATGCGCCGCGAGTCCTTCGAACTGACCGTCGGAAAACCTCAGGTCCTGATCCGCACGATTGACGGCAAGGTGCACGAGCCCATGGAGCGGCTGACCGTCGATATCCCCGAGGACTTCGTCGGTGTTGTGACGCAGCTATTGGGCCTGCGCCGCGGCAGATTGGAACAGATGGTCAATCACGGCACTGGCTGGGTGCGCATGGAATACCTCGTGCCAGCTCGCGGCTTGATCGGTTTCCGTACTGAATTCCTCACCGAGACCCGAGGCACCGGTCTGATGCATCACGTCTTTGAGAGCTACGAGCCGTGGGCCGGCGAAATGCGCACTCGACCGACAGGTTCACTGGTCGCCGATCGGTCGGGCCAGGTCACCTCGTACGCATTGTTCAACCTGCAAGAGCGCGGCACCATGTTCGTTACTCCCGGCACGGATGTCTATGAGGGCATGATCGTGGGCGAGAACTCCCGCGCCGAAGATATGGACGTCAATCCCACGCGAGAGAAGAAGCTCAGCAATGTGCGTTCCTCGACAGGTGAAGAACTTGAGCGGCTGGTGCCGGCGCGGCTGTTGAGCTTGGAGCAGGCACTGGAATTCTGCCGAACTGACGAGTGCCTGGAGGTCACCCCAGCGGCAGTGCGAATGCGCAAGGTCGTGCTGGCCGGAGCCGCACGTGCGCGCACCCGAGCTCGCGCCAAGCAGGCCTAGCATGGCGCGCTTGATTGCTCCGCTCGCTCCGCGCGGACCGCGCGCCCTCCCGGGGCGTGCCCATTTCGTAATCTGAGTTCGCGAACTTCGACACAAGTGGATCACGACCGCGTCGCCGGCCCTCGCATTCGCGTCCTCATCGGTGAAGATGTTCTCGTCGCTCGCAGCTCCATCGAGCTGCAGCCATCGGTCCCTTCCCCAACCGTCGGCACGATGTAGGTCGCAGGTCCTGGCGTAAGTCGAAAGGGGGAAGTCGATGAAGTCGATCATTATGCGGGCTGACTATGTCGCAGCCCCGTCGAGCCGCCCTTCGACAAGCTCAGGGCGCGTCATCGCCGGTACTAGCGATGATCATGCGTCAATGTCCATCCGAAGTCGGGTCTTTATTCGATCTTCGACGCCACCCGGACCGGTGATCGGTCGGCGTCTAAGGAAGTTGTAGAGGATTCAGTTCAGCCCGGGGGGAGGCGCACTCACGCCCCACCTCTCTTGCCCGCGGGGGGCGCGAGCAAGAAGGTGGGGCGTGAGCGTCGTTCTGGTTGTTTAGCTGAATTCTGAGCTAATCAGCTGGCCTTCTGCTGCCGCTCTTCTTGCCGTTAGCCTTCCTCGAGCTGGCCCTTCTCCGAAGCCTCGTTAGCCCTCTCGCTTTCGGTACTCCGCTGGATAACCGGCTTGCCATTTTTGGTGGAGCGGGCGCGTGCCGTCGTCCGCACCTCATCGACAGCTTGTTTGCCGCGGACGGCGAAATCACCATACGTGCTGGTGGCTTGCGCCAGCAGATCATTGGCCTGCTTCTGCAGCTCGGCGATCCGTGACTTGGTGGTGTCCGGGAGATGCTTGAACTGCTCCGGCAGGGTGATCACGAAGGTGCGCAGATCCCCGGCGCTTTCTTTCGCCTGCTTGCTCAGTTCGGGGCGCCGGCTCTGCAGCTCGTTGATCCGCCTGGTGGCTTTCTGCTGCGTCTCGGCAAGAGCGCTCTTGAGTGCGTCAGCCAGCGCATCGGTCAGGCCGGCGACCGCATACAGTGCAGCGTAATCGGACTCGAGGGCTGACTTGCGGGCATCGGGCGTGACGTCGGATTCGGACATGACTTTCTCCTTCTCAGTTGGGTTTGGGTTCGGGAACACTCCAGGCCTCCTCACTCGTTGCCGTCCTGGAGTTCTCCTTGACGAATGAGGTGTATACGTCGATCAGGACTCGCTTCTGTCTCTCGGTGATCGCGATATCGGCGAGCACAGCCATCTCCACTGACGTAGCTGGATGATCATCTGGATCGAGAATGCCGGCGCGTACGTACAACGTTTCTGCCGACACCCGCAACGCCTTGGCGAGCTGCTGCAGCACCTCTGCCGAGGGCTTGCGGAGGCCGCGCTCGATTTGGCTCAGATAGGGATTGGAGATACCCGTCTGTTCTGCCAGCTGCCGTAGCGACAACTGCGCCGCCCGGCGCTGAGCGGCGATGAACTCACCGAGCGAACCGAGTTGGCCCGCGATCTTGTCGGTTGAAATTCTCACCATGGCGTCCAGTGTGCTTGCAATTGCAAGCACACGCAAGCTGCCAGCTTGCAAATTTCTTGTGCCGGTTAGCGGCCCACGATGACTGCTTGCGGCACCGACGCCGTGATCAATGTCCCATCTGGCCGACGGTCGACCGTCTTAGATGGCAGTGGACCCTCGATGCACGGACCCTGGTGAGCCAGCGGCACCCGCAGCGGCCTGCCCGCTGTGACGGTGAAGTGCTCGTCGCGAACCGACAGCTCGGCGAGATCGCCCGCCACGACGGTAAATGTGATTTCGCGGCTGGTGAGGTCGACCCGGACCCGGGTTCCCCGCAGCGTCACCTGAAACGTCAGGCCCGGCCATGACTCTGGCAGCCGCGGATCGAAGTTGATCTTTCCGTTGTAATCCCGCATACCGCCGAATCCATAAGCCAGGATGTTCCACACGCCACCGGTCGAGGCTACGTGGACCCCGTCGCTGGTGTTGCCGTGCAGATCTGCGAGATCGACGAACATAGCGTTATAGAAATAGCGCAGTGCAAGATCACGGTAGCCGACTTCGGCGGCGATGATTGATTGCACGATTCCAGAGAGCGTGGAGTCACCGGTGGTAATGGGGTCGTAGTACTCGAAGTTGTTGCGTTTCTGCTCGTAGCTGAAATGATCACCCTGCAGAAACAGAGCGAGCACGACATCCGCCTGCTTCAACACCTGGAATCGATAGATCACCAGCGGGTGATAGTGCAACAACAGCGGCCGTTTCTCCGGCGGAGTGTTCTTCAGATCCCAGACTTCTCGATCAAGGAAGTGGGCATCCTGCGGGTTGATTCCGGTGATCTTGTCGTACGGGATCGACATTCCCTCCGCACACGCGGCCCACTCCTCGATTTCTTCGTCGGCGAGTTCGAGCCGCAGCGCCACCCGCTGGTACGCCCGTGGCAGTTCCCGCTTCAGCTGGCGGAGTAGCTCAGCAGCCTTGGCAAGGTTGTAGCGGGCCATGACATTGGTGAAGAGGTTGTCGTTGACGACAGTGGTGTATTCGTCCGGCCCCGTTACGCCATGAATGTGGAAGCTGCTGCGATCGGCACCGTTCTCCCGCCAGAAACCGAGGTCAGCCCAGAGTCTCGCGGTCTCGACCAGAAGGTCCACGCCCTCCCGGTTCATGAAGTCTTGATCGCCGCTGGCAGCAACGTACTTGCACAAGGCGTACGCGATGTCGGCATCGATGTGATACTGCGCCGTGCCGGCCGCGTAATAGGCCGATGCCTCCTCACCGTTGACCGTACGCCAGGGGAAGAGCGCGCCATGCTGGGCAAGCTCTTCGGCGCGCCGACGGGCCGCTTCCAGCATGTTGTAGCGGAAACGCAGCTCGCTGCGCGCCATCTGTGGCGAGGTGTAGGTGAGGAACGGAAGCACGAAGATCTCGGTGTCCCAGAAGTAGTGCCCGCTGTAGCCGGTACCGGTCACACCCTTGGCGGGCACGCCGGATTGCTCCGCGCGAGCCGTAGCCTGGGCGACCTGAAACAAATTCCAGCGGATCGCCTGCTGTAAAGCCGGCTGGCCGTGCACTACTACATCCGACCGCTCCCAGAACCTGTCCAGCCATTCTCGCTGAGCCGCTAGTTCCGGTTCGACACCGTGCTCATACACGCGATCGAGAGTCCGCCGGCAACGATCAACGAGCTCACGGGACGGCACTCCGCGTGAGGTGTGGTACGCGACGACCTTGGTTACCTTGATCGGCTGGCGTGGCTTGGCCTGCACTCGGTAGACCATCTTGCCGGTGTCCTCATCGGCGCTGGTGAAGATGCGATAGTCGTTGTCGGTGTAGATCTGATGATCAACTCCGACCGCGAGAGTCATCTTGGAGTTGGCGCAGCGATAGCCGAGAATGATCCGTTGATCTTGCCACCAGTGGCTCTGCGGTTCGAGCACCCGCGCCTCAAACGGGGCACCTTTGCGCGGATCGGCGCCGGTGCCCATCGCATGGGAGCGTACGTGATACTCGTCGCGACCGTCTTGCCGGTTGAGGGTTTGTGAGGAGATCACGACCGGCGCTTCGTCATCCAGCATCGTGACCTCCATGGTCATGATCGCCAGGTGCCGCTGGGTGAAGGAGACCATCCGCGTGGAGCACACCTTGACGCGCTTGCCACCTGGAGTCCGCCAGACGATCTCGCGTCGCAATAGGCCGTCACGGAAATCCAGCGAGCGTTCGTAGGATTCAAGATCGGCTACCGACAGCAGCATTGGTTCATCGTCAACGTACAGCTTGATCGTTTTGTTGTCGGGCACGTTGACGATGGTTTGGCCGGTTCGCGCGAAGCCGAATGCCTCCTCGGCATGCCGGATGGGCCACGTCTCGTGGAAGCCGTTGATGAATGTGCCGTGGGCGTAGGTCTCCCGGCCCTCTTCAACATTGCCGCGCATGCCGAGATAGCCGTTGCCGACTGCGAACAGCGACTCGGTGACACCAAGATCATCTGCGCTGTATTCGGCCTCGGTGAACTTCCATTCGTGAACCGGAAAGCGATTGCGATCGAGCGGATCGGCAGCACTGATCGGATCGTCCGGACCGCGGCGGGTCATGATGCCAGCTCAGCAAGATCAGCGACTACGACGTCGGCGCCTGATTCGGTCAGCCGCTGTGCGCCGACTCCGCGGTCCACTCCAACGACGAGTCCGAAACCACCGGCATGTCCGGCTTCAACGCCGGAGACGGCATCCTCGAAAACCACCGCACGTTCCACCGGTACGCCAAGCTCCTTCGCGGCAGCGACGAACGTGTCGGGCGAGGGCTTACCTCGAAGCCCCTTCTCCGCGGCGACATTGCCATCCACAACGACGCCGAACCGGGGCCGCAGATCGGCAGCTTCCAGCACCGCCGCAGCATTGCGTGACGACGTGACGACGGCGATCTTGGTGCCACGCTCGGCGAGATGATCAAGCAACTGGATCGACCCGGCGTACGGCTGGACGCCTTCCTCGTCGAGCACTGCCGCAAAGAATTCGTTCTTGCGATTGCCAAGCCCACAAACGGTCTCAATTTCGGGACCGTCGCTCGGATCACCCTCAGCGAGTTGGATGCCGCGGGAGGCCAACAACGCCCGCACTCCGTCATAGCGTGGCTTGCCGTCGATGTAGTCGAAGTAGTCGCTGTCGAGGTATGGCTGGTCGACGCCACGTTTGGTCAAGAAGTCGGTGAAGAGCTGACGCCATGCCCGCATATGTATCTCAGCGGTCGGCGTCAGCACGCCGTCCAGATCGAACAACGCGGCGTCATAGGAGTGCCAATCCACACAGAGAAGATTAGGCCCGCTTCGGCGCTTGCGATGTCACAACTCATAAGTGCTGTTCGCCTACCGCAAAATGGCGACCGCATCGCATGGGCCGGGCGTAGTGTCAGGTCGTGGTCAGCCCTTTCGAATCCGATCCCGTGGTGGTCGAGGTTGTCCGTAACGGCTTCGTGGAGAGCACTCATCGAGGACGCATAGCGATCACCAATTCGGACGGAAGTCTGGCCTCGTCGGTCGGCGCCGACTTTGCTCCGATGTATCCGCGCAGTGTGAACAAGCCGCTCCAGGCCGTGGGCATGCTGCGAGCTGGTCTTGATCTTGATGGTGAGCTTTTGGCCCTGGTCTGTGCATCGCACTCTGGGGAGGAGTTCCAACTCGACGGCGTACGCCAAATCCTCGCCATGTCGGAGCTTGACGAATCCGCGCTGCAGATGCCCGCTGAATGGCCGCTGGATCAGCAGGAGCGGGAGGCCGCTATTCGCAAGGGGGTCGCTAAGTCTCCGTTGGCGATGAACTGCTCTGGCAAGCACGCCGGAATGATCAGAACCACCGTGCTGAACGGTGGGGACGTTGCCAGCTATCGCGATCCCGATCATCCGACCCAGCTGGCGGTCGTGCAAGCAATCGATGATCTTGCTCATGAACAGGCCACCAACCTGGCGATAGACGGCTGCGGCGCACCGCTGTATGCGATTTCGACGTATGCGCTGGCGCGCGCCTTCGGGCGTATCGCCAGCGCATCCGATGGCCCCGAGCTTCAGGTTGCGACGGCAATTCGAAACCATCCGGAGTACGTCTCGGGCACTCGGCGTGACGAGCTGGAACTGCATCGTGCCGTCCCTGGTCTCATTGCCAAGGCTGGGGCCGAATCGGTCTACGCCGTTGGACTTCCGGATGGTCGCGGTATTGCTATCAAGATCAGTGATGGAAATCCCCGAGCCCGTCCGGTGGCCATGGCCGGCGTACTGCAGCGACTCGGGTTTGATCATGAAACGCTAGACGATCATGCCAGCGCGCCGGTGCTCGGTGGCGGTGAGCGGGTGGGCGAAATCCGCCCCTGCAAGGAGACCCTCTCCAAACTCGGCCCCTGACGCCAGTTTGATTGCTCTGCTCGCTTTCGCTCGCTCCGCGCGGGAGGCAATCAAGCTCGTACGTGAAGACCAATTTCGGGATCGACCAGCGGCTCCTGGGCTGCGGCAATGCCATCGACGATCAGTTGAGCATTCACGGGTGTCGTGCGCTTGATCAGTCCTAGGGCGATAGGGCCAAGCTCGAAGTGCCGCGCCGAGCCACCGACGAAGCCGACAGCCCGCCCGTCCAGCTCGAGCTGTGCGCCGGGAGTCGGCAATGCATTGACGCTGCCGTCCAGATGCAGACGCACCAGTCGGCGCGGCGGCCGTCCGAGGTTGTGGACTCTGGCGACGGTTTCCTGACCCCGGTAACAGCCCTTGTCGAGATGTACCGCCGAGCCGAGCAGGCCGATTTCGTTGGGGATAGTGCGGTGGTCGGTGTCGAGGCCGATCCGGGGCACTCCTGCGGCAATCCGGCGGGCTTCGAGCGCCCAGGTGCCTGCCTGCGGCCCACGATTGAGGACCCGAGCAAGCTCATCGCGCGGCACGAAGAGTTCCCGCCCATCCAACGAGTCAGGACCTGCCCGAACCATCTGATCATCGCCAAGATCTCTTGCAGACCACACCACGGCGTAGTCACGACTCCGGTCGCTGACTTCGACCCGCATCATGAAACGCATCGTGTTCAGCCAGTCGACCAATGCCGCCGCCGAGCCTGGTTCGGTGTGTGCCCAAAAGATTTCACCGTCATCCACGCCGTACAGGACATGTTCGATGTGGCCGTGCGGCGACAGCACCAGCGTGGTGATGCCGCGTCCGGGCTCGAGTCCCTCCAGATATTGCGTGGTCAACGAGTGCAGCCATCCGAGCCGGTCAGGCCCGGTCACGGTGATCACCCCACGGTGTGACAGGTCAACTACACCCTCACCCGCATCCAGCAGCCGCTGCTCCCGCATGGGATGGCCGTAGTGCCAAGCCACACCGCTGTCGGGCCCTGTCTGGGCCATTACCGCGCTCATGGTTGCTTCAGCACTCCCGTCGATGCATTTCTTCCGCTCTGTCTGCCATCGTAGGTAGCTGTCCGACGACCTTGCTCTCTTGATCAGGCGCGACGCAGGCGGGCCCACATGTAGGTCTGCAGGCCATGTCCGTGTGCAGCCCTGTCGAAGGTCCACAACAGCTCGCCAGCAACGTTGCCGTACAAGCGCTGCCCAGCCGAATAATCTTCCGCGGAAGCCGTACGGACGACCGCATCGGTCGCTAGCTCGATCTTTGATCCGCTGATCGATCCGTACCACACCTCGGCGTAGCCGGCGGGCCCACACATCACGACCTCGAGGCTGCCATCACCCTGCGGCCGCCAGAACCCGGTCTCCATATCGAGTGGTCGAACCGCGATGCCCTCGTCATCAACCTCGAACAGCTGAGACAAGTAGTGCAGATAGTTGCCGCCGTTATGCGCGAAATCGACTTGCTGGCCGAAGTCGAAATCCTGAGTGCCCGGATAAGTTGCCTTTCCGCTGCCCTCCCAGCGACCGATCATCCAGGCGATCGGCGCTAAGTTCGGATGCACATTCTCCCCAAGCTCGAACGACATAAACTTCAGCCGCCGGACCGAACGTTCGTCGAGCGCACCATAAGCATGATCAGCAAGAGCATCAGCAGTACACCTAGAGCGGCGACGCTACCGATCAGCAGCACAGCGAAGGCGAAGGACACCGACATGGCTGGGAGTCTAGCTGGGTGCGGCTTCGTCGTCGGGGACCTCCATCAGGCTGCGCTCCATGATCGTGCAGGCGGTGAC
The DNA here is from genome assembly GCA_963798835.1 of uncultured Actinomycetota bacterium. Taxonomy (GTDB): domain Bacteria; phylum Actinomycetota; class Actinomycetes; order Propionibacteriales; family Propionibacteriaceae; genus Microlunatus. Next base: position 104,424 of record CAWCVF010000023.1, on the reverse strand, counting down.
GTAGGTCCGGCCGCCAGCGACCGGCCAGCTGTCCAGCGTCGCTCCTGCCTCGACATACCCCATGCGTTCATAGAGGGCCCTGGCCCGCGGATTGTCGTGCTCGACCGACATTCTCGCCAGCGACTGACCATGATCAATGATCTTCTCCTCCAAGGCAGTGATCAGCGCTGCTCCGGCTCCCAGTGACTGAAACCGTTCGTGCACCGCAAGCATCCAGATCGTGCCGGCACGGGTGTGCGGCCGGAAGTCAACGCCGCCCATGGCGATCAGGCGATCGTTCGGAAGACAGCCGACGATCAGTGCGACCTCGCCGGCGTACGAGGCCTCCAGGGCCGCGGCTACCGCACCGATGTGCTCCGAGCCGCCTGACCAGTCCAGATCAGTCAGGTCAGCCGGTTCAAGATCACGAAAACGTAGCCGCAACTCCATAGCCGAATACTGTGCCAGGTTACGGTGAGCAACATGGCTCGCTACATCATCCTCGGCGCGGGAGCCGTCGGCGGCACGCTGGGCGGTCGCCTGGCTTTGGCCGGGTGCGAGGTCGTGCTGGTCGCCCGAGGCGATCATCTTGACGCCCTTCGAGAACGTGGCTTGCGACTGCGCACACCCGATGAGGATGTCACTCGGCAACTGACGGCGATCAGTGGGCCGGAAGAGATCCAACTCGACGTCGACGACATTCTGATCTTGGCGACGAAGACTCATCAGGCCAACGACATGCTGCACCGCTGGACTGACTCGGCCGTGCACCACGGCGGTGCTGTGGTTGGCACGGCAGGTGAGCAGCTGCCGATATTCGTAGCGCTCAACGGTGTAGCCGGCGAAGCCTTGGCTCATCGGTACTTTCGGCGGGTGTATGCCGTCTGCGTTTGGATGCCGGTCGTTCATCTGGCGCCTGGGGAAGTGATCATACGCAGCACCCCGCGCTCCGGGATACTGCATCTCGGCCGGGTGCCGAGCACTGCAAAAGATCATGATCATGTGTTGGCTAGTACTGCTACTGATCTCGTGGCCGCCAACTTCGATGTACCGCTTCCCGACGATGTGATGGCCTGGAAGTACCGCAAGTTGATCAGCAACATCGGCAACGTCTTCCAGGCGCTGGTGGCACGCAATGGAGATTGGCGTCCCCTAGTTGCGAATGCCGAAGCCGAGGCTCGGCGGGTGCTTGATGCTGTCGGTATCCGATACGTCAGCGAGGCGGAGGAAGCCGCTGCCCGCGACGCGGGCTTCACCATGAGGCCAGTGCCCGGCGTTTCGGAGTCCATCGGTGGATCGACGTGGCAGTCGTTGCAGCGTGCCACCGGCAACATCGAGACTGACTATCTCAATGGCGAGATCGTGATGATCGCGCATCAAGCGGGACTCGAAGCGCCGATCAACCAGCGGCTGGCGATGCTGGGTCGGCGGGCGGCTGCTAGCGGAGCCAAGCCTGGCGACATCAGCGCCAAGCAGCTGGCCGACCTACTCCCAGCAGTAAGTCCGTGATGTTGCATTTCTCCGCACACAGCCACGAATGAGGCCGGAATCAGTGGATTCGGCCGATATTCGTGGACTTGTGCGGAGAAACGCAACAGTCCTGGGCGTCAATAGACGAGCGCCTGTACGTTGTCGGTCAGCGCGGCCTCGACGAAGCTGGCGGCGCCTTGAATGGTCGCCGAGTCGACCAGATCCTCCACCAGGAGCTCTCGCCGCGCCGCGCATTGAGTGCAGACGGTGATGCTGCCACCTAGCCGTACGGTTTCGATCAGCTCTGCGACAGGAGTGGCGTACGGCAGCTCAAGATCGGGCTGACGTCCAGGTACGGCGAACCAGACTGCCTCGCCGGTGAGCCAGACCGAGACCGAGGCTCCGGCAGCGACACCCATGGCTGCGACAGTCCATGCCTGATTAGCTCGCTCGGCCGCCTCACTACCACAGGTGATCTTGATCAGCAGTGAACGCGGAGTCATCTCGGTCGACATGGCCACTCATTGTGGCAGAGGATGTCGCTGTGTTGATCACACGATTCGCGGGCTACGCGCCCTGGGAAGCGATCTACGGCTACTCCCGGGTGGTAGTAGCTGGAGATTGGGCCATCACAGCCGGTACCACTGCCACTGGTCGGGACGGCACGGTGTTGCACCCGGGCAATGCGTACGCGCAGACGTTGGCGGCCTTCGAGATTGCGCTCGACGCCCTGCTGGCAGCCGGCGCGGCGGTAGAGCGGGTCGTACGCACCAGGATGTATGTCACCGACATCGCCTTCCAGAAAGAGGTCGCCCGGGCACATCACGAGCTATTCGACGACGTGCGCCCGGTGGCAACTATGGTCGAGGTGGTAGGCCTTGCAGATCCCGATCACTTGGTCGAGGTCGAGCTCGAGGCTTACCTCGGTAGCTGACAATGCGGCTGGTAGTGCAGCGGGTGAGCTCGGCGCAGGTCGAGGTAGGCGGCGAAGTCGTCGGAGCCATCGACCGACCAGGTTTAGTGATCCTGGCTGGGATCACACACGATGATCAGCCAGCCACCATCGATCGGCTTGCGGAGAAGGTGTGGACGCTGCGCATTCTGGATGGCGAGCGATCATGCCAGCAGGAGAACGCGCCGATCCTCGTAGTGAGCCAGTTCACGCTGTACGCCGACACTCGTAAGGGTCGCCGACCATCCTGGAGCGCCGCCGCACCCCGAGAGCTCAGCGAACCGCTGATTGAGGCGTTTGTCTCCTCGCTACGACTGCGTGGTGCGGAGGTTTCGACCGGAGTCTTTGGTGCCCACATGAACCTCATCCTGACCAACGACGGCCCAGTGACGCTGATTCTCGACTCGTCCCCCTGATTTTGCAGCACGGCTGAGGTAAAAAGGCCGTTTTCGCCCGGCTCAGAGCCGCAAGTGCTGCAAATTCAGGGCAGTCGGCAGCTGACCACGAAGATCACCACCGGATGGTCAGTGTCAGACGGATTCGACGTCGACGTCGATCTCGGCAACGCTGCCACGTGCGGCCACGACCGCGCGATCGAGACTGGCGCCCGGCACCAATGTGCGCAGCGTCCAGTTTCCGTCTACGGCAAAGAAGCGGAAATGGCCTGTCGCAGACGTCGGCACCTCAGCGGTAAATTCCCCGCCGGAGTCGAGCAGGCGTACGTACGCACCGGCGACTGGATTCCCGCCGCGCAGCACGCGGCCCTGAATCACCGCCTCTTTGGTGACGTCGACGTCGGCGAGACTGAGGCCGCCCTTGGTTGCTGCGCACATGGTGTTCTCCTTAGGGAGCTGCCGCGAGATCGCGGAAATTGGGTCAGGCGTTACCTGGTTCGTCGCCAACGGCTACCGGGACGCCCACCAACGAGCCGTACTCGGTCCACGAACCGTCGTAGTTCTTTACGTTCTTCTGTCCGAGGATCTGGTGCAGCACGAACCAGGTGTGCGCGCTGCGTTCCCCGATGCGGCAGTACGCGATGATGTCGGCGTCCCAGTTCAGGCCGGCGTCGCTGTAAAGCTCCTTCAGCTCGTCATCGGACCGGAACGTACCGTCATCATTGGCCGCCTTGCTCCACGGCACGTTGACAGCAGTGGGAATGTGACCACCACGCTGTGCCTGCTCCTGCGGCAGGTGGGCGGGCGCGAGCAGCCGGCCGGCGTACTCGTCAGGACTCCGGACGTCGACGAGGCTCTTGGTGCCGATCGCTGTCACCACCTCATCGCGGAAGGCGCGAATGTCGAGGTTGGGCTCGGTGGCGGTGTAGCTGGTGGCCGGCCTAGTCACGGTCTCGCTGCTCAGCTCGCGGGCATCGAGTTCCCACTTCTTGCGGCCGCCGTCAAGCAGCAACGCGTTCTGGTGCCCGTAGAGCTTGAAGTACCAATACGCGTACGCCGCGAACCAGTTGTTGTTGCCGCCGTAGAGCACGACGGTGTCGTCATTGCCGATGCCACGTTCGGAGAGCAACTTCTCGAACTGCTCCTTGTTGATGAAGTCGCGACGAACGGGATCCTGTAGGTCCTGCTTCCAATCGAGCTTGATCGCGCCTGCGATATGCCCACCGTCGTACGCGGTGGTGTCCTCGTCGACCTCGACGAGTACGACGTTCGCATCGCCTGCATGCTCGGCGACCCAGTCGGCATCGACAAGTACTTCTTGCCTGCTCATGTTGTGTTTCTCCTGATGGTGTATGGCTCGACAGCCGAGGTTGGGGGGTACGAATGACGCGTACGGGAGGTTTGAATGAGGCGTCGGCGAGCAAGAGCCCAGAGGAGGTCAGGCTCGAGACGACAAGAACGCGCCTCTACATTCGCCGAAGCTGACACAACGACGAGCGCATCCGGCCGTGGTCAACAGCACGCCGGCGGGTGAGCGCCGGCGTCCACGCGTTCGTCGATGTCACGAAGAGAAGACTAGGGGTGGACTTCGAACCAGCCCAACATAGTGTCTCAGATGCCGATACTACGTATCACAATTCGGACACACTGTGCGTGCTGGGCTCTTCGAGCTCGATTTGTCATCGATTCGTTACCGCAATCTGGACGCCGTGAGCCGGGCCGATACCGGTTGCGACCCCTTCGTGTCCACACCGGCAGGCGGCCGGCTTCACTAAGTGCCACCGGCGAAAGGCGGTAGCACCTCAACTTGTACGGATTGGGTCAACTGTCGTTCCAGATCTTGCGGATGCGCCGTACGTCCATCGATCAGTATCGAACTCGCCTCGATCACTTTGTCGAAGCGCGGATTGGACCGCTCCAGACAGGCAACTCGGAGGGCTTCGGCAACGGATCGGGCATCGATCTGTTCCTCACTGACGCCTGCAGCTGCCTTGGCCCCTGCCCAGTAATGAAGGAAGACGGACACCATTGCGTTACTCTCAAGCATGCACTCAGGCCATATCGGGGTGGGCTGAAGGCTAGCACCGGCACTGACTCCCCAAGGTGAGGAGACCTCAATGGCCACCTTGCTGCTGCTAACCAACGACATGCACGCCTCCGCGGAAATCTTGCCCGCACTGGAGCTTCTCCCCCACCAGGTCAAAGTCGCCCAAGCCGAAGCAACGGCACTGTTGGACGCCCCGACCGCCGACGTGATCTTGCTCGACGCGCGCCGCGACCTAGTCGGGGCACGCTCGTTGTGCCGGCTCATCGAGACGACTGGAAAAGAGGCGCCGCTACTCGTCATCGCACACGAGGGCGGACTTGCGGCTCTATCGGCCGACTGGGGGTTCGATGACATCCTGCTGACCACTGCCGGCCCCGCCGAAGTGGACGTCAGGCTCCGGCTCGCCATGACGCCGTCGGTCGCCGGCAACGCCGACCCGGTAATTCAGTCAGGCAACATCATGATCGACGAGGCGGGCTACAGCGCCAAGCTCAACGGCGTGCAGCTCGATCTCACCTACACCGAATTCGAACTGCTGAAATACCTGGCCCAACACCCCGGACGGGTGTTCAGCCGCCAGCAGCTGCTCAGTGATGTTTGGGGATACGACTACTACGGCGGCACGCGTACGGTCGACGTTCATGTGCGCCGGCTCCGCGCCAAGCTCGGCCCGGAATACGAGTCGGTGATCGGCACGGTTCGCAACGTCGGATACCGGTTTGTCACACCGGTTGAGGAGTCTGCTCGACTCACTGGCTAGGCCGTGCTGGCGTCATTCGGCCAGCGTTGTCAATCGTTGCGGTTCCGGGAAAGCTCTTTGAGACGGCGGATGTGTGCCGGAATGGTGCCCGGAGGGCCGCTGGAGCGCAGAAATTGCACGCCCGCAAGGACCTGAGCAGCGAGCACGAATACCAAGGAGGCGGCGAGCAGGCCGGCCGAGATGGATGACCAGCCGGCGACCGCGCTGCCCTCCATGGTCGTAAAGAGTGCAACCAACGCCACGACGTATGACGCGAGGTGGGCGATCCAGGAGAGCTGCTTTTCACCATGCAGGTCCTGTGCATGCTGGCCTGACCAGGAGGCCATTGCGCGCCGCCAGACGACGACTTGAATGACACAGATGGCGAGCATCAGCACCGCTGAGACGAGTGCTGCGTCGGCCCACGCTAGTCCGGGGTCCGCTCCAGCGAACGACGGATATTCCACGACCGCTACCGCGGCGGCGATGACTGCGACCGCAGCGCACGCAGTCCCAATCATGATCAACCGCCGGTGTGGTGCCATCCGAGCCGCGATGGCTGGTTGCGGAGTGTTCCCGTAGGCCGCGACCTGCCTCGCCGGATCCACCTCATCGCTCATACAGGCAGCTTAGGAGCTGTCTGCTCTGAGCTTGTCGAAAGCCGCGTCTCGGCAGAAAGGGGTCGAAGCCGACGACGATCCGGCCGCAATCCAAGTCAGGCTAACGTGGGGATGTGTCGACGCTGTTGACCGTTGCGGTGACCACGCAGCTGAGTGAGTCAGAGATCAACAGTGTCCTCCGGTTGGTGGCCGATGCGGCGGCGGTGGACGGGGTATGGCCGCTCAACGAAGCAGCGCTGCTCCACCTGAGACGTATCCATCCGACGAGCAAGCATGTCCTGGTGAACGAGAACGAAGAGCTGGTGGGTTACGCCCAGCTGGAGTCCGGAGCTGAGCAGAGCGCGGCACAACTCGTGGTCGCTCCGGACCACCGCCGTGAGGGCGTTGGTACTCAGCTTCTGCAGCGGCTGATCATGGAGTCGGGTACGCCGCTGCGAGTCTGGGCCATGGGCGATACACCGGCCGCACAGGCACTGGCCGCTGGAGCCGACATGATCCGCCAGCGGGAGCTGTTGATCATGGAACGACGACTGGACGGTGAGTTGCCGGAGCCGGCGGCGCCACCGGGCGTAGTGATCCGGACCTTTGTGCCAGGGCAGGACGAGCACGATTGGCTACAGGTGAATGCTGCGGCGTTCGCACAGCATCCCGAGCAGTCACAGATCGATGCGGATGACCTCAAGGATCGGATGGCCGAGCCGTGGTTCGACCCGTCGGGCTTCTTCGTCGCGCTGAAGGACGGCGCCATGATCGGTTTCCACTGGACCAAGCAGCATCAAGATCAGCTCGGAGAGGTTTACGTGCTTGGTGTCGCCCCTTGGGCGGCACGGCAAGGACTTGGCAAGGCATTGCTGCTGACCGGGCTGCGTTCGCTGCAGCAGCGCGGCAGTACGCGAGTGGAGCTTTACGTCGAAGCAGACCACCAGACCGCAATCGAGCTCTATCTGACCTATGGATTCGCGATAGCAAGCCGTGATGTGATGTACGCGCAGAGTTGAGTCCTCATCACGTCCCGTCGTACGCGATTGAGATCACGGAGCACACGCAGGAGGACGATATGGAAGCAATCGAGGTTACGACTGTCATGGAGGATGTGCTCCCTCCTCCCGGCCCATCGGAGCTGCCACCTGATCGTTTTCTCGATCGGGAGCTGTCCTGGCTGGCGTGGAACAAACGAGTGCTCGATCTGGCGAAGGACGCCGACCGGGTGCCGCTGCTGGAGCGGGCAAAATTTCTCGCGATCTTCTCCTCCAATCTCGACGAGTTCTACATGGTCCGAGTCGCCGGGCTGAAGCGGCGCATCGCCGCAGGCGTCGCGGTACCGACCGTGAGCGGATTGATGCCTCGCGAGGTCCATTCCGCGATCCTCAACCGGACCCGCGAGCTGGTAACCGATCAAGCGAGTGTGTTTCAAGACGACGTTCGACCCGCCCTGGCCAAAGAGGGCATCGAGATCTTGGCTTGGGATGAACTGACCTCGGCTGAACAAGATCGAATGGACGCATTGTTCTCCGAACGCATCTTCCCCGTGCTTACCCCGCTGGCTGTCGACCCGTCCCACCCCTTCCCCTACATCTCGGGCTTGTCGATCAACCTTGCAGTGCTCGTGCGCAATCCCGAGACCGGCATTCGCCAGTTCGCACGGGTCAAAGTGCCCAGCATGCTGGCTCGGTTCATTTCGCTCGCCGAGGGGCGTTATGTGGCATTAGAAGATGTCATCGCCCACCACCTTGATCAGCTATTCAGCGGCATGGACGTGGTGCAGCACAACATGTTCCGGGTGACTCGCAACGAAGACGTCGAGGTCGAGGAAGACGACGCGGAGAATCTGTTGCTCGCGTTGGAGAAAGAGTTGCTGCGTCGCAAGGTCGGTCGTCCGCCGGTCCGCCTGGAGGTTGAGGACGATATGGATCCGAGGATGCTCGAGCTGCTGATCAGTGAGCTCGACATCAGTCAGCGTGAGGTCTTCCACGTACCCGGTCCGCTGGACCTCGGCGGGCTGTTCTCCCTGGCTGATATCGATCGTGCGGAGCTCAAGTACCCGGCGTTCCTTCCCTCGACTCATCCACACCTCGCTGAGGTGGAAACAGCCAAGCCCGCCGATATGTTCGCAGCGCTCAAGCAGCGTGACGTGCTGCTGCACCACCCGTACGACTCCTTCGCCACGAGCGTGCAGCGCTTCATCGAGCAAGCGGCCGATGATCCGCACGTGCTGGCGATCAAACAGACCCTGTATCGCACGTCCGGCGACTCACCGATCATCGACGCATTGATCGAGGCTGCCGAGGCCGGCAAGCAGGTGCTGGCACTGGTCGAGATCAAGGCTCGATTCGACGAGCAAGCCAATATCGCCTGGGCCCGCAGACTGGAACAACATGGATGCCATGTGGTGTACGGACTGCTTGGGCTCAAGACGCACTGCAAGCTCTCCATAGTGGTCCGAGATGAGCCCGATGGCCTCCACCGCTACGCCCATATCGGCACCGGCAACTACAACCCGAAGACGGCTCGGCTGTATGAAGACATCGGGCTGCTGACGGCCAACCCGATCATCACCGAAGACATCGGCAAGTTGTTCAACCACCTGTCTGGGATGTCCCAGGAAACCCAGTACAAGAGACTGCTTGTCGCGCCACACGGGGTCCGCAACGGGCTTATCGACCGGATCAACCACGAGATCGCCAACCACGAGGACGGCAAGCCGGCAGGCATCAAGATCAAAGTCAACGCGATCGTCGATGAGGCGATCTCCGATGCGCTCTATCGCGCCTCACAAGCCGGCGTACCGGTGGATTTGTGGGTACGCGGCATCTGCGCCATCCGCCCTCAAGTGCCGGGGCTTAGTGACAATCTCCGAGTCCGCAGCATCCTCGGCCGTTTCCTAGAGCACAGTCGGCTCTTCTGGTTCGCCAATGAGGGTTCGCCGTCGGTCGGGATCGGTTCCTCCGACCTCATGCACCGCAACCTCGACCGCCGGGTCGAGGTATTGGTGTCGATCACCAATCCGGCACACATCGGGGAGATTGGCGAGTTGTTCGACATTGCCTTTGACGAGGGCACAGCATCCTGGCACCTGCGGCCGGATGGCACCTGGGTTCCGCATACCACCGATGACGACGGCAATCCGCTGCTGGACATGCAGGAGTATTTGATCAACGCCACAAGCCGACGACGCGCTGCGGCCAAGTAGCGGTTTCGTGCCCTCGCTCAGCGTCGCCGGCCCCCGCAAGAATGGCGTGCGGTCTCCCGGCCGACCCATCCTCGCCGGTGGCGCAGTCGTCACTCGGGCACATCCGGTGCGCGGCATGGAGGTCGTGATCATTCATCGGAAGCGTTACGACGATTGGACGCTGCCGAAAGGAAAGGTCGAGGCAGGCGAGAGCGTGCCCGCTTGCGCCGTGCGCGAGGTCCATGAGGAGACCGGCGTGACCATCCGGCTCAGTATGCCGTTGGATTCGATCACCTACGAAGCCGGCAACGCCGGGATCAAGAAAGTTGACTATTGGGGCGGTGTGGTCTTGAACTCGGTACGCCGGGCACCGGATGCGGAGGTCGACGTCGTCTCTTGGTTGCCGGTGCGCGCAGCACTCAGCCGGCTCACCTATTCCCATGATCATTTTCTGGTGCAGCAGTATCTAGATCAACCGGCGACGACACCGCTGATCATCTTGCGGCATGTCAAAGCAATGGATCGTAAGGACTGGTCACGCAAGGACGCGACGCGACCGCTCAACAGCCGCGGGCGACGACAGGCGAAGATCCTGAGTCCCATGCTGGACGCGTACGGGATAACCAGGCTGGTCAGCTCTACTTCGACTCGCTGTATCGCAACACTGCTGCCGTATGCACATCAGCACGAGCTGGATATGGAGCGGTATGGCTTGCTGAGCGAGGAGGAAGGCGAGAACGATCCGAAGGGCGTGGCCAAGTTGATACGCAACATTCGAGCCACCACGCTGCAATCGGGTGAGCCAAGTGTGGTGTGCGTACATCGTCCGGTGCTGCCGCACATCCTGGACGCCCTCGACATCGCGCCCACCACCTTGGTGACCGGGGAGTTTCTCGTCGCGCACCTGACGGCGGATGGAACGGTCCACGCACTCGAGCGACATCGGCCCCAGGACTGAGCTCGCTGAGTAACACCGACTTGTCAGAATCTCAGCACCATATTTGGTGCTGAGATTCTGATAAGTCGGTGTTGTGGCTTAGTCGCTTACCGGCTTTCGCGGGTGACCTGGATGACGCTCGGTCGCGGCCCGCGCCAAGCGCCGGCTGGAGCTTCGCCGTCGGCCTGGACATAGTCGGGGAAGAACGAGAGCTGTGAATCCCACGACCCGTCCTCGCCCGGATGCTGGACGCAGACAAAAACGGATTGATCACGATCATGGATGACTGGACCGCAGGTCTCAGCTTGGTACGGCACCGCCAGGAACTGCACGAGGTGACCCCGCTCCGGGCCCTCGAGCGGCACCCGAAACAAGCCGTCGGCCTTGGAGATGGATGCCGGCGCACCATCGGTGGCAATCCACAAGTTCCCAAGGGAATCGAAGGCGAGATTGTCGGGGCAAGAGATGGGCGCCACCGGGCCCTGCCAACCCGCGAAATAGCTGCCAGCCTCGTCGGCATAGCCACACACCAGGAACAGATTCCAAGCGAACGACGTGGCATCGACCCGATCGTCCCGCTCGGTGATCTCGATGATGTGGCCGTTCTTGTTTTTCTCGCGCGGATTTGCAGCATCGGGGGCAGGTTCGCCGTCGACACCGCGGTCACGGTTGTTGGTGCAGGCGACGTAGACCTTGCCCGTTTGCGGACTCGGCTGAACGTCCTCGCAGCGATCCATCGGCGTAGCCCGTACGCGGTCCGCAGCCATTCTGGTGAAGATCAACACCTCATCATGCGACATGTCGGGTACAGCGGACTCACCGTTCATGGTCAGCGGCACCCACGCGCCTTGGCCGAGGTTGTCATTGCCGGGACGCTGGCTGCCGCTGAATCGGGCAACGTAGAGATCACCGTCGGTGAGCAGCCGGAGGTTGTGCCGCCGGGCTGAGCGGGTAGTGCCTGGACGGTACTTCTCCCTCGCGACGAATTTGTAGAGGTACTCGAAGCGTTCGTCGTCACCCATGTACGCGGCGACCGTGCCGTTGGCATCAACGCGGATATTCGCTCCCTCATGCTTGAACCGGCCGAGAGCTGTGTGCTTACGCGGCGTCGACTTCGGGTCGTACGGATCCACCTCGATGATGTAGCCAAACCGGCGCGGCTCAGCTGCGTAGCCGGATCGAGTGGCGTCGAAACGTTGATCAACAGCTTCCCAGCCGTAGACACTCGGCCGATTTCTGAGCCCATAACGGTCGCTGCCGAGTCCATTGGAATCGGCGACAAAGTAGCCGTGGAAGTTTTCCTCGCCGGACAAGATCGTTCCCCAGGGCGTCGTACCACCCGAGCAGTTGCCAAACGTGCCGAGCACGCGGCGGCCGCTGGGGTCATCGGGCGTCTTGAGGAGACGACTGCCCGCGGCGGGACCGGTCAGAGCAAACGGCGTGCGAGCAGTGATCCGGCGGTTTTTGGCCGCGCCTTGGACGTACCGCCAGGGCTCTCGGGCCGCCGAGCGCTCCAGTTCGACGACACTGAAGCCTTGCGCCGCCATGGTGGCCTTGAGGACTTCGTGCTCCTCGGACTTGGATGCGGTCGGCGGGAACATGATCTCGCGATTGGTGAACTCGTGATTGCAGCACAGCAGCGCCGATCGGCCGAGCCGATCGGTGAGGAGAATCGCGAGGAAGTCATTGTTGTAGCCGAATTGCAGCTCCTGCGCGCGGGCGTTCGGCGATTCCGGCTTGAACGGTGGCGACTTCTCGAAAAGCGGGTCGCCCCAGCGGATGATCGGGCTCCAGCGGTAGTCGACTGGCAGGAACAGCGCGTCGACACCATCTGGCGCTGGGTCGATCGGCTCAAACTCCAGGCCGCTGGGTGGCGGAGCGGGTGAGCTTTGATCGCGGTTGGTCGAATTCTTCTGTTGGCTTGGCGTGCAACCTGTGAGGGAGATCGGCAACGCCGTCGCCGCAGCCAAAGTCCCGCTGCCGATCAGAAAGGACCGCCGATTGAGTTGCCGGGAGGCGATCTCGGCGAAGGTCGGCTCGCTGCTCGGATTGGGAGCCGGATGAGTGCATGCACTGTCGCACTTGAGGTGGCACGTTACCGCGCTGCGGTTGCCGTGGGTACGGCCGACCATCGGCAGGAGCTCATGCATAGGGATCGTCGGCGAGTCTAGGTGAGCGAGCCTGACCGCGTAGTCGAAACCGTCTTGCCGACTGCGTCGTGAAACGTACCCTCCAGAGGTTTACTCGGCTCCAATCGATCATTCACCGTTTGTTCATTTACGCAGGCCCATTAGGACACGTGGCGCGCGTACGTTTCCCGGCATCGGAAGGGCCGCGCGCGCGTGCCCTTCCGAGCCAAGCCCGCCGTGCACAATGCCGCCGGGTTCACCCAGGGGAAAGCCCCCCGTCTGTGAAGGACACATATGACCATGAACCGCCTCGTGAGCTCGCGAGCCAGCAAGCTCGCCGCGCTGGCTGCTCTGGCCACTCTCAGTCTCGCCGCGTGCGGCTCGGACCCGACCAGCGCCAGCGAGCCTGCCGGAGCTGAGCCCGGCAGTAGCGCCAATACTTCAGGTCTGACCTGCGCTGCCGGCAAACTCTCGGCCGAGGGCTCCAGCGCTCAGGCCAACGCGATCACCGAAGTCATCGCCGACTACAACGCTCAATGTGGCGACAAGGCCACGATCGAATACAACCCAACGGGTTCGGGCGCAGGCATCAAGTCGTTCTACAACGGCTTGGTGGATTTTGCTGGATCCGACTCCGCGCTCAAGACCGAGGAGAAGGACGGCGTCATCGAGGCCGACAAGGCCAAGGAACGTTGTCAGAACAACCCGGCATGGAACCTTCCCATGGTGGTCGGCCCGATCGCCTTCGCGTACAACATCGACGGCGTGGACAAGCTGGTGCTCAACGCCGAGGTGCTCTCCGAGATCTTCAACGGCACCATCAAGACCTGGAACGACCCAAAGATCGCCAAGCTCAATTCGGGAGTCGAGCTGCCGAGCGCCAACATCACGGTGTTCTTCCGCTCTGACGAGTCGGGAACCACGGAGAACACGACCAAGTTCCTCTCCAAGGCGGGCAAGGGCGCATGGAAGTCAGAGCCGGCCAAGGCGTGGACCGGTACCGGTGAGGGCAAGAACAAGTCGTCAGGTGTTGCCGACGCCACAGGCAGCACCAAGAACTCCATCACCTACATCGAGTGGAGCTACGCGAAGGACAACAACCTGAGCATGGCTCAGTTGGACAGCGGCAACGGCCCGGTCGAGCTCAGTGGCGAGGCGGTTGCCAAGGCCGTGTCCGAGGCCAAAGTCAAGGGCAGCGGTAACGACCTCAGCTTGGATCTGAAGTACGCCGGGACGAAGTCGGGTGCCTACCCCGCGCTGCTCGTCACCTACGAAATCGCCTGCAGCAAGGGCCTTGCAGCCGACAAGACGGCAATCGTCAAGGACTTCCTGACGTACTTCTCCTCCTCGGAATCGCAGAGCAAGCTGGAGGATCTCGGATACGCCCCGCTGCCAAGCGCTTTGCAGTCCAAAGTCAAGGCTGCTGTCGCCGCGATCCAGTAGTCGCCTCTCCCCAACGGCGGGTCATCGCGGAGACACACCCGCGGTGACCCGCCGCCGCCATTCACCCACCGAGTAGGAAGACCCGTGGCAGTGACTGATACGGATGCGACCGAGAGGGTCGAACCTGAACCACTCGTAGCGCAGGATCCCAGCTTGTCGCCGGTGGTGGACCATGGTGCGGTGACCTTGCACTCCCCCGTCCCTAAGGTCGTCGCGCATCGAGCGCCCACACCCTCGACCGACGGCCAGGTGGAGCGCGGCACGCGCGGAATCAAGTTAGCCAAGATCAGTAAGACTGGAGATCGAATCTTCCGCGCGCTGGCGAGCACATCCGGCCTGGCCATCGTGTTGTTGGTGCTTTTTGTCGGTGTCTTCTTGTTGGCCCTCGCATTGCCGAGCCTGCAGGCCGACAAGGACAACTTCCTGACCTCACGCAACTGGATCGTTGTCGGCAACGAGCTGAAGTTCGGAATCGCAGGGCTCTTCTGGACCACGGTCCTCTCGTCGATCCTCGCCATGGCGATGGCAGTTCCTGTCGCTGTGGGCGTAGCGCTTTGCCTGACTCAGTACCTGCACAAGCGAGCCGCCGCCCCAATCTCCTTCATGGTCGACCTGCTCGCCGCCGTACCCTCGATCATCTTCGGGCTGTGGGGCTTGATCGTCTTGGGACCGTTCCTGGCGCCGGCGGCCCAGTGGCTGATCAGCAAACTGGGCTGGATCCCGCTGTTCAGCGCGAGTGTCGACCCCAAAGGGTCGATCTTCGTCGCCTCCGTCGTGCTCGCCATCATGATCTTGCCGATCGTGATGGCAATTTCTCGGGACGTCTTCGCCCAGACTCCTCGCGATCACATCGAGGCGGCACTTGCCTTGGGTGCCACCCGATGGGAGGTCATACGTACCGCCGTGCTGCCGCACGGACGATCCGGGGTGGTCAGCGCGTCCATGCTCGGTCTTGGCCGAGCCCTCGGCGAAACCATCGCAGTCATGATCATCCTGACAACGCCGCCGCCGGGCGGCCGCTTCACGCCGTCGATCTTCGCCGGCGGTGAGACCTTCGCCAGCAAGATCGCCAACAACGCCTCCGAGTTCGACAGTCCATCCAAGACAGGTGCGTACATCGCTGCCGGCTTGGTGTTGTTCGTTGTCACGTTCGCTGTCAACGCCATGGCGCGGATCATCGCCGAGCGGGGAGGAGCGAAGTCATGAGTGCAACGACCTCTGATACTCAGCTGACCTTCCGCAGGCCGGGGGGTGTCCGGACTGTCAAGAATGCGCTTGCCACGGTCTTTGTCACTGTCGCGACGGTACTGGCGGTTATCCCGCTGTTCTGGGTGCTGATCACCGTCATCGTCAAGGGCCTCAGGCTGATTCTCACCTCTACCTGGTGGCTTCAGAGTCAGCGCGGCATCACGCCCCGACGCGTAGGCGGCGGCGCGTATCACGCGATCGTCGGCACCGTGGAGATGGCGCTGATCTGTGCAGCGATCGCGGTTCCGCTCGGAATCATGGGCGCGATCTTGCTCATCGAGTACGCCAAGGGGACCAAGGTGGCGCGTGGCGTGAGCTTCATGGTGGACATCCTCAGCGGCATTCCATCCATCGTCGCCGCGCTTTTCATCTACGCCCTATTCATCACGATCTTCGGGCTGGGCCGCTCGGCGATCGCCGTCTCGTGTGCCTTGGTACTGCTGATGCTTCCCGTGGTGCTGAGATCCACCGAGGAGATGCTCAAACTCGTACCGGATGAGCTGCGGGAGGCGTCGTACGCGCTGGGCGTGCCTAAATGGAAGACCATCGTGAAGGTAGTCATCCCGACTGCGTTGGGGGGGATCATCACTGGCGTCATGCTCGGTCTGGCGCGGGTGATGGGCGAGACTGCGCCACTGCTGATCTTGGTCTCATACGCGGTGGGGATCAACTTCTCACCGACCAGCGACACCATGGGCGCACTGCCTACCATGATCAACTCTGGTCGAGATCAGGCGCCGCAACTGCCGGGCTACGAGCGAGTCTGGGCCGCCGCCCTTACCTTGATCATTATCGTGATGTTGCTCAACCTGCTGGCGCGCTTAATCGCCCGAGCCACGACCTTGAAGGAGAAGTGAGCCATGGCCAAGCGAATTGACGTCAAGGACCTGGACATCTATTACGGCGCATTCCACGCGGTCGAGGATGTCTCGATGACGGTGGAGCCGCGCACGGTCACCGCATTCATCGGCCCGTCTGGATGCGGAAAATCGACCTTGATACGCACGCTGAATCGGATGCATGAAGTGATCCCCGGGGCCCACGTCACCGGCAGCGTGCAGCTCGACGGCACCGAGCTCTACGGCCAAGGAGTCGACCCGGTCGCGGTACGACGCGTGGTGGGCATGGTGTTCCAGCGCCCCAACCCCTTCCCGTCGATGTCGATCTTCGACAATGTTGCGTCCGGACTACGACTGAACGGGGTCAAGAACAAGAGCATCTTGGCCGATGCCGTGGAGCGCTCGTTGATCGCTGCGAATCTGTGGAACGAGGTCAAGGACCGGCTGGGCAAAGCTGGCATCGGACTTTCCGGGGGCCAGCAGCAGCGGCTCTGCATCGCTCGTGCCATCGCCGTAGAGCCTCAGGTGCTGCTGATGGACGAGCCGTGCTCCGCACTGGACCCGATCTCTACCCTGGCGATCGAGGATCTGATCGGTGAGCTCAAGGAGCAGTACACCGTCGTGATCGTCACCCATAACATGCAGCAGGCCGCTCGGGTGAGCGACCAGACGGCCTTCTTCAACCTGGCGGCCCAGGGGAAGCCCGGCAAGCTCATCGAAATCGGTCCGACCGAGAAGATCTTCTCGAATCCAGACGAGCAGGCAACCGAGGATTACATCACCGGCCGCTTCGGATAGTGGATCAGCCGATTCGTTCGCGAGCGTCGGGTAGAGCGGGCGCCGCTGCTGTCTGGACGATCGAGCAGGCACGGGGCCTGTGACATGCAGCTTTTGTTTCCTGTGGCGGGCGGCCCCGTGCCGGCGAGGGAGGAAGACAGTAGCTCCCAGCGCACGCTCGTGCGCGAGCGAACACAAAGGAAGCTGTGTGTCTGGTAACGACTAGCTTTGCGGACTGGCACCGGTCCCTCCGCAACATAGACTCGGGCCGTGAGTGCGAAGGCTGGATGGTACCCCGATCCAGGCGGGGGACTAGGACTCTTTCGCTACTGGGACGGCAAGGCTTGGTCGGCGGCAACCTCGCCGAATCCCAGTGCACCGCCGCCAACCCAGGGTCTGGTAGGGGCTGGATTGCCGGCGCAGGGCAACCAAACCGCCCAACCTGGGTACGGCCAGACCGGGCAGGCGGCGTACGGACAGACGGGTCAGCAGTCTTACGGCCAGTCGGGCCAGGCAGCTTACGGCCAGGGCTACGGCAGCGCGTACGCGGACTATCAAGAGATTCAGAAGAAGAAGTCCCCGGTCGGCTGGTGGATCGCAGGGGGCGCGCTGGTCATCGTGATCATTGTGGTTGCCGTGCTCGCCATCCGTGCGGTGACCGGAGGTGGGACCGGCACAACCGGCGTCCCGGGTGGGCAGCCCTCGCAGGACGTCTGCCCGGCGACGAGCACTGCTAGCCCCACAGCGGAGCCCAGTCATCCGGCAGATGGACGCGTTCACGGCGGGCCGGTCTCCTACCCGATGCTCGGGTCCCCGTGGGGCCCCCCGCAAGGCGAGAACCGGGTGCCCTTCGGGAGCGATGTACAAAGTCAGCTCGTCCCGGTCGAGACCAACTACGACGGCAGCGGTTCGAACTGGGTGGCCTCGGTGTTGGTCGGAGAGTTGCAGGCTGGCGACGGCTTCTTCACTCCAGAGCAGGGCTCGCAGATCGTCGTAAAGTGCATTCTCGGCAAGTTCTACGGCGACAATCCCGTCAAGAGCAACGTCAAGGTGAATGAGAAGGCCACCATCGACGGTCATGATGCGTGGTTGGTCGAATCGCATCTCACCTTCGATATTGCCGGGCTGAAGACCAAAGGCGAGCTGCTGATTGTCGCGATCGTTTCGGCCGGCAACAGGTCCGGGCTGTACTACGCCTCGATTCCGGACACCACGCCAGAGCTCGTGCAGCCCGCCCGCGACGCGCTGAAGAACCTGCAAGTCGACGGCTAGTTGCTGCGGATCGCTCGCTTACATGTGCCCTGAGCCTGTCGAAGGGCGCAACTGCCGGACTTCGACAAGCTCAGCCCTCATCTGTGTCGCTCAGCCCTCATACGCGCCCTCAGCCTGTCGAAGGGCGCAACTGCCGGACTTCAACAGCGCGCGAGGCCGCGACGCTCCTTCATCGCAACGACGCGGGCGGCGCTTTCATCGACCCGTCTGGCGAAGTCGGGATCGTCGTCTGCCTGGTCCTTGATCGCATCCGCCATCGTCGTCGCGAGGCTTGCGTCGCCAACAATCAGCATGTCGCCACCCGCGCGAACGAACCGAAGGCCGCGCTCATCCGGCGGCAGCGTACGCATCGCGACAGCCGCCATGTCGTCAGAGATCACGACTCCGGTGAATCCAAGATCTTCTCGGAGCATCTCGCCGATGATCACGCTTGAGAATGCCGCGCGATGCTCGTCGTCGATCTTGCTGTAAAAGGCCGAAGACACCATCACCATGTCAACGTCAGCGGCAACGGCTGCCCGAAATCCGGCGAGCGCGTCGTCGTGCCGCGTCGTTGTCCTGTCGACAACTCGGGTCGCGTAGTCGGTGTTGCCACGTACCTTGCCCAGTCCAGGAAAATGCTTGACGGCCGTAGCGATGCCAGCCCGGTTCATTCCTTCGGTGAAGGCGGTTACCTTCGCCGCAACGGTCTTGGGAGAGGAACCGTAACCGCGACGGAGCTGGCCGATCGGCCGATTCATCCACATCATGGTCGCTGGCACGACGTCGGCAACTGGCGCCAAATTGGCGTTGATACCGGCTGCCTCGAGCTGGCGGCCCCAGTCGTAGGAGTTTCGGCGCAGCTTGGCGTCGGATTGCCTGGCCTGCAGGCTTGCGGATGGAATTCGGGTGAAACCGGGTCCCTTGAGCCGCTGAACGAGCCCACCTTCCTGGTCAGCAGCGAGCATGACCGTGACGCCCTCCGGGCTTGACGCAGCATCGCGTACCCGCCCGACGACCCGCCGGATCGGCTGTACGCCAGCTGCCGTATTGCCCAGCAAGATGACGCTTCCTGCTCGGGTTCGCCCGATGATCTCCCGATCTGACTGGCTGGTCCCAGTAGAGCTGACCCCCACCATGAGCAGCTGACCAACCCGCTCGGAGACACTCATCCTGGCGACGAGCTCGGCACACGGTTGATTCACCGTGAACGATTCTGTGGGCGCGGCCATAGTGGCGTGTGGTGTGGAGTTCAGAGGCTGGCCATTCGATGATCCGGAGGGCAATGCACCACTCGACGGCGCCGCAATCGGTCCCGTCGCGCAGGCGCTCAGCGCAGCGACGATCGGCAGCGCGCAGGCGACGAGCCACGCCCGTCGACCGGTCTTCGCTGGACGCACGGCACCTCGATCCCCGCCGGCTCAACGCACGAGCCTGATGGCGGCCAGAGCAGTCCGGACACTAGGGTTGTCGCATCGCGGGTGAGGAAGCAGCGGCGCATCCACACCCGTATGCCCACACGGTTTTGGAGGACAACCCCATGTCGAGCGTCACCAGCGTAAGCCCACGCACACTAGGCGACGTAATTCCAGGCGGCCTGGTCCGCAGCATCGCCCTGGTGATCGGCGGAGCGATCTTCGTCGGGCTTACCGCTCAGGTCTCCATTCCGCTGCCGTTCACCCCGGTCCCCCTCACCTTGCAGACCTTCTCTGTGCTGCTCGTCGGCGCTGCCCTCGGCAGCATCCGCGGCGCGTCGTCCATGGCCCTGTATCTGCTGGCCGGCGTCGCCGGGCTGCCATGGTTTGCCGATCATCACAGCGGCTGGGCGTTGCCGTCCTTCGGCTACATCGTGGGTTTCGTCGCGGCTGCCTGGCTGGTCGGACGGCTTGCCGAGCGTGGCGCTGACCGTCGGGTCGTGTCGACCATCGGCATGATGGCGCTGGGCAACGTCGTCATCTACGTCTTCGGTGTGGCCGGGCTCATGCTGTTGGCGCATCTGCCGCTCGGCAAGGCGATTGCTCTCGGAGTGCTGCCCTTCCTGATCGGCGATGTGATCAAGATTTTGCTGGCTGCGGGCCTGCTGCCCGGCACCTGGAAATTGATCAATTCGCGCAAGGATTCCTAGATCCGGGGCTCACGGTGTTCACAGCCGAAGTTCTCTCAGCCCAGGGCGGCGGCCATGCGGTCGTGGTGCCCAAAGACGTCGCCGCGACGTTCTCCTCGAAGCGCCCGCCGGTGCTCGCCCACATCAACGGTGTCGAGTACCGCTCACGGCTGATGATTTACCGCGGTCAGTGCTATCTCGGCCTACGCAGGGATCTGCTGCGCCAGCTTGATGTCGCTGTCGGCGATCGGGTCGAGATCGAGCTCGCCGAGGACCGCGAGGAGCGAGTCGTCGTCGAGCCAGCGGAGCTGACTGAGGCTCTGGCAGACAACCCGGCCGCACGTGCGGCGTACGAGAAACTCCCCTTCACCCATCGCAATGAGTACGCGCGCTGGATTGACGAGGGCAAGAAGCCTGAGACCCGCGCCGACCGAGTCGTCAAGACGATCAAGCGGCTGACCGAATCTCGCTGACCCCTCATCCCGTCCAGGTTGTCAGTCGGCAAGGGCGAGAAGAGCGTTCTCGATCACCTCGGTCATGGCCGGATGAATCCAGTACTGGCCGCGGGCCACGTCCGGAGCGGGCTGGGAAAAGCTGATCGCCTGAATCAGTGGTTGGATCAGTGACGAGGCATGCGGCCCGATCAGGTGAGCACCGAGCAGCACCTTGGTGTCAGCGCGCGCGATGATCTTGACGAAGTGGTCGGTGTCCTCCATGGCCCAGCCGAATGCGGTGTCGCCGTAGTCCTGACGGGAGACCAGATAGTCGATGCCCTGCTCGGCGGCCGCTGCCTCAGTGAGCCCTACCGAGGCCACCTGAGGCATCGAGAACACCGCACGCGGCACAAAGCGGTGGTCAGTGCTGATCATCGACACAGGATGCAGCAGGTTGTGCTGCACGACGCGCGCATCCTTGTTGGCCACATGCTTCAGCTGCTGACGAGACGACACGTCGCCGAGGGCGAAGACTCCGGCTGCGCTGGTTCGCTGATACTCATCGACGATGATCAACCCGTCATCGTCGGCGTCGATGCCACCGCGATCGAGGTCGAGCGTGTCACCGTTCGGCGTGCGTCCCGTGGCCACCAACAAGACGTCTGCATCCAGGCGGTCCGGCTGTCCGTCCGGACCCTTGATGTGCACTCGTACGCGCCCGTCAGCGGCCTTTTCGACCGACGTCACGCTGGTGTTGAGCCGCACGTCGACTCGCCTGCCGAGCAGCTCGGTGAAACGCTGTGCGACATCAGAATCCTCGCGCCGGAGCAGTAGGTCCGAACGGTTCAGCACTGTGACTGTGGTTCCAAACGCTGAGAAGACGTGGGCAAACTCGGCGGCGATATAGCCCCCACCGATGATGATCATCGATTCCGGCCGCTCGGCAAGCCTCATCACCGTATCCGAGGTATGGAAGTCCACCGAATGCAAGCCGCTCAGCTCAGGAATCACCGCACGACTGCCGGCGGCAATCACGACCTGATCCGCGGTGATCGGCGTGGCGGCACCGACATCTAGCTGCCGCGGTCCCACGAATCGGGCGCGCCCATCGAAGACCGTGACATTGTGACTTTGGTCACGGTAAGCACGGCCCTTGGCAGCTTTGGGATCGATGCGACCAAAGATCCGATCGCGGATCTCCCGCCACCGCACAGCCTCGAGGTCCAGATCGACGCCGAGCCTGGTCGCCTGAAACGTCGACGCGGCGAGGTCGGCGGGGTAGACGAACATCTTGCTGGGAATGCAGCCAACGTTGAGGCAGGTGCCGCCGAATGTGCCCATCTCGACCAACGCCACGCTGAGGTTGTCGAACCTCTCGTCGATGATCGAATTTCCGGAACCGGTGCCGATGATGCAGAGGTTGAAGTGCCGCACTCCGACATCGTGCCAGCAGCTTCCTAGCGTTACTCACGGGTAGCGCTTGCCGCGTCGCAAAGAATCGGCACAGGATAAGGCGGTGGGTGGCACAAGCGTCGGCGGCAGACTGAGCCGTCATCGCCGGAACCGGATCCCTTACCTCGCTTTGCTCCGGCGCTCCAGCAACTACACCATGCATGCGTGGTACATCCGGGTCACCGCGCTAGTGATCATTGCCGCGCTGTCCATCGGCAGTCGCAGCAGCGTTTTGGTGATCGCACTCTGCCTCGTGGCCTCGCTCGGCAGCTATCTGCTGTGGGCCAATGAACGCCACCGGCGGCTGGGTACTCAACCGCGCTTCTGGCTGTCACGGGCCTATCTACGCAACGTGATCAAGACCGATGGGGTGCACCGGCTAAGTCTGGGCTCCTACTTTGAAATACCTGAAGCGTGCGTACTGATCGCCATTCCGGCCTGGATCGCCACCGACGATCCGCTGGTGGCGCGGCTGATCATGCTGGCCGCCGCGACAGTCTTCTTGATCACCACGTCGTTGCTGATCTTCAACGACCACACCTGGTTCAATCCCGACGAGACCGATCCACCGGCCTGGCACGAAATATTCCGGCTGATTGCGGGGCCGATCACCGCACTACCGGTCTGTCTCATCGCGCTGCCTGCCAATTGGGAACCCAATGGCTGGCTTGCCGCGCTCGCCATCTCGTTGCTGCCGGTGGCGGTGGTGGGTTCCCGCATCTCCGACACCGACTTGATCATGAAGACGCTACCCGACCTGGTTCAGGAGGAGTCGCATGCCGGGCGTGAGTTGGTGATCAGTGAGACACACGGCGCGCTGTCTACCAACCTCCGGCTCATCGAGCAGCGAGCTCGGGAAGTGCGTGAAATCTCCCCCTCTCTCTACGAGCTTGCCGTATCGGCCAACAGCCGGCTCCGAGAGACCCTGACGCTTGGCCAGATTGGCCGTTACAGCTCGACGAGCGTACAGAATCTCGAGGCGCCAGTGCAGACATTGGCGCGTGCCGTCGGGGCTAAAGCCAACATCAACATCAGTGTCGATGTGCTATCCGCCACAGATCGTGATCTTGCCCGGCTGGTGTTGAACGACCTGGTCGGGAATGCTTTGAACGCGGGCGCCGGCGCTATCTCCGTGGTAATCGCGCCGGACCATGAAAGCGTCGCCATCTCAGTGACTGATGATGCACCTGCGATGGCCCTTGGAGTGTGGAAGACTCCCGGAACTAGCTCGGCGCGGCTGGCGGCTCGGCTGGGAGACCTGGCCGGATCCCTGACTTCGGTGCAAAACGGCGCCAACAAGACCGTCACTGCCCGCTGGGTGCCAGAAAGTGAGTGATCAATTTCACAAAATGATCAAGCGGCGACAGTTGATCACCGAGCGTGATCGTTGGAAATCGCGCACCACTGTGCTGAGGAGAAGCGAGCAGAGACGCTTTTCGTCTGCGAGCGATGACGAAGTAGGCGGATTCCGCGCGCGATGCGCGAACGTTCAAAGCAAGGCAATCGGAAGTCAGCGGTAGCGCATGGTTGGCGTACTGCTGGTTGACGACGTGCCTGGTGAGCGTGCGAATTTCGAGCAAGCATTCGGGCGTGATCTTACGGTGGCCCCGTCTATCGACCAGCTCAACGAGCAGCTGCGACGCGGCCTGGCGTGGGAACTGGCGTTTGTCGACTTCAATCTGAGTTCCCAGACCAGCACTGGACTCACGGCCCTACTTCGGCTGCATCATGAGCGGCCGGGGACCCAGATCGTGACCTACAGCCAGTTCACCGAGAGCGGACGGACGTTGTACGCCGCCGCTGCCCATCATTGGTTCAGAGCATCAGCACTGATGGACAAGACCAAGAACGATCCTGGCACCTTGGTGCACTATCGAGAATCGATCTGCCGTGGCATCAATCCCACGCCCGTGCCGTGGCAGCGGCGGCTCCAATGGGCTCCGCTGATCGACAATCTGCTCGCCGATGCATCCTGGGTGAGAATCTGGCGCGCACTTCGCGATGCGGCCGGCGACATGGCGCTCGTCGCTGAGCTGCTGCACGTCGACTCCAGCAGCTTGCGTGGCTTCAAGGATCGCGCGACCGAGGCGGCCATTCAGTTCAACGAGAAGTTTCACGACATTCCGCACCCGGGGCGTACCCGCAACAAAAAGGGCATCCTGGCCGCCTTCGCTGCGGAGCATCGTCACTTTCTCACCGCGCCGGACCTTTCGACGGTGATGTCACCAGGTACCCGCCGACGCTCCTAGCCGACTAGCTGACTAGCTCGGCGGACGCTCGCGGGGCAACCTCAGGTAATGCTTGACGTTCTGCGGGCTCGAAATGCTCGATCGCATAACGCAGCGCGGTACGCGGCATTCGTGGCGCGTATTGATCAAGAAAATGTCGTAGTTCATCGCGATCCACGCGCTTGCCGGCTTCGCGCAGCGACCAGCCAACGGCTTTGTGGATCAGGTCCTGGCGATCGGGCAACAAGATCACGGCGAGCCGATACAGATCGGATGTCTCGCCACGGCGCAAGAAGTGCTGGCTGCTGACTATGGCAATTCTGCGGTCCCAGAGCCACTCGGATTGAACGAGATGGTAGAGCGGTGATCGGTCTCGATCAAGCAGATACTCGCCGACGATCGCGCGGCAGCTGACGTCCACGAGGTCCCAGTTGTTCACCCATCGGGTGTTGTCGAGATAGGTGTCGTAGATCAGCTGCAGCTCCGCCGCACCTTCGGGTTTCTTGGCGCTCTTACTCGCGCGCTCACTCATGACCAACAGGGCGATCTGTCGATGCTCGTGGATCGGGCTGCGCAGCATCGGCAGCCACTGATCAACTTCGAACGCCGATGCGACGTACGGCTTGGCCAGCTGACGCAGGTCGGTCAGCTTGATGCCGATGAAAACATCGCCTTCTCCATAGCTGCCGGGCGCCACTTTGAAGTATCGAGCCAACGCCTGCGCGTTCTCCGGACTAGCCGCAGCCTCCATCGCCGCTACGAGGTCGTCCATGATCGCCACAATGCCATCATCTGAGAACCGGTTTCTGGCTTGGACGTGCATTTTCGCGAGTTCGGACGACACAAACCACATATTCCCTATAGTGAGACAAGGAATTGCTGCTCTCGGTGCTAACGCCTAGCGTTGAGTCTCGCCACCAGGTGCCGAGAGCCTCGGCCAGGGCGTGTCAACAATGGAGGATTCGTGAACGAGCTGCTGCATCGCAGGCTCCATGTGGACCTGCGGCGTACCGCTAGCGCTGGCTGTTAGCCGCTGCGCGTAAACGCGCACTCTCACATCTGATCACCATCGCCGCCGAAGGATCTTCCATGCCCAACAAAGACAGAAGTCGAATCAACCTTGTCAAGATTGCCACCCACCTTGCCCAGCAGCGGACGTTGTGGGAGCCGCTGGTCTCTTACGATCCGGTGGCTCGGTACTACGTTCGCCTCGCCCGCGAGCAGGAGTTCGAGGCGTGGCTGCTCACCTGGCTGCCCGGTCAAGGCACCGAATGGCATGACCACGGTGGCAGTGCCGGCGCCTTCATAACCGTTCGTGGCGTGCTGACCGAGCGGCATGCAGAGGTTGGCTACGGTCCGCCACGGATCATCCCGGACGGCCGAGAGCTGGTCACCGGCGCGTTGCGGGCGTTTGGTTCACGACACGTGCACGAGGTTCGTAATCGCGGAACCGAGCCAGCGGTCAGCCTGCATGTCTATGCGCCGTCGCTGGTGGAGATGCATCAGTACGAGGCGAAGGATGACCTGCTTCACGTGGTGAGTACTGAACTGATCGGAGTGAGCTGGTGATCATCGCTGAGCGGGTGTTCACGGAGATCAACAGCCGGCGGCGGACCATTGATCAGGTGCTTGAATCGGCAAGGCGGCGACTGAGGAGACTTACTGCCACGGAAGCCGAGCAGGCGTGGCGGGACGGTGCCGTCCTGGTCGACATCCGACCAGCGGCACAGCGGAAGTCGGAGGGCGAGCTGCCGGGAGCCATGATCATCGAGCGCAACGTCTTGGAATGGCGCTTCGATCCCAGCAGCGACGCACGGCTGTCGATTGCGGACTACGACCTGCAGGTCATCGTGCTGTGTCAGGAGGGCTATACCTCCAGCCTTGCCGCCGCCTCGCTGCAGGACATCGGCATCCACAAAGCAACCGACGTGATCGGTGGGTACGCCGCGTGGCGGGTCGCCGCCCTCACGTAAGAGGTCAAAAACGACATCAAACTCGCGCCGAATCGTGTCGGCTGCGACCACTTTCGGAAGGAGGCGGGCGATCAGATTCCTGCGTAGGAGTGCAGACCTGAGACGAAGAGATTGATTCCGACGAAGTTGAACCAGAACGAGGCGAGGCCGATGATCGCGATGACAGCGGCTCTGGTGCCGCGCCAGCCAGCCGTCGAGCGAGCGTGCAGGTAGCCCGCGTAGATCACCCAAGTAACGAGAGCCCAGGTCTCCTTGGGATCCCAGCCCCAGTAGCGGCCCCAGGCGTACTGCGCCCAGATCGCACCAGCAACAACGGTGAAAGTCCACAGCGGAAACGCGAAAGCCAGGAAGCGGTAGGCGATCAAGTCGATCTTGCGCGAGCTGGGAAGACGTTCGAGGTAACCGTGCACAGTGTCCCGGTCCTCGGCACGCTTCTTGATCAGGTACAAGATCGACATCACGCCGCCGACATTGAACGCTGCGCCGGAGATGGCAGCTGCCACGATATGGATCAGGAACCACACCGAGTGCAGCGCCGGAACCAGCGGCGCCACTGCGACATAGAAGACCGTTACCGCGAGACCGTTTCCTATCGCCGCCAGCAGCGTGACCGGCAGGCCGAGCCAGCGGACACCGGCCCGCCACACCATGATCAGATACACCCCGACGATAAAGACCATCGCGGTGATCGTGAACTCGAACATGTTGCCCCACGGCGCGCGGTCGGCAGCAAGCGCGCGAGTGATTACGCCTGCGACGCTCAGCAGAAAGCCGATGATCGTCAGCGCTACGCCCATCCGGCCGAATTGCTCGACGCGGCGGCTCGCGGCGAGGTCTGGTTGGTCTTGCCCTTCGACAGGCTCAGGGCGCATCTCGGGGGCTCAGGGCGCATCTCGACAGGCTGAGCGCTGGTGGTTACCGCGGCGAGCTCCCGCTCGGCCGGGTCTGCCACGCTGAGCTTGCGCGCGGCTGCCCACTCGGCTGCATGAGCGAACATGGCGAGCATGTAAACGACTGCAGAACTCACCAAAGCGAGATTGGAGTAATACTCATATCTCACGTTGCGCTCACATCCTCACCGACGGGACACTTCGGCAGCTAGCTCGGCGACGTCGTCCGTCAGGCCGGCACGAGCGTCTGCACGGTCCAGGCCGCCGACTTCCACCACCCTATGACCTGGCTCGCCACGGACCCGAATCCATACTCGACGCGGTCGCACGAACAATGACAGGCACAACCCGGTCACCGCAAAGGCCAAGGCGATCAAGGAAATCGGTACGCCGGGCGTGGCGCCGATCTGGAGTTTGACCCAGCGCACCCAGCCGTCCAGCTGGATGGAGCCCTTGCCATCGGGAAGGTCGACTCCATCGCCGACCTTCAATGCGATGCGCACTGGCTGGCCATCGGCCTGCTTCAGCTGGCGCAGGCCGGTGGTATCGAGGGAATAGACGTTCTCGGGCTTTCCCGTCTCCACCCGTGGCGGTCCGTACCACACATTGGCAAACATCGCTGGGTTGAGCGCGTCGGGGAAGACCGAATGCGGCCCCTGATTGTCCAGCACCGCGGTAGGCAAGAACACCGCTTCAAAAGCCAGCCGCTCCGGTCGGGCGTCCGGCGCCTTGACCACGCCAAGAGAGGTGAAATTCCCATCCTGCGGGAGCATCACCACCGGACCTGAGAACGCAACGTTGCCCTGCGCATCCTTGACCGTGACTTTGGGCGCGTACCCGTGGCCGATCAAATGCACAGTCGTGCCAGCAACGTGCAGCGGCTTGTTGACCTCGAGAACCTCCTGGCGAGGTCCTGCCCCCGGCCGCTCAGTCACCTCGACATTGGCGCGGAACAGTCTGGCTGCTCCGCGTTGCACCGAGCCGGTTTCGAACCTCACGTCGAAGTCCTTCACCGTGACGCTGAACGGCGCCAGATCGGCCGCACCGAACTGAGCGCCGGCCGAGAAATCGTCATATTGGGTGAGGTTGTTGGAGAAGCCTTGACCAACGACGACCACGCTGGTGCCTCGGAAACCGAACAGCACGCCGATTGCCACTCCAACCAGTACGAAGACCAGGCTGATGTGGAACACCAGATTGCCGGCTTCGCGCAGGTAGCCCCGCTCGGCCGCCACGCTGTCGGCATTGACGTCAACTCGGTAGCGCCGGCGACGGAGCGCGGCTGCGGCGCGGTCCAAAACGCCGTCATCCTGATCGGCAATATCCGCCGTGGCGTACGCGGGCAGCCGGCTGAGGTTGCGCGGAGTTTTGGGCGGCCGCGCCCGCAGCGCCCGGGCGTACACGCCAATCCGAGGAATGATGCAGCCGACGAGCGAAACGAAGAGCAGCAAATAGATCGCCGAGAACCATGGCGAGGCGTAGACGCCGAACAACCCGATCTTGTCGTAGATCGGTCCGAGCGTGGGATGGTCGTTGAGAAACTCCGTAACCCGGACCGGCGATACCCGGCGCTGCGGCACCAGCGAACCGGGGATAGCGGCGAGCGCGAGCGCAAATAACAAGATCAGCGCCGTACGCATTGAGCTGAGCTGGGTCCACAGGTACCGCAATCCACCACGCCAGCCGAGTGTGGGCAGGTCCGGTCGGTCGGGCCTTTTGGTCTCTGCCGCCGACTCTCGGGTCTTGATCGCTGTCATGTCAGATGACCGTCTCGAAATTTGACGCCCACTGTCGCAGAATTGCGGTCAGCGCGTTCCAGGTGCCGGTAACCAGCAGCAGACCGACGATGATCATCGAGATGCCACCGATCCGCATGATCAACAGTTGTCGCTCCCTCAGAAACGCAATGGCCCCGGCCATCTTGGTGAACGCAAGTCCGGCGATGACGAATGGGATGCCGAGCCCGAGCGCGTACACAAACCCCAGCAATCCGCCTCGCAGCGCAGTGCCTTCGTTGAAGCCAAGGTTGACCACGACTCCCAGCGTCGGGGACAGGCACGGCGTCCAGCCTAGGGCGAAGACCACGCCCACCAATGGCGCTACCGCCACGCCCACGGTCGGGATGCGATGAATCCTCAAGTCGCGTTGACCGATCTGCAGCACGCCAGCGAAGATCAATCCCAGCACAATGATCATCACACCCAGCACTCGAGTGATCATGCTGCGATATTCGGCGAGCAGCTTGCCGGCGGAGCCAGCGACAACACCGGTGATGACAAACACCACCGCAAATCCCAGCACGAACAGTGACGCTCCAGCGAGCATCCGGCCGCGACGTGGAGTACCCTCCACGACTTCAGCGGCACCCAAGCCCGTCGCGTACGAGAGGTAACCGGGCAGTAGCGGGACCACGCAGGGCGAGAAGAACGACACCAGGCCAGCGAGCAGAGCGACCGGTAGCGCCAAGATCATCGAGCCGCCGACCGCGGTTTCGGCCCAGGTAGCGAGGTCGAGGGGGGTCATCTACCGGCCATCCGCGACGTCATTGATCATGTCCACCAAAGTGATCTTGGAGACTTCGCTCAGTACCCGAACGGCCAGCCGGCCCTCGCGATCAATGATCAGAGTCGATGGGATGGCGCTAGGGGGCAGGTCGCCGGCGAACGCCAGCAGCACCTTGCCGCTGGGGTCGTAGATGCTGGGATAGGTGATCTTGAAGTTGCGTACGAACGCCTCAGCAGGCGCCGGGTCGTAGTCCTTACTCGTGATGCCGACGAATTGGGCGATGTCCTTGGTCTCTACACTCGCTGCCTGCAGGTCGGGTGCCTCCTTGCGACAGGGCGGGCACCACGAACCCCACACGTTGATCACCACCACCTTGCCGCGATAGTCCTGCGTCGAGATCGGCTTGCGATCGCCAAGTGCGGGACCCGAGACAGCCGGCAACTCCTTCCGTTGGTCTGGCGGCACCCGAGTCAGATTGCCAGCCACCTGTGGATAGCCCGCCTGACCGGCACTACGGGTCTGTTCGTCCGCTCCGGTGCTAGCGCACGCTGCCAGCATCAGGGTGGCCGCTAGAGCTGCACCTCGGATCGCGCGCCGCCCCATCACGCTCCTGCGACAAACTTCTTGGTCTGGTGAGGCCTGAGCAGCTCAGCAGCCGGCTCGACATAGCTGACCGAGGTGACATGCGCGTCGATGTAGGTGAATGAGGTCACGCTGCCCAACGTGCATTGGCGTTTACGCGGATCGTGGGCCATCCGGCGCCCCTCCGCATCGCTACGCGCGATCCAGATGGGAAGCTGGTGACTCACGATCACCGCTTCATGCCCGAGCGCGGCAGACGCTGCGTCCCGCATCGCAGGGCGCATTCTGGCCAGGATGTCGCGGTACGGCTCACCCCAGGTCGGCCGGTACGGGTTGCGGAAGTACCGCCAATATTTCGGATGACGCAGCGCACCATCAAAGGAAAGCCGCAAGCCCTCGAAGTAGTTCGCCGCCTCGATGACCCGAGCGTCGGTCACCACCGGGAGGTTAAACGCCTCCGCGATGGGTGCCGCAGTTTCCTGCGCCCGTTCCAGCGGCGAACTACGGAGCTGCACGATGTCGCGGTCCCGGAAATACTCGGCAACCCGCTCGGCCATCTCCTTGCCGAGCCCGGACAGGTGATAATCCGGCAGCCGACCGTAGAGCAGGCCCGCCGGGTTGTGCACTTCTCCGTGTCGTACGAGATGCACAATCGTCCGGTTCTGACCCATCCGGCCTCCTCGTTCGCTATCCCGAGGCGCGTGCCGCGGCCGCGGCCGCGGCCGGTAGCGCTTCGACGATTCGACTCATCGCTCTATCATCGTGCGCTGCGGAAAGAAACCAAGCTTCATACCCGCTCGGCGGCAAGTAGACGCCGGAGCGGAGCATTGAGTGAAAGAACGCCGCGTACGCGCCAGTGGACTGCCGCCCGGCGGTAGCGTAGTCCGGCACGGCTGTCACGTCCTCGGTCACGAAGAAAACGCTGAACAAGTTCCCCGCGTTCTGGATCACGTACGGCGTGCCTGCTGCCTCCAGCGCACTGCGGATTTCGTCCCGCAGACTGGCGGCTGTTCGGTCGATCTGTTCGTAAATCTCTCGCGTTGCCAGCCGGAGTGTGGCGAGCCCGGCGGCGGTGGCAATGGGGTTTCCGGACAGGGTGCCGGCCTGATAGACCCCGCCGATCGGAGCCAGATGCTGCATCAGGTCTGCGCTGCCACCGAACGCCGCCGCGGGAAAACCGCCACCCATCACCTTGCCGAACGTCATCAGGTCGGGCCGTACGTCATCAAGGCCGAACTGCCCTGATCGACTTACCCGGAACCCGGTCATCACCTCGTCTGAGATGAACAGCGCGCCATGCTCTCGCGCGATGGCTGCGAGGAAGGCGTTGAAACCGAGGCCGTCTTCCATCGCTGGCGGCACGACCCCCATATTGCCGGGGGCGGCCTCGGTGATTAGGGCCGCGATTTCCTCGCCGAAGTTGTCGAAGGCCTCGCGGACGGCTGCTCGATCGTTGTAGCCGAGCACCAATGTGTCGAGCGTTGTTCCTTCTGTCACTCCTGGAGTGCCGGGTATGGCGAGAGTCGCTACTCCCGAGCCTGCAGCGGCAAGCAAGGCGTCCACATGGCCGTGATAGCAGCCGGCGAACTTGATGATCTTGTTGCGGCCCGTGATGCCGCGGGCCAGCCGGAGCACGGACATGGTGGCTTCAGTACCGGAGTTGACCAGCCGGACCTGCTCGACCGGCATGCGATCGATGATCTCCGCGGCAAGATCAACTTCAGCGACGGTTGGTGCACCGTAGGAGGTGCCGTGCTGCGCCGCCTCCGTTACCGCCCCAATGATCTCTGGATGGGCGTGACCGAGCAGCATCGGTCCCCACGAGCACACCAGGTCGACCAGCTCGTTACCGTCGATGTCGTAGAGGTACGCGCCGCTGGCCCGGGCGATGAACCGTGGCGTACCGCCGACCGACTTGAATGCGCGGACCGGGGAGTTGACTCCGCCAGGTGTGACGGCCTGGGCGCGCTCGAAAGCAGCCTCGCTGCGTAGGGTGCTCGCAGCTGATCGAACGGTCATCGCCGCCTTGTTGCCCATTCGAGGGCCCAGTAGCTCAAGATCACATCGGCACCCGCACGTCGAATCGAGATCAGCGCCTCGTCAATGGCTGCCTCCCGATTGATCCAGCCGTGGGCCGCCGCGGCCTCCACCATCGCGTACTCGCCTGAGACGTTGTACGCCGCCACCGGCACGTTGACGGCCTCCCGCACCGCACGTACCACATCTAGGTATCCGAGAGCAGGCTTGACCATCACAAGATCGGCCCCTTGCTCGACATCGAGCGCCACTTCCCGGAGCGCCTCGCGAACATTGGCCGGATCCACCTGATAGGTCCGGCGATTGCCCGTCAGCGAGGATGCGACCGCCTCGCGGAAGGGACCATAGAACGCCGATGCGTATTTCGCCGAGTAGGCCAGAATCGCCACATCGGCCGCACCTGAGGCATCCAATGCCTCCCGGATGACGCCAACCTGGCCGTCCATCATGCCGCTCGGCCCCACGACATGGCTGCCGGCATCGGCGTGCAGCACAGCCATTTGGGCGTAGATCTCAATGGTGGCGTCATTGTCGACAGCGCCTGAAGGAGTCAGTACGCCGCAGTGTCCGTGATCAGTGAACTCATCCAGACACACGTCTGACATGACGAGGCAGTCGTCGCCGACTTCCTGACGTACGGCGCGGATCGCAGCAGTCAAGATGCCGTCCGGGTCGAGTGCCCCGGAGCCGCGCGCGTCCTTGTGCTCGGGGACGCCGAAGAGCATGACACCAGCCAGGCCCGCATCCGCCGCTTCCACCGCTGCCTTGCGCAACGTGTCAAGGGTGTGTTGCACCACCCCGGGCATGGAGCCGATGGGCCGCGGTTCACCGAGCCCCTCTGCAACGAACATGGGCAAGATCAACTGGCGCGGCTCGAGGCTGGTCTCGGCCACCATGCCACGTATCGCCGCTGTGGTCCGCAACCGCCTGGGACGGTGTTTGACTACTCGCTTGATATCTGCGGCCTGAGCTTGTCGAAGCCCAGGAGCTGGCCCTTCGACAGGCTCAGGGCGCATGGCTTGTTGCTCGGGGCGCATGGCTTGTTGCTCGCGGGGCATTTGATCGAGCTTGCTTCAGACGCGACGGCGGGTGCTCGGACGACGCTGGGAGGGCTTGAGCACGGGCTCGCCTGCTTCCAAAAAGGCGTCACGGCGCTGGGCGGCGAAGCTGGCCAACGCATCTGCCAGATCCACTACCGACGGCTTGGCGGCGATGACGTCCACTCGCAGCCCATGCTCCTCACACGTACGCGCGGTCGCCGGGCCGATGGCAGCGATGACGGTCGACGAGTGCGGCTTCCCGGCGATGCCGACTAGGTTGCGGACCGTAGAGGAAGAGGTGAAGACCACGGCATCGAACTTGCCGGTCTTGATCGCTTCACGAACCGGCGCGGGCGGCGGGGTCGCGCGGACTGTCCGGTATGCGGTGACGTCCTCCACCTCCCAGCCCGCTTGCCGCAAGCCCTCCGCCAACGTCTCGGTGGCAATGTCGGCTCGCGGCAGGAAGACCCGGTTGATCGGATCGAGCACCTCGTCATACGGCGGGAACTCACCCGCCAGACCGGCGGCGGACTGCTCGCCGCCGGGCACCAGGTCAGGCTCGATTCCCCACGCCTGCAGGGAATGCGCGGTCACCTCACCCACGGCCGCCACCTTGAGTCCGGAGAAGGCTCGAGCGTCCAGCCCGTACTCCTCGAATTTTTCCCGTACCGCGCGGACAGCATTGACCGAGGTGAAGGCAACCCATTCGTAGCGGCCCTCGACCAACCCTCGAATCGCCTTGTCCATCTGCAACGGACTGCGCGGCGGCTCAACCGAGATAGTGGGTACTTCCTCGCTGTGCGCGCCATAGGTTCGCAGCCGGGCGACCATGGGCGCCGCCTGGTCCTTGGTACGAGGCACCAGCACCCGCCAGCCAAACAGCGGCTTGGTCTCATACCAACTCAGCTCGGAACGCTGCTCGGCGGCAGCGCCGATGATCACATGCACCGGGTCGGAGGCCGGCGCTCGTACCGACCGTACGGCGGCAGCGAGCCCATCGAGGTTCGTGGTGAGGGTGATCTGCTCCGTGCTGCCGCCGTGCAGCGTAACGACCACATGATCATCTCCCGGTCGGCCTGCGGCCTTGGCCGCCTCGACCAAACCGCTCACCATCGACACCACCGTGCTGACCACGATTGTTGACGCGGCGCCCCAATGTGCTGTTCCGCTCTTGCTGAACTTGCCGTCGGTGACGGAGGCGAATTGCACACCTCCAGCATGGATCAAGTCGATGCCGGCGTACTCCGGCACTGCAGTCAGGCTGGAGACTCCGGGCACCACCTCGAAGTCGATGCCACCGCGTACGCACGCCGCGGCTTCGTCGGCAACGGCGTTGTCGAGGAACGGGTCGCCCGTGACAAGCCGTACCACCCGGTTACCCGTGGAGGCCTGCTTGAGGACGATCTTGGCGCGAGCTGACGGGCTCAGCGGCTTGCGCGCCTCAGTCAGTCCGATCGTGATTACGTCGGCGTCTTCGGCAAGAGTGATGGCGGGATGGTCGAGAATCTCGCGCTGCCGATCATTGTCGAGGATGACCGAACTGGCATCGGCGAGCGCAGCAATGGCGCCGAGTGTCAGCAGATCAGGATCACCAGGTCCGGTACCGACGAAGATCACCCGACCTTTGGCGATCGGTGCGGTTGGAGTGGCTGAGGGGGAGGTCCGGGGCTTACGAGCCGAGGATGTGCTCACTGACTTCTCGCGTTCTGTTGTATCAGCCCGGCCGCCTCGCTGACGGGCCGAGACTTAAGTTGTTCAGAGGTCTCGCTCCCGCAACTTTGCCAGCACTTCACCGGCGTGATTGGCCCCGAACTGCTGCGGATCCTCCGTTGATCCGTCCGCCTCCAGCCGTAACACTGGGCCCGCTTTGGTTGGTTCTGACAAGTTGCTCACTAACGTTCTCCCAATTACGGCGGTCAGAGTCAAATCGAGACTTGTACCACGAACCGCTTTGACCACCGCATGGGCCCCCACCGGTGCCGTGCAGCCGGCCTCGAGTGTGGCCAGAAAAGCCCGTTCCACAAGGGATTCTGCGTGCGCAACACGGTTGTCGAGAGCTGCCAAATGGCGACGTAGCTCAATGCTGAGAGAACGATGAATTTCTAGTGCGAGGGCGCCCTGTCCAGGTGCTGGAAGCATCACCTGATGATCAAGGATCTGTGCTGGCAGCTGCTTGACGAGGAGGTCGTCGGGAAACGCTGCGGGCTCCCCGAGCACGCCGAGCCGGCGCAACCCTGCTGCTGCCAAGATCACCGCGTCGACGACGCCTTCTCGCGCTCGCTCGATGCGCGTCTCAACGTTGCCGCGAATCGGCACGACCTGCAGTGTGATGCGTCGACTAGCCGCCCATTCCAGGATCTGCATTTCGCGCCGCGGGGCACCCGTGCCGATCCGCATGCCGTCGGCAAGATCATCGAGTCGATGGCCGACGAGCACGTCTCGGGTATCCTCTCGCGGCGGAATGGCGACTATCTCAAGATCCTCCGCGGGGGCCGTCGGAAGGTCCTTGAGCGAGTGCACGGCCACGTCGATCTCGCCACGCCGCAGGGCGTCGCGGACAGCGCTGACGAACACGCCGGTACCGCCGATCTCGGTCAGATGGCGTTGATCAACATCACCAGCAGTGGTGATGCCGACGAAGCTTGAGTCGATGCCACTGGTCGACAGCGCCGCGGCCACCTGGTCTGCCTGGGCGCGGGCCAGCGAGGACCTACGAGCGCCGAGCCGAATTGTGCGGGTCAAACGTGCGGTATCCATCAGGGCCCACTGCTCGCCTGGGTCATGCCTCTGCTGACCTCATGTGCAGCGTTTCTGACCTCATGTGCAGCGTTTCTCCGCACAAGTCCACGAATGTGGGCCGAATCCCCTGATTCGGCCGACATTCGTGGCTTTGTGCGGAGAAACGCATCATGAGGCAGGCGTGACATCAGCTAGGGACCGACCTCTGGTGTCATGACCGCTGCGACGGCCTGCGGATCGAGGGCAAAAAGCACTCGCAGGGCAGCGGCATAGTCGACCGAGTCCGGCTCCGAGGACAATTCCTGTACGCGTACCGTCGGCGCGTGCAGCAGCTTGTCGACGATCCGTCGCATGCTTCGCTGAATCTGTTCCCGTTCATGATCATCAAGCTGAGGCAGCCGAGCCTCGAGGCGACGCAGCTCGCCTGCTACGACGTCGGAGGCCATGGATCGCAACGCAACCACAGTCGGCGCAACTTGAGCAGCGCGGCGCAAACCGAGGAAGTGGACCACCTCGTCGCGAACGAGCTCGCGGGCGTCCTCGATTTCTTGCGCGCTAGCAGCATCTGGCTGGTCGGTGACCAGGCGATCAAGGTTGACCAGGCAGATGCCGTGCTCGACGACCTCGGGAGTTACATCGGCAGGCAATGCCAGATCGACGACTCCGCGCACCGGCGTACCGGCAAGATCGGCGACGCCGACGGTGAGCGTACGCGCGCCGGTACAGGTGACCAGCACATCGCTCGCGGCTAAGGCTTTCGGGAGAGCTGCCAGCGGAACCGCCTTGCCGCCGACCGTCTCAGCCAACCTTTCAGCGCGTGCCAGCGTACGGTTGGCGCACGTCACCAGCGCACCGTCGGCAGCTGCGGTTCGGGCAGCCAATCCGGCCATCGCACCGGCGCCCACGACGAGCACCCGGCGACCCTGCAGCGGACCCAGCTCCTCAGCCAAAAGCCCGTAGGCCGCGGTGATCAACGAACGTCCGGCGGCGCCAATGCCAGTCTCAGTGTGGACCCGCTTACCTACTCTGATCGCCTGCTGAAACAAGGAATTCAGCACAGTACTGACTGTCTCGTGCGCCTGACCAAGGGTCAGTGCGTTTTTCACCTGTCCAAGAATCTGACTCTCTCCGACGACCAACGAATCCAAACCAGATGCAACGGAGAAAGTGTGGGCAACCGCACCCTCATCGAAGAAGACTGCGCACAGGGACCGCAGCTCCCCGGGCCTCAGGCCGGCGACATCGGCAAGTGCCTCAGTGGCATCATCCAGGGCGCCGTGGAAGCGGGATACCGAGGCGTACAACTCAGTGCGATTGCAGGTGGACAACACCACCGCCTCATCGATGTGTTCAGACCCGACGAGATGCTCCGCGAGCTTGGCCGACGTGGCAGTATCCAGCGCCAGCTGGGCGAGATGTGAGACCGACGTGGACTTGTGCGAGACGCTGACCACCAGGATGCTCATCAGCTGGTCCTCCTGCTCTTGGCCAAGACTTGACTGTCGTCTGTTTTACGTTGCTCGTGGTAGGCCAGAATCTGCAATTCCTGGCCAAGGTCGACCTTGCGGACATTGACGCCGTCGGGTACCACGAGCACCGTCGGTGCGAAGTTCAAGATGCTGGTTACTCCTCGATCAACAAGCCGGTCGGCGACAGCCTGCGCCGCATCTGCGGGAGTGGCGATGACGGCGATCACGGCGCCGGTCTTTGCTATCACGTCTTCGAGCTCACTGAGGTTGGAGATCGCCAGGCCCTGAATCCGCTTGCCGACAAGATCGGGTGAAGTGTCGATCAAGCCGACGACCCGAAACCCGTGGGAGTAGAAGCCTGAATAGTTCGCCAGTGCCGTGCCGAGGTTGCCCAAGCCGACGATGATCACGGGCCAGTCGTGGGCAGAGCCGACCACCCGCCCGATCTGGAATCGGAGGTACGCGACGTCATAGCCCACCCCACGAGTGCCGTACGAGCCAAGGTAGGAGAGGTCCTTGCGAAGCTGGGCGGAGTTCACTCCTGCCGCTTCGGCGAGTGCACCACTACTGATGGTGTCGGTGCGCTGCTCAGCCAACTGGTTGAGCGCTCGAAGGTAAACCGGCAGCCGCGCAACAGTGGCGTCCGGAATTCCCTTGAGGGTGGGTACGGCTCGCCAAGGCTGCGCTGCCGCCGCGCGCGGCGGAGGGTCGGTCGGGAAACTCTGCGACACGCAACTCCTGAATCGGCGCTCGGATCTGATCCAAACATCGCAACTTTAGGATGTTTGTGAACAAGTGCACAAACGTCTCAGCACCGGGACCGGCGCAAGGGACGTTTCAGCACAGTCGTCAAGACGAGCCGCTCAGGATCGCGGCAAGGGAAATGTCTCGCATCGCAGTCCTCAAAACGTCCCACGCAGACTCACGGCCCCTTGGACTCCAACGCCTCGAGATAGGCCCGGCCACGCGGTGATAGCCGATATCCGCGCTCAAGTGACTCAGTCAGACCGAGTGCCTTGAGGCGGCGTACCCGGATCTTGTACGCGGCCCGCTCCTCGCCCACCTCGGCAGCAAGCTCGGTCGAGACGACACCAGGCTTCTGTTGAATCTGCCGCAAAGTGCTGCGCGTCCACGGCTGATCGGCGGCGCGATCCATCCGGTCAAGCTTGGTGTTCAGCGCCGCAACCTCTGCCGGAGCAAGTAAGTCGCTGCGGCGCAGCGCTACTCGTGGATCAGGTCCGGCCAAGACGATGCCGATCCGATAGAGATCGCCGCGCCCCTTCGCCGTACACCACTTGATCAAGTTCGCGGCTGAGTCGAAGCCGGCCTCGGACGCTTCTGCTTCAGTGAGCTGCTGCTCGTCTGCACGCGCGATGGAAGTCACCTCTACGACCCCAGCCGAGGTAGTGAACCGCGATCCCACCTTGGGCCGGACGACTTCCCAGCGTCGATAGGTGCAACTAACCCGACCCTCGGTAAGTCCGCGCAATGTGGCAGCGGTGAACAACATCGCGATCAGCGAATCCGCAGCAAAGCGGCCCTAAGGCGTACGGGATCCACTCGCCAAAAGTCATGCTGCGCGCCGTCAACGAAGGTTACGGGTACCTGATCGGTATAGCGCCGCTGCAGTTCGGCGTCGCCGTCCACATCAATGACGGCGTAGGTCTCGCCGGTCTCAGCACACACGGCAGCCACCTGGGCGATCGCCTCGTCGCACAAATGACAGCCGTGCCGGGTGAGTACGACAACCCGCTCCGCCAACTTCGCGAAATCGACCACGTCACCATCTTTCACGACACGGGCGACGCGACCTCCGAGGCCCGACGAGTGCCACGGCTACGGACGGGGCGAGGAAGACCACGCCGGCAGCGATTGGGCTGAGTCCGCGACCGTCCTGCAATAGATCGTCGTACTCAGCACCGTCACGGTGTAGACAATGTTGGCGATCGTGCCGCCGACCGTGATCAAGACGAAGGCCCGATTCCGGAAGAGGGCAAGGTTGATCAACGGAGCCTGTACGCGTCGCTCAACTAGGATGAAGATCGCGAACAGCACTACGGCGAGCGCCAGCAATCCGATCAGCCTCGGCGAACTCCAGCCCCATTCACCGGCGCGGTCAGCCGCGTACGCGACTGCGACGATACCGGCGCTGACCAAGATCAACCCCGCCCAGTCGATGCGCACTGCCGCTCCGGCGGGCGACGCGAAGGCAGCCATCGAAGGCAAACAGACGATCGCGATCGCACTGAGCGGGACCTTCAGGAAGAACACCCAGCGCCAACTGAACTTCGGTCAGCAGCCCGCCGATGAACGGGCCGAGTGCGGTTCCGATGTTCGCGATTCCGAAGAGGGCGCCGATGGCGGGCGCATACCGACGAGCTCAGGGGCGCATCCAACCTAGGCCTGGAACATTCCGCGTAAAACACCCTTTCTCACCTTGCCGGTGACGCCCCGAGGTAGTTCGCGGACAACCTCGACCACACTCGGACGCTTGAACTTCGCGAGCCGGTGGGTGCAATGTTCGTTGATCATCGCAACGCTCAGGTCCGCGCCCGCGACGAATGCCACCACCTGCTCGCCGGTACGCCAGTCGGGGCGGCCGACGACTGCGACAGAGCTGACCCCGGCCAGCTCTGCGATCGCTTCCTCGACCTCGGCCGGATAAACGTTGAAGCCGTTCACGATGATCAACTCGCGCGACCGGTCGACGAGAAACAATTCGCCGTCCAGCAGGTAGCCAATATCTCCGGTTGGGAACCAGCCGTCCGCCCCGGGATCGTGATCACCGTCGGGCCAGTAGCCGGAGAACACGTTGGCACCGCGGATCCAGATTTCTCCGGGCTCCGTGGGCTCGGCTCCATCTCCGATCTTGATCTCGACACCAGGCAATGGACGACCCACGTGACCGTGCCCGAGCAGTTCGCCACCGAAGGTGGCCGAGACGCCCGGTGCTGCCTCGGTCAATCCGTATCCCTGCTCGACTCGGCATCCGGTACGCGCCGTGAACTGTTCTCGAAGATCGAGAGAGAGCGGCGCAGCACCGGACACCACCCTGGTCACCGAATTCATGCTCGCGACCGCCCGCTCGTCGGCAAGAATTCGGGTCAGCAGCGCAGGTGCAACGGGCAAGTTCGTGATCTTCTCTTCCGCCACTATGTCTGCAAAACCGTCGAAACCGTCCATGATCACCAAACGAGCGCCCGACATCAGAGCGCTGCCGAGCACCGCATTGAGGCCGAAGACATGGAAGAGCGGCACCACGGCGAGCAACACATCGTCGGGCTGCAAGATCTCAAAGGACGCCAGGCTGTGCAGAGAAGTCAGCAACGCACGGTGGCTCAGCATCGCGGCCTTTGGATCAGCGGACGTGCCGGCCGTGTAGAGCAACACCGCCAGTGTTTCGGGATCTCTGGGCGTACTCACGGGTTGGGCTGAGACATCGGCCAACTCGTCGAGCCCCTCGATCGTCAGAGCAACTTGGTGCACGTCCTCGTCCAGCAACGGTTGTGGTGTCGAAGTGAAAAGCGCATGAGCACCACAGTGCTTGATCATCGCGCGCAGCTCTGTGACCGTGGACTCCGGATTGATCGGCACCGCGACAAATCCGGCACGCAGCGTGGCGAGGTAGGCAATGACGAACTCGATGCTGTTCGGACCGACAAGGGCAATCCGATGTCCCGCGATCAGGCCATGCGCGGACAAGCCGGCGGCCACGGCATCGACCCGGCGGTCGAGCTCCGCCCAAGTCACCGTGCGGCGTACCGGCCTCGGCTGGACGAGAGCGACCTCGTCGGCACGAGCCGCCAGCTGCCGCTTCACAAGATCAGCGAGGTTCGTCTCCAGCCGCTCGGTGTCGATCAACTGGCCGCCGCCAAGGTGCGCCTCGGTCACGCCCCAGAGTCTGACACGACGGAGCGCGAAGCAGACATATGGTGATGACGTGAACTCCACCGGAGAGCGCGATGGGTGAGTCGAAGCGGACGCCGCACGCGCCCGTCGCCGAGGTCGAGCAGCTGCCCGGCAGCGGTGCATCGGCAGTTCCGGTCGACCACGACGATCCGCTGGCTGCAGCTGGGCCGCTGCAGGAGACCTCGCGGGATCTCGAGACCAGCATTGCAAGTTCGGAGCCGCTGATTCATGCCGATCCCACTGCGGCGGCGTTCTTTGATCTTGATAACACCGTCATTCAGGGTGCGTCGCTCTTCCACTTCGCGAAGGGCCTGTACCGGCGCGGCTTCTTTCCTACCCGGGTGATCCTGAAGGGCCTGTGGCTGCAGGCCTACTTCCGAATGGTTGGACGGGAGAAACCGGGTCACATCGCCGATGCTCGGAGCGTGACCTTGGGCTTGATCGAAGGGCATACCGTCGAGGAGCTGACCGAGATCGCAAACGAGGTGTACGAGGAGTCGATCGCGAGTCGTATCTGGCCGGGTACAAGGGCGCTCGCCCAGATGCATCTCGATGTCGGCCAACAGGTTTGGCTGGTGACGGCGGCGCCCGTTGAGGTAGCCGGCGTCGTCGCGGCGCGGATGGGACTGACCGGCGCCTTGGGTACGACGGCCGAGCACATCGACGGGGTCTACAGCGGGCGCCTCAAAGGCCAATTACTACACGGGCCTGCGAAGGCTGAGGCCATTTCCGAGTTGGCGCGGGAGCATGGATTTGATCTTGCTCATTGCTTCGCGTACTCCGATTCGTACAACGATCTGCCCATGTTGTCGCTGATCGGGCATCCGTGTGCGATCAATCCGGACGGCCGGCTGCTGGCGCATGCTGAGGAGCAGGACTGGCAGATCCATGACTATCGCAGTGGGCGTAAGGCGGCGCGTTTAGGTCTGCTCGGTGCCGGAGCCGCGGGCGCCACTGCTGGCGCGGTGGCGACCGGGGTGGCGGTCCGCCGCATCTTGCGAGGTCAATGACTTGCTCGCTTAATGCGTTTGTCCGCACAAGACCACGAAAGTCAGCGATATGGGCGATTCCGTACGATATTTGTGGCCTTGTGCGGAGAAACGTGGTGTCGGAGGGGACGCAGGGAATCAGAAGAAGGTGCCACCACGCTGCATGAGCAGCCGATACAGAGTTTGCTGGATGGTCTCGCGCACTTGATCAGTAATGTTGAAAACGATCATGGGGTCATCGGCCGCACCAGATCCCAGTTCGTCGGTGGTGATGGCCTCGCCGAACTGGATGATCCACTTGCTCGGCAGTGGGATCATGCCGAGTACGCCAAACCACGGAAACAGCGGCGTGATCGGGAAGTACGGTACGCCGAGCGCTCGAGCCAGCGCCGGCGCCCGGGAGATCAGCGGATAGATCTCCTCCGATCCCACGATGGCGGTCGGAATGATCGGAACCTGCGCCCGAATGGCGGCTGAGACGAATCCACCCCGACCAAACCGCTGCAATTTGTAACGATCGACGTACGGCTTCCCGAGCCCCTTGAAGCCCTCCGGAAAGACCGCAACGAGTT
Source organism: uncultured Actinomycetota bacterium (assembly GCA_963798835.1). Taxonomy (GTDB): domain Bacteria; phylum Actinomycetota; class Actinomycetes; order Propionibacteriales; family Propionibacteriaceae; genus Microlunatus. The sequence goes on along the minus strand of CAWCVF010000023.1, from coordinate 61,506 downwards.
GATCGGCCGCGAGCAATCGTTCGGCATCTTCCTGACACGCCAATGTGGTGCCCGTCTTACGAGCAAGATCATGTGAGTAGGGCGTTTTGAAGATCAGATCCGCACCGAGCATCCGGACATGCCGGCCGATCTCGTCGAAGACGATGGCGTGCAAGATCATTCCGTCGAGTGGCAGGGTCCCGGCGTGATTGGAGACCAACAGCGCCGAACCATCGGCCGGAAGGTTCTCGGCTCCTCGAACTTCTACCCGGAACCAGGACTCGGCGAGCCGGCGCAGCAGCGGGAGATAGATCTTGGTTGTGAACTCGGGATCGAATCCGAACTCGTCTACGGCATAGTCGCCGCTCAGTCGGGTACGAATGAAGGCCACCGTTTCCTGCAGCGATCCCTCCCAGTCGACACCCAACGCCTGCGCCAGCGAAACCAAGCGGTGCACCGGATCGGCAGTCAGGTCGCGCAGCTGCGCGATGGGCACCGACCGCAGGCTTCCGAGTGACCTAGAGACCAGCCGAATTAGCTGATTTACCAGCGCGCTCAGGGCCGATGCGGAGGAAGCCTCTGCTGACTCATCATCCGGTCCCTCGCCCGGCGGCTCGTCGTGAGCTTGCGAGGGTCGCGTCGCAGAAGGACCTGCCAAGCGACGAGCCGATGCCGACGGTGAGCTGCGGCTCCCGCGGCCAGCAGGGCCGTGGCTGCCGAACTGGATGATCTTCGCGTCAGCCACTCCGCACCGTCGCGGACTTGAGCAGCTGGCCCACTGCGGCAAGCGCGCCGTCGACGCGCTCGGCGTTCAACAACCCAGGCTTGGCAGCACTGACGAACTCCTCCAGCGCTGCGAGGCTGCTGTACTGCGGGACAAAGCCCGTTTCCGCAGTGAAACGAGACGTGTCCATGGCACGACCATAGGTCAGGGCGTCGATCTGGTCTGTGGAGAAGTCCACCAGGCGCGCCTGTCGTACCAGCGTGGCGACCAGCGGCGCCGCGGACTGCGGCACGAGAAAGCTGGGCCGACCCATTTTGCGGAGCGCCTGGGACAGCGTCACGATATCCGCCGCGCCGACATTGAAGGTGCCCGGGAAATCGCGCGATGTCGCCAGCAGTAAAGCTGCGACGGCGTCGTTGGGATGCAGAAATTGCAGTCGGGCGTCGAAGCCCATGACGCGTGGCACCACCGGCAGCGAAAGATAACGGGTGACGTGGCTGTCCACGCCCGCGCCCATCAGGTTGGCGAGCCGCAACGTCGTGACGACCACGTCAGGTCGGCGCCGGCCGAGCCCGCGGACGTAGCTCTCGATCTCCAGCGAATCTTTCCCGAAGCCGGTACGCGGCTGGGCTCGAGCCGACATGTCCTCGGTGAACTTGGCTGGATCTCGCGGCGACGCGCCGTACACCGAGATCGAGCTCTGCACCACCAGCTTTCGGAACGTTTCCGCCTTCTGACACGCCGCCAACAGCTGCATCGTGCCAATGACGTTGATCTCTTTCATCGAGCTGCGGCCGCCCGCGCCAGGGGTGGCGACTATGGCGAGGTGCACGACAGTGTCCACGCCGCGGGTAGCAATCACCTTGGAAATAACGGGATTGCGGATGTCGGCGCGTACGAAATCGGCCTTGCCCAGATTCTGCCGAGGCGGGATCACGTCGATCCCCACGACCTCGACGTGCTCGTCGGCGGCGAGCGAGCGGGCGAAGCGAGAACCTAGATCACGCGAGACTCCGGTGACGAGGACAACCCGGTCCGCAGCCATCAAGTGTCGTGTCTCCTAAGTTGCTCTGCGTTTGGCGTCGCTCAGGTGCGTGCATCGCAAGGCCGACGAGGGAGGAATACCGGGTCGTATGCCGACCGAGGAGAACGCCGCGAGGTGCGTGCCCGGGCGGCGCGAAACGTAGAGAGACTTAGGGGACACGGCACTATGTCCAGCCCGGGAGGCTACTTGCCTGCGCGGCGGCGCTGGATACGTGTGCGCTTGAGCAGTTTGCGATGCTTTTTCTTCGCCATCCGCTTGCGGCGCTTCTTGATGACCGAACCCACTGTGTAACCTCTCGCTCCCGAGACGTCACTGTGGTCCCGGACTTGATCACTTGCCGGCGCCTGTCGCCGGGCAACTCACGCATGCTACCGGCCATTCCTAGCGGATGCGAGTTCAGTGGCTTGGCGGCCGCGCGAGGAAACCCCCAATGCTTGGGTAGGGGTAGCCACCGGTGAAAGGCGGGTGGCTGCCTCATTACTTCGAATGCCCATCGTGAGAAGGCTTGACCACATGCTTGGTCCAACTTTCCACCACCTGCACGAAACGATTCGTTATCTCGCCGAAGTGATCAACCTGCCGGCTGGGTACTGTGTCGGCCTGATCGGGTTGCTGGTGACGCTGGGTCTGGCACTGGTGATCGGCCTAGCTTATCGCCGGCGTGCCGCGTAGACCGGCAGCTGTACCTGGCTTCCTCGCGCTGTACCTGGCATGCACGCCATGCACCGCGTTGGCATCCCACGCAGCCTTGGGATGTTCACCGACTAGTCTCACGATCAAATGACCAGCTATCTGGATGACTTCTCTCCTGGAAGCGGCCTGCGCAGCCGACCTCGAGCCTGGCTACAGACTGACGCCCCGGCAATAAGTCTGAACGGGGAATGGAAGTTCCGCTGGTCACCCACCGCAGCCGGCCTCGACGATGCAGCCGCCGATCCGGATTACGACGACTCTGGCTGGGACACCATTCCGGTGCCGTCGCATTGGGTGCTTCCCGGCACCTCCCCTCAGGCAGCGGCAGGCACGTATGGCAGGCCGATCTACACCAACATCCGCTATCCGTTTCCGGTAGATCCGCCCCGAGTCCCCGACGAGAACCCGACTGGTGATCATCGCCGTAGCTTCGAGATGCCCGACTGGCCGTCCGCGCGGGTGCTCTTACGCTTCGACGGGGTTGAATCGATTTACCGGGTGTGGCTGAACGGCATCGAGGTCGGGGTCGGTAAGGGCAGCCGCCTGGTGCAGGAGTTCGACATCACCGAGGTGCTGCGAGCGGGTACAAACGTGATCTTGGTTCGGGTGCACCAGTGGTCGTCGATGAGTTACATAGAGGATCAAGATCAATGGTGGCTGCCGGGCATCTTCCGCGATGTCACCGTGCTGGCCCGACCGTACGGGTCGGTCGATGATCTTTGGTTACGCACCGACTACGCCGCGGATGGCACGGGATCGATCAATCCACAGATCATCGCGGCCGAGCAGGCGTTCCCGATTGACATTGAGATACCTGAGCTTCGCGTCCGGCAGCGCTTTAAAGGGCCTCGCGACGTAGCACTGTTTTCGGTCGGTCAGGTCGAGCCGTGGAGTGCGGAAGCACCCGAGCTATATGAGGCTCAGATCAGCTCAACCGGCGAGACGCTGAGGATGCGTCTGGGCTTTCGCCGCATCGAGATCGATCGTGACATCCTCCGCGTCAATGGCAACCAGGTGATCTTCCGCGGCATGAACCGGCATGAGATCCACACAGTTCAGGGTCGGATGTTCGACGAACAGTATGCCCGCACCGATCTGATCAGAATGAAGCGAGCAGGCGTCAACGCCATCCGGACCAGCCACTATCCACCTCATCCGCGCGTACTTGATCTTGCTGATGAGCTCGGCTTCTGGGTGATCGAGGAGTGTGACTACGAGACGCATGGGTTCGAAGCCTTCGGCTGGCAGGGAAATCCCAGCGATGACCCACATTGGGCGGAGGCCTGCCTTGATCGGATGCAACGGACCGTAGAGCGGGATAAGAATCACCCGTCGGTGATCATCTGGTCGCTCGGCAATGAGGCAGGTACGGGCCAGAACCTGAAGCAAATGGCCGATTGGGTAGGTGAGCGGGACCCGGCCCGTCCGGTGCATTACGAGGGCGACCACATCTGCGCGTACACCGACATCTACTCGCGGATGTACCCGAACTATCTCGAGACCGAGGCCATCGGTGCCGACACTGGTGTGATCTTCTACCTCGACTCATCCGAGGACGCCGAGCGGGTCCGCAGCAAGCCCTTTCTGATGTGTGAGTACGCCCACGCGATGGGCAACGGTCCAGGCGGCATGGATATCTACGACAATCTGGCCGAGCGCTATCCCCGTCTCCACGGCGGCTTCATCTGGGAGTGGCGTGATCATGGACTGCTGACGCGTACCACGGACGGCGTCGAGTTCTTTGGCTACGGTGGCGACTTCGGCGAGGTGCTGCACGACGGCAACTTTGTGATGGACGGCATGCTGCTCCCTGACGGCACGCCGACGCCGGGCCTGGCCGAGTTCGCCAGGGTGAACCAGCCGATCGTCTTTGATCTTGATGATGGTCTCCTCGTGGTTCGCAACCGCTACCACACTCTGAGCACCGACCATCTACGTTTCGTCGCGATCAAGGAAGTGGATGGTTATCCGGTCGTCGAGGCGGAGCTGAACGTCCCGCGGCTCCTGCCAGGGCAGATGGCAACAATCACCGTGCCTGATGATCTTGTTGCCCCCGGCGACGGCGAGATCTGGTTGATCATCAAGGCCGAGCTTGCCGCAGAGACACCTTGGGCAGATCCTGGTCACGAGGTGGCGCTAGGCCAATTCGAGTTGACCAGACCCGGCATCATCGCGCCGCTGCCAGCCTGGCCGGTGCCACCCGTGCAAGAGCCCGATGAGCAAATAATCACTCTCGGTCCGGCACAATTCGACACCCAAACCGGCCGCTTGCTCCGGCTGCATGGCATGGAGGTCGATGGTCCGCGGCTCGAGCTGTGGCGCGGGCCGACTGACAACGATCGCGGCAGCGCTCGCGGCTCGTTCGAGCTCGGCAGACCGGAGGACACTTTTGGCGAGGGAGCGCCCGGCCCTTCCTCGGAGCAACGCTGGCGAGAGCGTGGATTGGACCGATTGCAGCACCGGCTTGATCACCTCTATGTCGATCATGATCAACTGCTGGCCCAGCTACGAGTCGCGGCGGCTGGAGGCAACCTTTACGTTGATGTCAGCTATCACTGGTGGCTGACCGACGGACTGGCGCTGATGATCAGCGTCGTGCCGTCGGCTGGCTGGGACTGCACCTGGCCGCGGGTCGGCGTACGGTTCGACCTGCCGGCTGAGCTGCGACAGGCGAGCTGGTTCGGAACAGGGCCGAATGAGTCGTATCCCGACACTCGCCGGGCAGCCCGGGTCGGCCGTTTCGCGGCTGACATCGATGGCCTGAATGTCGGTTACTCCCGACCGCAGGAGACCGGACACCGCAGCGAACTGCGCGAACTGGTGATCTCTGACGCCGGAAGGCCGCGACTGTCCATCACGACGTGGCCCAACGAGCAAGATCATCGTCCTGGTTTCACGTTGAGCGCATACACCCCGCAGCAATTGGACCGGGCACGACATCCGTACGAGCTGATTCCTGGTGATCATGTCTATTTGTTCATTGATGAGGCTGTGCACGGGATCGGCTCCCGGGCGTGTGGCATCGACGTCTTGCCCGAGCACGCGCTCTGGCCGAGCCCGCGGCAGTTCGGAATGAACTTTCGCGAGGGTTAGTCCCCATAAGGCATAAGAGTGGTCGCAAACGCCCGACGAAATCGACGCAACAATGGCGTCATCGACCACTTTCCGTGTGACGCGTCCGGCGCGCAGAATTCTCAGCCAGCGCTGAAGAAGGCGTTCTCCAGGTAAGTGTTGAGTGCCTTCTCGGTGACCCGGAAGCTACGGCCGAACTGCACCGCTTCGAGCTGGCCGGAATGGATCAGCCGATAGACCGACATCTTCGAGAGCCGGAGGATTGCAGCAACTTCGGCAACGGTAAGGAACTTGCCGGCCTGGAGGTTGCTGGCCAGCGGAGTCACGCCCGCTGGCTCTGCTGACGGCGACTCGTCATTCATCGTGTGCGGCTCGCATTCTGTACCCCTCTGCACTGGCTTCCCCTCCAGCGGCGTTTGGGTACAGAAGTGAGAATAGTGGCAAAACGATGCTATTGGTACAGCAGTGTGAAAGAAATCCTACGACACACCCCTCCAAGTAATTGACGGATGACGGATCACTATCGCCGGCCCCTAGGCGACGGGATCCGGTGAGGATTCCGGGGCTGAGCTCCGATTGGCGTACGCGGAGGACAGGCTCGGCCAGTAGTCGTCCCAGTCGGGCATTGAATTGCCGCTCAAGGCGGCGCCGAGCCGGTCAAGGTAGTACTCCCAGCCGGGGCCGATCTCCTCAGACTTGGCTTCTTCGTTGAGGTGGTGCACGAAGCGGAGATGGGTGTGATCCGAGTCGATCGGGGTCAAGGTCGCCTCAAGTAGCCATCCACCGCCCTCATATTGGGTGCGCACGGCTAGATGGGTGGGCGGCTCGCAGGCGAGGATCTCCGCCTGGGAGGTGGCATCGCCCTCTTCGGCGACCAGCGTCAGTTCCACAGTCGCCCCAACTCGTGGCTCGCCGGTCCAGGTGCAGAACCAGCGAGCAAGCCGGTCCGACTCAGTGACGCTCGCCCAGGCGTCGTCAAGGGACCCGGGCAGGATGCGCTCCAGCACAAGATCGCGGCCGGTTGCCGTGGGAATCACCTTGCCGGTCGATGTGGGGGTCATGCCGTCTCCTTTTGTGATTGTTGTGGGGTGATGCGCCGCTCGCGGCGGGTACGGCGTACCTCGGTCTCCAGTGCATCGAGCCGACCTGGCCAACCACCGGACGCGGAAGCTGGACCGCCGCTCAGGGTGGTCAACCACGCCATGACCGGAGCCATGCCGTCCAAGTCGAGGCGGTAGACCCGGCGCCGCCCGACCAATTCGTCGCGGACCAGGCCCGACTCCCGGAGCACCCTGAGATGCCGGCTGACGGCAGGCCTGGATATGGGAAAGAGCGCGGCTACCTCGCCGGCGGTGAGATCGCCGCGGGCCAGGGCGGACATCACCTCCCTGCGTGCCGGATCAGCGACCGCCGCGAACGCATCCACGGCGAAAGCGTAACAGTACAGTTACGCTTTCGCGAGTTCATCAGCAGGCGTATTGGGCTGGGATCCGCCGTGACCAATCAGCCGCGACGCAGCTGTGCCAGCAGCGGAAGCTGGCTGAGCGGGTCCTCGTTGGAGTTCCAGTAGACATGCTCGACGCCGAGCGCCGCGGCCTTGTCGAGGTCGGCTGCGACCTGTTCGGGCGAGCCAAGCAGCGGTCCGCGCTCGCTTAGTGGCTGGGTGCTGACGTTCCCGTTGACCTGAAGCATGATCGGCAGTGTGTCGGGGTCGTGCCCGGCGACGCCCGCCGCCGTGCGGAAGGTTTCGATGGTCTCGCGGATCGTGTCCCACTCGAAGATCACTAGTGTCAGTCCGATACCGAGCCGCCCAGCGCGTTCAGCTGCCACTGGCGTGCCGGCGCCCGCCATCAGTCGTGGGCCGCCCGGTCGGACCGGTTTGGGGCCGATGTCGGCCTCGGGGATGCGATAGAAACGGCCCTCGAACTTGACCGGGTCCGGTCCCCAGACGGCTCGCATGGCCAGGATGTGTTCCTCGAACCCCGCACCGCGCCGCTTCATCGAAATACCCGCGGCCTCGAATTCCTGCTCCATCCAGCCCTGGCCGACGCCGGCGACGAGCCGACCGTCGCCGAGCCGATCGAGGGTCGCGAGTCTGCGCGCGAGGATGATCGGGCTTTGAAAGAGTGCGTCGAGCACGCTGGTGCCGAGGGTGATTCGGCTAGTCCGGGCGGCAACGTAGGCAAGCGTCTCGATCGGGTCATAGACACTGCCGAACATCTCAGGCGCATCCATGACCGGCCCGCCGGCCCCGCCCAGCGCGATCGGCACCGTAGGCCGCATCAGCCGCTCCCACGACCACACCGAGTCCAATCCGATGCGTTCGGCCTCCATCGCTACCTGCAGGATGGTCTCCGGCGAGGCACCTTTGCCCGCCACTGGAAGGTGTACGCCCAACTTCATCGCAGTCTTCTCCCGTTCATGTCATCGTTTCCTAGTTCAGGCAGACCTCAATGGCGGACGATTCTCATCGGATCGCGCGCATGTGGACCTGTGCGCTTAGAGGCCCGGATCAATCCCCAGCTCCGGAAAGACCGCCTGGCGAGTCGCCAGGATCGCCTGATCCACCCGGCTCTGGGGCGCGTAGCCTTCCTCGAAGGGCCGGTACGTGGCAGAGGCACCGTCCGACATCGTCAACGGCGCCGCTTGTCCAATTTCGGCCCGCCACGTCTCAGGAACCGGCGTCGTGGGCTCGATCGGCTCGCCACTCACAATGCCGAGCAGGTGGGTCCAGGCCCGCGGGACCACATTCAGCACCGCGTAGCCGCCACCGCCGGTAGAGACCCAACGGCCCGCGCAGAGCTCGTCGGCGAGGCTCGCCAACGCCAGATATGAGGCGCGCTGACCGTCGAGGGTGAGGTTCAGGTCGGCGAGCGGATCATGTCGATGCGAGTCGCAGCCGTGCTGAGTGACGAGCACGGTCGGCCGATGCGCGCGAAGCGCATGAGGCACGATGGCATGGAACGCCCGCAGCCAATCGGCGTCTGTGGCACCCGGCGGAAGGGCGATGTTCACCGCACTGCCCTCGGCGCCACGGCCTCCTATCTCGTTGGGAAAGCCGGTTCCCGGGAAGAGGTACGCCGGCGTCTCGTGCAGGCTAATCGTCATCACCCGCGGCTCGTCGTAGAAGATCGCCTGGACGCCGTCACCGTGATGCACATCAACATCGACGTAGCCGACCCGCTCGCAGCCGTTGTCCAGCAGCCAACGAATGGCAACGGCTACGTCGTTGTAGACACAGAAGCCGCTGGTCGATCCTGGCATGGCGTGATGCAGTCCGCCGCTGATGTTGCAGCCGCGCTGCGCGTCACCGGTCCACACCCTTCGGGCTGCCTCAACGCTCGCCATCGCTACCGAGGCTGCGATCTCATGCATCCCGGGGAAGACCGGGTTATCGCTCGTGCCGAGCCCATACTGCTGATTCGGTTCGCCGCGCCGCACGGCCGCGATGTAGTCCGGGGTATGGACGGTTTCGAGCAATGCAAGATCAATATTGGGCGGTGGCACGATCCGTAGTCGATCAAGGACGCCGAGCTGACGGGCCAGCGAGATCGTGTTGGTGACCCGACCGGGCGCCATCGGATGATGGGGACCGAAGTCGTACTTGGTCAGATCGTCGGAGAAGACGAGCAGTCCACCACTCATCCGCCGCCGCCGCGGGTTCCTTGCTTGTTCTCTCGAGCCGCGGCGGCCAGGTCCCGACTGCGGTCGCGGGCGGCTTCCATTGCAACCAAGAACGCTGCTCGCACCTTGTGATCTTCGAGCTGGCGTACGGCCGCGGCCGTCGTACCGCCCGGCGAAGTGACCCGCTCCCTGAGCACCGTCGGATGTTCACCGGTCTCCCGCAACAGCTTGGCCGAGCCCAGCATGGTTTGCACCACGAGCTCCGTGGCAGTATCCCGCGGCAGCCCGAGATGCACGCCCGCCTCGATCATGGCTTCGACGACGAAGAACAGGTACGCCGGACCGGTGCCCGAAATGGCGGTCACCGCATCCTGGTATCGCTCCGGCACGGTGATCACTCGCCCGGTCGCAGACAAGATCTCCGTCACTCGATCCAGATGATCTTGAGTGCTATGGGATCCAGGTGAGATCGCGGCCATGCCCTCGTCGACCTGGGCAGGCGTATTTGGCATTACCCGCACCACGGCAACTCCTTCCGGCAAACGGGATTCGATGAAATCGGTGTCGACTCCGGCCGCAAGTGACACCACGAGTGCACCCGGCTTGAGCGACTCCGCGATCTCGGCCAGCAGTTCACGCATGTCCTGCGGCTTGACCACCAAGATCACGGTTTCGGCCTCGGCGACCGCGTCAGTGTTCTCGAGCATCCGGATGCCGTAGCGGGCAATCAGTTCCTCCCGCCGCTCGGGTCTACGGTCGGTGGCGACGATCTGGTCGGCGTGCCAACCGGCCCGGAGCAGTCCAGAGAGCACGGTCTCCCCCATCACGCCCGCGCCCAGTATCGCCAGCGGGTGGCCGCTGGAAATCGGATTTGTTGCTGTCACAGGGTTCCAGCCCGCCCACCGGCGACCAGCTCGCTGGTCACCAACTCAGCGATCTGCACGGCATTCAGTGCGGCACCCTTGCGCAGGTTGTCGTTCGAGATGAACATGATCAAGGCCTTTCCGCGGGGTGCAGCCTGGTCTACCCGAATACGCCCGACCAGGCTCGGATCCTGGCCAGCCGCATCAAGCGGAGTCGGCACATCCGTCAGCCGAACGCCCGGGGCGTTCGCGAGTAGCTCGGTCGCCTGCTCGGGGCTGAGATCGTCGGCGAATTCAGCGTGCACTGCCATCGAATGACCGGTGAAGACCGGCACGCGTACGCAGGTGCCCGACACCAGAAGATCAGGAATATGCAAGATCTTCCGCGACTCGTGGCGCAGCTTTTGCTCTTCCTCGGTCTCGCCTGTGCCGTCCTCGACGATCGAGCCGGCCAGCGGGAGAACGTTGTAGGCGATCGGCTTGACGTACGCGATCGGCTCGGGGAAGTCGACCGAGTGACCATCGAAGGTCAGCTCGCTGGCACGGTCAACGACCGCCTTGGCCTGGCCGTCCAGCTCGGCGACGCCCGCGCCACCGGATCCAGATACGGCTTGGTAGGTCGCGATCTGCAGGCGTACCAGTCCTGCAGCCCGGTGTAGTGGAGCAAGCACCGGCATAGCCGCCATCGTGGTGCAGTTCGGATTGGCAATGATGCCCTTCGGGGGACGGATGGCGTCCTCGGGATTGACCTCGGAGACGACCAGTGGCACGTCGGGGTCCATCCGCCACGCGGATGAGTTGTCGATCACGATGCCACCTGCGGCCGCCACCTTGGGCGCGGTGATCAGCGAGGCTGACTTGCCATTGGAGAACAGGGCGAGGTCAAGACCTGTGAAGTCGGCGGTGTCGGTGTCCTCAACGACAATCTCGTCGTTTCCCCACCGAAGGCGTCGGCCCGCCGAACGCGCTGATGCGAAGAACCGCATCTCGTTCACCGGAAAATGGCGTTCTTCGAGCACTCTCCGCATCACGCCGCCCACCTGCCCGGTGGCTCCAAAAACCCCAACACGCATGACGCCAGCCTAAGACCCCGCTGGCGGACGTCCCTTTGGATTTCACTTTGGGTGGCGTCGGTCGCGCACCACGCGTACCGCATAACTCAACGCGGTCACCGCGGCAATGAGGCCGATCAGTAGCGCAAGGTTGGCTGCGTAATCGCGAAGCAGCAGCGCCTTTGCCGGCGGCTGACTACCACGCAGCACAATCATCGGCAGTGCGATGACGGTGACGGTAGCGATCATGATCAAGGCAACCTGCAGATACCTGCGCTCGCGGTCCGCGACCTTGTGGCGCAGCGTCCAGCTCAGGCTAACCACCGCAGGAGAGATCACCAGGTCATGGATGATCAAGGCCGCCAGTAGCCAGACCCCAACCTTGATCAAACTTCCAGTCGGGATCTCGGTCAGCAACCGGAAGACGCCGAAAGCACCGAGCGATAGGCCCGCAATGGCGAGCACGATTCGCCACGCCTTCATGAGAGGACCTCGATCCGGCTGAGCCATTTGGTGTTCAGGACGCCCGCACGGTTCGGAGCGATCAGTCGCAGCGGGTAGCCATGATCGAGGTTCAGCCGCTCCCCATTGAGATGAGTTGCGAGCAGAGCCGCGCTGAGTTGCGGACCTGCGACGAATGAGCGGTTGTAGCCGACCGGCTCCAGCGAGACCACCGAAATGCGCGAATTGGCAGAGCCGCCAGCCTGCTCAACGATTTCCAGTAGAGAGAGCCCCTGCCAATGCGCTCCGACGCTCCAGCCTTCTACGCAATTGATCGGCAATTGCGCCTGGTGAACGGCTCGTGGCTCGAGATCGTCCAGGGTCAGCGTGTACGGCCGGGGACCCGTCACCTGCAGCACCCAGTCAGTGGCCAACGCGCCCGCTCTGACCTGGGCCTGCTCTGCCGTACGGTTGACCGGCACCCGCTGCGGACCTTGGTTCCACCGGCGTGGGGCGAGCAGGCCGACTGGGGCGAGTGGGGTGACCGTTTGGCCAACGGTGGTCATCACCACCAAACCGATGCCGGCGCCCGCGGCGGTGAGCAGGCCGCGTCGGGAGATGCCGGGAGTCGGTGGGTCGGGCAATGTTCCGGCATTGCTGTGCGACTCCGGATTCTCGCTCCAGGGCACCTCGGTCAGGACATCGGCCTCCGATACTCGGGCGCGCAGGCCGTACACGATGTCAGGAAGCTTGACGCCGATATGCAGCAGCACCGAACCGACCACGACGTAGCCCAGGAAACGATGGACAGGAGGAAAGAACCACCCGAATCCGTACCAGTTCAAGACATTCAGGAACCCCGTTGCGACTTGTACCAGAGCTGAAGAGACCAAGATCGCGATACTGATCCGCTCCAGAGCGTGCCGGATCGATCGGATCGGTGGAAACCGAAACAGATTGGGATAAATCGACCAGAGCTTGATCAACAGCAAGGGGATCGTGGCAATACCGGTAGCGACATGGATGCCCTGGGTCAGCCGATAACCCCAAACCGGCCGCGCTGGAAGCGGCAACCACTGCCACGGCTCGTACTGGTAGTGACTCAGCAGACCGGTTATGAAGAGCACGGCAATCGCGATTCCCAACACGGCACCGATCCGAGCCGTTACTGCCGTCGACCGGAGCGTGCTGGTGAACTTCGGCCACCATCGCGGTCGATGCTGCAGCATGACCACCAGATTTGCCGATTCGGCGGCTGCAGCAAATGCCTGGAGGCCTTGGGACCACTGATGTAAGCGATGTGAAAGCGTCGGGACACAGTTCGTAGGCTGTTGTGATCGCTAGGTTGTCGAACGTGGGCAATACGCCGAACAAGATCAGCTGCGACGTGTTACTGCCCTGTCTTGACGAGGCCGCCGCCCTGCCATGGATCCTTGGCCGGATGCCCGCGGGTTTCCGCCCGCTGGTGATCGACAACGGCTCGCGCGATGGTTCGGCACAGCTGGCCGCCGATCTTGGCGCGATTGTTGTGCACGCGGAGCGGCGCGGATATGGCGCCGCCTGTCACGCTGGCCTGGTCGCCGCCACAGCCCCGCTGGTCGCCGTCATGGACGCCGACGCCAGTCTGGATCCAGCACAACTGATCGATGTTGTCGATCCTCTGGTACGCGGGGAGGCCGACCTCGTGGTCGGCGCTCGTCGACTGACCCAACGTGGTGCCCAATCCTGGACGCTTCGAGTCGCCAACGCCGAGCTCGCGCGTCGGGTGCGGCGCCGAACCGGACTGCCACTGCGAGACATCGGCCCGATGCGCGCCGCCCACCGCGAAGCACTGCTCAGCCTCGACGTGCACGATCGGCGGTCCGGCTATCCCGTCGAGACCGTGGTGCGGGCTTCCGATGCCGGCTGGCGCATTGTTGCGGTGGACACCGACTATCTCCCTCGTCGCGGCCGCTCCAAGGTCACCGGCACGCCACTTGGGGCTTGGCGTGCCGTACGCGACATCAGTACGGTGCTCGCCCTCCCTTCGTCGAGATAGACCTCGCCTTGATCGGCTCAGGGAGAAAGCTCGCGGAATCCACTGCAACCAGCGGCGCTAGTGGCCCTGAACATGATCAACAGGCTTCCTCGGCCGAGACGGCTTGGCGGCGGGACGTCCTTGCGGTTGTTGCCGCGGTTGTGCTGATTGCCACAGCCGCCGTTGGCGGACGGATCCTTCTGGACCAGGGCCGTCAGATCGTGCTGCCCGCTCCTCCGCTGCTCGCGCATTGGGCGCCACATCTCGGTTGGGGAACTCCGCTCACCGTGCTGTGCGTGCTCGTCGGGCTGCGAATTCAGCAGAAGGCCGCTGCACTCCCGTGGCGCCGACTGCTACTGGCTGGCTGGCTGCTCAATCTCGCATGGATGTGCTCGCTGACCCTGGTGGACGGGCTGCAGCGAGGCTGGGTGGAGGTGCTGCTGGATCCCAACGAGTATTTACACGATCTGCCGCGGATCAATGATCTAGGCAGCTTTCTTGCGACCTTTACGCACTTCATCGCCTTCGGGCCCGGCGTCGATGGCACGGTGGTCTGGACGACGCATGTTGCCGCCCATCCGCCGCTCACCACTTTGCTGTTCTGGGCGCTGGACCGAATTGGACTGAGTGGCGGTTTGTGGGCCGGGGCGCTCTGCATTGCGGTTGGATCGGCCGCCAGCGTTGCTGTGCCGGTCACCATCCGGGAACTCGGTGCCGGTGGCGCAGCGCGCCGAGCGGTGCCGTTTGCAGCGCTGTTTCCAGGTGCGGTCTGGATGGCGGTCTCGGCCGACGGCCTATTCGCCGGCGTAGCCACCGGAGGTCTGGCGTTGTTGATCATGGGCGCGGGCCGGCGACGCCTGCTTCTCGCTTGGGCCGGTGGGTTGCTGCTGGGCATAGCGATCTTCCTCTCCTACGGTCATCTGCTCTTCGGCATCATCGTGATCACGGCATGCGCGGTGATCGGGTATCAGCGCGGCTGGCGTCAGGCTTTGGTTGCTGTTCTGATGGCTGGAGGCGGCGTGATCATGATCGCAGCCGCCCATCTGGCGCTCGGATTCAACTGGTTGACCGGATTGCATCAGCTGCGAGCGCGGTACTACCAGGGGATTGCCGCGCAGCGACCGTACGGGTACTTCGTCTGGGCGAACATCGCGGCTTGGCTGATCAGTTGTTCACCCTTGCTGGTGGTCGGGATTTTCCGCGCTATTGGAGTCCTCGGGCGCTGGCGGCGCGACGCGTGGTCCACCGATCGCGTTCTGGCGCTGCTCGGGTTATCTGGTGTGCTGGCAGCCCTGCTGGCTGACTTGTCCGGACTCAGCAAGGCCGAGACTGAGCGCATCTGGCTTAGCTTCGGGGTGATCGCTTGGACGACGATGGCCCTGCTGAGGGCCCGACGGGCGCAATGGATGCTGGTCGCGGCTGCTGGATGGGCGATCGGTGTCAATCACCTTCTGGATACGGGTTGGTGATCGATGCGCCCTGAGCCTGCGTATGCCCTGAGCCCGTTGTATGCGCCCTGAGCCTGCGTAGCGCCCTGAGCCTGCGTATGCGCCCTGAGCCTGTCGAAGGGCGGGCTTGGCGTTGTGACTCGAGGTTGTGCAGCAGGCAGGATAGGCGTCGTGACACAACTGGGTGCGCAGCCGGTGCTGAGCCGGACGCGCCTCGGCCTCGAGGTCGTAATCGTCCTCGGCCTGTCACTCGGCCAGTCGGCCGTCTACTCGCTGTTACGCATCATCGAACGGCTGACCCGCAACGTGCCGCTGGCGCAGCAAACCTCCACTCTGAATGCCTCAGTTACCCCAGACCGTCCATGGCTCGACCTGACCTACCAGCTCGTCGGCATCATTTTCGCCCTGATGCCGGTGCTGCTAGTGCTCTATCTGCTCAATCTGACCGACCCTCCCGCCGGTCGAACCATCGGCTT
The DNA here is from genome assembly GCA_963798835.1 of uncultured Actinomycetota bacterium. Classification (GTDB taxonomy): domain Bacteria; phylum Actinomycetota; class Actinomycetes; order Propionibacteriales; family Propionibacteriaceae; genus Microlunatus. The sequence goes on along the minus strand of CAWCVF010000023.1, from coordinate 46,072 downwards.
CGACCTGACTCGGCCGCGCTTCGATCTTGGCTTCGGAGCCTTGATTGCGCTAGCTATCGGCATCCCCGGTCTTGGCCTGTATGCCCTCGCCCGAATGGTCGGAATCAACACCGACGTACAAGCCTCAGGACTTACTGATCAGTGGTGGACGATCCCGATCTTGATCTTGTCCGCGGCCGAGAACGCCGTGTTGGAAGAGGTCGTGATGATCGGGTTCCTGTTCACCCGATTGCGGCAACTCGGCTGGAACGTGATCGCGATCATCGCATTCAGCGCCATCATCCGCGGCTCGTACCACCTCTATCAAGGCATCGGCGGCTTCATCGGCAACCTGATCATGGGCGTGATCTTCGGTCTCATTTACTTGCGCTGGAAACGCGTCGGTCCATTGGTTGTCGCTCATACCCTGCTCGACATCACCGCATTCGTCGGGTACGCCCTGGTCGCTCCACACGTCGACTGGCTCTAGCTGACGCGCCCAGCCACAGCGCAGCGGTCGTTATTCCGCACAAGGCCATGAATATCGGCGAAATCGCCTCAATGCTCCGCCATATGTGGCCTTGTGCGGAGATACGCCGCCCGCGGCCTCAACTCTTGGTGATCAGGCTGCGACCGAAGAACCGCAAGTTTGACGGGCGCTCAGCGAGCCGCCGTACCAGGTATCCGTACCAGTCCGTGCCATAAGGCACGTAGACGCGTACGGCGTGGCCGAGCCGGGCGAGCCGGCGCTGCTCAGTCGGCCGAATGCCGTACAGCATCTGAAACTCGAAGTCCTTCGGCCCGCGCGCATTGTCATTGGCAAGCTTGAGCCCGATGTCGATCAAGGTCGGGTCGTGGGTGGCCAGCATGGGGAAACCATTGCCCGCCATCAAGATCTTCATGCAGCGTACGTACGACTTGTCGATCTCCTGTCGATCTTGAAATGCCACGCTTTCTGGTTCTGCGTAGGCGCCCTTGCAGAGTCGAACTCTTGATCCCGCCTCGGCAAGATCCCGGCAATCTTCCTCGGTCCGGTACAGATACGCCTGCAGCACAGCACCAGTCCCGGGATACTCCTTACGCAGCGTGTGCAAGATCTCCAGAGTCAAGTCGGTGATGGTGTGATCTTCCATATCGAGAGTCACCGAGGTGTCAGCCATGCGCGCCGCTCGACAGATCAGTTCGGCGTTCTCCAAGGCGAGTTGCGGGCCATCCCGCAGATGCAGGCCCATGGCGCTGAGCTTGATCGAAACCTCGGCCGAGGTGCTCAACCCTGATTCCCGAAGCCTGGTGAGCAAGTCGAGATACGCGACCACGACGGTGTCCGCTTGCCCCGGTTCGGTGGTGTCTTCACCCAGGAAGTCGATGGTAGCCAGCAGCCCGGAACCGGCCAGCCGGCGGATGACCGCCACTGCCTCCTCGGAGGTCTCACCAGCAATGAAGCGCTCGACGACGCGGGAAGTCACCGGTGCTCTTGTCACTAAGTTTTTGATCTTGGAACTACGGGATAGTCGAAGCAGGGCGCCACGCAGCATTCGCTTCCTCCCTTCGCGGAGGCCGGGTGATCGACGTGCACCTTCAACGATTGCTCCGACTCTAGTGCCGAGTCACTTAGCCTGAGCCTATGAGCGTTGCTCACACGGTCGTGCTGCTGCCCGCGCTTGGTGAGGATAAGGCTCAGTCGGCGGTACTGCGAACTGTCTTCGAAGAGGCAACGCAAGTCCTGATGCCGGACATCAGCGTCCCCGGCACTTCACCGGTGATCTTGGAGGAACCAGCCCTCAGAGTGCTCGACGCGCTGACGAGTGCTCGCACTGCTCAGGTCATCCTCATCGGACACGGCTGGGGAGCCATGGTCGCCCTACAGGTCGTCGCCAAGCATGCTGACCGCGTCGCCGCGCTTATCCTGAGCACCAATGCCCGGCCCGAGACGATTGCCATTCGTTCACTTTTCTACGGCGTCCTCAGCCTCTTGCCGGCCACCGTCGTCCAGCAGCTTGGCGGGCGATCTGCTGATGTCGCCGGGCTGCTGGATCAGGTACGCCCCGTGGACATCAAGCCGCTTGCTGTCCGAGCCGCGGCTCCGGCGCTGGTGATCGTTGGCGAGCGGGATATCGCCAACCGAGGGCCGAGCGCCGCCCTGGCCCGATCCCTGCCGCTCGGCAACCTGCGCGTTGTGCCACAGGCTGGTCCTGGTTGGCAGACGAAAGATCCCCCACTCGTCGTCGAGCTGGTGGCCGACTTCTTGTCCCGCCCGACCTAGATCACAACCAGCCCTGCTTCCGCGTCCAACGCAGCAAGATCAGCGAAATAATGAGCATGATCAACAGCAAGATGCCCAGAGCTACCCAATGCGTCGACTTGTAGACGATCACATTCATGCCGAGGACGGACGACAACGATGTGATCGGTAGCGTGATCGCCGCGATGACAGCGAGGCGCTCGGCGGCGATCGTCATCTTCGTGTCGGTCCGTGCCCGGTAGAACTCCGTAACACCCATCAGGAACTGTCGCTGTGAGTCGGTGATGTGGGCGACTGTTTCGTACTGGTCGAGCACGTCTTTCATCAACTCCAGACCCTCAGCCGAGGCAAAACTGCTGAGCTTGATCGCCCGTCGATAGATCTCGCTGCCCTGCTCGGCCATGGTCTTGATCGTCAGCAATTCATGCCGAGCAGCGAAGAGCTGGCTCAAAAACGTCTGCGGATCCTCATCGGCATCAGACATCACCCGCTGCTCCAGAAGGCCGACCTCGCGCGCAATCTCGGCCACCATGTCCGCCTCCTTGCGAGCGATCGAGGAGACGATCGCGTAGCTCAGTCCAAATGGTGAGGTGGGATGGAGCCTGCCGCTATCCAGTCGGGCCGCCACAGCCTCGGTCTCGCGTAAGGCGGACGCTAACGGGACCTTCGGGTTGAGCGGGCCATGCACGGTGATCAGAAAGGCCTCGCCGACGAACTGGTCCAGCTCGAGGTAGTGCACATGGCCGCCTGCGCCGATCTCAGGCGCATGCACGACGGTGAACACATGGTCCGGATACACATGAAGTCGTGGGACGTGATTCCGTTCCTTGCTCTTCGTGATGGCCATGGGATGGAAGTGGAACTTCTCGGTCAAGATCGTCTCGGCCTCTTGACTCCACTGGAAAATGTCGAGCCAAAGAAATCCGTCGTTGCGCGTCCGCAGGGCCTCTAGCTCGGCGAGGTCGCGTTCACCGGCGCCTGCGGAGTCGATCCAGCGCAGCTTCATCGCCCGCCTCCTACCACCCTTTCTACCTCTCTTTCCTCACTTGATGTATCCGACCATCAAGGGGTATTGCTGTAGTGCGTCCTCGATGCATCAGTCAGGCGCTCACAAAGGAGTGATTCATGTCGGATTCACCTGTTAGTCGTCGTCGCTTCCTGCAAGGACTAGGCCTAAGTGTCGCCGCGGTGAGCGCCAGCCCATTGCTCTCAGCCTGCGGCGGTGGATCGTCGGGTCTCTCCGGCGATCAGGGCCCGGCCAGTAGCGAGGGCGGCAAACCGACGCTCAACGTCTGGTACCACCAGTACGGCGAGGCGGGCACCCAGCAGGCGGTCGAGCGGTACGCCAAGGAATATCCGGACGGGACCGTGAAGGTGCAGTGGACGCCTGGTGACTACACCTCGAAACTGAACGCCGGCCTGTTGTCCACATCAGGACCGGATGTCTTCGAGCAGACGCTCAACATCGACATGGTGAAGAGCGGCCAGATCGTCGCACTTGACGACATCATCGCCGATGTCAAGAGCGACTACACCGATGCCGACATCAAGTCCTCCACCGTGGACGGCAAGATCTATCAGGTCAAGATGGTGGACGACATGGGCGTGCTCTATTACCGCAAGAGCATCCTGGAGAAGGCGGGTGTGAAGCCGCCGACCACCATCGACGAGCTGATCTCGGCCTCGAAGGCTCTCAATACCAAAGACCAGAAGGGCCTGTTCATTGGCAACGACGCCGGCGTAACTCCCTCGTTCGGCGGCGGCTCTCTCTTAGGGCCCATCTTGTGGACGGTCGGCAGCGATTATCTGACCGCGGACAATAAGCCAGGCTTCACCACCGATGAGGTGAAGCAGTCGTTCGCCAAGATGCGCGAGCTGTTCTTGTCGAAGTCGATCTTGCTCGGAGCACCCACTGACTGGTGGGATCCGTCCTCATTCACCCAAGGTCTCGCCGCCATGCAATGGTGCGGACTGTGGGCGATGCCCGGCATCAAGAAGGCGATCGAAGACGACTTCGGCGTCGTGCCCTGGCCGGCATTTAGCGGCTCGGTCGGCAAGCCGTCGACATTCGCGGGCGGCTGGGCGGCCATGGTCAGCGCCAAGTCAGCGAATGTCGACGCTGCCAAGGCCTACATCAAGTGGCTCTGGATCGACAACACCAAGGACCAAGAGGACTTCAACCTCAGCTACGGCTTCCACATCCCGCCGCGAAAGTCGCTGGCGGCTCAAGCAGCGAAGTTGAAGTCGGGCCCAGCCGCCGATGCTCTGAAGATCTTCAACGACTACGCGGTCGCCAACAACCCGGCGTGGACACCGAAGATGAACAGTGCATACGCCGACGCCGCCACCGCCATCGTCCGTAAAGGTGGCGACATCGATTCCAACCTCGCCAAAGCGGAAAAGGCTGTCAACGCCGAGCTCAACCGGCTTTTCGGCTGATATGTCCACCACGCTGACCGCGCGAGCGCCCGACACGGCGACGTCTCGGCAGCATCGCGGCCGGGTCTCTGGCGTGACCGGCGCCTTCTGGCTATTTGTCGGGCCGTTTGTGCTTGGCTTGGTGATCTTCGTCTTTGTGCCGATCGTGTGGTCGGTCGTACTGAGCTTCTCCCGCGCCCAAAACACCGTGACCCCAAGCGAGTGGGTTGGATTGCAGAACTATCTCGACCTGCTGAGACCGGGCCCATTCCTTAGCAGCCTGCTCACCTTCACGATCTTCGCGGCATTCATCGTGCCTCTCACGTTCGCACTGTCTCTGGGGCTAGCACTCCTTCTCAACCAAGTCAAAATCCTGCGCGCCTTCTTCCGGTCGGTGTACTTCCTGCCCACTGCCTGCTCGTACGTGGTGGCGTCGCTGGTCTGGAAATTGTCGATGTTCAACGGCGTGCGGTTCGGACTGGCCAATACGGTCCTGAGCTGGTTCGGCGTGGACAACATCGCCTGGCTGGCCACCACCAGTCCCCCTTGGTACTGGCTGGTGATCGTTACAGTCCGGCTGTGGCTGCAGATCGGCTTCTATATGATCTTGTTTCTCGCCGGCCTGCAGCGCATCTCGCCCGAGCTCTACGAAGCGGCCGCCGTGGACGGGGCGCGCAATGCCTGGCAGAGCTTCCGCTACATCACCTTCCCGCAGCTGCGGGCGACATCGGTGGCGGTACTGCTGCTGCTATTGATCAACGCGTACCAGGCGTTTGATGAGTTCTTCAACTTGCTCGGCAACTCCTCCTTCGCCCGCCCGCCATTGGTGTACCTGTATTACACGGCGCAGTTCAACCAGGACTTCGGCCACGGCACGGCCGGAGCAGTCATCCTGGCGCTTCTGATCATGATCGTCACCCTCGCTCAGGGACGGATCTTCGGGTTCGGGAGAGCCGAATGAGCGCCCCGACGTCGGCCGTGACCGAGACGGAGCCACAGGAGCGGCAAGCGACGGTACGGCGCCGTCGGCGGCGTGTCACGGTAGGCGGCGTCGTCACTGCGGTGCTGCGCTATCTCGCGTTGATCATCTCGGCTGTGCTGTTCCTGCTGCCGTTCTACTTGATAGTGCGCAATGCGCTGTCGAAGGACACCGACATCACCGCTCCCGGCTGGAAGCTCTTCCCCAAACAGCTGCACTGGGAGAACTTCGCCGAACTGTTCACCGATCCGAGTGTGAATATCGTCCGAGCGCTAGCGAACTCGGCGATCATTGCCGTGCTCCAAACGGCCGGAATTTTGTTGCTGTGTTCAATGGCGGGCTACGGTCTCGCGCGTATTCCCTACCGATGGGCGAATCCGATCTTTTACGCCACCCTGGTGACGTTGATGATCCCTCCGGCGGTGACGTTCATCCCGTCGTTCATCATCGTGTCGCAGTTGCGCTGGGTCGACACGTACCAGGGGATCATCGTGCCGGTGCTGTTCAGCGGCTTCACGACTTTCCTGTTCCGGCAGTACTTTCTGAATTTCCCACGCAGTCTCGAGGAGGCGGCACGGGTGGACGGCTTGGGGTATTGGGGCGCCTTCTGGCGGGTGGTGGTGCCCAATTCAGGTGCCTTCTTCGCAGCGATCGCGGTGATCACCTTCATTGCCAGCTGGAACGCCTTCCTATGGCCGCTGGTGATCGGCCAGGACTCGTCGATGTGGACGGTCCAAGTGGCGTTGAGCACGTTCCTCACCGCCCAGACGATCAATCTTCACGAGCTGTTCCTCGCCGCTGCCGTCTCCATTGCCCCGCTGGTGTTGGTCTTTGTCTTCCTGCAGCGCTACCTGGTCCAGGGCGTCGCCGAAACCGGAATCAAGGGCTGACGGCAGTCGCTGTGCAGGTCATGCCCACCGCCTCGCTCGTTCTCGACCCCGCGTACCTGATCGGTCCGGTGCCACGGCGCCTGTTCGGCACCTTTGTAGAGCACATGGGACGTTGCGTGTACACCGGCCTGTACGAACCGGAGCATCCTCGCGCCGGTAACTTCGGCTTTCGGGAAGACGTACTCGAGCTGACGCGCGAGATCGGGCCAACCGTCGTGCGCTACCCCGGCGGCAACTTCGTCTCCAACTACCGCTGGGAGGACGGCGTCGGGCCGCAGGCCGAGCGACCGACTCGGCTGGATCTGGCTTGGCACTCGCTCGAAACCAACCAGTTCGGGCTGCATGAGTTCGCTGACTGGGCCAGCCGAGTTGGAAGCGAGATCATGCTTGCCGTCAACCTCGGCACCCGCGGACTCCAGGAGGCATGCGACCTACTCGAGTACGCCAATCACCGCAGTGGCACCTACTGGTCGGATCGGCGCATCACCAACGGTGCCGATGAGCCGTTCGACATCAAACTGTGGTGTTTGGGCAACGAGATGGACGGGCCATGGCAAGTCGGACACAAGACCGCGTACGAGTATGGCCGGCTCGCCAATGAGACCGGAAAGGCCATGCGCCTCATCGACAGCGAGATCGAACTCGTTGCCTGCGGCTCGTCGAATTCGCGCATGCCGACGTTCGGATCGTGGGAATCCAAGGTCCTGGAACAGTGCTACGAGACCGTCGACTACGTCTCGCTACACGCCTACTACGAAGAGTTCGACGGTGACGCGGCGAGCTTTCTCGCGTCCGCGATTGACATGGACCGCTTCATCGAATCGGTGATCGCTACCAGCGATGCAGTCGGAGCAAAGCTGAAGAGCCGGAAGCGCCTCAACCTGAGCTTCGATGAATGGAACGTCTGGTACACCCGCCGCTTCGCCGGCGACGGTCCGCAGCCGCGGGACACCCCCTGGCTGCAACACCCACGTCTCATCGAGGATGACTACACCGTCACCGACGCCGTCGTGGTCGGGACGCTGCTGAATTCGCTGCTGCGCCATGCCGACCGCGTCACCGTGGCCTGCCAAGCGCAGCTGATCAACGTCATCGGACTTCTGCGCTCCGAACCCGGCGGTGACGCCTGGAAGCAAACCATCGCCTACCCCTTCGAACAGATGCGTCGCCTGGCCCGCGGCAACATACTCGGGGTCATCGCCCAATCTGATCGTTACGACTCGGCCAGCTACACCGATGTTCCGCTGGTGGATGCCAGTGGCACCTACGACGACGAGACCGGCAAAGTAGCGCTCTTTGTCGCCACCCGCAGCCTGACCGAGTCCGCCGAGTTGTCGGTTGATCTACGCAGTATGCGAACCGCGCGGGTGCTCGGCTCGAGCACGTTGCATGCGCAAGCGGACCAAGACCGTCACGCCAGCAATGGCATCACTCACGATGCGGTCACTCCCGAACCCTTCGATGCATTTACGCTCAGCGACGGACAACTGACCGCCACCCTCCCGCCGCTGTCCTGGACCGTCTTCGAGATCGCAACCTGACCGTCGGGTTAACCGCGAGGTGCGCGTCCGGTCGTCAATGCTGGAGGCATGCGCGACTACGTGAAGTGGCACGAGGCGTACGACGACCCGGACTCGGATCTGTCCTGGCGACTTCGGAAGGTTCAGGCTCACATCCGAGCCGTGCTCGATGAGGTTGAGGGACCGGTTGGGGTGCTGAGCCTGTGTGCTGGTGATGGTCGTGACGTGCTTCAAGTACTGGCTGAGCGAGAGGACGCATCCCGGGTCCACGTCACACTGATCGAGCTGCACCCCGTCTTGGCGCAACGGGCGCGGGAGTTTGCTAGCGCCTCAGGGCTGACGAACGTCACCGTACGAATCGCCGATGCGGGAAACACCTCGGCGTACGCCGGCGCCATCCCAGCAGACCTGGTGATCATGATCGGGGTGTTGGGCAATCTCAGCGACGATGACATACGGCAAACGATCAGCACGGCACCACAGCTGTGCCGGCCGGGAGCGACGCTGTTGTGGTCGCGAGCGACGATCGCTACTGAGCGGAATGCAGCCATCCGAGCATTGCTCGCAGAGGCGAAGTTCACCGAGCTCGACTACCTGGAGTTTGATCAACGTGAAGGTGAGCGGGCCGCACTCGGCTCGGCTCGTTACGACGGCCCGCTTCGGCCGTTGATGATCGACTGGCAACTCTTCACATTCCTGCGATGAATTCCTGCCCACGCCCGAGTCTTTCCGTCCAGAACCTCCTCGACCACCAGCCTCGAGCCGATCTTCACTGAGCCGGGACAACAACGTCAGCCGATAGTGCCGCGATGCTCGGAATTCCGAGCAGGCCAAGCGTGAGATCCAGCTCGGCAACGATGTTCTCGATCACTTGACTTACGCCGTCAGCACCGCTGATGGCCAGGCCATAGACATAAGGCCGGCCGATCAAGCAGGCATCCGCCCCGAGCGCCAACGCGATGAGCACATCGGTCCCCGACCTGATGCCGCTGTCCAGCAAGATCGTCGGCTGTCTTCCGACCGCCTCCCGAATGTTGATCAACGCATCAAGGGAGGCGATCGCATTATCAACCTGTCTGCCGCCATGATTGGAAACGATCATCGCGTCGATACCCAGCTCGATCGCCCGCCGAGCGTCGTCGGGATGCAGGATTCCCTTCAGCACGATCGGCAGAGACGTGCGATCCCGAAGCGTCGCAATGTGATCCCATGACAGAGCTGGATTTGAATAGATCTCGAGGAATGCCTCGACTGCGGCACGCGGCTCTGGTGATCGCAAGTTGTTTCCCAACGCGCCGGGGTGTTCCCTCGACATCGAGACCAGTGTGCGCACCGCGCGGAGGGTCACGCGCGGCTTGACACGCTCGGCAGTCACGGCTGCCGCGACACGCTCCTGGACAACCTCGAGAAATCGAGGATCGGACGTGTACTGAGCAATGCCTTGGCCACGTGCGAACGGCAGCGACCCCAGGTTCAAGTCGCGTGGCCGCCAGCCGAGGATGGTGGTGTCCAGAGTGACGACGAGGGCCTGCGCTCCGCAGTTCTCCGCCCTCTTGATCATCGAGTCGACGAGCGCTTCGTCGGTAGACCAATAGAGCTGATACCAGAACGGCGTCGAGCCCATCGCGGCAGCGGTCTCTTCCATCGGATTGCATCCCTGACTGGAGATCACGTACGGCGTCTTGGCCGCTGCAGCACCGCGGGCGATGATCACGTCGCTGTCCCCCGCCACCAGCGAAGCCGCGCCGATCGGCGCCAGGAGGAGAGGTGACGAAAGCTGAGCACCAAGGATCGAGGTACTCAGATCGCGCTGCGTCACGCCGTGCAGCATGCGCGGCACGATCCGCCATCGCTCGAAGGCCTCGCGGTTGTGCCGCATGGTCCGACCCTCGCCCGCGCCACCAGCGACGTACGCCCACGCCTTCTTGGACATGACCTTCTTCGCACGTCGCTCAAGGCTCGAAGCATCTGTGGGAACCGACGGGACTCGGCCAAGCGCGCCGGCCCGATAGATCGCGGTCTGGCGCGCCCGCCCAGGCCCGATATCGGGCGGATGGCCGGTTGATGATGTCATCGTGTTATCACCCATGGTTCGGAGGGGTTGTTGACTAATCAAACCCAATGGCTGCATGTGTTCATCGATGTAGCCCCTGACGTATCGGAGCAATCCGCCACCTTCTGGTCAGCGGCGCTGGGCTGGCCGCTCGGCGAGCGATGGCCGACTCGACCTGGCGGCGGCGTTTCTCCGCACAAGGCCACGAATGACGGCCAAATTCACGATTTTGGGCCTCATTCGTGGCCTTGTGCGGAGAAACGTCTCTTCAAGATCAGGAGGCGGCCTGCCAGGCCACCCGCCCCGAGGCCCGTACGCCGCTGCTCAGAGTGGGCTGGCTACCCCGGTTCCGTCCACGGCATACGAGGGGTGCACAGGTGCTGCCAAATGGAGCCGTGCGTACGCTAACGACTCGGCGAGATCTGCCTCCCGCTGTGCCCGCGTGCCGCTCTTGCGCGAATTGACCTCCAGGACCACGTGCCCGTCGAAGTTGCGCTCGGCCAGATACTGCAAGACCCGCCCGGCATGCTGGTCACCGCGGCCAGGCACCAGGTGTTCATCCTTGACCGAGCCCGTTCCATCAGTGAGGTGGACGTGCCGCAACCGCGAACCCCAGGACCGTACTAGATCGATCGATTGCTGGCCGGCCGTCGATGCGTGCGAGAGATCCAAAGTCAGATCCGCGTAATCAAGGTCAGTCGGATCCCAGCCAGGAACGTAGGCCTTGAGCTCTCCGCCCGGCGTACGCCACGGGTACATGTTCTCGACACAGAACGAGATTCCGGTGTCCTCGGCGAGTCGCCGGACGCCCTCGACGAAGCCTCGGGCGTAGTCGCGTTGCCAGCGAAATGGCGGATGGACCACAACAACATTGGCATCTAGCCGCTGTGCCGCCTCGGCTGATCGCTCCAGCTTCGCCCACGGATCTGTGCCCCAGACCCGCTGCGTGATCAGCAAGCATGGCGAGTGGATCGCCAGCACCGGTACACCGTGATAGTCACGAAGCTTCTCCACGGCATCGATATCGGCTGCCACCGGGTCGATGCCGACCATGATCTCCACCCCGTCGTAGCCCAGCCGCCGGGCGAGCTCGAACGCGCTTGACGTGCTTTCGGGATACACCGAGGAGGTAGAGAGCCCCACTCGAGCCGGTGGAATCTTGATCGGCTGACCTTGAGAATTCACCCGCACCTGCTCCGGTCCCCGCGTTGCTGCGGGTGAAGACTCGGCTGCGGGCACGCGCCAAGCCTAGACCGGCGCCAGCAGCGGCTGCCAGGCATACACTGGCGCGCGTGCCAGAAGTGCTGATCGGCTTTCCCCGCGCTTTCGTGGAATTTCCCGATCCAGCCGACAGCAGCCAGGTCTTTCGCTGCGATCTCACCTGGCTCACTTCTCGATGGGCCTGCATTTACGGCAACGGCTGCCAGGGCATCTACGCCGACCGGCCGCACGACGGCTGCTGCACCCTGGGTGCCCACTTCGCCGACGCGGAGGACGAGAAGCGGGTCGGCAAGGCAGTCAAGCAGCTGAAGTCGAGTCAGTGGCAGTACAAGAAGGACGGACGAGTCGGCGGTTGGGCCGAGGAGGAGCGTCCTGATCATGTCGCAGAAGGCGAGCTGCCCGGCCGCAAGACGAGGGTCATCGATGGCGCATGTATCTTCCTCAACCGCCCCGGCTTCGCGGCCGGGGCGGGCTGTGCGCTGCATCTGCTTGCCCTGAGTCAGGGCCGTGATTTTCTAGAAACCAAGCCTGACGTCTGCTGGCAGCTGCCGATCCGCCGGCAATTCCGCACTGTCACACGTACCGACGACTCCAGCTATACAGAGATCACCATCGGTGAGTATGGCCGCGACGGTTGGGGTCCTGGAGGTGTCGACCTCGACTGGTACTGCTCGTCCAATACCGAGGCACACCACGGCGTACGTCCGGTGTATCTGGAAAACCGTGCCGAACTCATCGCACTGATGGGCGCCGGCGCGTATCAGGTGCTGGTGAGCATGTGTGAGGGATTCTTGACCCGGCGTGGCGAGGCCATGCGACACCCCGCCGATCCGAAGCTGATAGCACGCGAACGCCACAACCGCTGAACCGGACCCCGTGCTCTGGGCCAAACACTCCCGGCAACAATGTGGGCATGCACTTGGATCATCTGTCGTTTGCGGCTGGACCGGAAGGCCTGGAAGCCACGGCAGAGCGGCTTGGGGCTCAGCTGGGGGTGACCTTTCTGGACGGTGGATTCCATCCTCGTTTCGGCACCCGCAACCGAATCCTGCCGCTGACGGCCGGGCGTTACCTGGAGGTCGTCGGCGTTCTCGATCATCCGGCAGCCGACAAGGTGCCATTCGGTCAGGCGGTCCGAGCCCGGTCCGCAGAGGGTGGCGGCTGGTTAGGCTGGGTGGTAGCCGTTGACGATCTTGCTCCGTGGGAGGAGCGGCTGGGCCGGCTGGCAATCGAGGGGCATCGCCACTTGCCGGACGGAACCGTGCTCACCTGGCAGCAGCTCGGGGTAAAAGACCTGCAGATCGATCCCCAATTGCCCTTCTTCGTGCAGTGGTCCCGTGATGTGATCCATCCTTCTGCGGGCGGCCGCGAGGTAGAGCTTCTCAAGATCGAAATCGCGGGAGATCCGGAGCGAATAGATGAATGGCTCGGTGGCCGATGCAAAGAGGTCTTGTCCGACGTCGACATTGGCTGGTGTGCACCTCAGGATCGCCCAGGGCTCGCGGCCGCGATCTTCAGCACACCGCGCGGTGAGGTTAGAATTTGATCAAGATTCGGCCAGTCGTTGCGGGACTGCCAAGCTATTCGGCAGTCAAGCCGGCTCCAAAAATGGACCAGGGGCTGTCGTACAAGCTGTACGCCAACGAGAACCCGTTCCCACCACTTCCCGGCGTCATCGAGGCCACTGCCGCCGCGATTGCCTCGAAGATGAACCGCTACCCCGATATTGCCAACACTGAGATGACGTACGCGGTCAGTGGGCAACTCGGCGTGCCTGCCGAGCAGCTTGCTTTCGGCACCGGCTCAGTCGGGGTGCTCTACCACCTGCTGCAGGCTACCTGCCAGCCGGGGGATGAGGTGGTGTACGCCTGGCGCAGCTTCCAGGCGTATCCGATCGCGACCGCTTTGACCGGCGCGACTCCGGTGCCGGTGCCGCTGGGATCCGGCGCTGTTCATGATCTTGATGCGATGCGACGGGCGGTGACCCCGGCTACCAAAGCGATCATGCTCTGTACACCGAATAATCCGACCGGCCCGGCGCTACAACATCAACAAGTGATCGAGTTCATCGATTCACTCCCCGATCACATCATGATCGTCGTCGACGAGGCATATGTGGAGTTCGTCAGCGACCCGGAAGGATTGCGCGGCCTGGAGGCGATGTCGGGGCGGCCCAATGTCGTGCTGCTGCGGACCTTCTCCAAGGCGTACGGGCTTGCCGGGTTCCGGGTCGGCTACTGCGTGGCCGATGCTGATCTTGCTAGCGCGGTACGGGCAGTCTCGCTACCGTTTGGCGTGTCAATCGCTGCCCAGGCGGCGGTGATCGCATCGCTGGAAGCGGAGAGTGAGTTGCTGGACCGGGTGGCCGAGCTGGTCAAGGCGCGCGACGCGCTGGCTAACGGACTGCGTGATCTTGGTTTTGACATTCCAGACGCGCAAGGCAACTTCGTATGGTTGCCTGCCGGTTCAGACGCCGAGGCGTACCAGGCGAGGTTCGCCGAAGCCGGACTGATGGTGCTGGCATACGCCTCCGGCGATGATTGGGATGGTCTTCGGATTACGCTCGGTGAGCCGGCGGCCAACGCTCGACTTTTGGAGGTGGCGGCAACGCTGCCGCGACCGGCCGATAGCTAGTCTCAGCCGAGGATTGAAACATCTCGGCTAGGTGGTCTCTTGCGTGCCCGGATGGTCATTCCGATCACGCCGCCACCGGTCAAGATCAGGGTGAATGCGGTTCCCATGCCGAGAAACCGCGGCACTCCCACAGCTGATTGGTTGGCCAGGCCCAGCAAGATGAACTCCGCAGATTGATGCATGGTGCCGAATGCGGTCACGCCGAACAGCAGCACCACCAGACGCCGCAAGATCACCCGGCTCACTGCTTCTCGGCTCATCGTCGCGTACACCAGAAATGCCAGAGCCACAAACTCCGAGATCGTGCCGACAATGATCCAGGCACCGCCGTGCGCGACCCAACGCTCGACCGACCACACCCCCAGCCATCCTGCGCCGGTCATGATCACCAGCGGCACGGCGACGGCGGCACCGAAGATCTTGATGCCGCGCCCCAACGGGGTCAAGATCAACAAGGTGATCCACGCGATGGTCGCAAGGGTCAATCCCAGCGTCGCCAACGCGGCAGACCACGGCACTCGTAGTGCAGGAGTGTCGGCCTGGATCGGCAGCATGTTCATCGTGGCGCGCAAGGTTACACAGGCCTCAGACGGCGGGGTGCCGTCGCACAGCGACCACTGCTGCAGCACAGAGACGGCCGTCGCAACGCCAGCCGCAATCAGCAAAATGCCGGCCGCGAACCAGCCGGTGTCCTTCGAGGTGGCCCGGCGAACCTCGGACGCAGGCTCGATGGTCATCACGCTCCCAGCTGTGGATAGTGCTCCGGTCAGGGTAGCCGACCGCATCCTGGGTGCCCTGAGCTTGTCGTTATGTGCCCTGAGCTGTCGTTATGTGCCCTGAGCTTGTCGAAGGGCACCGTCACAGACTTCGACAAGCTCAGTCCACATAACGCCACGGACTTGGACAAGCGCGGCGCGCATTACTGTCAGACGCTCGCTCTAGCTTTCTCCCCATGCCGAAGACCAGCACCAAGCCGAGCCATGTCTGCACCGAATGCGGCTGGCGGTCAAGCCGCTGGGTAGGCCGCTGTGGAGAGTGTCAGACCTGGGGCAGCGTGGTGGAATCGGCTGCACCCAAGGTGAGCCAGATTTCCTCATCGGTGCCGGTGAGCAAGGCGGTGCCCATTGGCGCGGTCAACGCACGGCTGGCGACTTCTGCCCGTACGGGCGTCGCCGAGCTGGACCGGGTGCTCGGTGACGGCCTGGTGCCCGGGGTCGTCGTGCTGCTTGCCGGTGAGCCCGGCGTCGGAAAGTCGACCCTGTTGCTCGAGGTCGCGGCGCGCTGGGCGCGTAAGGGTCATATCACGCTCTATGTCACGGGCGAGGAGTCAGCTGCCCAGGTGCGGCTGCGTGCGGGCCGCACCAATGCGGTCGCGGATCAGCTCTATCTGGCAGCCGAAACCGACCTAGGGATCGTGCTCGGGCACATTGAGGAGGTCCAGCCGTCACTGATGGTGCTGGATTCAGTCCAGACGATTGGTACGGCCGAGGTCGACGGATCTCCCGGTGGCGTGACGCAGGTCCGGGAAGTCACCAGCGCCTTGGTACGCGTTGCCAAACGACGTGGCATGGCGGTGATCATCGTTGGACATGTGACCAAAGACGGGAGCGTCGCTGGCCCGCGGCTGTTAGAACATCTGGTCGATGTCGTGCTGGCGTTCGAGGGTGACCGGCATTCCGGCTTTCGCATGGTACGAGCGATCAAGAATCGATTCGGTCCGGCTGATGAGGTTGGCTGCTTCGAGATGGTCGACTCGGGAATCGTTGAAGTGCCCGATCCGTCCGGACTATTTCTGTCACAGCATGGTGAGGCAGTTCCCGGTACTGCCGTCACGGTGACCATGGAGGGTCGGCGACCGCTGCTCGCCGAGGTTCAAGCGCTGGTGGTTGGGACGACACTGCCGCACCCACGGCGCATCGTCAACGGTATCGAATCTGGCCGGCTCGCCATGGTGCTCGCTGTGTTGGAGCGACGCTGCGGCGTACGCCTCGGTGATCGAGATGTTTATGCGTCAACAGTCGGCGGGGTCAAGGTGAGCGACCCGGCGGCCGATCTAGCCACTGCGCTGGCGGTCGCATCCACAGCACGGAACAAGCCGGTGCCGCAACGCATGGTCGCTTTGGGCGAGGTGGGCCTGGCTGGCGAGTTACGCCGCGTGCCTGGAACCAGCCGCAGACTCAACGAGGCCGCCCGGCTTGGTTTCGCCGAGGCGGTGATACCGGCCGAGCCTCCGAATTCGCAGGAACAGATGTTGTCGGTCCAGGGCGGCATGGTGGTGCATTCGGTTGCCACCCTCGAACAGGCGCTAGCGGCTGCCGGGCTCCAGTTCCGGGATGTATGAGTGACGCTGCTGCTTCCCCCAATGATGCGGTTGATACGGTCGGCCGAGGGAGTGGGTCTGGTCGCAACGGCGCGGCAGGGCCCGCCCCCGCTCGCAAGCTGGGAGCATCGGCATTCCGCGAACAGCTTCAACAGCCAGTCTCTGACGCTGGCGGAGGGAGCGAGTGTGGCGTCAGACCTCGATCGACGGCGTCGGCTGCTGGAGTATGTCGCAATGATGGCGCCCGGAACTCCGCTGCGCGATGGCTTCGAGCGGATCCTGCGTGGCCGCACGGGTGCGCTGGTCGTACTCGGCCAGAACAAGGCCATTTCGCAGATCTCGACTGGCGGCTTCGCGCTGGATGTCGTCTATACGCCGACCGCGCTGCGCGAGTTGGCGAAGATGGACGGCGCGATCATCTTCGATTGCGAGGCTGACCGGATCGTCCGCGCCGGAGTCCAGCTAATGCCCGATCCGACCATCGACACGGTGGAAACAGGCACCCGGCATCGTACGGCCGACCGGGTGTCGCGACAGGCGGGACTGCCGGTGGTCTCAATTTCGGCATCCATGTCGACCATCGCGCTGTATCTGGACCATCACCGCCATCTCGTTGAGGACTCCGACCAGATCTTGACCCGGGCGCATCAGGCTCTGCAGACCCTGGAGCGCTACCGCGGCCGGCTCTGGGAGGTGACGACTCGGCTGTCATCACTGGAAGTCCAAGATCAAGTCGCCGTACGGGACTTCGCGCTGGTTGCACAGCGGTTGGAGATGGTGCGGCGGCTTGAGGACGAACTCGATACCTATGTCGTTGAGCTGGGCACCGACGGCCGGCTGCTGACGCTGCAGCTCCATGAGCTACGCGCTGGTATCGATGAATTGCGGTGCCTGCTGGAGCGGGACTATCGACCCCGGGGCTCTACCACGTTCGGCCTGGTCGGCCTGCAGCACCTGAATACCAATGAGCTGCTGGACCCGCTTGCCGTGGCGCGGGCCGCTGGTTTTCCGCACAACGTGCATCTCGAGGCTCATGTCACGACCCGCGGCTTCCGGCAGATGGCGCAGATCAACCGGCTGCCCTCCTATCTGGGAGACCGGCTGATCGAACACTTCGGCACGCTGCAGGCGCTCTTCGGAGCCAGCACCAATGACCTGCAGGCGGTCGAGGGAGTTGGCGAGAGCCGGGCCCGGGTCATTCGAGACGGTCTGGTCAGGCTGGCCGAGTCGGCGTACACGGAGCGCGTCTCGCTGAGCAGCTGAGTTGCCGCTCTTCAGGCCCTTGCCTTCATGATCATCCGCAGCTTGACCGGCGCTACGCCATCAAGGCGTGCGGTGGCGACATAGCTCCCCGGCTTCGGGGATTGGCGGGCGAAGGCGCAGCCGGCCTTGGAGCGCTTCCCGTTCCAGGTGAGGGACCACCCCACCGCGCGGTCTGAGCTCAGCTTGCTACTGATCGGGTTGATCGCGGCTCGGCAGTCGTTCGTGCTCCAGATACGTCTGTTGCGAGATGAGATCTTGAGCTCGAAATTCTTCCTGGTGATCTTTGCGACACAGGTGCGATTAGAGGCATTGATCAACGACAGCTGGAAGGCCGTGCGCTGTCGTGGAGCGAGGTGAATCCTCCCGGTCAGAGTTGTTCGAAGATCTTTGGCGCGGCAGCTCACTGGGCTGTGTTGTGCCTTCTTCTTCGTCGATGGTGTTGGTGTTGGACTTTCTGGCGCTGCGCTGGTGGACGAGATACCGATCGCTGACGGGCCGCCAGCGGCCGTTGGCAGCGGACTCGGCAAGATCACGCTCGGTGTCGGGGTGACGGATGGATCCGCCAGACTTGCTTGAGCCGCAGAGCCGCTGCCCATGCCGTTGTTGATCAATACCAGAACGCCCCCGAAAACGATCGTTATGCCGGTGATGCAGGCGCGCCGAGCCCAATAGGTCCCAGCCGTCTCGGGGCCGACCGGATGCAGCAGGCCGATCATGGCGCTGAGCCTAGGCAGCGTGGCTTTCGCGGCGCCGGAGGCGCGCCGCCTCAGGTACCGGACGCGATAGCCTCAGGGACGTGCTGGATGTCGCCAGAGCCCGGCAGCCCCGGGTCGGCCACGCCCGTACCGTGGTTCAGCGCATCCTCAGCTGGTATGACAATCACGCCCGTGACCTACCGTGGCGACGCCCGGACGCAACACCCTGGGCGATCATGGTCAGCGAGTTCATGTTGCAGCAGACGCCCGTGGAGCGGGTGCTCGGACCATGGCACGCGTGGCTGGAACGCTGGCCGACGCCTGCGGCGCTGGCGGCCGCCTCCCCAGGTGAGGCGGTGCGAGCCTGGGGTCGGCTCGGCTATCCGCGACGAGCGCTTCGACTACATCAAGCGGCGCGGATGATCACCCAGCAATTCGACGGCGAGGTGCCGTGGGATCGTGATTCCCTGCTCAGCCTGCCTGGTGTTGGTTCCTATACCGCGGCAGCGATCGGAAGCTTCGCCTATGGTCGCCGGGAGATCGTGCTGGACACCAATGTTCGCCGCGTGCTGGCCAGAGTGATCACCGGCGTCGCGTTTCCCGGTGCTGCGCCAACGACGCAAGAGCAAGCCATCGGAGAGCAGCTGGCACCGCGTACGCCGCAGCGTGCGGCGCGGTGGGCCGTTGCCTCCATGGAGCTCGGCGCCACTGTGTGCCGCGCTCGCAATCCGCTCTGTGACGCTTGTCCGGTGGCCGATCTGTGCGCCTGGCGCAAGGCCGGCAATCCGGCATGGATGGGTACGCCAAGGCGCGGTCAGTCTTATGCCGGGACAGATCGGCAGTGCCGCGGTGCTGTACTGGCGGTGCTCAGGTCCAGTGAGGACCCGATTGAAGATCATCAGCTGACGGCGGTGTGGCAAGATGCGGCACAGCGCAGCCGCGCACTGGCCTCGCTAGTCCAGGACGGTTTGGTGGTGGCCGCAGGCAACAGTTGGTCGTTGCCACGCTAGATTCCTCCGAACTCGACAGAAAGGCACGAATTCTTATGCCCACGCTGGCTCCGACCCTTCCACTTCGCAATGGTGCCGAAATTCCAGTCCTCGGACTCGGTACGTCGCCGCTGGTCGGCGACGAATCCGAGCGCCAAGTTCGGACGGCATTGGAGGCTGGCTACCGGCTGATCGATACCGCAGAGAACTATCGCAACGAGGATGCGGTTGGACGGGCCATCCGCGACTCGGGCATCGACCGCTCCGAGATCTTTCTGACTACCAAGTTCAACCGGCGCTGGCACAGCATCGATGGGGTTCGTGAGGCGTACCAGGCCAGCCTGCAGCGACTGGGTGTCGACTACATCGACCTGATGTTGGTGCACTGGCCGAACCCGGACCAAGATCGCTACGTCGGCGCGCTGCAAGGCCTCCAAACGATCTTGGATGAGGGCGGATTGCGCGCCATCGGGACCTCGAATTTCAAGCCAGCGCACCTGCAGCGGGTGCAGCAGGAAACCGGAATCGTCCCCGATGTCAATCAAATCCAGCTCAGCCCGTACTCCGTCAGGAGCGAAGCTCGGGAGTACCACGCTGAACATGACATCGTCACCGAGTCGTGGAGTCCGCTCGGCGCTTCGAGCGATGCGCTCAGAAACGACCCGTTGATCACCAGCATTGCCAGTGATCATGGGAAGTCGGCTACCCAAGTGGTGCTGCGCTGGCACGTGCAACTTGGCTTGGTCGTCATTCCGCGGTCGTCACATCCAGGCCGGATCGCCGAGAACCTCGATGTGTTTGACTTCGAGCTGAGCGAGGACGAGGTGAGCAAGATCAGTGCGCTGGACCGCGGTGAGTCGGTTGTCACTGACTCGGATGTGTTTGGCCACTAGACCTCACCACGATGGGTTCTTCGGCGACAGAAACCGTCCTGATCGATGACATCCCGATCCTGCTCGCGCGTCCGGAGACCACCAGATCCGGCGGCCGCCTAGCCCTATGGATGCACTTTCTCGGCGGCAGCAAGGAGGCGATGGCGCCTTTTCTGATGCGGCTGGCTGAGGCAGGTCTCACGGCTGTGTCGTTTGACGCCTGGCAGCACGGGGCTCGTACCACCGAACCGTTTGATCAATTGATGAACCGGGCGTTCGGTCAGTTCAGACGCAACGTCTGGCCGATCTTGGGACACACCACGCTGGATGCCGTGCGGGTACTCGACTGGGCGGTGGAGAGGTTCGAACCGGACCAGATCGTTGCGGGTGGGGTTTCGATGGGTGGTGACATATCGGTTGCGCTGGCCGGCATTGATCATCGCGTCAGCCGCGTGGCTGCGATGATCGCGACGCCCGATTGGACGCGCCCCGGAATGACGCTGCTGGATGACCCGGGAACGGTGATCGATCAAGGCGAGCCCACAGCGTACGGGCAGTGGATGTTTGATCACCTCGACCCGATGACTCACCTGGGCTCATTCGCCCGCACGCCGGCCATCACGTTTCAGCTCGGCGGAAATGATCTTCACATCAATAGCGAGCATGCTGTCGCGTTCAAAGCGGGCTTTGCCGCTGCCTATCCGCACGCCGCCGCGCAGGTCGATATCCAAATCCATCCTGGGCTTGATCATTTTGGTGCTGGACGCGACCGGCGGGTCGAGGATGCCTGCCTTGAGTGGCTCCTCCGCTGATTTCGGGGCGCTGATCAGGCGCCGGCTGTCCAGCGTCGTTGACGGGAACTCGTGACCGCAAGCTGTACCCAGTTTGCTCACGCTTCCGAAACCAGATCGGCCGCATCCCTGAGTGGGATGCGGCCGGTTTGGCGTACGCGAGGGTTACTCGTTCAAGGGTTAATCGTTGACGGCTGCGTCGCCCTCGTTGAACCCGTCGACGATGCCGCCGAACTCCACCGGCGGTACGTCCGGAGCAGCCGAACGGGGAGTCCCGGTGAAGGTGAACGGGTACTCCGAGCCCGGATCGGCGACGTCGACCACGACGATCTCCCCCGGCTTCAGCTCCGTGAACAAGATCTTCTCGGCGAGCAGATCCTCGACATCGCGCTGGATCGCGCGACGCAGCGGACGAGCCCCGAGCACCGGATCGAAGCCGCGCTTGGCGATCAACGTCTTGGCTGCAGGCGTCAGCTCGATGCCCATGTCCTTGTCCTTCAGCCGGATCTCGATCTGGCCGACCATCAGGTCGACGATCCGCTCGATGTCCTCCTGCGTCAGCTGACGGAAGACCACGATCTCGTCAACACGGTTCAAGAACTCCGGCCGGAAGTGCTGCTTCAGCTCATCGGAGACCTTGGCCTTCATCTTCTCGTAGCTGCCCTCGGCGTCACTGCCCTGACTGAACCCCAGGGTGACGCTCTTCGCAATATCGCGGGTACCGAGGTTGGTGGTCATCACGATCACCGTGTTCTTGAAGTCGACCTGCCGGCCCTGTGCGTCGGTCAGCCGACCCTCGTCAAGGATCTGCAGCAGCGAGTTGAAGATGTCAGGGTGAGCCTTTTCGATCTCGTCGAAGAGCACAACGCTGAACGGCTTGCGGCGCACCTTCTCGGTGAGCTGGCCGCCCTCCTCGTAGCCGACGTAGCCAGGAGGTGAGCCGAACAGCCGCGAGGCGGTGTGCTTCTCGGAGTACTCGCTCATATCCAGCTGGATCATCGCGTCCTCGTCGCCGAACAAGAACTCCGTCAGCGCCTTGGTCAATTCGGTCTTACCGACACCGGACGGACCGGCGAAGATGAACGAGCCACTGGGCCGCTTGGGGTCCTTCAGGCCGGCCCGGGTACGCCGGATCGACCGAGACAGCGCCTTCACCGCATCGTGCTGGCCGATGTAGCGCTTGCCGATCTCCTCCTCCATCCGGAGCAGGCGAGCCGACTCTTCCTCGGTGAGCTTGAACACCGGAATGCCAGTGGCCGTGGAGAGCACCTCGGCGATGATCTCCTCATCCACCTCGGCGACCACGTCAAGATCACCGGACTTCCACTGCGCCTCACGCTCGGCGCGTGCGGTGAGCAGCTTCTTCTCGTCGTCGCGAAGACCCGCGGCACGCTCGAAGTCCTGCGCATCAATCGCAGCTTCCTTCTCTAGGCGTACGGCTGCGACCTTCTCATCGAACTCGCGCAGATCCGGCGGAGCAGTCATCCGACGGATCCGGAGCCGAGCACCCGCCTCGTCGATCAGGTCGATCGCTTTGTCGGGCAGGAACCGGTCGGAGATGTACCGGTCGGCCATCTGAGCAGCCGCGACCAGTGCCTCGTCGGTGATGGTGATCCGGTGGTGCGCCTCATACCGATCACGCAGCCCGCGCAAGATGTCGATGGTGTGTGCGATCGACGGCTCCGCGACCTGGATCGGCTGAAACCGCCGCTCCAGCGCAGCATCCTTCTCCACGTACTTGCGGTATTCGTCGAGCGTGGTCGCGCCGATGGTCTGTAGCTCACCTCGGGCCAGCATCGGCTTGAGAATGCTCGCCGCATCGATCGCACCCTCGGCAGCACCGGCGCCGACGAGAGTATGGATCTCGTCAATGAACAGCACGACGTCGCCGCGAGTCTTGATCTCCTTCAAGACCTTCTTCAGCCGCTCCTCGAAATCACCGCGGTAACGGCTGCCGGCAACCAGGGCACCCAAGTCGAGGGTGTAAATCTGCTTATCCCGCAGTGTCTCAGGAACATCACCACGAACAATGGCCTGCGAAAGACCTTCGACAACGGCGGTCTTACCGACGCCCGGCTCGCCAATCAGCACCGGATTGTTTTTGGTACGCCGCGACAGCACAGTCATCACGCGCTCGATCTCAGTCTCGCGCCCGATAACCGGATCAAGCTTGTTCTCCCGTGCGGCCTGAGTGAGATTGCGACCGAACTGATCAAGCACCATCGATGAAGATGGGGTGCTGCCTTGCTCCGGAGCACCGGAAGTAGCCGCTTCCTTTCCTTGGAAGCCGCTGAGCAATTGCAAGACCTGATTTCGCACTCGGTTGAGATCGGCGCCAAGCTTGACCAAAACCTGAGCAGCTACTCCTTCACCTTCTCGAATCAAGCCGAGCAGGATGTGTTCGGTACCGATGTAGGAATGATTGATCTGCAATGCTTCACGCAAGCTGAGTTCGAGAACCTTTTTTGCCCGCGGTGTGAATGGTATGTGTCCGCTAGGAGATTGCTGGCCGTGTCCGATGATCTCTTCTACCTTTTGCCGGACGGCCTCCAAAGAAATACCAAGGGACTCCAAAGCTTTGGCGGCAACGCCCTCGCCCTCATGAATGAGTCCCAACAAGATGTGTTCAGTGCCGATGTAGTTGTGGTTCAGCATGCGAGCCTCTTCTTGCGCCAACACCACGACGCGCCGGGCCCGGTCAGTAAACCGCTCAAACATGATGATTGCTCCCTCGTTCTCGGCGCCACACTCGCCCTACTGGCTCGGTCTCACCGATGTCTCTCACTCTAGTCGGCAATGCACTCAGTTGCCCTGTTGCTTCTTCGTGGCAGATCCAGCTGTCGGTCGTCCGGCGAGGCGGCGCTGGGCTTGATCGACAGGAGTGCGATGTGGAGGTTCAACCGTCACCCGACGGTCAGATATTCCCCCTTGCCTTCCCCGGTTCGGGACCCGCCACAGGATCGACGGCATGCAGCTGGACAGGGCGCGAAACTTGCTTACTCCACAGCGATTAACAGAAATCACCCTGGGCGAAGCTGTTCGCCCAGGGCGCAACGACAGTGATCGTTGACTAGTAGTGATTCAGCCGCGAGAGCCGAGGGGAGCCATCGGGGGAGGTGAGAAACGACCTCAGATCAGACCTGGGCTTTTTCGTACGCCTCCCGCACATCTGCCGAGACGCGGCCGCGGCTGCTGACCCCGAGTCCGTTGGCTTGGGCCCAAGCCCGGATGTCGCTGGTGCTCGAGGCGCCCGATGCTTTAGTTGACCGCTTACGCCGGCCACCCGTCTTGCGGGCCTTTGCCAACCATGGCGCCAACGCGTCTCTGAGCCCTGCCGCATTCCTCGAGGAGAGGTCGATTTCATACTCCGCTCCGTCCAGTGCAAAACTCACTGTCTCGTCGGCAGTTCCCCCGTCATAATCGTCTTCGAGAATGATCTGCACACGCTGCGCCATGCGTTCCTCCAGTGAAAAGTGAGACTTACCTGACAGCTGCGAGATTACTCGCATTCCTCAGCTTTCAGAAGCAAAGTCGAACGCAATATCCAAGATGGGCGCGGAATGAGTGATCGCTCCCACCGCAACGAAATTTACGCCGGTCTTCGCAATCTCGGTTGCTTTCTGTATTGTCAGGCCACCACTAGCCTCGAAAGTGGCTCTGTCGCCCAACTCCGCAACGATACCGGCCATCGCAGTGGAGTTCATATTGTCAAGCAGGATCTCGGTAGCTCCTGCCGCAACGACTTCGCGGGCCTGTTCAGCCGAGGTCACTTCCACCTCGATCGGTATGTCAGGAAAAGACTTCCGAACGGCGCGATAAGCGGCCACTACACCACCCGTCGCGATCACATGGTTGTCCTTGATCAGCGCAGCATCCGCCAATGACATCCGGTGATTGATACCACCGCCAATACGCACCGCGTACTTTTGCAGCATCCGTAGCCCCGGAATTGTCTTCCGTGAGTCTCGAACTTTCGTTGCGGTACCCGCAAGCGCATCAACCCAGGCCCGGGTGGCCGTAGCAACTCCAGACATCATGGTGACCAAGTTCAGCGAAACGCGCTCAGCCGCGAGCAGTGCACGGGTATTGCCGATCACGGAGATCAACACGTCACTTCGCTCAACCCGATCACCGTCGGTTGAGTGAATAGTGAGCTCGAAGTCGCCGGCTGCCGCACAAACCGATGCAACGGTGTAGGCGGCTACCGGGAGTCCGGCGACGGTGCCCGACTGCCGAACGACGAACGCGCCGGATGCGACAGCCTCGGCAGGAATCGTTGCGTACGAGGTGACGTCGAGCCTGCTGCCGACGCCGGGCGGCAGCACGCCGCGGCCGCCCAAATCTTCATCCAGCGCCTCGGTAATGATCAGGGACAACGCATCCACATCGAGTCCGGCAGCTGCGACCAGCTCTTCGACCTCGGCAAGCTTCGTGTAGCTCATCAGCAGTACGCCTGTCCGTCGGCTTGCGTTGGCGCGGCCGGAGCGAAATGGTGTCGCAAGCCGTGATGCACATCGTGTTCCACGATGAGATGGCCATGCCACGCCTCTCTGCGACCTTCGAAGTCGTCACGCCAGTGCGCTCCTCGAGATTCCTCACGGAGCCGGGCAGAGGCGACGATCGCAGTCGCAACAGTCATCAGGTTGGTCGCCTCCCAGGACTCCAAACCCGATTCCGCGCCCAACTGCCCTCCCAACCTCACCAATTCGCGGGCACACCGATCAAGTCCGGCAGCGTCGCGCAAGCCGCCTGCGTAACGGCTCATGGCCTGCTGCATGGCCGGAACGACCGACCGATCGATCAGGCCAGGCTCTCGATGATCTTGCGCGGGACGGCGCCGAATCGGCTGCTTGTGCTGCAAGTCCATGGCGATTCGGCGGGCAAAAACCAGTCCCTCCAGCAAGGAGTTCGAGGCCAGCCGGTTGGCACCGTGCACTCCAGACGATGCGACTTCTCCGCACGCGTACAGACCGGCCAGATTGGCGGCACCGTCGATATCGGTTTCTACGCCTCCGCAAAAGTAATGACAGGCGGGCGCAACCGGGATCAAGTCGATCGCGGGGTTGATACCTGCTCGACGGCAGCTGTGCCAGATGGTGGGAAATCGCACCCGCCAGGTTTCCTCGGCCAGCATTCGGCCATCGACATAGACATGATCAACACCATCCGCGGCCATCTCCTTCATGATCTGTTTGGCTACCACATCGCGTGGCGCCAGCTCGGCAAGCGGATGCCTTCCGACCATGAACCGCTCACCGCGAGAGTTCACCAGCAGGCCGCCCTCGCCGCGTACGGCCTCACTCACCAATGGCAGTTGCCCTCGGGCCCCCGCGCCAAGGTAGAGCACCGTCGGATGGAACTGGATGAACTCGATGTCCCGCAATCGAGCACCCGCGCGGAGTGCGGCGGCGACTCCGTCACCTGTGGAGACTGGAGGATTCGTCGTCACTGCGTAGATCTGACCGATACCACCGGTGGCCAGTACGACCGCCCGGGCGTGCACAGCGCCGACACCGCCCCGGGTGCCTTCCCCCAGAACGTGCAGCGTCACACCGGCGACGGCCGACGGCTCGTCGGGGGCAACCTCAGCGGGAATGAGATCGAGGACCAGCGCATGCTCGACGATCTCGATACCGCGATCGGCAGTGACGGCCGCGATCAGGGCGCGTTCGATCTCGGCGCCGGTCGCGTCACCTCCAGCGTGAGCGATCCTGCGCCGCATGTGGCCGCCTTCGCGGGTGAGCTCGAGCCGCCCGGCAAGATCGCGATCGAACTCCGCGCCTCTGTTGATCAGCTTGACCGCCTCGTCGGGGCCCTCAGTGACCAATACGCGGACGGCCTCTTCGATGCACAGGCCGGCGCCAGCAATCAGTGTGTCGTCGATGTGTTGCTCGACCGTGTCACCCTCTGCCTGTACCCAGGCGATGCCGCCCTGCGCCCAGTGAGTCGAGCCGGCTGAGAGTTCGTCCTTGGTCACCACCATGATCGTGCCGAGATCCCGGCACTCTAGTGCCGCAGTGAGACCAGCGATGCCCGAGCCGATCACGACAATGTCTACCTCGCGGACCCAGCCGGGCCGTTCGGCGGCCAGCCGCTGCGGCAGGGACGGCAAAGGTGGCAGCTGAGGGAAGGACGGTTGTCGGGTTGCCTGGACCGGGCTGGTCGTAGTTGACCGTCCATCAGGCACCATAGGGCCATGCTCCCGCATTCGTTAGAGGGTGGTGCGGCACCCCCTGCGCGGAGATCACGCTCCTGGTTTGACGCGTGGGTCGAGTCGGCGTACGGAGCAGACGGATTCTGGCGTGTCCACAACCCTGAGGCACATTTCCGTACGGCAGCAACAAGCGGCCCGATGGTCGCCGAGATGCTGGCGACGCTGGTAGATCGTCAGGAAGGGGTCAAGACGGTCGTCGATGTGGGCGCTGGAAGCGGGCGACTGCTGGAGGAGCTTGCGGCCATCCGACCTGATCTGGCGCTGGTGGGAATCGATCTACGAACGAGGCCGGCTGGGCTGCCAGCACAAGTTGATTGGGCTCAGGACCTGTGGGACGTACGCTACGGCTGCTGGACCAGCGGCGAGGCTGGCGTGGTACTCGATCAAGATGAACCGCTGATGATCATCTGCTGTGAGTGGCTGGATGACTTGCCCTGTCCGGTGGTGGTCCGACATGTCGATGGCTGGCGCGAGGTGATCATCAGCGACGACGGCCTGGAGCAACCGGGGCCGCGGCTGGAAAGCGAGGAACTCGCCTGGGCGGATCGCTGGTGGCCCGGGGGCGATCGCGCCGAGATCGGTCTCACCCGGGATCGAGCCTGGGCGGAGCTGATCAAGCCGATCCGGAGGCGCGGCGGCTGTGTACTCATGATCGACTACGGGCACCTGGCACGGCAGCGTCCGGTCACCGGCTCGCTCGCGGCGTACCGGGATGGTCGGGCGTTGGAGCCAGCGGTCGGATCGAGTGTCAATCTCACCGCTCATGTTGCCGTCGATGCAGTGCGCGCGGTCGGTGAGACGCTCGGAGCGACCACCGCTTTTTGTGGTCTGCAGAGCGAGGTCATGCCGGATCTGCTCCAGGTAGAGGCCTATCCGGACCCGCTGTTCGATCTTGGTCGGCGGAGCCGGCTTGCCGCGCTCAGCTCGCACTACGTCTGGGGCTCGCACTGGTGGCTGCTGCAGTGTTAGATGACTCGCTTCGCTGCCGCCGGTGGTGGGTACGTTTCCCACCACAAGTGCGCAAACGTACGCCTCAGACGCCCTATGAGGGTGCGTTTTCCACCACAGGCGCAACAACGTACGCCCCGCAACTCAACCGCTGATGAGTTACCAGCAGCTCAGGGTGCTAGTCGGATCCCTCGCCCCAGGGGTCCTGCCCTCAACCCGGCCGGCCAGGTTACCGGCTGGCACGATCATGATCGACCTTGGCCCGGAGCATCCCAGCAATGCCGGACTGATCGAGCTACGGCTGTGGACTCAGGGCGACGTGATTACCACCGCCCGCGTCGTCGTGGGTGCGATGCATCGAGGGGCCGAGAAGTTGTTCGAGGTACGCGATTACCGGCAGATCTTGATGCTGGCGGATCGCCACGACTGGCAGGCCCCGTTCTTCGGCGAGCTGGCCGTAGCCATGACCTGCGAGCAGATGATGGGACTTGAAGTCCCGGAGCGAGCCGTCTGGCTGCGTACCTTGCTCGCCGAACACACCCGCATCCTCAGCCATTGCGGATTCTTGAGCTACATACCGCATCGCCTGCAGCGCGACCCCGGTCTCCGCGCCTTACGCGAGGCGCTGCGTAATCAAACCCTGCAGCTGACCGGCAATCGCATCCACCCGATGGCGACACGCATCGGTGGGCTGGCAGTTGATGCAGATCAGGCCTGGCTGCAAGCCGAACGACAGGTAGCGGAGCAAGCGACGCGCGTGTCCGAGGCGCTGCTGACCATGATCGACTCCGGGCCGTTCGCCAGTCTGACGAGCGGGGTCGGGATGCTGGACCGAGACACGATTCAGGAGTTCGGAGTAAGCGGTCCAGCGGCCCGGGCAAGTGGTGTCGATCTTGATCTGCGGCTGAACCGGCCCTACCTCGGCTATGCCGAGCTCAGGAACCTGATCTCATCCCCGGTACGCCGGTCCGGGGATGCCCAGGCTCGGCTGCGTCTCCTCGCCGAAGAGCTGACCATCAGCGCATCGCTGATCATCGCCTGCACCGAGCGGCTCCGCGACCTGCCCGGCCCCATGGCGGTAAGGCTTGGCAAGATCATCCGGGTGCCGGAGGGCGAGGAGTACCTGGCAATCGAGGCTCCGCTGGGCATTGCGGGCGTATTCCTGGTGTCTCGCGGCGAGAAGACGCCCTGGCGGCTCAAACTACGGACGCCATCGTTCAACAACATCTCGAGTCTGGAGCGAGTCCTCGTGGGCGTACCGACCGAGGCGTTGGAGGCGACGCTCGCCTCAATCGGCTATGTCGTCGGCGACATCGACAAGTGAGGGAGTGAAGCAGCTGCCGCGCTTCGACACGCTCAACGCGCATAGGTGGTGTCGCGCTTCGACGGGCTCAGCGCGCGTTTAGGCCAGCTGGCGGTCGTCCTCGTAATTGGGCAGCGCCATACTAATGATCTTGAGATCGGCCAATGACGGCAGCGATTCACTGAGCTTGTCGTCTGGGGACAGTTCGTGCCAGACGAATTCTTCCTGGCCAGCCAGCACCCGGCGTGGCATGTGGTGCACTTCCGCGTCGACCTCTTCGGCGTCGGCCTCATCGAGCGGTGTCTCTAGCTCTGGCTCGTGCTCGCGTAGGACCTCGCGCAGCTCCCAGATCACGTTGCCGCGATGCTCGACCTCGCCTCGCAGATAAACGCGATCCTCTTTCAATCCGGAGATCTCCAGCCGCTGCGCGGCAATCCTCATCCGTTGCCGTTCGATGACCTTCTTTGCATCGAAAACACGTTGACCCAAGGCGTCGACGACTGCGGCGTTCCGTGACCGCTCCTCCCGCAGCACTGCACCATGCTCGCGACTGACCTTGAGCATCGCGTCCGCATGTGCGTGCCGAGCGGTATTGAGCTCACGCCACGCGAATGCGCATGCGACTAGAGCAGTCAAGATGGCGGTCGCGACTCCCAGACGCACCAGCCACACAGAGCCAGCGGCGAAAGCTGCCGCTGCCACCGTGCCGGTGATCAAGACGATTTCTGAAATGCGCTGGAGAGGCGAGGCTTTGAGCCCTCGGCTGGCAGTGGCTGGCGAAGTCACGCTGGTCACCATATGACGCGGCATGCTGAGGACCGGGGATTTCGCGACTTAGTCGCGAGTGTCTGCCTCCAACCCGTTTCCTTCGTCGGCTTCCTCACCTTCGTCGGGCTCGGTTGGGACCTTGCACGCCCGCTCGAGCAGCAACCCCATGACACACAAGACAACTCCGGCAACGATCGCTACCGCAGACCGAATGACCCGGTCGCGCGGAGCTGCCGCATCCAGCCTCGTCAGAAACATTACGGCGAATCCGAAGTAGCCGCCGGCTACTAGTGCGCCGGCGAGAGCAGACGCCTTGCCAAGCGCCAGGAATGCGACGGCACGCTGGGGCTCCATGCGTTCCCGGCGTACTTGGATCCGCTGGTGTGTCAGATACGCCAGCGCGCCTACCAAGGCCGCGACCGCGAACAGTCCGATGGGGGCGGTCCACGGCACTTCAGGCGGGATGACATCGAACGCGTTGACGGTGACGACCAACAGCCAGCCGGCCAAGCCGCCGAACAGGGCCGCAACGACCAGAGCGCGAAACGGTGTCAGATTGACCGAGCCGCCGGAGGGTTGCCCAGAAGATCGTTGAGCCAAGCTTCGCTGAACCTCAGTCTTGGTCGATCACAAGATCGTCTCGCCGGACGACTCCCGATGCGTCCGCCTTGACAACCAGATCACCGATGGCTCCTCTGCCGACAATTTCGGCGGTCGGGTCGACCTCATACCAGGGCACTAGAACGAAGGCGCGTTCATGAGCCATCGGGTGTGGCAGCTTGAGGTCTTCCTGATCGATGACGGTATTTCCGACCATGATCAAATCGACGTCCAGGGTACGCGGCGCCCAGCGCTCGTCGCGGGTACGGCCGTAGGCATCCTCGATCGCAAACGCCCGCTCAACCAAGGTGCGCGGCTCGAGAGTGGTTTCGGCGATCACCACGATGTTGAGGAACTGCGGACTGTCCGGCGGTCCGCCAAAGGGCTTGGTCTCATACACCGACGACACATCCACGACGATGACATCCGGCGTGTCGCTCAGCGCGTCCACGGCGCCTTGCACGTTGCCGAGCCGATCGCCGAGATTCGAGCCTATGGAGTAGACGACCTTCCGCAGCGGCTTCATCCCGCTCAAGGTGTCGGCGTCGATGGCATGAGGATTGGGACTACTCACCTCGGTTTACTCCTTGTCAGCGTGACCGCTACATCGGCAACATCGACCGGCATGGGCGCTTGCGGCTTGTGCACGGTGACCTCGACGCACTGCACAGCGTCATGACGTAAGCACGTCAGGGCAATTCTGTCGGCTAGGGCTTCGATCAGGTTCAGCGGGTCCCGCCCGACGTCGGCAGCGATGGCCTGTGCCAGCGCGCCGTAGTCGATCGTGTCATCAAGATCATCAGTGCTGGCTGCCGAAGAAAGATCGATGCCGCAGCTCACGTCGACGACAAATTGCTGACCCTGCTGGCGCTCGAAGTCGAACACGCCGTGATGGCCGAACGCGGTGATACCGGTCAGTTTGATGCGATCGCTGCCGCCTTGAATGGGCTGATGCCCGGCGTCTACGACTGCGTGAGCCGCCATATCACCTCCTGACTTCTGCGACCCTATCCGACCCCGGCAACACCTACAGCTGACCACCGCAACGTCCCTTCCACGGACAACCACCAGCGATTCCGGGGGACGGCCAGGGACCCGTGAAATGGTGGTCGGGTACGGCTGGCCAGGCCGCCAGCGGGCCAACTCTCCCGTTACTCCGCACAAGGCCACGAATGAGGGCTCCACCGGCCCTTTTTAGCTGCATTCGTGGCTGCGTGCGGAGAAGCAGCGTCTTGCCGGACGAGGCTTTCAAGCGATGGTTACAAATTCAATTCAGAACCGGCGCAGACGCGCTCGTTCGTGGACGTGTGCGGAGAGACGCAAGAAAGGTTGCCGCTTCCTGGGGTCCTCGAGCCCTACCAGATTCAATGCGAGAGCAATCGCTGCGCGACCGTAATCGCATCGCGACTCGCGCGCACCGAGTGCACCCGGACGCCCCACACTTCGCGAAGCGCGAGGACTGCCGTGAATGCGGTTGTGGCGTCGTCGCACTCTTTGGGGGGCCGGGGACTACCGTCAGCCGCAGCCAGGAGCCGGCCGAGGAATGTCTTGCGCGACACGCCCATCAGCATCGGTCGGCCGAGTACGTCGAACTCCTCGAGCCGTTGCAGCAGTTGCCAGTTGTGCTCAGCTGTCTTGGCAAAGCCGAGTCCGGGATCGATGATCAACTTCTCAGCTGGCACGCCGGCGCTTTCGGCGGCGTCGAGCTGCTCCCGCAGCTCGGCGATGACCTCGGATACCACGTCGCCGTAGACCGCCTTGCTTTGCATGTCTTCGGCATGGCCACGCCAGTGCATGCAGATGTACGGCACGCCGGATTCGGCGACGAAGCGCAGCATCCGGGGATCGGCCTTGCCGCCTGAGACGTCATTGATCAGCCGGGCGCCGGCGGCGATCGCGGGCTCAGCGACAGCCGTCCGCATCGTGTCGATGGCGATGCATGCGCCGGTGGCCGCTAGCTCACCGATGACGGGCAGCACCCGGCGTAGCTCTTCGGAAACCTCCGGCCGAATCGCGCCAGGCCGGGTCGATTCGCCGCCGACGTCGAGAATGTCGGCACCTTCATCGAGCAAATCCAGGCCATGGCGGATCGCGTTGGCAGGCTCCAACCACTCCCCGCCGTCCGAAAACGAATCCGGCGTGACATTGACCACGCCTATCACCAGAGTTCGGCCTGGCTGCGGCAAGCCGGGTACGGCTGGCAGCGGATTCACCCGGATCACCTTATGCTCTCTTGTCGTGCCGCATCCGCCGTACGACTTCCGAGGTCGGCTAGTTGCGAGCGCTCGGGCTCTGCTGGTTTTCGGACTGGTGCTTGGCACGCTCTGCGGCTGTCGCGCCACGGGCGGCGGGATACCGGGATTCGAGCCTCCGCAGGCGACCCAGCCCGCGGCTCCGGCGCCGGCTCCGAGACCGACTGCGGCCCCCCAGCCCTCGGTACCTCTTCCTACGGCGAAGTCCGGACACGGCGAGACAAGCACTGACATCAACACCTCGCTGAAGAAGAACAGCATCTACGGCGTAGACCTTGGTGATGTCCGAGTCGCCTGCAAAGTCAAGGTGCGACCGCCGAAACCGCCGTTGCAGGATGCCAAGCTGGCTGGTTACGGCAAGAAGTTGGTCGGATGCTTGATGAAGAGCTTCGGCAAGCCGCTGGCCGCCCAAGGGATCGAGCTCAGCACCCCGAAAATCAAGGCGTACCGCCGCACGATCAAGACACCGTGCGGGCGGTTCGGCCAGCGGGATGCGCCGGCGTACTACTGTTCGGCCACCCGGACCATCTACTGGCCGGTGAGTGCTGATGACGGCAACGAGGCGTACACCTTCGCGCGGCTTGGGTACTTGGGGCTAGTCGCTCACGAATTCGGCCATCACATGCAGGCGGCCAGTGGCATGCTGCGGGAATACAGCCAGCGCTCCTTTACGGCGAAGAACCGCAGCCAGCGCTATCTGCTGAGCCGGCGGCTGGAACTTCAGGCCCAATGCTTCGAGGGGATCTTTTTGACGACGAGTGCGCGGTCCATCGGTCTGAGCAGCAATGATCGTTATCAGCTGCGCGTGTGGCACAGCTACACCGGCGACGAGGATCCGCCTGCCGGACGGAAGCCCGATCACGGCAGCAGCGCAGCCCAGATTCGCTGGCTGAACCGCGGGCTGGACTCTCAAGACTTCGGCCGCTGCAATACCTGGAAGGCAAGCAAGAAGTCCGTGAAGTAGGGCCTGGCTCTTGTTGTTCAAACGGGAGTGCCCCGTTTCTCCGCACAGAACCACGAATGCAGGTAAATAAGGCCATTTAGGGCTTCACATGGGGCGTTGTGCGGAGAAACGGCGGCAGCGGGAGGGACCTCAGCTGGTGATCAGGCCCATAGCTTCTGCGCGTGTCGCAGCGTCCCGCAGCTGGCCGCGTACGGCGCTGGTGATGGTCTTCGAGCCCGGCTTGCGTACGCCCCGCATGGTCATGCACAAGTGCTCACATTCGATCACCACAATCACTCCGCGCGGCTCCAGGAAGCGATTGATGGCATCGGCGATCTGGGTCGTCAGGCGCTCCTGCACCTGAGGGCGCTTCGCGTAGAGATCGACAAGACGAGCCAACTTGCTGAGGCCGGTGATCTTGCCGTCGCGGCTCGGTATGTAGCCGATGTGAGCAACCCCGGTGAAGGGCACGAGATGGTGTTCGCAGCAGCTCCACACTTCGATGTCTTTGACCAACACCAGTTCGTCGTGGCCCATGTCGAAGACGGTCGCCAGCACCGATTCTGGATCTTGCCGCAGCCCACTGAACATTTCCGCGTACGCCCGCGCCACCCGCTCTGGGGTGTCGCGCAAACCGTCTCGATCGGGATCTTCGCCGATCCCGATCAAGATTTCGCGTACCGCAGCGACAACGCGAGGGTGATCGAATTCTGCGACGTAGCTGGGAAAGTGAATCGGGTCGATGCCTTCGAGCGGGCTGCTCCCGTCCGCGCCGACCTGCTTCCCCACATCCGCAGTCAGCTCAGTGCGAACGTCAGCGGCCTCGTCGAGGTCTGTCACCGAAAGTCGGGACCTCGGTGAGGCGGCGGCTCGGACTCACCAGCGGTGGGTAGCTGCGACGGCACAGGGAAATGGCCCGGAGGCTGTGGCGCGCCGCCGGCCGGAACCTGATCGTCGGGGCCCGGTGCCTGACCACCAGCAGTCTTGCCGTTCGGCCCGTTTTGGCCGTTGATCGGTATCGCGGGCGGCGGGGGCGGCGTCACCGGCGGAATCGCTGACGGCACCCGCTCATCCGACCCGGTCCAGGCCGGTCGCTTCGGCCACAGCCGGAGTGGCTGGAAGACGGCCGCAACTTCCTGTCTGTCCAGGGTCTCCTTCTCGAACAGCGCACGGACAAGGTCGTCGAGAACATCCCGGTTCTCATTAAGGATGTCGAAGGCCTCCTGATGAGCGTTGCTGATCAGTCTGGAGACCTCGTCGTCGACGATCGCGGCGACCTCTTCGGAGTAGTCCCGACCATGGCCGATATCACGACCCAGGAAGGGCTCCGCGTCACCGGAGCCGAGCTTGATCGCGCCAATCCGCTCGGTCATCCCGTATTGGGTGACCATGGCTCGCGCTACCGCAGTGGCTTTCTCGATGTCGTTGCTGGCGCCGGTGGTCGGGTCGTGGAAGACCAGCTCCTCGGCGGCCCGGCCGCCCATCATGTACGCCAGCTGATCAAGCAGCTCGGAGCGGGTGTTGGCGTACTTGTCCGTCTCTGGCAGCACCATGGTGTAGCCGAGGGCCCGGCCACGGGGCAGGATGGTGACCTTCTGTACCGGATCGGTGCCCGGCAGCGCCGCGGCGACCAACGCGTGGCCGCCCTCGTGATATGCGGTGACCAGCTTTTCCTTGTCAGACATCAGCCGGCTGCGCTTCTGCGGCCCGGCGACAACTCGATCGATCGCCTCGTCGAGGTACACGTTGTTGATCAAACGGGCGTTCTGCCGAGCTGTGAGCAGCGCCGCCTCGTTCAGCACATTGGCCAGGTCGGCACCTGTGAAACCGGGCGTACGCCGCGCCACGCCTTCCAGATCCACATCCGGGGCCATCGGCTTGCCCTCGGCGTGCACTTTGAGGATCTGGTAGCGGCCCCGAAGGTCGGGCGTGTCGACCGCGATCTGGCGGTCGAAACGGCCTGGTCGGAGCAGGGCGGGGTCGAGCACGTCAGGCCGGTTGGTGGCCGCGATCAAGATCACGCCGCCTCGCACGTCGAAGCCGTCCATCTCGACCAGCAGCTGGTTGAGGGTCTGCTCGCGCTCGTCGTGGCCGCCGCCCATGCCGGCGCCGCGATGGCGGCCCACGGCGTCGATCTCGTCGATGAAGACGATTGCCGGCGCGTTCTCTTTCGCCTGCTCGAAAAGGTCCCGAACCCGCGAGGCGCCGACGCCGACGAACATCTCGACGAAGTCAGAGCCCGAAATGGAGTAGAACGGTACACCGGCCTCACCGGCCACTGCGCGGGCCAGCAGCGTCTTGCCCGTGCCCGGTTGGCCGTACAGCAGGACGCCTTTGGGGATCTTCGCGCCGACGGCTTGGAACTTCGCCGGTTCGGCCAGGAACTCCTTGATCTCCTCGAGCTCCTCGATCGCCTCGTCACAGCCGGCGACATCGCGGAAGGTGGTCTTCGGAGTGTCCTTGTTGGCGATCTTCGCCTTGGACTTGCCGAACTGCATCACCCGGCTGCCGCCGCCTTGGACCGAATTCAACAAGAAGAAGAACAGCACTCCGATGATGATGAAAGGAATCAGCGTGCCGAGCAGCGAGCTGAAGAAGCCCGGAGTCGCGTTCTCACCCTTCCACTGATCCAAGGTCTTGTCGGCGACTCGCTGGTTGAGACGGGTGATCAGCTGATCACTCTGGTTGCCAACCCAGGTTGCCTTGTAACCGGTTTTGTTTGCGTCTTTCACAGTGACGCGGATTTCTTGTTCTTTGTCGATCAAAATGACCTCGCTCAACGGCTCATTGCCGTTGATGATCGAGACCACCTGAGAGGTCGGCGCTTCCTTGTACCCGCTAGTGACGCGCTGGCTGAAGTCGATGAGTAGCCCGATCGCGATCACGGCAAGGACGATCCACGCCAAGGGTGAGCGGAATATCCGTCGTAGATTCATGACCTGCCTAGTAAAAGTGTTTGGACCGGGGAGATCCTCCTGACAAGGCTATCGGTTGCGACCAAGCAGGCAGCTGTGAATCTCGGCTGAGCATGCGCGCTGAGCTTGTCGAAGCGCAGCATCATGCCCTTCGACAGGCTCAAGGCACATTCAGACCAGCTCAGGCACATTCAGACCGGCTCAGGGCATATTCCGGTCAGCTGTAGACGCTGGGCGAGAGGGCACCAACCGAGGTGAGGTTGCGGTAAAGCCCGTCGAAGTCCAAGCCGTAGCCGACCACGAACTCATTGGGGATGTCGAAGCCAACGTAGGAAATCTCCACGGGATTTCGGGCCGCCTCCGGCTTTCGAAAAACGGTCAAAACCTTCAGACTCGCGGGTTTGCGGGAGTGCAGGTTGCTCACCAGGTACGACAACGTGAGGCCGGTGTCGATGATGTCCTCGACCAGCAGCACGTGCATGCCAGTGACGTCGGTGCTGAGGTCCTTCAAGATTCGCACCACACCGGACGACCTGCTGCCTGAGCCGTACGAGGACACCGCCATCCAATCCATCTGGCAATGGATGCTGAGCGCTCGGGACAGGTCGGCCATCACCATGACGGCGCCGTTGAGTACGCCGACAAGCAGCAAATCCTTGCCCGCGTAGTCCCGATCGACTTCGGCGGCCAGCTCGGCGATCCGGGCGGCCAATTCATCCTTGGTCACGAGGACTCGGCTCAGTTCATCGCCGAGCTGGGTGGCTTCCACGGCCTCAGCCTGCCATAGCGGGAGCAGCTGTGCGGCTGGAGGAGACGGTGTTTGATTCCACTCTGACGGGTGGCCGCCAAATTCGCCTCCTTCGTCGCTTGCAAATATGCGCCCAAGCCCGTCACCCGGCTCAGCCGCAAACTCCTGCAGTCGGCGAAGCGGCCACCCCTCAGAGTTGCAGGTTGGGACTTCTCAACCGACCCCGAGCCGGCCGCCCGTACGCCTAACCGTCGCGCCTGGAATCTGAATCGCCTTCTGGCCGTGCCAGTCGATCACGAGCGACTCCACCGCGGAGATGTGCCGCAGGGAGAGATCGCCAAGCCCGTGACCCAGCAACCACAGCCGAAGGATCCGGCGCCGCAAAGCTGCTGGTTGGGATTCCAGGGCGGCGCAGTCCAAGGTGTCCGTGCCGCCTAATCCTTCAGAGGTGCTGGAGGTCTGAGCCGCCAACCGATCAAGGAACTCGGTGTCGTCACGGACCAGCTCCGCAGTGCGGGCCAGCGCCTCTGCGACACCGGGCCCGAGCTCAGCCTCCAGAGTGGGCAGCACGATCTCGCGAACCCGTACCCGGGTGAAGCGACGATCTAAGTTGTGCGGGTCCTGCCACGGCTCCAGCCCGAGCTCCGCACAAACCTGCCTCGTGGTGGTACGGCGGATCTGCAGGAACGGCCGAACGAGATGCCCGGTTCGCGGCGCCATGCCTGCCAGTGATCGACTGCCGGATCCCCGGGCCAGACCAAGCAGCACAGTCTCCGCCTGATCATCAAGGGTGTGACCGAGCCAGACCGTGGCGGCGTGTGCTCGCGCCTCAGCATCCAGAGCCCGATAGCGGGCCTGCCGTGCAGCCGCTTCCGGCCCGACGGCGGCCGCTTGGTCCACGACAACGCCGGTGACCGAGACATCGTTGTAGCCCAGCGAGACCAGCTGATCAGCTACCCGAACGGCGATCGCCGCCGAGTCGTCCTGCAGTCGGTGATCGATCACCACGGCGCCAAAGCCGAAGTCGCGACGAGTCGCGACATATCTGACAGCGAACGCGAGTGCGAGCGAGTCCGCGCCGCCCGAACAAGCGACGAGCATGCGTACGTCAGAAGAACTCACCGCATTGTCGACCGACTGAACGGCGGCCAGGGTGGCTGGGCCCAGCTCGCGACGACCCATCTGTGTTGGTGCGCTGATCTAGCCGGTAGTCAGCTCATGGTTCATGCGCGCCAGCCAGAGCTTCGGGTCCGTAATCTCGGCCGAGGTAGGAAGTGTTTCGGGCGATGTCCAGACTCGGTTCAAGCCAGCCATGCCAACCTCGGCGAGCACCGCGCGGCAGAACGTCGCGCCGTCGCGATACTGCCGCATCTTGGCATCCAGCCCCAGCAGCTTGCGGATGATCTTGTCCAGGCCCTGGCCCTGGCGGCGTACGGTGAACTTCGCCCGAATGTGCTCGACAGTAGGGATGACTTCCGGACCGACGCTGTCCATCACCACGTCCGCGTGTCCCTCGAGCAGCGACATGACCGCGGTCACCCGATCGACAATTTCGCGCTGGGCCGGTGTCTGAACGAGGTCGATGATCGAGACCTCCTCATTACGGCTCAGCCCATCGATGACTCGCTTGATCGCCTCGCGCAGCATCTGGGCAATGATGGTCGGATCCAGTTCGGTCGAGTCGACGATCTGGGCGATCTGGGAATTCAAATAGCCACGTAACCACGGCACTGCCGTGAACTGCACCCGGTGCGTTTCCTCATGCAGACAGACCCAGAGCCGGAAATCTGCTGGATCAACATCCAGCTCCCGCTCGATGGCGACGATGTTCGGTGCTACCAGCAGCAGCCGGCCGCCAGGCGCGGCGGAATTCGAACCGGGAAAGAACGGATCGAACTGGCCCAGAACCTTCGACGACAGGTAGCTGAGCAGGGCGCCGACCTCAACACCGGTGATACGCGGACCGAGGTTGGCCATCGTGGGATTTGACTGCTTCATCCGCTCAATGACTTTGGCGTTCAGCGGGAGCAAGATCTGGCGGAAGCCGTCGAGGTTTGCCTGGATCCAGCGCGGCCGATCGACAACCAGTACCGGGGCCGTACCGCTGCCGGCCTGCAACTCGGTGACATCGCGGACATAGGACTCAGCCCGGTTGGCGTAGCCGCGTAGCTCGGCGACGACGGCCGCGGCACCTTTCCGGGAGATCTCAGGGCCCGGCTTGACCAGCCTGGTTGCCGTGTTCAGCGCCACGGTCCAGTCGACCATCGAGGTTGTCACGCGAGTGAGTCTATGTGGGCCGTCAGCGGCCGTCCCAGTCAGCGTAAGCCCCGCCATATGTGGCGTTTCTCCGCACAAGGCCGCATGTGGTGGCCGATTTGGCGGATTTCGCGGCCATTTGTGGCCTTGTGCGGAGAAACGCCTCTCTCGATGGCGGTCAGCGACACCCGCAGGTACTCAACGCGGCAGTCACCCGATCCAGCCAGATCATGGCGTTGTACTCGTTCTTCGGCTTGTTAATCAAAAAGGCGTACGCCAGCAGCGACCCGTCGGTGGTACGCACCA
This sequence comes from uncultured Actinomycetota bacterium, assembly GCA_963798835.1. Classification (GTDB taxonomy): domain Bacteria; phylum Actinomycetota; class Actinomycetes; order Propionibacteriales; family Propionibacteriaceae; genus Microlunatus. The sequence goes on along the minus strand of CAWCVF010000023.1, from coordinate 5,953 downwards.
CGCCGGCGCGCGCGCGGACCTTGTTGAGGGTCCCGGTCTTGCCGCGTACCACCCCGCGGCCGGCCACGCTCTTGTCGTCGAAGTACTGGCGTCGCAGACTGCCCTCCACGCCGGCAACAGATAGCCCGGTGATCACTGCCCGCACCTCGGGATGTTGGGTACTTGCCGCCACCCGGAGCATCTTGACCATGGAGTCGGCCGGCACCTTGGTTTGACGGGCCAGCCCGCTGCCGTCGGTGATTGTCATCCCTGGATCCCAGATGCCGAGCTCGGTGAGCTCAGACCGTACGACCTTGGTTGCGTCCGCGATTGATCCTGGCTTCTTGGCGCCGATCGCCGCCTGGCGAAAGATCACTTCTGCCGCATCGTTGTCACTCACCATGAGCAGGTGCTCCACGATCCGTTCCAATGGCATCGAGGAGACCTTGGCGACGGGAGCCGCGGTCTTCGGCGCACGCGTCGATTGGATGGAGGTGACCCTAATTCCCTGCTTGGCAAGGGCATCGGCGAATGCGGTCGCGGCGTGTTTGGCCGGATTCTTGTAGCGGACGCCGCCGTAACCCGCATGGCCTTCGTCAACCCAGAGCGCCGAGGTGGGCGAGACCTGATCGGCGTAGAAACCGGGCCAGCGTGGGTTCCACGACGGCCCGCGGAACAGCGATGCGTTGTAGCCCAAGGTAACTTTCTTGATGTTGTCGTGCTTCAGGCGGCTGGCGGTTGCCCGAGCGAGTCCGGTGATCGTCGCCCGTTTCGGATAGTCGGAACGGGACCTGCTAGCCAGGTACGGATCGCCGCCACCGACCAAAATGATCTGCCCCCGCTTCGGCGCGACCACCGAGGTTGTGAAGGTGTGCTCGGGTCCCAAGATCGATAATGCAGCCGTCGACGTGAGCAGCTTCATGGTCGACGCGGGAATGTAGCCACGGGTGGCATTGTGCGCGTACACGACTTTCCCACTGCCGACCTCGACCACCGACCCGGAGTAGGAGCCGGTCATCCCTTTGACCTTGACTGCCCGGATCTTGTTCGCCACTGCAGTCTTGTTCGGAACGACCTGCGGCGACGCGGGAGCGAGCACCGGGCCAGGCAAATCGCGCTTGGCGGGCGTTGGGGTCGGTGTGGTCGGTGTGTTCGGTGTGGACGCCGCACGCGTCGATGGACTCGCGACCGGTGCTGGCGGCGGGGTGTAGCTGGCCTGACTCCCGATGGCATACCGGTTCTCGCGCGGTAGCACAGCGATGGCCGCGGCGATCACGCTGATCAGCACAACAATCGCCGCGGTGGCGGCCAGAACTATGACTGCGGTCCGCTTCGGATCCACCGGGTATGCACACCTCATTTCACGCTAGGCTCAGGCATCGGGACACAACTGATACGCACTCTCGCAGAAGTCAGTCCTAATCCCAAGGAGGTCACATGGCCGCACCCGATGTCGAGCGAGGTCTGACGCCGCTGAGCGGTTTGACCTTCGATGTCACCGTCGAAATCCCCAAGGGGCAGAAGAACAAGTACGAAGTTGATCATGAAACCGGCCGGATTCGGCTGGATCGTACCCTTTTCACCTCGACTCAGTATCCCGCCGACTACGGATTCATCGAGGAAACTCTTGGCCAGGACGGCGACCCCTTGGATGCGCTGGTGTTGATCACTGAGCCGACCTTTCCCGGCTGCCTGATCAGGTGCCGGGCAGTCGCGATGTTCCGGATGAAGGACGAAGCGGGTGGCGACGACAAGGTGCTCTGCGTCCCGGCGTCCGATCCGCGGCGGGATCACATACGCGATCTCACGGACGTGCGCCAGTGGGTGCTCCTGGAGATCGAGCACTTCTTCGAGGTCTACAAGGACCTTGAGCCTGGGAAGTCGGTTGAGGGCGCCACCTGGACCGGCGTCGAGGAAGCCGAGGACGAGATTCGCGCTAGCTTCGAGCGAGCCAAGGAGCACGGCTTCCACGGTGATCGCCGCTAGTGCTTCGCTGTTCGTGACCTTCGCGCGCCAGTGATCAAGCCGAATGGCTGACCATCTGGTCTTGCTCGCGCCGTCTGCCAATCGGGTCTATGCCTCAGCGGCCGATCGGCTGGTTGCGGCGGAGTTGGCAATTATGATCGGTGCTGATGATCATCCTTCGATCACACCTGTCTCTATTGCGGGAATCAGTTATCTGGCGCTGGCGACGGAGAGCCTGGATGAGCGAGTCTGCCCAGCTCTGGGGCGGCTGTCCGGCCGCTACGCCACATTCAAGCGCGAAGATGATCGGTTGCTGCCAGTCAAGATCACGACGCCCGATCTCTTCGACGATGATCTGGTAACGATTCCCAAATATCCTGGAAAGACCAACGAGCAATTCAGCCGATTGTTGATCAACGTCACGCTGGCCTCCATGGGGCGGCCGGGCGGCGGACCGATTTCGATCTTGGACCCGCTGTGTGGTCGTGGAACGATCTTGAGTAGCGCCATGATGCTTGGCTGCCATGCGGCCGGCGTAGAGGCGGAGCCGAAGGCCGTTGAGGCATACGCTGCCTACCTGCGCAATTACCTACGACGTAAGCGACTCAAGCACTCCCTGGTAGTCAACCCCGTGCGACGCGAAGGCAAGATCATCGGCAAGCGATTGGATGCGGAGGTGATCCCGAACGGTCGGGAACGACCGATTGCCGTAACCGTCTTCACTGGAGATACGCGGCAGTCCGCAGCGCTGTTCGGAAAGCGCAGGTTCGACGCGGTGATAGCGGATGCACCCTACGGCGTCGTGCATGGCAGCCAAACCGACCCCAGCCCCGGCGGCAAGCGGGATCGCTCTGCCGCCGGTCTGATCGGCGAGGCCCTGCCGGTGTGGGCGATGCAGCTGAAGTCCGGCGGTGCGCTCGGCTTGTCGTGGAATGCCATCGGCCTGCGCCGGGAGCGGCTCCTCGAACTTGTTGCCGCGGCGGGTCTGGAACCGCTGGACTCGGGTCCCTATCGGAACTTCGAGCACCGCGTTGATTCCTCGATCCGCCGCGACATTCTGGTGGCGATCAAGCCCTGAGCTGCCGCAGCAAATAAAGGGCATAGCCAGCCACACAGGCGAACGCCACGGCGACGGCGACGAAGAGGCGGATGCTGAAGCCTGGTCCGACTGGCACGCTCAGCACCAAACAAACTGCCGCGGCAATCCGGCTGACAACAGCGGTCCGACGGAATCCCTCGGCGGCAAAACGTCGTGCGATAACGAGCAGGCCGCCGATCAAGGACAGAAATGCCAGCGGCGGCGCGAACGCGTGAACGATGGCGTGGCTGGTGAGGTGGGATGGATAGCCTTCGGGCGCGCCTACCGGAAAGCCGAGGGCCGGGTCGGCCGTGAATATGCCGCCGATCACCAGTCCGATGCCGAAAAGCGCACAGAACCGGGGACCCCAGCGGCTGCCCGGACCGTCGGTCAGCACGCGTGCCATGCCCATGCTGAAGAGGATGCTGAGGATGCCGGCAAGAATGAAGTTCGTGACTTGAATCCAGCCGTGCTCGCCTACCGACAGCAGGCTGAGCGGGTGTCGTCGCAGGTCGAAGCCATCGCGGGTGAGAATTTGCGCGATGGCCGTCGCCACGAACAGCGGTCCGGCGATCACTCCGCAGGTCAGCAGGCCACGTGTGGTGGCAGTGTCACTCCTGGTGTGGGTCTCGAGAATGGTCATGATCAATCTGCTCCTTGTTTCGTAGCTGCCTTCACCTCGGCGTCGAGCAGCGCACAAAGATCTCGACATCACGAGCTCAAGAAACTTTCGAGAGAAATCCCGACCGGCCGTGTCGAGATCGTGAACCGCCAAGCGACGCAAGGATGAAGGTCGGGAACGAAAGCCGGCCCGCAGCAGATAAGGAGGAGCCATGCGATACATGGCCATGCTGAAGTTCGACGAGTCCCTGCCGGTAGGGCCTCCACCGCCCGAGCTGAGCCAGGCAATGGGTGAGTACGCCGCCGAAGGCGCCCGAAATGGCACGTTGGTTGATCAAGGCGGCTTGTTGCCGAGCGCCGCCGGGGCGATCGTGTCTTTGGTCGACGGCACCATCAAGGCGGTCGACGGCCCATTCACTGAAGCCAAGGAACTGGTCGGCGGGTATGCCGTTATCGAGGTACGGAGCAAAGCTGAGGCGGTCGAACTGGCGAAACGGCTGATGCAGATTCACAAGGATCACTGGCCCGGTTGGCAGGGCAGCTGTGAGCTTCGCCAGCTGGGTGAGTATGACAATTGACGGCTCGTGATCTGATCAACGGGTGAGCGATGCGGCGACGCAGCAGACCATTGAAGCGGTCTGGCGGCTGGAGTCCACGAGGCTGATCGCCGGACTCGTCCGGATGGTGCGAGACGTCGGACTGGCGGAGGACCTTGCTCAGGACGCGCTGGTCGCTGCGTTGCAACAATGGCCGACATCGGGCGTCCCCGATAATCCCGGCGCCTGGCTGATGAGCATCGCCAAGCGCCGCGGAGTCGACCAATTCCGGCGGCGGGACCGCCGTGATCAGATCTATGCCGCTCTTGCCCACGCGCAAGGAAGCGAGATGTCTGACGAGGACCTGCTGGCAGCAGTTGATCATGTCGACGATGACGTGCTGCGGCTGATGTTCATCTGCTGCCATCCAGCCCTCACAGCTGAGGCACAATGCACATTGACACTCAGGCTGGTTGCCGGACTAACCACCCGAGAGATTGCGCGGGCGTATCTCACCACCGAGGCCACCGTCGCCCAACGGGTGGTACGAGCCAAACGGACCCTCACCGAGGCGGGCGCCGCGCTCGAGGAACCCGGCGAAGCCGAACGTGCCGAGCGGCTCACCGCGGTGCTGGGCGTGATCTATCTGCTCTATAACGAGGGCTATTCCGCAACAGTGGGCAGTGACTGGTTGCGGCCCGCGCTGTGTGAGGAGGCACTTCGCCTCGGGCGAATCCTGACCGCGCTGGCTCCGCAGCAGAGCGAGGTGCACGGATTGTGTGCGCTGATGGAGCTGCAGTCCTCGCGCCTCGCGGCTCGCACCACAGCCGATGGCTCACCGATCCTGCTGCTCGATCAAGATCGTTCGCGATGGGATCCGGTGCACATTATGCGCGGCGTGGCTGCTCTCGACCGGGCCCGCGCGAGCGCTATCGATCTTGGTCCGTACGCTCTGCAGGCAGCGATCGCGGCCTGCCATGCCCGAGCTGAGACAGCTGAGGCGACCGATTGGGTGCGGATAACCAAGCTATACGAGCAGTTGGCCCGGCTGACCGGCTCCCCGGTCGTAGAGGTGAACCGCGCGGTCGCACTCGGAATGGCGTACGGGCCGGAAACCGGACTGGCGTTACTTGATCAACTGGCAGGGTTGCCGGCGCTGCAGGGATATCACCTGCTGCCGAGCGTGCGCGGCGACCTGCTGGACAAACTCGGCCGGCACGACGAGGCCAGGATCGAGTTTGCTCGAGCCGCGGGCATGACCCAGAACGAACGGGAACGCGCGCTGCTTGTGGACCGGGCGAGTGGGAGTTCTCAGCCGGATGGCGAGGCGCTTTTAGGCTGCTGAGGTGGACCAGCGACGCATCCTGCTCGTACTTCGTCACGCCCAAACCGAGGACGTACGCCCCGGCAGCCGGGACAACGAGCGGCGGCTGACCCCGGACGGCGAACGGCAGGCACGCGAGGCGGGTGACTACCTGCGAACCCGCAACATCGCGATCGATGCGGTGCTGTGCTCCAGCGCGGTTCGCGCTCAGCAAACCCTGCAGCTGCTCAAGATCGATGATCAACTTCCAGCCAATCGGGTGGAGATCGCCGACCGGTTCTACAACGCCGGTGCGGATACTTTGATCAATGCCGTACGCGAGCTGCCCGTTGATTGTCGCGTGGCACTGCTCGTCGGGCACGCTCCGGGTGCACCAGGTCTGGTCCATGAGATGGCCGATCGCCCAATCTCCACGCCGGAGGCCGTCGGCGCCATCGAGAGCCGGTTTCC
>CAWCVF010000022.1:0-47924 GCA_963798835.1 uncultured Actinomycetota bacterium | reverse complement strand
CCCGCCGGGCCGTGGCAAACCAACTGCTACCTGGTTGCCGCCGGAGCTGGCGAGGAGTGCGTGATCATCGATCCAGGTATGGATGCCGCTGATGGTGTCGCCGAGTTGATCATGGAGCACCGGCTCAAGCCGGTGGCGGTCATGCTCACCCACGGGCATCTCGATCACATGTTTTCTGTCACGCCGTTGTGCCGCTCGTACGCCTCGGCCTGTTGGGTGCATTCCGAAGATCGGGTCCTGCTGACAGACCCACTGCAGGCTATGGGTTTGGAGACGCGACTGCTACTGGAACGCCTTACGGGTCGCCCGTCGAGCTTCGTCGAACCCGAGGATGTACACGAACTCAGCGACGGGACAGATGTCGCCGTCGCCGGACTGAGCTTCCGGGCGATTCACGCGCCTGGCCACACGCCCGGCTCGACGATGTTCCAGACTGCATATCCGGCGAGCCCCGCTATCGAGTCGGTGGTTTTCAGTGGCGACGTCTTGTTCGCGGGCTCGATCGGTAGAACTGACTTGCCAGGCGGAAATCTGGCGGACATGCTGAAGAGCCTGCGTACGAAGGTGCTGCCGTTGTCGGACACCGTCGGGGTGCTTCCCGGCCACGGCCCGCAGACGACCATCGCCCGGGAGCGTGCGGGCAACCCGTATCTGCAGGACCTGGCTGACCTGAGCCCTCCGGCCGCTCTGCAGCCGGCTGATAGCCCTCCGGCCGCTCTGCGGCCGGCTGATTAGCAAGGAGTAGCGTGAGTCGCCCCAAGCCGCTGTCCGGCTTCCCGGAGTACACCCCGGAAGGCCGGATCATCGAACAGTTCGTGCTCGACCGGCTGCGGGAAACCTTTGAGCTGTACGGTTTCGCCTCGATCGAGACGCGCGCGGTCGAGCCGCTGGACCGCCTTGCCAAACAGGGCGAGATCGACAAAGAGGTCTACACGGTGCAGCGGCTGCACGGCGAGAACGGTCCGGCGGATCTTGGATTGCATTTCGACCTGACGGTCCCATTTGCCCGTTACGTACTGGAGAACGCCCATCAGCTGGCCTTCCCCTTCCGGCGTTACCAAATTCAGAAAGTGTGGCGAGGCGAGCGCCCCCAGGAGGGCCGTTACCGCGAGTTCACTCAGGCCGACATCGACATCATCGACGCCGAGCGGCTGGCGCCGCATCACGACATCGAGATGCCACTGGTCACCCTGGCAGCGCTGGAGCGTCTCCACGTTGATCTTGGCCTGCCACCGGTGCTGATGCGGGTGAACAATCGCAAGCTGGCTCAAGGTTTCTATCTGGGCTTGGGCATCGCCGATCCCGGGGCAGTGCTGCGGCAGGTAGACAAGATCGACAAGATCGGCCCGGATCGGGTGATCGAGCAGTTGATCAACGACGTCCAGATCACCGAGGCGCAGGCTCGACGCTGTGTGCAACTCGCTCAGATTCGCTCCGCCGACGCCTCGTTCGTTGATCAGGTCCGGGAGCTTGGGGTCCATCATGATCAGCTGACCGAGGGGCTTGAGCTGCTGGCCGAAGTGGTGACGACAGCGGGCCGCTACGTTCCTGGTCGATTGATCGCCGACCTCAAGATCGCCCGTGGTCTGGATTACTACACCGGGACTGTCTATGAGACCGAGCTTGTCGGATTCGAGTCGTGGGGCTCCATCTCCTCGGGCGGCCGCTACGACTCCTTGGCCAGTGACGGGCGGACCACCTATCCCGGTGTAGGGCTATCGATCGGGGTGACCCGCCTGCTCGCCCCGTTGTTGACCAAAGGGACGCTGCGTGCATCGCGGTCGGTACCCACCGCAGTACTGGTTGCTGTCGACAGCGAGGAGACGCGGGCGATTGCCATCGATGTTGCTGAGCAGCTTCGAGGCCGCGGAATTCCGACAGAGGTGGCGCCGCGCGCGGAGAAGTTCGGCCGTCAGATCCGTTACGCCGACCGCCGCGGCATTCCGTTCGTATGGTTCGGCGGCACGGTCGGCGGGGAGATCAAGGACATCCGGACCGGTGAACAAGTATCAGCCGACCCAGCAGCATGGATGCCGAATAGTGAGGATCTGAAACCGAGAGTGCTGAGCCTTACGCCATCAAGCTGAGGTTGCGAACGGCCCGATCGATCCGATTCCACGCGCGATGATGGAACTTGCGAGATTTCGACCGTAGCCACGGCGCGGCATTGAGATCGTTGTACGCGATGTGCAGCTCCCGGCCAAGATCGGTCACCGTGCGCCGCATCTCGTACAGCTCCTCGGGTGAGAAGCCCATCAGCGTGCGTACCGGAGGTGGGAACTCGGTGGCCGCAAGCCGTTCGTCGAAGGCATTGGCGTTCTGACCGTCGTCGTAGACGTGGGTCAGGTTGTGGTCGTGCAGGAAGGTCTCGAATTTGTCCCAGCGGTCAGGATGGGCCTTGTTCAGCCGATTCCAGTCGGACTCGGCGTACAGCGTGATCGCATCGGCATCCGCCTCGATGCTGGTGATCGTGCGATGCGGGATTTCGTGATACTCGGCGAGCTCGAGCGTACGGGAGTCGTGCGCCAGCAGGAGGGCCGGCGTCCCAGCGAGCAGCGCCGCGATGTTGCCGTGGATGCGGGTGCCGAAGGAGAAGTCGTACTGAGCCAGGTGATCGAACCAGGTCGTCGGATCCAGGAAGAACCGCACGCGATCGGACCGAATCAGCGGATGATCCAAAGTGATCGGCGCGCCCTTAGCGGCCACGGCGTTCATCCGCTTGCCCTTGGGATAGCTGCCGTACAGCATCAGCTCGAGGGTCTGGATGTTCTGAGCCATGTACACCAGGTTGGGGAAGTGCTCGGCGGCGTACAGGGAGATCGGGCCCATCTGAGGCACGTACGGGGAGACGTTCAGCGCGATTGCGGAGTCGACGTTGAGCGACTCCACCTTCTTCTCAACGTTGAGATCCGGTCCGTACATGAACATCGAGGGGCAGCCGATGACCTTGACATGCTCATCGCCGAAGCCAAGGGAGTTCAGATAGTCCCGGGTCCGCTCACCACGTACGCCGATGGAGGGTGAGTGCTCCAGCACCGCGCGCACGAAACGCGTTGTCGCAGGCTTGACGCTGTCGGCGCCCTTATAGACGCCGCTCAATGAGGCCTGCTCGCCGACGCCTAACACCGTCACCGGGATAGTCAGCTGCTCAATCAAATTGCTCAGCGCATCGAGCGTCTCGATATAGGAGGGCCGGAAGGCGTTGGCCAGCGGGATGACGACATGGTCGAAGCGCGAGTTGATAACCCTCGGGTGACTCTTCGCGAGCCCTGAGGTCTCCACATCGTTGCCGGCGGTTGACAACAGCCGATAGACAGCCTGGCTGAAGACCAGGTTGCCGGTGTTGTTGCCGATGAGATTCTGCCGGTACGTCGTATCGGCGTCCGCAACGGTAAACGGGTTCTTATGTGACCGGATCAGGATTTGAGGCATACAGGGGGGCATCCTCGCGTCTGGGTGGAACCTGCCCTGGGGAGTCTAGGCGAGAAAAAGTTCACTCGTGCCCGAAACGGCAAAGACGCGCCGGGAGTTGGAATTTGGAGTTGATCGCACCTCCGGAGCGAGATAAGGGGCGCTTGCGCCGGCGTCGATAGGCTCATCCAACATGCGGTCCGATGTGCTGCGCCGTCGCCTGACTACCCAGCGCCTGACCGGCAATGCTCTGTCGACAGCGACAGACGTTGTCCGCCTGCTCGGGTGCGTCCAGTCGCAGGAGTACGCCCATGCGCTGTGGTCCCTCGGCATGCGAACCTCCGGTCTGACCGTGACCGATGTCCAAGCCGAATTCGATAGCGGCTCGTTTCTTCGGACGCACATCCTGCGTCCCACCTGGCACTTCGTCGCAGCCGAGGACATCCGTTGGATCCTGCAGGTCACTGCACCGCGGGTGCAGAAGCTCAATCAGACGATTTACCGGCAGCACGGCCTCGATCCGGTCGCTCTTGACCGCGGACTCGCGGTCGTTGCCGAAGAGCTGGAGGGCGGACGGTACCGGACCCGATCGGAGCTGGGCCGTGCACTCGCCGATCGCGGGCTGCCGAGTCAAGGCATCGGACTTGCCTACATCGTCATGAATGCCGAGCTCGAAGGCGTGATCTGCAGCGGGCCGGTCCGTGGTGCGCAACAGACCTACGCGGTGCTCGATGAGCGCGTGCCGCGCGCGGCCAGCGTCGCTGGCGACACCGTTGAGCTCGCGCGCCGGTTCTTCCTTGGTCACGGCCCGGCTAGCGTCCACGACTTGGCCCGTTGGTCCTCCCTCACCATCAGTCAGTGTCGGAACGCCCTCTATGCGATGAAGGATCAGCTGAGCTGTCTTGTTGTCGAAGGGGTGGAACTATGGTTCGACCCGGTGCTGGATTGCTCTGCTCGCTTGGGCTCGCTCCGCACGGATCGCGCTTCGTCGCCGCCTACTTCGTCGTCGCTCGCAGAGGAAAGAACGCCTCCCGCTCGCTCCTCCTCAGCTCGGCGGCGCGCGATCCGGCGACACGCGGTCGAGCCGGCGGCCAAGAGCGCTGCTGATACCGCTTTATGACGAGTTGACATTGAGCTATCCCGTGATCAACTTTCCGCAGTCGGCCGGGCATCCACATTCGCCAGGCGCGGACCTCTTCGTCGGCTGCGTCGTGATCGCCGAGACCAATGTCGGTCTCTGGCGGCGTACCGTGCAGGGTCGAAAGATGATCACGGAGATTACGGTCGCCCCTGGTGTGCTGCCCACCTCGCGGGAGATCCTCGAGACAGCGGCAGTTGATCTGGCCGCTTTTGTGGGTAAGCAGCTTGAGCTGACGATTACAGGCTGACGGGGGGAAGCCGATCCCGATAATGTGACGTGGCAGTTGCGGCGAGGAGAAGATCGTGACCGTGCGCTCATCCGGCCATACCGTCCTGGCCTCGGCAGACAGCAATGTCTACGCCTCGGTGCGAAGGCGTCCAACTTCGCGGGCGGAGCGCTACGCGCTGGGCCGCGGGCTACGACGCGAGGTGCCGCGCAAAAGTCTGGGTACCTGGCGGGCGGCAGAGGACCGTCCCGACTTGGTGCAGTTGATCAAGGAGTCTCACGAGGGCCGGCTGGAATGGCTGATCCCGGTACGCGTAGCGCGGATGATCAGTTCACCGTATGGGTTTCTGCGTGGCGCAGCAATCGTGATGGCAGCCGATGTGGCGCGACTCCCGGCAACTGGGATCAATCCGGTTGTCTGTGGCGACTCGCACCTGGGCAACTTCGGCTTTTACGCCTCGCCCGAGGGCGAATTGGTGATCGATCTCAATGACTTCGACGAGGCTCATCCCGGCGCCTGGGAATGGGACTTGCGCAGATTGGTTGCCAGCATCTGGGTCGCTGGTCGAGAGAACGGGGCGTCGGAAGACGAGTGTCGGGCGTCGGTCTTGGCGTGCGTGGCGGCGTACCGCGCCGAGGTCCGGTTTCTGGCCGAACAACCGCTGCTGTTGCGCAGTTTCAACCGGTTGGACGTCGGCCGGCTCCATGAGACCGCGACCGAGAAGTCCCTTCGCGAGGAGATCGAGCGCTCGGCGAAGCGGGCGCGTTCCCGTACCAGTGATCGCGCGCTTCCTCGCTTCACCGTCGAGCGGGGTGATCAACGCCACATCGTCGAGGAGCCGCCGCTGATCACCCGGCTGAATGCCCAGGACTATGAAGCGGTCGCGGAATCGCTGGACGACTATTTGGACACGCTGGCGCCGCACTGGCGGCGGGTGGTCGGTGGCTACACGTTGGTTGACGTTGCCCACAAGGTCGTGGGTGTCGGAAGCGTCGGCTTGCGTGCCTACGTCGCGCTGCTGGAGGGAAGTACGCCGGACGATGTGATCTTCCTGCAGCTCAAGCAAGCGCGTCGCTCGGTCTTGGCGCGGTACGTACATGGCGACTCCGCGTGGCACGCGCACCAGGGACAGCGAGTCGTGGAATACCAGCAGGCGCTGCAAACCGTCAGTGATCCGCTACTGGGCTGGACCACGATCGGCGAGCTGCAGTACTACGTGCGGCAGTTTCGGAACATGAAGGGCACGATCCCACTGGACGCCATCGATGCAGCCGCGCTCACCGACTATGCCGGAATCGTCGGTCACCTGCTGGCCAAGGGCCACGCCCGGACCAGCGGTGCGTCCATGATCGCTGGCTACGCCGGCGGTAAGGACAAGCTGGACAAGGCGCTGGCCAAGTTCGCACGAGCCTACGCTGACCAGACCGAGGCTGATCATGCCACGTTGGTGAAGGCGGTGCGCCGGGGCGCCCTCCCGGTTACAGAGGGTGCATTGGATAAGAACGGCTCCGCTTTCCGTCCGTGACGATCCTCCTGTGCCCTGAGCTTGTCCTCATGTGCCCTGAGCTTGTCCTCCTGTGCCCTGAGCTTGTCGAAGGGCGCGCTTCGACAAGCTCGGCGAGTATTTAGTGGGAACGGCCAGGTCGCCAGAGCACGCCGAGGCCGATGACGGCGAGGGCGCCGATGCAGAGTGCGCCAATGCCGGCGTACGCGATGCCCCGAGTCACGATCCGATCGGCATTAGTAGATCTCTCCTCGCGATCGGAGACACCGTTCAGCGGTGGTCTGGGAGCGCCGAGCACGGCTGGTGCAATGCCGGTGGGCAGATTGCCGCTGCACAACGTGGTGATGAGCCGGCTTACGGCGCGGTCGCCCTCACCTTCAACGCCCTCGATCGCGAAGATCACCCACGTGCTGCCGACTTCTGGGTCTAGACCACAGGCATCCTCGTCATGTTCGGATGCCACAACCTGCTCGTCGAAAACGGCGCCCTTGTACACCCGATCGACTGCAAAGCGGATGTCGGTTCGAGCCGCATCGCCACGTCCTACAACTTCCTTGCTGACGACGGTGCCCCGAAAGACGGCATCAGCTTCCCGGAGCGCACGCGTCGTCGAGATTCCGGCGCAGCTGCAGGCGAAGGCGGTCGTCGTGTCGACGATCGCGGCGCAGGTGCCCAGCAGCACTGCTGCCAGCAGGACGACCAGGCGCCACGGAAGCCCCGTCATCTGGTAAGTCTTAGCTGCGTCCACAGGGAACACAAGATCGCCGGCCGCGTTAGCTACTGATACGCAGCTTCCTGGATCCGATAGAGGTCGGCGTACGGGCCGTCCCGCTGCATCAGCTGTTCGTGACTGCCCACTTCTGCAAGTCGCGAGCCGTCGAGGACGACGATGAGATCAGCCATCCGCACCGTGCTGAACCGGTGCGAGACCAAGATCGTGATCTCACCGGAACGGCTGCTGGCCGACTCGTCGACATGCGCGGCTTGTGCGTAGCGCTCGAAGAGCTCGTGCTCCGTCTCGGCGTCGAGCGATGCTGTGGGCTCGTCGAGCATGATCAACAGTGCGTCGGAACGCATGTAGCCGCGTGACAATGCCAACTTTTGCCACTGGCCGAAGCTGAGCTCCTGACCACCAGGCCAGGTCGGGCCTAGCTGGCTGTGTAAGCCCTCTGGCAACCGTTCCACAACATCCCGCGCACCCGCTCTGCCGACCGCCTCATCGACCGCTGACTCGTCGTCGAGCCTCGGCAGATCCCCGAGCCCGACGCTGTGCTGCGCGCTGAACTCGAATCGGAAGAAGTCTTGGAAGGCACCGGTCAGCCGGTTTCGCCAGTCCTCAGTCCGCATCCGGTGGAGCGGTTCGCCGTCGATCAATATCTCGCCTGACGTTGGCTCGTACATCTTGGCAAGCAATTTCACCAGCGTCGATTTTCCGGCGCCGTTTTCGCCGACGATCGCGACTACGGCACCTGCCGGTAAGTGCAGGGTGACGTCGTCCAGCGCCAGGCGGTCTGCGCCAGGGTAAGCAAACGACACATGATTCAGGCGAATGCCGGCGACCAGCCGGTCCGGGATCTCGGCATCAGTCGTGGCGACCTGGCTGGCGCTGTAATTCTCCAGCCAGGCCAGCCGTCTGGATCCGTCGATCCAAAACCCACGCAGGAAGCCGATCTCGCCAATGGCCCCACCGACATAGGACGAAAGCCGAGCACCTGCAGCCAAAATGAGCAGCACCGAACCCACATTGGCGTGGATCACGACAACCACGAACACCACAGCGCCCACGTAGCCCAGGCCGAAGATCGCCCAGGCCACCGAGTGCGAGATGGCGGTGCCCCAGCGGGCTCGCGCGACTGGAGCGAACCAGCGTTGCCACTCCGCACGACGCCGGTCGGCAAGGTCGCGGCCGATACCGGTCACTCGTATCTCTTTGGCGGCGGCGGCGCTCGTCGCCGTCGCAAACAGGTGCTCGGCGAGTCGGTTGTGCTGGGCGAACTGTTCCTCAACCTGTCGTTCGACTCCCGGCCGCCAGGCAGAACTGAGAACGGTGGGCAGTGCGAAGAAGACGAGCAGGACCAGCCGTGGGTCGATGGTCATCAGCAGTGTGACCGTGATGATGATGCGTACGATCCAGCCGATCGTGTTCAGCAGCGACACGTACATGTGGTCCAACACGAAGACCTGATTGCGGAGCACGGCGAGTCGGTCGAGGTAGTCCTGTCGTTCCTGCAGCTCCAGCCCGGACACCGACGCCTGCAGAGTGGCGACGTGGGTCTCGAGCACGATCGTGACCCGATCGCGGAACCGTCGGGTTTGACGTGTGGTGACGACCCGAAGCAGCCAGGTCAGTGTTGCCGACACTGCCATCGTCGCGAGCATGGCGTACAGCAGGGTCTGGTTGCCAGCCAGTAGTGCGTCGGCCATGAGCTTCAGCCAGAGCGCAAACAGTGCGTCGGGCACTGCTTGCAGCAGGGTCAGGGCCACAACGAGGACGACCAACAGTGGCTCGTGGGTGTAGCCGATCTTGCACAGCCGCCACATCGCCGACAGCGCGGGCGGCAGCTCATCTTTACGCGAGGACATCAAAGGCTTCGCCTTCTTCATCCATGGTGGCCGCGAACCTTCTGGCTTGAAGCTCGAACATCCTCTTGTAGCGGCCACCCAGCGCCATGAGCTCGTCGTGGCTCCCCAGTTCGATCACTCGACCGTGCTCTAGGACACAAATTCGGTCGGCCTGCCGTACGGTGGAAAACCGGTGTGAGATCAAGATTGCGGTGACCTCGTGGGTTGCTTTCAAGACTTTGTCGAACACTTCGGCCTCGCCCCTCACATCGAGGTGAGCGGTCGGTTCGTCGAGCAGTACCAGCCGAGCGCCCCGGCGTACGGCACACAATGCCCGGGCCAAGGCGATCCGCTGCCACTGACCCCCCGATAAGTCGATGCCTCGGCTGTAACCCTTCGCCAGCGGCACGTCGAGTTCGGCCAGGTGCTCAGCGCCGGCGTCGGCGAGTGCGGCCCGAATATCATCGTCACTGGCCTGGCGGCCTGGGTCGACATTCTCGCGCAATGACAACTCGAAGCGGATGAAGTCCTGGAAGACCGCACCGACGTTGCGATGCCAACCGGAAAGGTCGAGGCTGCGCAGATCAACTCCGTCAACCATGATTGCCCCGCCGGTGGGGTCATAGAAGCGGCAGAGCAGCTTGGCGAGTGTGGTCTTGCCCGCCCCGTTCTGACCGACGATCGCCAGCGACGTCCCAGTTGGCACCGTGAGGTCGAGCCCAGACAGCACCCCGCGGTCGCTACCCGGATAGCTGAACCTGAGCTGATGGAAGGCGATCTCCCGACTCGGCTTGCCGGCGGCCGAGCCATGCCCCATCTCCAGCCGGCCCAACGGTGCCATTGCCGGTCCGAGCCGAGCTACCGCCGCGACTGGAGCCGATGCCCCGTCCAATGCCCAATTGAGACCGCCGAAGGCGATCAAGCTGACGCCAAGCGCTACTTGCGCGTACACGACAAGTCCGTCCAGCGGCAGTTTTCCGGAGGCGGCGTACCAGCCGAGGGCGCCGAAGACCGCCACGTTAGCTACCAGGACGATGATCAGGCACCACATCACCGACTTCTCACGCAGTCGTGTGGCACGGTACTGCAGCTCGAACAACTGCTTCCGGCGCGCAATAAAGCGCTCGACCGTCCAGCCAGCAAGGCCGAAGAGCCGTAGCTCTTTGGCCGGCTGCGGATCGACAGCGAGCCGGTAGGCGTAATCGGCGTGGCGCTGCGCCGACCGTACTTCTGAGGTGTTCCGGTCTTTCCAGATCCCGCTCTCACGCAGCAACCAATGCGTCGAGCCCCAAGCCAGCGCGAGGACCACCGGAGCCCACCAGGCGAAACCAACGAGCACCAGAGCAGAGGCGATCCCGCTGGTCAGACTCACCAGACTCGTGCCGATGAACTCCACGTTGAGATACATCGGCGGTCCGGTCATCGCTCGGTCGAACTCACGCGCAGTCGTGAGATCACTCGCGAGTGCTGGATCCTCCAGGTGGCCGATCCCGGGTGGCACGACACAGTCGCGAATCAGCGCGTCATTGAGCCACGCAGACACCTTGTTGCCCAAGTTCATGCTGACTGCGGTCTGGATCGGAGTCACGATCAACATCAGCACGAATGCGGCACCGGTCAGCGCCAGCGGTGTAGCGACCGGCTTGGACTCCTCAACAGCGTTCACTGTCAGGCCAATCGCAACCGCGAAGACCGCGGGCAGCGCGCCGTTGAGAATGATCAGAGCCCACCACACGGCTGCGAGCGCTGGGTCAGCTTTCGGCAGCACGGCGAAGAACTGCCATTCCTGCCTGGCTCGCAGCCGCGTCAGCACGACTACGACTCTGCCACTCGGGACAGACAAAGTGGTTCGGCAGGCTGGTGGCTGGCCCGTAGGATCGGATGTCGCTCCACCTAACGGAAAGGATGCTGCCTGTGATGCGGACCCACGGCGCCGGCACGCTCAGTGCCGAGCACGCCGGAACTGTTGTGACCTTGACTGGCTGGGTGGCACGGCGGCGCGATCACGGTGGGGTCGCCTTTCTTGATCTTCGGGATGCATCTGGTGTGGTTCAGGTCGTGGTGCGTGACGAGACCCTGGCCGCATCCGGTGCTCATGATCTTCGCAATGAGTACTGCGTCTTGGTCACAGGTGAGGTCGAGCTGCGACCCGAGGGCAATGCAAATCCCGATCTACCCACGGGCGAGGTGGAGGTAGTCGCAGCCACCCTCGAGGTGCTGAGCCCCGCCGCGCCCTTGCCATTCCAGATCGACGAGCGGGTGAGCGTAGGCGAGGAGACCAGACTCAAATATCGCTACCTCGACCTGCGGCGGCCCGCGCCCGCTGCCGCTCTCCGGTTGCGCAGCGAGGTCAATCGGGTGGCTCGTACGCTGCTCGCCGAGCGGGACTTCGTTGAAATTGAGACGCCGACCTTGACGCGTTCCACGCCGGAGGGAGCGCGGGACTTCCTGGTACCTGCCCGACTCAAGCCCGGATCCTGGTACGCGTTGCCGCAGAGCCCGCAACTGTTCAAGCAGCTGCTGATGGTGGCCGGAATGGAGCGGTACTACCAGATCGCCCGCTGCTATCGCGACGAGGACTTTCGGGCCGATCGGCAACCCGAATTCACTCAGCTCGACATCGAGATGAGTTTTGTTGATCAAGGGGATGTCATTGAGCTGACCGAGGCGCTGATCCCGGCCATCTGGCGACTGATCGGCGTCGAGGTTACGACGCCGCTGCTGCGGCTGACCTACGCCGACGCAATGGACCGCTTCGGCACCGACAAGCCCGACTTGCGATTCGGGCAGGAGATCGTCGAGCTGACGAGTTACTTCGCCGAGACACCATTTCGGGTGTTTCAGGCCGAGTACGTCGGTGCGGTGGTGATGCCGGGTGGTGCCAGCCAGCCCCGTCGGCAGCTGGACGCATGGCAGGAGTTCGCCAGACAGCGTGGGCACCGCGGTCTCGCGTACGTGCTGGTCGGTGAGGATGGCGAACTCGGCGGACCGGTCGCCAAGAACCTTTCGGAGTCAGAACGCGATGGGCTGGTCACGGCGGCCGGCGCAGCGCCAGGGGACTGCATCTTCTTTGCAGCTGGGCTGCGTGGCGTCGCGCAGTCGCTGCTCGGTGCGACCAGATTGGAGATCGGCCGCCGCCTCGGACTGATCGACGAGAACGACTGGGCATTCTGCTGGGTGATCGACGCCCCGCTGTTCGAGCCGGCGAATGTTGCCGAGGCTCACGGCGATGTCACTGTGGGAGCTGGGGCGTGGACGGCCGTACACCACGCGTTCACCGCACCTCAGGACCTGGAGTCCTTTGACGCAGATCCGGCTGCCGCGCTCGCGTACGCCTACGACATTGTCTGCAATGGCAATGAGATTGGCGGCGGCTCCATTCGTATCCACCGGCGCGACATCCAGGAACGGGTCTTCGGCGTGATGGGATTGTCGAAGCAGGAGGCGCAGGAAAAGTTTGGCTTCCTGCTCGATGCCTTCAACTACGGTCCGCCGCCGCACGGGGGAATCGCCTTCGGATGGGACCGCATCTGCGCCCTGCTGTCCGGAACTGACTCCATTCGCGACGTGATTGCCTTTCCGAAGACCGGTGGCGGTCTGGATCCGCTGACCGATGCTCCGGCGCCGATCACCCCTGCTCAGCGCAAAGAGGCTGGAATCGATGTCGAGCCGGAAATTTGATTTCAGTTTGCAGTAGATAGCACTTTTTTCATGGCCAAGCGCTAGCTGCTGATGAGAAAATTCTGCTCGAGTATCCCCGCACGGCTGAGGAGAAATGGCCATGTCCAGTGCGCTGCTGACAGCCCAGGATTCCGACTGGAACGTGGAGCGTCTGGCATTCAACATCTTGGTCGACCAGCAACCCGCTGGCATCGCCTGTCCGAGCACGGCAGGCGAGGTGAGCGACATCGTCCGCGCGGCTGCCGCGGAGGGAAAGCGAGTCGCCGCCCAACGCACCGGACATAACGCGGCACCGCTCGGCTCACTGGCTGACACGGTATTGATGCGCACGGCCGGTCTCGGCGGGGTTCAAATCGATGCGGATGCGGGCACCGTGCGGGTGGGCGCTGGTGCGCTTTGGGGTGACGTGGTTCCTCGGGCATCCGAGCTCGGCCTCGCTGCTTTGCACGGCTCGAGCCCGGGCGTTGGTATCACTGGGTACACGCTCGGCGGAGGCGTCAGTTTCTACCATCGAAAACACGGCCTCGCCTGTAACCGTGTGACAGCAATCGAAGTGGTTACCGCGGGTGGCGAGCAGGTCCGCGTCGATGCGAAGAATGAGCCGGATCTGTTCTGGGCATTGCGTGGTGGCGGCGGCAGTTTCGGCGTCGTCACTGCGCTCGAGTTCGATCTGCTGCCGGCACCTGAGATCTTCGCGGGTGCGCTTATGTTCCCTGGCGAACAAGCGAGTCAGGTTCTCCAGGGGTGGCGGGACTGGACCGCGGAGATGCCAGAGGAGATGACTTCGGTCGGCCGGTTGCTGAACTTTCCGCCGGCTCCCGAGGTACCCGAACCCTTGCGCGGCAAGTCATTCGCGGTCCTCGAGGTGATCTATTGCGGCGATCCGGGGGATGGCGAGGAGCTGGCGGCACCGCTGCGCGAGCTGGGCGACGCTGGCATGGACACGTTGCAGGCTCAGCCGCCGGCGGGCATCGCCGAGTTGCACATGGACCCGCCGACCCCCGTGCCCTATACGAGCGAGTCGCTGCTGACTCAGGAACTGCCGCCAGCGGCGATCGATTCACTAGTCGAGGCGGTAGGCCCAGGCTCGGGCTCGCAACTCGTCTCGGTCGAACTGCGTCACGGTGGCGGCGCACTGTCCCGGGCACCACAGGACGCCGGCGCGCTCGCTACTCTGCCGGGCTCATTCCTCGCCTTCGCCGTCGGTTTCGTCCCGGTGCCGGAAGCTATGGCACCGACCCGCGCCTGGCTGGGAGCGTTCAAGGCGGCACTCGAGCCGTACGATGCCGGACGCTATTTCAACTTCGTTGAGGAGAGCTTCGACATCACGCAGATATTCACCCCGGAGGTCCTGGGCCGCCTGCGGAAGGTCAAGCAGCGTTACGACCCTGAGAACCTCTTCAAGTCCAACCACCCAGTCACTGGCTAGGGCGGGTTTCGCCCGAAAGTGGTCGCGAGTGACGCGCACAATCGGGGATTTGTTGTCGTCTCCGACCACTTTCTAGACGCGTCCGGGCCTGGAGGTACGCCGACTATGGTGACGCGTCAGCGACGGCTTGCAGCTCTCGGGTCATCTCCTCGACCAGCTCGGGCCGGCCGTGGAACTGTGCCGGCGTGTTTTGAAACAGCACAATCCTCCACTCGCCGTCTTGCTTCTCGGCGACGACGGTCTGGTGAGAGTTGGTGACGGGGTTAATCGCACTCTTGCCCGGTGGAACTAGTCCCGCTATGGCGCGCACGATCATCGCCTGTGGCCCGAGTGTTCTGACCGATTGCACTTTGACGGCATAACGTCCGGTTTCGTGGTCGGCAAAGATGGCTGCCATTTCTTGGCCGATCGTCTGCCGTCCGGAGCTCACGCTGCCATCGAAGCCGATGATCACGCCGTCCTCGGCGAGTGGCGCTGCCATCGCCTCGCCGTCGTGAGCATTCCAGCCGGTGATCAACCTCTCGTAGAGCGTTTCGACCTCGTCCTTACTCATAGTGAGCATCCTGTCTACTCGGTTGGGGCGGTGTTCGTAGGATCGCAGGCGATGAGTGAGGATCTTTTTGGCGGTGCCGTCGGCGGGCCGCTCGCCACACCGAGTGGAAGTTTGAGCGATGCCGACCGTGCCGGCCTGCCGCTCGCCGTACGGATGCGACCTCGCACCTTGGACGAGATTCTCGGACAGGATCATCTGATGGCGGCGGGCTCGCCGCTTCGGCGGCTCGCCGCGGGTGAGCCAATGTCGGTCTTCCTCTGGGGACCGCCTGGCGTGGGTAAGACGACGATCGCGGCGGTCGTCAGCCGTCAGAGTGACTCGCGATTTGTCGAGCTGTCTGCCGTGACGGCCGGTGTCAAGGATGTCCGCGCGGTGCTTGATCAGGCCCGGCGGGATCTGCGTACGGCGCGGCAAACGGTGTTGTTCATCGACGAAGTCCACCGTTTCTCCAAGACCCAGCAAGATGTACTGCTGCCTGCGGTGGAAAATCGGCTGGTCACCCTCATCGCCGCTACGACAGAGAACCCGAGTTTCTCAGTGATCTCGCCGCTGCTGTCGCGATCCCTGCTCCTCACCCTGAAGCCACTGAGCGATGAGGATGTCTCGACGCTGCTGCATCGCGCCCTAAGCGAGGATCGCGGACTTGCCGGCGAATATCAGCTGGATCCGGACGCCACGACCATGATCGTACGGCTGGCCGGCGCAGACGCCCGCCGCGCGCTGACCTTCCTTGAGGAGGCGGCGGCCGGCGCGGCCGCGGTGGGCGAGAGCATGATCACCACTGAGATGGTGGAGCGCGCCGTGGACAAGGCGGCGGTCCGCTACGACCGGGCCGGTGATCAGCACTATGACGTGATCAGCGCCTTCATCAAGTCGATCCGAGGCTCCGACGTACATGCTTCGTTGCACTATCTCGCCCGGATGATCGCGGCCGGAGAGGATCCACGCTTCATCGCCCGGCGATTGGTGATCTTGGCCTCTGAGGACATCGGTCTGGCCGATCCGACTGCGCTGCCCATTGCAGTCGCGGCGGCCCAGGCGGTCGAGTTCATCGGAATGCCCGAGGGGCGGATCAATCTCGCCCAGGCGGTCATCGCGCTGGCAATGGCGCCGAAGTCCAACGCTGTGATCAAGGCGGTCGACGCCGCCCTCGCCGATGTCAACGCCGGCCGAATCGGCCTGGTGCCCCGCCACCTTCGCGATGCTCACTATCCGGGCGCCAAACGACTCGACCATGGTCAGGACTACGCGTACGCGCACGACGAGCCGCACGCGATCGCCGCGCAGCAATACCTTCCTGACGAGCTGGCTGCTGCCCGCTATTACTACCCGACTGAGTACGGCGCCGAGGCGGCGATGGTGAGCAGACTGGCGCGGATCGAGGAGCTATTGGGCCGCTCTGATCAGTGATTGGGTGCCGGCACAGCTAAGGCGGAATCCCAGCGTCCGGCGGTGGCGATCAGGGTAAGGTCGCATAGTCACGCTGCGTGACCGCTCAGCACTGTCCAGAATGAGAAGGAAATCCGATGTCCGTAGGGGAGATCGCGGGCCTGATCGCCGCCGTTGCATTCGTTGCCTTGGTGGCAGTGGCGGCCGTGCCGTTACTCAAGCTCGGGCGGGTACTGGAGGAGGTTCGACTCGCGGTGCGTGACATCGGGCATGAGTCGGTGCCCATTCTGACCGAGCTGCGTGGCACCGTACGCGCCACCAACGATGAGTTGGTCAAGCTCAGTGTCGTGACCGAGGACGTCGCCAAGGTGAGCGCCAACGCAACAGTGGTCAGCGAGAACGCAGCACAGATGACCAGTCTTTTCTCGGCCACCCTCGGTGGTCCGCTGGTGAAAACGGCCGCGTTCAGCTACGGCGTACGAAAGGCGATCAAGAGCAACGGCTCACGCCGTAAGGCAAAGCGGAGCGTGTGATGGTCCGCCGCATTCTCTGGTTCGTTCTTGGCGCCGGCGTCGCGATATTCATCTCGATCAAGATCCGGGCATACCTGAAGAAGGCGCGTCCGGAGGCTATCGGCCAGCGTGTGGCGGAATCGGCGACCGGCATCAGCGACTCGGCCCGCGGTTTCGTCGACCGGGTACGAGCCGGTATGGCCGAGCGGGAAACGGAGCTCCGCGAAACGCTCGGCCTGCCTGACGGCCAACCACCCCGCTAGCCGACACTCGATTTCTCCACCCAAGGAACACGAAATGAAAACCGCCGAGATTCGGCGCCGCTTCTTGGATTTCTTCGCTCTGCGCGGTCATGAAGTGGTGCCCTCAGCACCTCTGCTTTACAACGACCCGACCTTGTTGTTCGTCAATGCCGGCATGGTGCCCTTCAAGCGGTACTTCACCGGGGCCGAAACCCCACCGTTTGACCGTGCGACGAGTGTGCAGAAGTGCGTCCGTACCCTCGACATCGACGAAGTCGGCAAGACGACCCGCCACGCCACGTTCTTCCAAATGAACGGAAACTTCTCTTTCGGCGACTATTTCAAGGCCGAGGCGATCCGATACGCGTGGGATCTGGTCACCGGCTCCCAAGACGGCGGCGGCTACGGATTCGACCCGAACAAGATCTGGGTCACCGTGCTGCACTCCGACGACGAGGCGGCAGCGCTGTGGGAGAGCATCGCCGGCCTGCCAGTTGAGCGGATCCAGCGCCGCGGAGTGCTCGACAACTACTGGCATATGGGCATTCCCGGACCTGGTGGGCCCTGCAGTGAGATCTATGTTGATCGCGGCCCTGAGTACGGCCCGGATGGTGGGCCCGTCGTGGACGAAGATCGTTTTCTGGAAGTCTGGAATCTGGTCTTCATGCAGGAGGAGCTCTCCGCGGTCCGGCAGAAAGATGACTTCGACGTCGCACGTCCACTGCCGCGTAAGAACATCGACACCGGTATGGGCCTGGAAAGGGTTGCCAGCCTGCTTCAGGGTGTGGGCAATCTGTACGAGATCGACGAATCGCTCCCCGTGGTATTGCATGCGGCCGAATTGGCCGGCCGACGCTACGGCGCGAACGAGGACAACGACGTACGGCTCCGAGTGGTCGGTGACCACATCAGGGCCGGTCTGATGCTGATCGCCGACGGCGTTATTCCGGGCAATGAGGCTCGTGGCTATGTGCTGCGCAGGCTGCTGCGCCGGGTGGTTCGGATGATGCGGTTGCTCGGAGTGTCCGAGCCGGTGCTGCCGGAGCTGCTGCCCATCAGTCGAGACTTGATGGCTGAGTCCTATCCCGAGGTCGCTGCCGACTGGGCACGTATCGCGCAGATCGCGTACGCCGAAGAGGATGCGTTCCGGCGCACCTTGGCCACGGGTACGCAGATCTTCGATGTTGCAGTTGCCGACGCAAAGCGAGAACAGCAGAGCGTCCTCGGCAGCGAACGGGCCTTCCAGCTGCATGACACGTACGGATTTCCTATCGACCTGACCCTGGAAATGGCCGCTGAGCAGGGACTTCGCGTGGACGAAGCCGGCTTCCGGCGCCTTATGCAGGAGCAGAAGGATCGGGCCAAGGCTGACGCCAAATCGAAGAAGGCCGGCGCTCAGGCGGTCGAGATTTATCGCGACCTCCGCGCTTTCGGACCTACTCCCTTCACGGGATACACCGAGCTCAGCACGGAGTCGAAGGTCCGCGGCATCGTCGTCGACGGGCTGCTCGCTGAGGCGGCCGAAGAGGGCGACGTCGTTGAGGTCGTCTTGGAGCAGACCCCGTTCTACGCGGAATCGGGCGGTCAGGACTCCGACGCCGGCCGGATTCTTGGCGACGGTGTCGAGCTCGAGGTCGTCGATGTGCAGCGCCCGGTGAAGGGCCTGATCGTGCATCGGGTACGCGTCAAGCAGGGTGAGTTGCTCAGTGGCGCTCAGGTATTGGCAGCAGTCGACGGTGAATGGCGCATCGGAGCGTGCCAAGCTCACTCCGGCACGCACGTCATGCATGCGGCGCTACGCCAGGTGCTGGGTCCGACAGCGTTGCAGAGCGGGTCGTACAACAAGCCCGGTTACCTTCGGCTTGACTTCGCCTGGCAGAGCGGCCTGAGCCAGCAGATCCGAGCCGATGTCGAAGAGGCGGCGAACCAGGGCATTCGTAAGGATCTGAACGTCAGTGCGACGATCATGCCGCTGGTTAAGGCTCGTGAGATTGGCGCGCTGGCGCTGTTCGGTGAAACCTACGACGAGCAGGCCGTGCGGGTCGTCGAGATGGGCGGGCCGTGGTCCCGCGAGCTGTGCGGTGGAACGCATGTGCAGCACACCTCACAAATCGGCCTGGTCACGATCACCGGAGAGTCCAGCATCGGATCCGGCGTACGTCGGGTGGAGGCGTTCGTCGGCATCGAGGCCTTCCGCTACCTCGCGAAGGAACGGTCGCTCGTAATGGGGCTCAGCGAGGCCCTGAGGGTGCAGCCCGAGCAGCTGCCCGATCGGGTCAACAAGCTCGTGGCGCAGCTCAAAGCGGCCGAGAAGCAGATTGCAGATCTGAAGAGTCAGACCGTGCTGGCGGACGTCAACAACATCGTCGCCAAGAGCCATGAGCTGTGGGGCATCGGTTACATTGCCCAT
Organism: uncultured Actinomycetota bacterium; assembly: GCA_963798835.1. Classification (GTDB taxonomy): domain Bacteria; phylum Actinomycetota; class Actinomycetes; order Propionibacteriales; family Propionibacteriaceae; genus Microlunatus. Next base: position 28,864 of record CAWCVF010000022.1, on the reverse strand, counting down.
CGCGCCGATGGCGTGTCCGGCAATGACCTGCGGACCCTCGCTCTAGAGATCCGTAACCGGGTGCAGAACACTCCGTCTGTGGTGGCGGTCGTTGGCGGATCAGTCGACAAGCCGAGCGTCGTGATTGTGACGACGCAGGGTGCTCGCGATCGGGGGCTCAATGCCGGCGATCTGGTACGCGTGGCGAGCGAGACGCTTGGAGGACGTGGCGGCGGCAAGGACGACATCGCTCAGGGCGGCGGCACTGACGGAGCGCGCGCCGAAGATGCCCTGAAGTCCGTGGAGTACGCCATCGGACACGCGCTGCAGTCCGCCTGACCGCAAACGCAGTGCTCCTGGCTCCACAGTCCTCCTGACGCCACGTTTCTCCGCACAAGGCCACATATGAACCCGAAATCAGCAAGATCGAGGCCTATTTGCGGCCTTGTGCGGAGAAACGGTCGTTGATGGGGCTCCGTCGTGGCGTACGGATCGCGTTGGACTGGGGTGATGTGCGCATTGGCGTGGCGGCTTGTGATCCGGAGGGCGTGCTGGCCTACCCGATTGACACCGTACGGGCAGGCGACCAAGAGATCGCAAAGCTGACGGCGGTGATCAACGAGTATGAGCCGATCGAGGTGCTGGTCGGACTGCCGCGGAGCCTCAGCGGTGGGGAGGGTCCGGCGGCGGGAAAGGCACGCGAGCGCGCTGCGCGGCTGGCCGGCGCCGTCAGCATTCCAGTCCGGTTGATCGACGAGCGACTGACGACGGTTATGGCGTCGCAGCGGCTCTCCGAGAGTGGCAAGCGGGCCAAGGAGCAACGGAGGTTGATCGACGCCGCGGCGGCCGTCACGATTCTCGAGCAGGCCCTGGAGTTCGAACAGGCTCAAGGAGTTCCGCCGGGGGAGTTAGTATCAGCACCTGGCGGCCCGGTCACCGACGGGCCGGACCTGCCCGGCGGCTAGGGCAGCAGAGGCCTCTGCGGACCTGAGGGAGATCAGCCAGCGTGTCATCGATGCTCGACCCGGAGATCAAACCGAGCCCGGCGAAAGAGATGATCCGCACTGGCAAGGGCTGCCTCGCTGCCTTCGTTGCGGCCGCGGTACTGGTAGTCGGCGGCTACCTCGTCTGGAACAAAACGACCACATTCCTGTCAAGCTTTGGCGAAATTCCTGACTATCCCGGACCTGGTAACTCCAAGATCTTGGTTGATATCCCCGGGGGTTCCTCGCTTGATGTGATCGGTGGGCTGCTGGTCGAAAAGGATGTCGTCAAGTCGAAGAAGGCGTGGGATCGAGCCGTGCGCTCAGAGGAGCGCGCGACCAGCGTTCAGGCCGGTCGGTATCTCATGAAGACTCAGATGCAGGCCATTGACGCGCTTCGGCTGTTGATCAATCCCGGAAGCTCCAAGATCCGGTTGCAGTTCACCGTTCCCGAGGGTCTCCGGCTCAGTGCCCAGGTAGATCAGCTGGTCAAGCGAACCAAGATCAAGAAGTCGTCGTACCAGGCCGTCTTGGCCAAGCCGAAACCGCTCAAACTGCCCAAGTACGCCAAGAAGCGACCGGAAGGCTTTCTCTTTCCCGATACCTACGAGCTGACAGCCGACTCAACGGCAACATCGACGCTGAAGCAAATGGTCACCCAATACAAATCGGTCACTCGTGAGATCGAGTTCGAGGCGGCGGCCAAGAGGCTGAAGCGGTCGCCGTACGAGGTGCTGATTGTGGCAAGCATCATCGAGCGCGAGGTGAACAAGGAGGAGTACCGCCCCAAGGTGGCCCGCGTTCTCTACAACCGCCTCGACAAAGGCATGAAGCTCGGTCTCGACTCGACGGTGATCTACGCCGAAAACCTCAACACCAACACCACCACCAAGAAGGACCGCGCCAGCAAGTCGAAGTACAACACCTACCGCCACAAAGGCCTGCCGCCCGGACCGATCTCCGCACCCGGCAAGGCCGCGCTGGAGGCGGCGGCAAATCCTGAGAAGGGCAAGTGGCTCTACTTCGTCACGGTCAACTTCGACACTGGTGAGACGAAGTTTGCCGAGAACCAGGCTGACTTCGAGAAGATCCGGCTGGAATTCCAGACCTGGTGCCAATCCCACCCCGGCCGCTGTGACACCTGACGCTGCCCCGTTGGGTGGCCTGCGGCGCTGCGCGGTGCTGGGCTCGCCTATCCAGCACTCGCTCTCGCCACTCCTGCACGCTGCCGCCTACGCCAACCTGGGGCTGAACTGGACGTACGAGCGGGTCGAGGTCGATGAAGAACGGCTCGCGCCGTTTGTCGAGAGCCTCGACGCCTCTTGGCGCGGTCTCAGCCTGACCATGCCGCTGAAGGCCGCAGTCCTTGAACTCGGTGCGGTTGATCAGCTTGCCCGGCTCGCCGGAGCTGGCAACACATTGATCTTGGAGGCCGGTGCCCGCCGGGTCTACAACACCGACGTGGGTGGCCTGGCTTGGGCGGTCCGAGAGGTAACCCTCTCGCCGCTGCCTCGGGTGACGATTCTTGGTGCGGGCGGGACGGCGAGGGCGGCCCTGATCGCCGCGGCGCAACTCGGCGCGGAGCATGTGACCGTTGTGGCGCGTACGCCGTCGCGGGCCGAGCCGCTTCGCGCACTGAGCGCCGAGGTCGGCGTTACGGTAGACATCACGCCCTGGTCGATGCCACTTCCCGATGCTGATTTTGTGGTATCTACGGTCGTCTCCGGTGCCGCGGACAGCATTGCCCAAGCCGTCGCCGCCAGCGCTCCGCTGGTCGCCGATGTGATCTATGACCCGTGGCCGACTGTGCTGGCAAGCACCGCTCAACAAGCGGGCTGCACGGTGATCAGTGGACGGGATCTGCTCGTTGGTCAGGCGCTGCTGCAGATCGAACTCATGACCGGCCGATCGGTCGGAGCCGACGTCTTGTACGCCGCGCTTTCCCGCCGACTTGTCAGCGTCCATGGTCGCCCTGGCGACCATGGACACTGACAAGTCGGAGTACGTGGAAGACTGCTGATCATGCTCAGATGGCTGACGGCCGGCGAGTCGCACGGTCCTGCACTGGTGGCAATTCTTGAGGGGTTGCCGGCTCACGTGACAGTGACCAGTGCGGACATCGGTGATGCGCTGGCACGTCGCCGCCTTGGTTTCGGACGCGGCGCCAGGATGAAGTTCGAGGCGGACGCCGTGACCATTCTGGGCGGGATCCGGCATGGGAAGACCCAAGGCGGCCCGATCGCGATACAAGTGGGCAACACCGAGTGGCCGAAGTGGCAGACGGTCATGGCAGCCGATCCGGTCCCGCCAGATGAACTTGAGGGGCAGGCGCGTAACGTCGCGCTGACTCGGCCGCGCCCCGGACACGCTGACCTCGTGGGCATGCAGAAATACGACTTCGATGAGGCCCGGCCGATCCTGGAGCGTGCCAGTGCCCGCGAAACTGCAGCCCGCGTGGCCCTAGGCAGGGTGGCCTACGCCTTTCTGCAGCAGGCGCTCGATGTCAGCGTCCTGAGTCATGTGGTTGAGCTCGGAACGGTCAAGGCTCCGGCCGGACTGATCCCCGGCGCGTCGGATCTGGCGGCGATCGATGACGATCCAGTGCGCTGCTTCGACCGTACGGCGAGTGCTGAGATGGTCGCTGAAGTCGAGGCTGCCCAGAAAGACGGCGACACCCTCGGCGGCGTAGTTGAGGTGGTCGTGTGGGGCCTACCCCCGGGCCTGGGCTCACATGTTCACTGGGATCGCCGGCTTGATGCACAGCTGGCTGGTGCCTTGATGGGGATTCAGGCCATCAAGGGCGTGGAGATCGGGGATGGCTTCGAGCTGGCCCGCAGCAGAGGGAGTACGGCTCACGACGAGATCGTGCCGGGTGATCATGGCATCGCCCGGGCCTCCCACCACTCAGGTGGCACCGAGGGCGGCATGAGCACCGGTGAGGTGCTCCGGGTACGGGCCGCGATGAAGCCGATCTCTACCGTGCCCCGGGCACTGCGTACCGTCGACGTTGCGACGGGCGAAGCCGCTGTTGCTCACCACCAGCGCTCGGACGTGTGCGCAGTACCGGCAGCCGGCGTAGTGGCGGAGGCGATGGTTGCGCTGGTGCTGGCCAATGCGGCGCTCGAGAAATTCGGTGGTGACTCGGTGCCGGAAACTCGGCGCAACTGGGAGAACTACCTCAAGCAGGTTGCCGATCGCGGGCTTCAGGTACGGCCTCAGTCATGAGCGAAGTGCGTCCTGGGCCTGTCGAACTGCGTCCTGAGCCTGTCGAACTGCGTCCTGAGCCCGTCGAACTGCGCCCTGAACCGGTCGAAGGGCAACGCGGGCTTCGACAGGCTCAGCTCGCATCCACCCTGCGCCCTGAGCCTGTCGAAGGGCCCATCGTTTTGGTCGGCGCGCCCGGCTCCGGCAAGAGCACCGTAGGAGCGCTGCTCGCTGAACGACTCACTGTCACGTTCCGTGATGTCGACGCCGTCATCGTCGAACGTGCGGGGAAATCGGTCGCCGACATTTTCACCGACGATGGGGAGACGGCATTCCGCTCCCTCGAGGAGCAGATCACTGCCGAACTGCTGCCGCTATCCGGCGTCTTGTCGCTGGGCGGTGGGGCGGTATTGTCGCCGGCTACTCGGGCGGCGCTCCATGGGCATCGCGTGGTGTGGCTGAGGGTCGGTCTGGCGCAGGCCGTGAAGCGCGTCGGTCTCGACACAGCGCGGCCGCTGCTGCTCGGCAACGTCCGCGGCCAGCTGCTCAAGCTGCTCAAGGAGAGAGCTGAACTCTATGGTCAGGTTGCCACCGAAGTGATCGACACCGATACCGCCATGCCAACCGAGATCGTCGAAATGATCATGAATGCGCATGTCGGACAGCACTGAGCCCGTACGCATCGCGGTAACTGCGGAGCGGCCTTACGAGGTGCTGGTTGGGCACGGGTTGCTTGCCGAGGTACCCGCATTACTCGGCTCGGGCGTATTGCGGGTGGCGCTGCTCCATCCGCCGACCATGATCAAGACGGCGGAGCGGTTGGCGCACGAATTGACAGTGGCAGGTCTGGAGCCGGTTCGCGTCGACGTGCCGGACGGCGAAGCGGCCAAGAGCGTTGCGGTCGCAGAACGGTGCTGGTCGATTCTCGGCAATGCGGGCTTCACGCGCTCCGACGCGGTGATCGGCCTCGGCGGTGGTGCCACCACCGATCTGGCTGGATTCGTAGCTGCGACGTGGCTTCGCGGGGTGCGGGTGATCATGGTGCCCACCACGCTGCTCGGCATGGTGGATGCAGCCGTCGGCGGCAAGACCGGGATCAACACCGCCGAAGGCAAGAACCTGGTCGGCTGCTTCTATGAGCCGGTAGGAGTGATCTGTGATCTTGATGCACTGATCACTTTGCCGAAGGCAGACGTGATTGCGGGCCTGGCGGAAGTGATCAAATGCGGTTTCATCGCCGACCCGATGATCTTGACCATGATCGAGTCGGATCCTGCCGCTGCCGTCAGTCCGGAAGCGCCGTTGCTAGCTGAACTCATTGAGCGCGCTGTGTCGGTCAAGGCGCGGGTTGTCACTGCTGATCTTCGGGAAACCACCTCGACCGGATCAGCGGTAGGCCGCGAATTGCTCAACTACGGCCACACCATCGGCCACGCGATCGAGCGCCGCGAACACTTCGCCTGGCGACATGGCGACGCGGTCAGCGTCGGCATGGTGTACGCCGCCGAGCTTGCCCAGCTTGCTGGTCGTCTCGATTCTGAAACGGCCGCCCGGCACCGAGCCGTGCTGTCACGGGTCGGATTGCCCACGACATATCCCGCCGATGCGTTCGATGACTTGCTGCACAACATGGCGTTGGACAAGAAGGCGCGCGGTGCGACAGTGCGGTTCGTGATCTTGAACGGGCTCGCCAGCGCCGAAATTTTGGCGGCTCCCAACGAGGAGCTGCTGCGTGGCGCATACGCTGCCATTTCACGATAAAGGGGGCGACCATGATTGAGGCTTGGGGCGAACTCAACGTACGGGAGACCTTCGCCGAGGCGGCACGAACCTTCGTTGCTCTGGTGGCGCGTATTCCGCAGAATCGTTGGAATGGCCCCGGGCTGGGGGAGTGGAATCTCCGTTCTCTCGTCGGCCATACATCGCGGTCACTCGTCACGGTGGAGAACTATCTAGGCCAACCAACCGAGATCGAGGAAGTGCCTAGCCCGGCGGCGTACTACGTGGCCATAGCCGGAATCGATCATGCTGCCGTTGTCGGTCGAGGGGTGGAGGCGGGTCAAGCGCTTGGCGAGAATCCTGCGGAGTTCGTGGCGGAGCTTGCCAGCCGCGTCCTCGCCCAGGTAGAAACTGTCGGCAATCCGCTGATGCACACGGCTGCCGGAGGAATGCGCCTCGAGAACTACCTGCCGACGCGCACGCTCGAGCTGGTCGTACACAGCCTGGACATTGCGACAGCCCTACCTGACATCGAACCGCCAGAGTTCAGCGATCAGTTGCTCAGCGAGGTTGCCAGGGTCGCAGCCACCGCAGCAGTGCTGCGTGGTGGCGGCGTCGAGCTGATGCTTGCGCTCACTGGTCGAGCGACTCTCAGCCCGGGTTTCAGCGTGGTCTGACCATGCTGGTCTTGGGTCTAAACTGGGCGGCTGCCGATCAGAGGGCAACCGGAAGAAGGTTTAAGGCGTGGCGTCGACGAATGATCTCAAGAACGGCATGGTGTTGGATTTAGACGGACAGCTGTGGTCCGTGGTCTGGTTCCAACATCACAAGCCCGGCAAGGGCAACACCGTGGTGCGTACCAAGCTCAAGCACGTGCTTTCCGGCAAGGTTGTCGACAAGACCTTCAACGCCGACACCAAGGTCGATACGGCCAATGTCGACCGGCGCGATATGCAATACCTCTACCACGACGGCTCCGGCTTCGTGTTCATGGACACCACTACCTATGACCAGCTGACCATCCCGGACCAGACCGTCGGCGATGCGAAGAACTACCTGCTCGAGGAGCAAGTGGCAACGGTCGCCATGCACGACGGCAACCCGCTCTACCTCGAGCTCCCGGCTTCGGTCGAACTGGTGATCACCTACACCGAGCCCGGTCTGCAAGGTGACCGCAGCACCGGGGGCACCAAGCCTGCGACCGTCGAGACCGGCCTGAAGATCCAGGTTCCGCTGTTCCTGACCACCGGTGAGAAGGTCAAGGTGGACACCCGAACCGGTGACTATCTCAGCCGCGTCGGTAGTTGATCATGCCGGGCAGCTCGACGCGTACCAAGGCGCGCAAGCGGGCACTGGACATCTTGTTCGAGTCCGAGCTGCGCGACGCGGATGCGATCGCAACTCTGGAAGAACGAACGGCCGCCGGCAATCCGCCAGTGCGGGACTACACAGCCGAACTCGTCCGAGGCGTGGTGGATCACGGCGGAGAGATCGATGCGCGCATTAGCGCCTGCTTGGCCGCGGGCTGGAGCCTTCCGCGCATTCCTCGAGTGGATCGCAACGCATTACGGATCGCGGTGTTTGAGCTTGATTACGGTGAGGTGCCCGACGCCGTTGCCGTTGCCGAGGCCGTACAGCTGGTCTCCGAGCTGTCCACCGACGAATCTCCGGCCTTTGTCAACGGAGTCCTGCGAGCCATCGCGGCATCTCGAGTCGGCTGAGGGGCCCACCCGTCCTCATCCGGTGAGGTGATCGAAGTCTCCTCTAACCCAGGCGATGTAGCGGTCTGCCGATCGGCGCACCCAACCGGCGGCGTCGCCTAGGACTTGTCCTCCGAAATTGTCGTAGAGACGGTCGAAGTCCAGTCGCATCATCCGGTCAGCCACCTTCGCTACAACCGCGGCCGACAGAGGAATCTTGTTCGGGAAGCTACGCATGAACGAGACCCAATGCTCGTCGGGTGTGCCAGCGACGGTGTCACCGCTCAGCACAACCCCGTGACCGTCGGCAGCTACGAAATGAGCGACCGCGCTGCCGGGGAAGTGGCCGCCGATTCGATGGAGCACGACCCCGGGCAGCACCTCGGTCTTCTCGTCCCAGATCGTGATCACTGGATCGTCCCGCAGCAACCACTCGCGGTCTGCTGCCTGCACATAGACCGGTACGCCGCCGAATCGGTGCGACCATTCGATCTGAACACCGAACATGTGCGGATGGCTGGCCGCGACCGCGGCGAGGCCGCCCACCTCGCGAACGGCTGTGACGACGTCGTCGTCAACATAGCCATTGGGATCCCACAGCAGGTTGCCCGCCGCTGTGCGCACTAGAAGAGCACGCTGGCCAATCCCTACTGACGGTTCGATCGTGATGCCATGTAAACCCCGCTCGACGTCGACAATGGTTGCTTTATGTCCAGCGGCGGCTAGCTCCTCCAACGTGGTCCATTGCTGGCCGGTCGGCCGAACATATTGCCGCTCATCGCTGCAGATCGCGCAGACCGAAGCCGCTTCGTCGGTGTCGGGCTGCTCCACGGCGCACGTACGACAGATCCAGACGGTCACGATTCCTCCATGTTTGCGACAGTTTTCGCTGACTCCGGTATGAGCTAGACGCTACCGATGGATACGCCCTACGTGCTGGCGACCGCCGGGCGGGCTACCGCTCATCGATTGCGCCAAGGACAGGCTTTACGTCGGCGATCGGCGTCCCGTCGATCGCCTCCAGGCCGCTCACCTGCAGACGCAGTCCGTCAATGCTGAGCACGCGTACGCGGTGCAGGCCAATAGGGTTGGGCCGGCTCGCAGACCGCGTACTGAAGACACCTTGCTCGGGTCGGCTTTGGTCGCCTCTCGGATGCACGGTCAACGTGCTGCGATCGGCCTGGTGCAGCCAGGTGAGGACGATGATCTCGTTCCCAACCGCAATGCCGTCCAGAGCCGCCTCCACGCTGGATTCCAAGATCAAGTACGCCTCCGGAGCTCCTTCATCGCCTTGCCTGGGTGCATCGGCGGTCACCGTGAGTGGACTCTCGACACGGCCTATGGGACGAACTACGAAGTCGACACCCAAGTTGTCTGCCACGTCGTCACTTTAACCGCGCCGCTAGGTTCCCACCGTTCTCCGCCGAGCTCAGGTGTAGCTGCTCGTTACCTGCCGCGTTTCTCCGCACAAGGCCACGAAGGAACTCGATAATGCGGGATTTCGCGGATCTTTGTGGCCTTGTGCGGAGAAACGTAATCCGAAGAGGCCAGTCACCGATCGTCAATAGGCCACAACCAGAATTTCAACCTCAGCAAGCGGATCCACCATCCGTTGACCATCTCACGGGATGGTGGCAGGATGGTGGCATGGCTGAGGCCGACAAGACCGAAAAGATTACGATCAACCTAGGCCTGGTTGATCTCGGTCGGATCGACCTGCTCGTGCAGGAGGGGTTCTACGCAAATCGAACCGACTTTCTTCGTACCGCAGTGCGTGCTCAGCTCGCCGCTCATGGTGAGACCCTGCAACGAACTGTAGAACGCAAGACGCTCGTGTTGGGTCTGGAGACCTACAGCCGTCAGCAGCTCGAAGAACTTCGCGCCGCTGGCCGTCGTCTGGATATCCGTGTCCTCGGCCTCGCCACGATTGCCGATGACGTAACTCCGGAGCTAGCGCTTGACACGATCGAATCAGTCGAGGTGTTGGGCGCGTTCCGGGCAAGTACCGCAGTGAAGGCCGCGCTGCGCGATCGCACTCGATAATGAAATCCAGTCCAAGGGGGCATACGCAGATGATCGGATTTGATCAAGACGCAATGACTCAAGCACTCAACCTCACCAAAGCAGGGCGCCTTGCCGAGGCAACAGACCTCATCCAGGGCAGGCTGGGGTCTGGCTCACCATCCGGTTCATCGTCGAAGATCGAGCCACTTAACCCATTCGGAGCTGCCACGCCCTTTCCAAATCCATTGGCCAGCTCACCCGGCTTACAGATGCCGCTGTCAAAGCCCGATTTCCACGGAAGTCAAGCACCACCCGAGAGTCTTGGGGCAGGCACCGTTCTCGACAGAACCTATACACGTGGCTCTGACGCCAGGCGCTACCTGCTCTACGTGCCGCCTGATTGCCCCAGCCAGGGAGCACCGGTCATTGTCATGCTCCATGGCGGAACGCAGGCCGTCCTCGATTATGCAGCTGGGACAGGTATGAACAAGCTCGCCGACCTTCATCGCTTCCTCGTCGTCTATCCCGAGCAGGACTCGCGTGCCAATCCCATGCGGTATTGGAACTGGTTCCGTCCGCAAGACCAGCGCACCGACGCTGGTGAGCCGGCTTTGATCGCGGGGATCACTGAACAGGTCATTAGCGACTATGGCGCGGACCGAGACAGGGTCTTCATTGTCGGCTTCTCCGCTGGCGCGGCCATGGCGACAGTTATGGCGGCAACCTATCCCGACCTGTATGCCGCCGCTGGCGTGCATTCTGGCTTGCCGTATGGCGTTGCCCACGATGTTCGGTCCGCATTTGCGCTCATGCGTGGCGACAATCTGCCAGCACGGCGAGACGTGGGATTGCGAATCCCCCTCATCGTCTTTCACGGTGATCGTGATCAGATCGTCAATGTGGTCAACGCGAGTCACATCCGTTCGCAACGACTTGGAGTTGACCGAGCGCCCACCGCAGCCGGCGATGTGACCGTGACGCAGGGGCGCGTTCCTCAGGGTCACGCATATCAGCGAACCCTCTATTCAGCTAACGCCGACGTGGTCCTCGAGCAGTGGATCGTGCATGGGGCTGGGCATGCCTGGTTTGGCGGCACCAGCGGCTGTTCCTACACCGATGCTTCAGGACCGGACGCGAGCGCTGAGATGGTGCGCTTCTTCTCCGAACACGGTCGGCAACGACGATCGTTGTTACCGTGAGAGCCGAGCGGGCTCCCGCAGAGCGAGTCGGCACCACACCGGACCGGCTGGTCGCAGTGTGATGTTGGTCAGCAAAGGAATCTCGAGCGACTCGGACGCCACCGAGAACCGTGCCAGCAGCGTGGCGACCGCGACAACCGCTTCCGTCATGGCGAAGTGGCCACCGATGCAACCGCGGAGACCACCCGCAAACGGGAAATAGGCGTATCGATGGCGCGCCTGCTCGGCAGCCGGTTCGAACCGTGCGGGGTCGAACCGCTCCGGCTCGGGCCAAAGATCGGCTCGTCGGTGAGTCGCCCAGGGGCTGAGCAGGACGATCGACTTGGCCGGGATCGGCTGTCCCGCGATAGTTACGTCATGCTCGGCGAGCCTGCCAAGCGCGTACGCCGGTGGGTACAGGCGCAGCGCCTCCTTCACTGTCATTTCGGTGAGCTTGAGGCGGGCGATGTCGTGGGCCTGGGGCGCCCGGCCGCCGAGGACGTCCGCGATCTCGCGGTGCACCGCCGCCTGCACGTCGGGATGTCGACCCAACAGATGCATCGTGAATGTCAGCGCTGTCGACGTCGTCTCATGTCCGGCCAGCAAGAAGATCAAAACTTGGTCGCGAATTTCTTGATTGCTCATCGGCTCGCCGGTCTCCGGATCGCGCGCTGCGAGCAGCAAGGAGATCAAGTCCGGCCCGGATCGCGCCGTTCCTGACCGCCGCTCGATGATCCCATCGACCACGCGGTACAACGCGCGCTGCGCTCGAGCTGCTCGAATTCCCGCAGGCGTCGGCCAGCGGCGGGGAAGCCGCATTGGGCTGACCCCTCGGCGGCGTACGTGCTCGTTCAGCACTGGGAACGTGGCTCGGATGACCGGCACGGCGTCCTCCACATCAGCGCCGAAGAGGATCCGGCCAACGGTACGCAGCGTGTAATCGACCATTTCGGCGTTCACGTCGATGGTCGTACCGGCCCTCGTTGCCACGCTGCATCGGTCCGCCAAGCGCGTGGCCTCATCGGCCATGACGTCGACGTAAGTAGCGATGCGGCGGTGGGAAAACAGCGGCGCCACCGTACGACGCTGCTGTCGCCAGTGCGTCCCCCCGCTGGTGAGCAGGCCGTTGCCCAGGTACGCGGCGATTTCTTCGTAGTAGGGCGTGTTCTTGCTGTAACCGTCGGGGTCGCCCGCAAGCACTTGCTCGACGCCGTCTGGATGAGTCACGAGGTAGAGCGAGCGACGCAGTAGCGGCGGCCCAACATCAAGGCGTACGAGATCGCCGTATTCCGAGACCGCCTGCTGATAGGTGCCGAGCTGATCTCGGCGCAGCTGCGGAGCTACGCCGAGCAATCGCGATCCGCGCGGGCCCGGCAGGTCGCGCGATGTGCCCACCTCGAGATCGTAAACCTGTGGGCAGAATCTGATCCATGAGCGAGCGACCGGCCACAAGAGTGATCGCCATCGACGGTCACCCAATCGAGTACCGCATCGAGCATCGCGGCAGCGCCGCTGTGTTGATCTTGCACGGTGGACACATGTCCGCGCGCTGCCGGTTCGGAGAGGAGACCTTTCTCGATGCCGGTCACTCCGTGCTGGTGGTCTCACGCCCCGGATATGGCCGAACGGCACTCGGCGCTGGGCCCTCGGCACCTGAATTCGCCGTGCGCCTGGCCAGCCTGTGTCGCAGGCTCGGATTGAGCGAGATCACCGTCGTCGGTATCTCGGTCGGCGCCCGCACCGCACTCACCACGGCTGCTTTCCACTCAGAGCTGGTGCCACGCGTGATCTTGATGTGCCCGACCAGCTTTCGCCTCTGGCCCGATCGCCGCGGCCGCCGCATCGCGTACACGGTCTTTGCGCCTGGCGTGGAACGCGCCACCTGGGGGACCGTCCACCGGATGTTGCGGCAAGACCCCGACAAGCACCTTCCCGGCATCGTCGCGAATCTCACCTCCCTTGACGGCCGAGAAGCCGTACGCCGGCTTGGGACAGACGCGGCCAAGATCACCGAGTTCCTGCTGCGCTGCCAATCCAGCCGGGGGTTTCTTCTTGATCTTCGTGCACCGACCGATGTCACGGACCATGTCGGGCAGCCGACGCTCATCCTCGCCACCCGCAACGATGGCGCGGTGAGCTTTGATCATGCCGAGCATCTGGCCGCTACGATGCGGCACGCGAAGCTTATCGAGGTTGATACGCCCACCCATTTGCTGTGGATGGGAGAAGGATGGGATCAAACTGCGGCGGCGATTCAGTCCTTTCTGAGGTTATGACCTGATTTCGGATCGCGCCGCGCCGTGCGGAGGAGGAGCGAGGGGACATGCCTTTCGTCTCGGAGCGACGACGACGTAGGCGCGCTCCAAAGCGCGATCCGCGCGGAGCGAACGAAGTGAGCGGAGCAATCAACACTGTCGAGGAATGGCTCACGCGTTCGTCAGGAAGGTGAAAGGGCGGAGAGGACCGCCCATCGGGAGATAAGGAGTGCGGATGAAGTACTTGCTGTTGATCTACGGCGACGAGGCGGCAATGGAGTCCTACGTTGGGAACGCAACACCCGAACAGCGGAACGCCCAGGTCAAGGTCTGGTACGACTATGGCGACTGGCTCACGGAGAAGGGCTGGTACGTCGGCGGAGATGCTCTACAGCCGACCACAACGGCCACGACGGTGCGTGCCGCCGATGGCAAACCAGTTGTCACCGATGGACCCTTCGCGGAAACGAAGGAACAGCTCGGGGGCTACTACCTTCTCGAGGTCGCGAACCTCGACGAGGCGATAGAGGCAGGCGCCCGCTGCCCCGGTGCGGCGTTCGGCACGATCGAGCTGCGCCCGCTGCAAGAATTCCCGGCCAGACCGGAAGGCTGACGCCACGATCGAATTGGGTCAGGACCTCGACCTCCTGTTCCGCCGTGAGGCGGGACGGGCGGTCGCGGCCCTGATTCGAGCGACTGGCAGCTTTGAGCTGGCTGAAGAGGCTGTCCAAGATGCCTTCGTCCAGGCTTTGCGCACCTGGCCGAGCCGCGGAATTCCAGACAACCCTGCGGGCTGGATCGTGCTGACCGCACGCAACAAGGCAATTGATCGACTGCGTCGGGACCGGGTGGGAGTTACTAAGGCAGGCGAAGCCGAGGAGCTGCGCGCGCTGGAGCGGCTGGGAGATGACGTGCAGCAGATTCCGGACGAGCGCCTCCGGCTGATTTTCACCTGCTGTCATCCCGCCTTGCCGATGGAGGCTCGGATCGCATTGACACTCCGTACGGTCGGGGGGCTGTCCTCGCGTGAGATCGCGCGCGCCTTTTTGCTCAGCGAGCAGGCGGTCCAGCAGCGTCTGGTCCGGGCGAAGCGGAAGATCCGAGCCGCTGGCATTCCGTACCGAGTGCCGCCTCGCGATCTCTTGCCTGAACGCCTGAGCGGCGTACTCGCAGTCTTGTACCTGATCTTCAACGAGGGATACGCCTCGACGGAGGGCGAGCTGGTCCGCGTCGAATTGTGCGACGAGGCGATCTGGCTGGTACGCGTGGTGGATCGACTCATGCCAGGCCAAGCGGAGACCATGGGCCTGCTCGCGATGATGCTGCTCCATCACTCTCGCCGGGATGCCCGGGTAGATGCCGTGGGCGATCTGGTGCTGCTGGAGGATCAGGATCGCGCTCGCTGGGACCAAGAAATGATCGACGAGGGACTCGCGCTGCTCGATGCGGCGATGGAGTTCCGACGGCCCGGTCCTTACCAGGTGCAGGCGGCGATCGCCGCGCTACATGCGCGCGCGCCACGACCAGAGGACACCGACTGGCCGCAGATAGCGACGCTCTACCGCGGCCTGACGGCAATGTGGCCGTCGCCAGTGATCGAATTGAACAGAGCCGTCGCGGTAGCGATGGCCGACGGTCCCGACGCTGGACTCGCGCTGATGGCACCGCTCGCCCATGAGCTGGACCGGTATCAGCACTTTCATTCGGCACGCGCCGACCTGCTGCGGCGCGGCGGGCGTACCAGCGAGGCTCGGCTCGCCTATCAACGGGCCTTGGATCTCGCAACGAACCCCGTGGAGCGTACCTACCTGATGCGGCGCCTCTCCGAGGCGTGACGGCCGGAGCGAACACGGGCCGACCTGTAGCGCTGTATCCCCACGCGGGCCGATCCGTAGCGCTGTATCCCACGCTGCGTGGGATGTGCCCGCTGTACATGGGGTGCATGCCGAGTGCAGCGTGAGCAATCTGGGTACGGCCCGCCGGAAAAAGACTGGCGATAGCCGGGGCGCTCGAGAAACATCGTTGCCGTGTCGACAGATGAACCCCACCTAGGTGCACCCGTGCCCGAGGTCCGCGAGTCGTTCCTTGCGGCCATGAAGGAATTCCAGGCCGAGGGTCGCGGCGAGAGAATAGACCAGAGCATGATCGGCCGCGACATCCGATCGTACGGCGACAGCTGGACTACACCGGAGGGCTTCATCGCCTATCTGGCGGACCTGCACGCCGAGGCGCTCGAGGAGACCCCGCGGGCCTACTGGCTAGTGCCCGCGACCACGCTGTGGTGGATGTCGGGCACTGATTACTTCGGCCGGCTGGCCATCCGGCACCGGCTCACCCCATTGCTGCTTGAGGCGGGAGGCCATATCGGGTACGACGTACGGCCCAGCGCTCGCCGCCAAGGGTATGCGACCGCGATGCTGCGCGCCGCCCTGCCGATCGCCCACAGCCTAGGCATCGACCCGGCGCTGATTACCTGCGACGACGACAACGTTGCCTCGCGCCGGGTCATCGAAGCCAATGGCGGTGTGTACGAGGATCAGCGTGGCGTGAAGCTGCGGTTCTGGGTGCCCACGTCCGTAGGATGACCGGCTGAATAGCGGACACACGCAATGTCTCGTCCGCAAGGTCTCGCCTGGATTCGCTGATAGCCTCTGATGCGGCCTTCACACCTTCACCTCCGGCTCTCGAGGCGGGAAAGGGCGGTCATGTTCGCTGCCGATAGAGCGCGCGGAAATCTCGGTGCCTAAGCTCGGCGACCTTGAGTCTCCACCGGCGCTTCTGGTGCTAGAAGACGGCCGTGCGTTTTCCGGGCAGGCGTTTGGCGCAATCGGAGAGACCTTCGGTGAGGCGGTTTTCGCCACCGGCATGTCGGGCTATCAAGAGACCCTGACCGATCCCAGTTACTACCGACAAGTGGTGGTAGCAACAGCACCACACATCGGCAACACCGGCTGGAACGACGAGGATGGCGAGTCGAGCAGAATCTGGGTCGCCGGCTACGTGGTACGCGATGCCGCCCGGATTCCCTCCAATTGGCGTTCCCGCCGAAATCTTGATCAAGAACTGCGCGCTCAGGGCATCGTGGGCATCTGCGAGGTCGATACGCGCGCTCTTACTCGGCACATCCGGGAGCGGGGCGCGATGCGGGTCGGCGTTTCGAGCATCGAAACGAGCGCGCCGGCGTTGCTGGAACGGGTCAGAGCTCAGCCGTCGATGGTCGGTGCCCATCTTGCGGACGACGTCAGCACAGCAGAGCCGTACGTCGTCAGCCCCGAAGGTGAACCACGGTTTCGAGTCGTGGCAGTCGATCTCGGCATCAAGACCATGACGCCGACCAGGATGGCCGAGCGTGGCCTTGAAGTTCACGTGGTCCCATCCACGGCGTCCTTCGCCGAGATCGAGGCGAGGAAACCCGACGGCGTGTTCTTCTCCAACGGCCCCGGTGATCCGGCCGCTGCCGACCAGCAAGTCGAGCTTCTGCGGTCGATCCTCGCTGCTGGCATTCCGTACTTCGGGATCTGCTTCGGCAATCAGCTCTTCGGCCGGGCTCTCGGTTTCGGGACCTTCAAGCTGGGCTATGGGCATCGCGGGATCAATCAGCCAGTGATGGATCTGACGACTCGCAAGGTGGAGGTCACCTCGCACAATCATGGGTTCGCGGTCGCCGCTGCGCCGGAGGAGCGGCACCAGACGCCGTACGGCATCGCGCAGGTGAGCCACATCTGCCTGAACGACGATGTGGTTGAAGGCCTGCAGCTCAGTGATGCCGACGGCAGGCTGCTTGCCTTCTCGGTGCAATACCACCCAGAGGCCGCTGCCGGCCCCCATGACGCGACTTATCTATTTGATCGGTTCACCGATCTGATGGCCCTTCGACAAGCTCAGGGCACATCGGTGATGCGCCCTGAGCCTGTGGAAGGGCGGGAGCTCTAATGCCGCGGCGTACGGACATCAAATCGATCTTGGTCATTGGCTCCGGACCGATCGTCATCGGCCAGGCGTGCGAGTTCGACTATTCCGGAACACAGGCCTGCCGCGTACTCCGCGATGAAGGCTTCCGGGTGATCTTGGTCAACTCCAACCCGGCGACGATCATGACCGACCCTGAGTTCGCCGACGCCACCTACATCGAGCCCATCAACTCCGACTTCGTGGAGATGGTCATCGCGAAGGAACGGCCGGATGCGCTACTGGCCACTCTTGGCGGTCAGACCGCGCTGAATACAGCCGTCGCGCTGAATGAGAACGGTGTTCTGGAGCGCTACGGCGTCGAGCTCATCGGCGCGTCGATCGAGGCCATCCAGCGTGGCGAGAACCGCGAACAGTTCAAGGCAATCGTGGAAGGGCTGCAGGGCATTGCCGGCGGTCCAGCGGAGGTGGCTCGGAGCCGCATCTGCCACTCGATCGAGGATGTGCTGCGAGCCGCAGATGATCTTGGTTACCCGCTGGTGGTGCGGCCCAGCTTCACGATGGGCGGCCTCGGCTCCGGCTTTGCGCACAACGAAGCTGATCTTCGTCGAATGGCCGGCACCGGCCTCTCCGCCAGCCCGACGACCGAGGTGTTGATCGAGGAATCGATCTTGGGCTGGAAGGAGTACGAGCTCGAGGTCATGCGGGACAAGGCCGACAACGTGGTGATCGTCTGCTCGATCGAGAATCTCGACCCGATGGGCGTGCACACCGGGGACTCGATCACCGTGGCACCGGCGATGACCCTGACCGACCGTGAATTCCAGCGGATGCGCGATGTCGCCATCGGCATCATTCGGGCCGTCGGGGTGGACACCGGCGGCTGCAACATCCAGTTTGCGATCGATCCCGCCAACGGCCGCATGATCGTGATCGAGATGAATCCGCGAGTGTCCCGGTCTTCGGCGCTGGCCTCGAAAGCCACCGGCTTTCCCATCGCCAAGATCGCCGCGAAAGTGGCCATCGGCTACACCCTCGACGAGATTCCGAACGACATCACCCAGCAGACACCTGCCAGCTTCGAACCAACCCTGGATTATGTCGTGGTCAAGGTGCCTCGCTTCGCCTTCGAGAAGTTTCCCGCCGCCGACTCCACGTTGACCACCCACATGAAGAGCGTTGGAGAGGCCATGGCCATCGGCCGCAACTTCACCGAGGCGCTGGGCAAGGCGTTGCGAAGTCTGGAGGATCCCAAGGCGCCGTTTGATTTCACTGCCGAGATCACCCAATCCACTGAGGAGCTCCTGCAGCGCGCCGCTCGTCCGCACGATGGTCGGCTCAACCTGATCATGCAGGCGCTTCGGGCGGGCGCCACTGCCGAGCAGGTGCACCAGGCGACCAAGATCGATCCGTGGTTCGTCGACCAACTCGTGTTGATCTTGGAAACCGCGACCATGATCGAGTGCGCCCCCGAGCTGACGGCCCACGTGCTGCGTACGGCTAAGCGGCATGGCTTCTCCGACGCCCAGATTGCCGCCCTGCGGCATTTGAGTGAGGACGTGGTGCGCGGCGTCCGCTGGGCTCTGGGAGTGCGACCGGTGTACAAAACTGTTGACACCTGCGCCGCCGAGTTCGCCGCCAGAACCCCTTACCACTACAGCTCCTACGACTCCGAAACCGAGGTCGCACCACGCGACCGGCCTGCGGTGTTGATCTTGGGTAGTGGGCCGAACCGGATCGGTCAGGGCATCGAGTTCGACTATTCGTGCGTACACGCTGCAATGTCGCTCTCCGCAGCGGGCTACGAGACGATCATGGTGAATTGCAACCCGGAGACCGTCTCCACCGACTACGACACCGCCGACCGGCTGTACTTCGAGCCGCTCACCCTCGAGGACGTTCTCGAGGTGGTACACGCCGAACAAGCCGCGGGGCCGGTGGCAGGTGTCATCGTGCAGCTGGGTGGACAGACGCCGCTCCGACTTGCGCAGGCGCTCAAGGATGCCGGGGTCGAGATTGTCGGCACGAGCCCTGAGGCAATCCACCTTGCCGAGGAACGCGGAGCCTTCGGCCAGGTGCTTGCCGAGGCCAATCTGCCGGCGCCCAAACACGGACTGGCTCGTTCCTTCGCCGAGGCCAAGACAATCGCGGACGAGATCGGCTATCCCGTGCTGGTTCGGCCGTCCTACGTGCTGGGCGGCCGCGGTATGGAGATCGTCTACGACGAATCAACCCTGTCGTCCTATATCGGACGCGCCACCGAGGTCTCACCTGCTCACCCGGTCCTTGTCGATCATTTCCTCGACGACGCGGTGGAGATCGACGTCGATGCGCTTTACGACGGCACCGACCTTTACCTGGGCGGCGTCATGGAGCACATCGAAGAGGCAGGCATCCACTCTGGTGACTCCGCCTGCGCCTTGCCGCCGATCACGCTGGGAGCCGAGGTGGTGGATCGGATTCGCTCGTCTACCGAGGCGATCGCCCGCGGCGTCGGTGTCCGGGGCTTGATCAATATCCAATTCGCCCAGGCCGGCGACACGCTATTCGTCTTGGAGGCCAACCCGCGTGCCTCGCGTACGGTGCCGTTCGTCTCCAAGGCGACAGCCACCCCGCTGGCCAAAGCTGCGGCCCGGATCATGCTCGGCGCGACCGTGCAGCAGTTACGTCGCGAAGGGTTGTTGCGAGCGACGGGCGACGGCACGACGGAGAACTCCTCAGCACCGATCGCTGTGAAGGAAGCGGTCATGCCGTTCAACCGCTTCCGCACAGTCGACGGGATCTCGGTAGACACCATCCTCGGTCCGGAGATGAGATCGACTGGTGAGGTGATGGGACTCGATGTCGCGTTCGGTACGGCGTTCGCCAAGAGTCAGGTTGCCGGGTTCGGACCGCTACCAACCAAGGGCACGGTCTTCGTCTCGGTCGCCAATCGGGACAAACGGTTTGTGATCTTTCCGGTGAAGCGTCTTGTCGATCTTGGCTTCGAGATTGTGGCAACCGCAGGCACGGCATCGATGTTGCGCCGCCACGGCGTCGTGGTGACCACCGTCAGGAAGTTCAGCCAGGGTGTCGGCCCGGATGGCGAGAAGACGATCGTGCAGGCGATCTTGGACGGTCAGGTCGACATGATCTTCAACACGCCGCACGGCCTGAGCATCGATGGCCGGCCCCGGTTTGATGGTTATGAGATTCGCACCGCAGCCGTGCTCCGCAATATCCCCTGCGTGACGACTGTGCCGGGCCTCGCTGCTGCTGTGCAGGGCATTGAGGCGATCATCGCCGGCAATGTGACGGTCCGATCCCTGCAGTCCTGGAGCCGGAACGATCCGTGATCATCGATCTCGGCTACCGGCGCATCCTGCGTCCCCTGCTGTTTCGGGCGTACGACGGAGATGCTGAACGCGTTCACGAGCGAACGCTTGCGGCCATCGCCACGGCCGGACGGAGTGCGCAGACCCGCGCAGCACTTGCCGCGTTCTGCGCCCGGCATCGTCAGCCGGCCACCGTCGCCGGAATCCGGTTTCCCGGCTTGGTCGGACTTGCGGCCGGCATGGACAAGGACGGCATCGGCATCAAGACTTGGGGGTCGCTCGGATTCGGCTTCGCCGAGCTCGGAACGGTGACAGCCCGACCCCAGCCCGGCAACGACAAACCCCGGCTGTTCCGGCTTCCCGACAGTGCAGCGATTCTCAACCGGATGGGTTTCAACAACCGGGGCGCTCAGGCCCTCGCCGATCGACTCGCGACTGCCGGCGCAGCCCGCGGCAATCTCGCAGTCGGCATCCCAATCGGAATCTCAATCGGCAAGACCAAGAACGTAGCGTTGGCCGACGCGACCGAGGACTACCTCGTTTCACTGCGCACCTTGGTGCCATATGCGGATTACGTCGCGGTGAACGTCTCCAGCCCGAATACGCCCGGCCTGCGCTCGCTGCAAGATGCCGAGGCCCTGGCCGAGCTCATCCGAGCGCTGGTCGGTGAGGCATGGCGGCTCGCTGCCGGATGTCCGCCGGTGCCGATCTTCGTCAAGGTGGCGCCAGACCTGACGGAGTCAGCATTGGACGATGTCGTGAGCGTATGTAGCGACGCCGGAGCAGAAGGCATGATCGCAACGAACACCACCCTGAGCCGCGATGGGCTCCTCGCCGATCAGTCGCACGTCGCGGAGGCTGGCGGCCTGTCGGGAACTCCGCTGACCAGACGTGCCCGCGAAGTCGTACGCCTCCTCGCTGCTCGCACGTCGCTGCCGATCATCGGGGTGGGCGGCATCATGAGCCGTGACGACGGCCAGGCAATGCTGGACGCGGGCGCCAGCCTGCTGCAGATCTACACCGGCTACGTCTACGCCGGCCCAGCACTTGTCGACGATCTGAACCGCCTGGAACCGGATCGCGCGCCGACGTGCTGAGGAGGAGGGAGGCGACATGCTTTTCGTCGGCGAGCGACGACGAAGTAGGCGGCTTTCAAGCGCGATCCGCGCGGAGCGAGCCGTGGCGAGTGGAGCAATCAATATGGGCGAACTGATTAAGTCCTATGGCGAACGCCTGGAGGCACTGATCGCCGAACGCGGCCCGCTCTGTGTCGGCGTCGATCCGCATCCCGGCGTGCTGTCCTCGTGGGGCCTGCCTGCCGATGCCCGCGGCTTGGAGCGTTGTGCCCGTGGCATGGTCGATGCGCTGGGCGCCATTGTGCCGGTGTTCAAACCTCAGTCGGCCTTCTTCGAGGCGTACGGTGCCCCCGGCATCGCGGTGCTGGAACGCACCCTGGCTGACATCAAGGCGGCCGGAGCGATTTCGCTGCTCGATGTGAAGCGCGGGGACATCGGCTCGACCATGGACGCGTACGCGGCGGCCTATCTCAGCGATGGCTCGCCGCTGGCCGCGGACGCCATCACACTCAGCCCGTACCTCGGTTTCGGCACGCTGGATGGTGCCATTGAGTTAGCCGATCGAAGTGGTCGTGGGGTCTACGTCCTGGCCCTGACCAGCAATCCCGAAGGTGCGCAGGTCCAGCATGCTCGCGGAGCGGATAGGCGTACGGTCGGCCAGCTGATCGTGGATGAAGCCGCAGCCCGTAACGCCCGCTATCTCCAACCAGGAGCCAGCCTGGGCCCGGTCGGAATCGTGGTCGGCGCCACGATCGGAGAGACCGGCACGGACTTCGCCAAGCTCGATGGGTCCATCCTTTCCCCAGGCATCGGAGCCCAAGGTGGTACGGCTGCAGATATCGCGACGGTCTTCGCCACAGCGGCCCGCTTTGTGCTTCCGTCCAGCAGCCGCGAAGTGATGTCGGCCGGACCACAACCAGCAGCATTGCAGGCTGCTGCGACACGGACGCTAGGCGAGATGAAAGCAGCCCTCAGGTTGAGGTAAGTTCTCAAGCCTCCACATCCTGGCCCACGAGGACGCGACCTGTGACGATACCCCCGCTGAGCGACGAGCAGCGTCAACAGGCGCGCCATGCTGCGACTGAGGCTCGACGCCGACGCGCCGAGATCAAGCAGACTCTCCGCTCAGGCGAACGCAACCTCGCTGAGGTACTCGACCTTGCCGAGAACGACGACGTCATTGCCCACGCAAAGGTCATCGACGTGTTGAAGGCACTACCGCGGGTCGGCGCAGTCCGGGCAACCAAGGTCATGCAGAGGCTTGATATCGCCTCGAACCGGCGGCTGCGGGGCTTGGGCAAGCACCAGACCGCGGCGCTGATCGCCGAGTTCTCCGACCGGTCCGCACCGCCCCGCACGCAGCAATCCTGACTTCGCAGTCGTGACTCGGGCCCGCCTCACCGTGCTCTCAGGACCGACTGCGGTAGGCAAAGGGACCGTCGTCACACGCCTGATGGAGCTCCATCCGGAGATCTTCATCTCAGTGTCCGCCACCACCCGTCCACCGCGGCCGAGCGAAATCGATGGGGTGCACTACCACTTCGTTTCTGACGAGCAATTCGATGCCTTGATCGCAGCTGACGCGTTGCTGGAATGGGCAGTGGTGCACGGCACGCACCGATACGGCACGCTCCGCGCGCCAGTTCTGGAGGCGATTGCTGCCGGGCGTCCAGCGCTGTTGGAAATCGATCTACAGGGGGCGCGGCAGGTCAAAGCGACCTTGCCCGAGGCCCGATTCGTCTTTCTGGCGCCACCTTCGTGGGACGAGCTGGTCCATCGCCTTGTCGGGCGCGGCACCGAATCTGCCGCGCAGCGGGAACGGCGACTGGAGACCGCTCGGGCTGAGATGGCCGCTCAGGCCGAGTTCGACGACGTCGTGGTGAACTCCGAAATCGACCAGGCGGTTGAAGACTTGGTAGCCTTGGTGCGTCTCTAGCCGGACAGGTGCTTCGGCGTGTGCTAATCCATCCTGATGTGACGAACACGACCTCGGCCCGAATCGGCTGACCTGTTCACCAACCAAAGGTTCATACGTGTCTGGAAACCACCCGATCGCGGAGGGCATCACCAATCCACCGATCGACGAATTGCTGAAGCAGTCCGACTCCAAGTACAAGCTGGTGTTGTTCGCTGCCAAGCGTGCTCGTCAAATCAATGCCTACTACTCCCAGCTCGGCGAAGGTCTGCTCGACCACGTCGGCCCGCTGGTCGAGACCACGGTGCAGGAGAAGCCCCTCTCGATTGCCCTCCGTGAGGTGAACGAAGGCAAACTGCGGGTCACCGACATCGACCCGGACGCACCGGAAGACGAGGACCCCGCAACGCGTTTCGAGCCTGCCTGAGCAGCCGCATCTGGTGAGGTGACGGGAGGCCGGGATGAGTCGGATCGTTCTCGGGATTGCTGGAGGCGTTGCCGCGTACAAGGCCTGTGAACTTCTGCGTCGGCTGCAAGGCGCCGGCCACGAGGTCACAGTGGTGCCGACTGCAGCCGCTCTGGAGTTTGTCGGCGTCGGTACGTGGGCAGCACTGTCCGGTCAGCCAGTGCATACCTCGGTCTTCGACGACGTTCATCTGGTGCCGCACGTCAAGATCGGACAGGAAGTCGACCTCGTTTTCGTCGCGCCGGCGACCGCGGACTTGCTGGCCCGCGCGGCGAGTGGGCGGGCCGACGATTTACTCACCAACGTGCTGCTGACCGCGCACTGCCCGATTGTCTTCGCACCGGCCATGCACACCGAGATGTGGCTGCACGCCGCCACGCAGGCCAACGTGAGCACGCTGCGAAGTCGCGGGGCCGTTGTGGTGCGACCCGATGTCGGACGGTTGACCGGACCCGATGCCGGCGTCGGACGGCTGCCTGATCCAGCCGAACTTTTCGCCGTTGCCGCCTCGGTGCTCGCGGACCCGGGCACCGCGGTCCGCGCCGCGAGCCAGGACATGGCAGGTCTGAAGGTTGTGGTGAGCGCTGGTGGGACTCGGGAGCGGCTGGATCCGGTTCGCTTTATCGGCAATTCGTCCTCGGGTCTGATGGGCTGGGCGCTTGCCAGAGCTGCGGTGCTGCGCGGTGCCGAGGTGCGATTGGTCGCAGCCAATGTCGGACTGCCTGCACCGCCCGGTGCCGAAGTAGAGGCGGTGGGCTCGACTGCTGATCTGGCCCAGGCCATGGCAGTGGCCACCAAGGGCGCCGATATTGCCGTGATGGCGGCGGCGCCGGCGGACTTCACTCCTGCCGCTGCCAGTCAGACCAAGATCAAGAAAACAGCGGATGGAGGGCTGGCGCTGACGCTGGTTCAGACCGTTGACGTACTGGCCGGTCTCGTCCAGGCCAGAACAGACTCACGCCAGATCCTCGTCGGCTTCGCGGCGGAGACTCCCAGCGGAGACCAGACGCTGCTCGATCTCGGGCGCGCCAAGCTCGCTCGCAAGGGTTGTGATCTGCTAGTGCTGAACGAGGTCGGCCCCAACCTTGTGTTCGGCAAGCCTCACAGCCAAATCACGATTTTGAGCGCTGAAGGTGCGGTCGGACCGACGAGTGGCAGCAAAGACACGCTTGCGCATCAAATTTGGGATGAAGCACTCGCATTACGGTCACGCCGGTAGGTTTCCGGGACATGGCACGGAGACTTTTCACATCTGAGTCCGTAACTGAGGGACACCCCGACAAGATCGCTGATCAGATCAGCGACTCGGTGCTCGACGAGATGCTGCGGCAGGATCCCAACAGCCGCGTGGCAGTCGAATGTCTGGTAACGACGGGCCTAGTCGTCGTGGCTGGCGAGGTCACCACCGAGTCCTATGTCGAGATTCCACGAGTCGTACGGGAACGGATTATCAACATCGGTTATGACTCCTCGACGAAGGGCTTCGATGGGGGCTCCTGCGGCGTTGCCATTGCGATCGGCCAGCAATCACCTGATATCGCGCAAGGTGTCGATGTGGCCGTCGAGAGCCGGACGGGGGAGTCGACTGATTTCCTTGATCTGCAAGGAGCTGGCGATCAGGGTTTGATGTTCGGCTATGCATGCAGCGAGACGCCGTCGTTGATGCCGCTGCCGATCGATGTTGCGCACCGGCTCGCCGAGCAGCTCGCCACGGTCCGCAAAGACGGGACCATGCCGTATCTGCGTCCCGACGGCAAGACCCAGGTGACCGTTGAGTACGACGGTGATCGTCCGGTGCGAATCGATACGGTCGTGCTGTCGAGCCAGCATGCCTCCGACATCGATCTGGATGCCTTGCTCGCTCCTGATGTACGCAAGCATGTCGTCGATCCAGTCCTGGAGCGCTACGACATCGATGTGAGCGACTACCGGCTGCTGGTCAATCCGACCGGCCGTTTCGAGATCGGGGGGCCGATGGGCGACGCCGGCCTCACCGGTCGCAAGATCATCGTCGACAGCTACGGCGGAATGGCGCGTCATGGCGGCGGAGCGTTCTCCGGGAAAGATCCGTCGAAGGTCGACCGATCTGGCGCGTACGCCATGCGTTGGGTAGCCAAGAACGTGGTAGCGGCCGGGCTGGCCGGCCGTTGCGAGGTGCAGGTCGCCTACGCGATCGGCAAGGCTCACCCAGTCGGCTTCTACGTGGAAACCTTCGGGACCGAGCGGGTGCCCGCGGAGCAGATTTCGCAGGCAGTACTCGAGGTCTTTGATCTTCGCCCTGCGGCGATCACTCGTGATCTTGATCTCAAGCGGCCGGTGTACGCCCAGGTGGCCGCGTACGGGCATTTCGGCCGCGAGCTGCCGGGCGTCAGCTGGGAGGGCGTCGACCGAGCCGGTGCGCTCGCCGCGGCCGTTCGCGGCTAATTCTCGGCTTGTGTCCTGAGCCTGTCGAAGGGCACGCCTCGACGTCACAGCGCACTTCGACAAGCTCAGCGCGCGCGCGTGTCGGTGCCGCCTGCCTATCATCTGGTGTGCCCGAACCGAGCCCGCCTGCGCTACCGGTGGCGAGGGTGGCTGTCGACATGCCGCTCAGCCATCTGGACCGCCTCTTCGATTACGCGGTGACGGCCGAGCAGGATGCGGCGGCGGCGCCTGGAGTTCGGGTACGGGTGCGGTTCGCTGGACGGCTTCGGGACGGCTTCATCCTTGATCGGGTTGCCACGGCTGATCATGAAGGCAGCTTGTCGCCGCTGTTCAAGATCGTCTCACCGGAGCCGGTGCTGACACGTGAGATCGCGACCTTGATCAGAAAAGTCGCTGATCATTATGCGGGCACGTTCGCCGATGTGATGCGACTGGCCGTGCCGCCGCGCCATGCGGCCACGGAGCGAGCCGACCTTGGCAACGTCCAGCCCGAATTTCCGAGTGATCATCCGGAGGGACCGCTGGTCGATTATCCCGCCGGTGCGGGATTCCTGGCAGCTCTGCGGGATGGACGAGGGCCGCGCGCCGTATGGCAGGTGACCCCTAGCGCGACGCTGAGCGGTGACTGGGCTTTGGGTCTGGCCAGCGCAGCGCGGGCCTGTGGCGAGAACGGGCGCGGCGCGGTGATCGTGGTGCCCGACCAGGCCGATCTTGATCGACTACGCAAAGTCTGCACGCAGGTTCTCGGCGCCGCCGGTTTCGCCGTACTTGTGGCCGAGGCTGGACCGGCGGCACGCTACCGGGCGTTCCTGTCCGCGCTGCGCGGGTCGGTGCGAGTCGTCATTGGGAACCGAGCAGCTGCGTACGCACCGGTTCATGATCTTGGTCTGGTGGCACTCTGGGATGACGGCGACGACCTGCTCGCCGAGCAGCGCGCCCCTTACCCGCATACCCGGGAGGTACTGGCGTTGCGGGCTGCCGAAGCGCAGGCGGGCGTCCTTTTCGCGAGCTACGCCAGGACGGCCGAGCTGCAGAGTTGGCTGGAAGGCGGCTGGCTCCGCGAGATCGCAGCAGATCGGGTTTCGGTACGGCATGCCGCGCCGCGAGTACGCGTAACCGCCGACTCCGACTTTGCACTGCAGCGTGACCCAGCCGCCCGCGCGGCCCGGCTGCCGCACGAGGTGTTCGACATGATGCGAGCGACCCTGCCGCAGGGGCCGGTACTGGTGCAGGTGCCTCGGGCCGGCTATCTCGTGGCGTTGGTTTGCCAAGACTGCCGCGAGCCGATGCGATGTGAGTTTTGCGGCGGTCCGACTCGGGGGCAGGCCCGCGAATCTGCCGAAGTCGGGAGCGCTCGTGTGACCTGCGCCTGGTGCGGCAGACCGCAGATCGAGTGGGAGTGTCCCATCTGCGGCTCCCGGCGGGTCCGCGCGCCTGTCGTGGGAGCCGAGCGGACAGCCGAGGAACTCGGCAAGGCCTTTCCCCAGATACCTGTCCGGCACTCCACGGGCGGCAGGCGGCTGGACACGGTCGCTGACAGTGCGGCGATCGTGGTGACCACGCCTGGGGCCGAGCCGCAGGCAGCTGGCGGCTACGCCGGCGCCGTCTTGCTGGACACCGGATTACTGCTGCTGCGTCAGGATCTGCGGGCGGCCGAGGAGGCGTTACGCCGCTGGCTCAATGTGGTCGCGCTGGTCCGCAGCGGCGCGGACGGCGGCTCTGTTATCGCGGTGGGCGAGAGCTCGTCGCGCGCATTACAAGGCCTAGTGCGGGTCGATCCCGGCGGTTTCGCCGCCCGCGAGCTGAGCGAACGAGCCGCTGCACATTTTCCGCCCGCGGTGACGCTGATCACGATCGAAGGTCCTTCGGAAGCGCTGCAGGAATTTGCGGCACTGATTGAGCCAGCCGCGCCTGTTGAGATGCTCGGCCCCGTCGACCTTGACTCATTCGAGCCGCGGGCGGACGACGCCGCGCCCGTCCTGCAACGTCTTATGCTGCGCGCCCCAACATCGGCCGGCGCAAAGCTGGTCCTCGCTGCGAAGGAGGCGACCGCGATCCAGAGAGATCGAAAGAGCACGAGCGGCCCGCTCCGAATAAGGGTCAATCCGATGACGGTGAATTGAGTCCTGGCTGTCGGGCACCCTGATTATTAGCATGGGTCGGGTCCGAATGGACGCTGCGTCGGGGCGTGGGTCGCCATAGGTTCCAGCCTCGATACAGGAGGCCATCGTGCTGAGCGGACTGCACGACACGTGTTGCCAGCAACGGAATTGCGTGGGGAGCCCTTGTCGCCCTGGCGGTTGCTCTCATCAACATGGCCATTACCCGGCCGCGCTGCCCGCCGAAGATCATCAATTTGATCTCGGCAGGCCTATTGCCTCGTGCTGACCCTGATCGGATTCTTGGGCGACCGCAGCATCGACGGTTGGCTCTTCGACTGGGCGAGCGGTGTGGTCACCCTCGCGCTTGGCCCGCTGCTCTTCGCGACCATGCCGATCATGCCCTTTACCGAGCAGTACACCCGGGAGACGCGTGCCGCGGGAGTACTGGGGCAGACCGATATTCAAAAAGGTCAACCGAGTGCTCAGCCTGGCGTGGGCAGGCGCATCGTGATCATCGGACTGGCCGTTGGAGTCGAGGAACTGCAGCCTTCGGATGCGCCGACACCGCCCTCAGTGAGCGCCTGAGCGGGAAGAGGCTGGGCCGCTTCTCACGTCTTTCCGCACAAGGCCACATAT
>CAWCVF010000021.1:0-25554 GCA_963798835.1 uncultured Actinomycetota bacterium | reverse complement strand
GGCGCAGCTCGTACATGTTGAAGATGCGGTTCAGCCGATAACCGAGTGCCTCGTTCACATTGATCATGTACGCGTTGTCGACATTGTTCCAAGTTTGGATGATCGTCAATTGCGGCTCCACCTCGGCTAGCCAGTGCATCATGTCGATCTTGAGGAGCAGACCGAGTCGATGACCTCGGTGCTGCCCTGCTACGGCGGTGTCGGCTTGATGGCCGAACTGCGGTTGCGAGGGCTCGGTGACCACCATCGTGTGGCCGCCCACCTCACCGGTCGAGCGATGTCGTGCGATGACCCGGTAGGCACGATCCCCGCGACCGAGCAGGGCCGTCTCGTGGTCTCGGAGCCGCTGCACATCGAACTTTTCGTCCTCGTAGGTGAGCTCACCCATAGGCGCGTCATTGATGGCGGCGGTTACCTCGACCAGCTCACCCAGCAGCTCGTCAGCGCTCGGCGGGCGTAGCCGTTCCAGACAGTAGTCGGCCGCTTTCTGCTCGGCAGCGGTCCACAGTCGCTGCACCTCGACGTGATCAACATCGGCAAGCACTTGGCGGCGCCGACATCGTGACTCGCGTAGTTGAAGCCGAAACCTTCAGCGAATTTGCGGGCACCTTGATCATCTTCTGCTGTGCCAACCCAGATCGTGTTACGGCCTGCGTCGCGCGTCCGTCGCAGAACCTCGTTCATGATCGCCGAACCATGGCCGCGCCGACGGTGGTCGGGATCACCCAGATTTCAGCCCAGACGAGATGCAAATTATCCCGAGTCGGCAGATCCACCGCTAGCACTCCGACAGGCTCCGTGCCGTCATCGGGTGCGTACAGGTAGTGCTCCGCAGGCTCGAGATCCCAGCCGTATCGGATCCAATCGGCGAGCAGCTCGGGGGCCATGGGAAACGCATCGGGATCGTCGACCTGCCGCGCCGCCTCCTGGATGTCGGCGACTGCGGTGACTTGGGCCATATCGTCGGGCTTGACGCGTACGAACGGCATCAGACCAGAGTGCCGTAAGGACCGTCATCCCGCCACGTGATTTTTTGGGCTGCACCCGCCCCACGGTGTTTTAGTGACGACGTGGCAAGCACTCAGCGCTGCTTTGCGCTGCTCCTTCTCCGCTGCCGCAGCGAGGCCCACTAGGGGCCGGCATCCTCGCTGCGGAGTTTGACGCGCTTCCGGTCCGCTCCACATCCAGCAGCGAGGAATCCATGTCACAGATCACTACGAGCCCTTCGACGGGCTCAGGGCGCAGCGCGACAAGCTCAGGGCGCAGCGCGACAAGCGCAGCGCCCAGGGAAGCAACATCGTTTGGTACCAGGACCCAACCGGCACCAGTGCAACAGTCCAGCCCGATGCCCTTCCACCGCTATCGGCCGTTCACCCCTATTGATCTTCCCGATCGGACCTGGCCCTCGAATGTGATCACCAAGGCGCCGCGCTGGCTGTCAACTGATCTTCGTGACGGCAACCAGGCACTGATCGATCCGATGACCCCGGCTCGCAAGCACAAAATGTTCGAGCTGCTGGTGCAGATGGGCTACAAAGAGATCGAGATCGGATTTCCGTCGGCCAGCCAGACCGACTTCGACTTCGTCAGACAGCTCGTTGAGCAGGACAAAATCCCGGACGACGTAGTCGTATCAGTGCTGACCCAAGCTCGTGAGGACCTCATCGAGCGCACCGCTGAGTCGATCGTGGGTGCCAAGACGGCAACTATTCACATGTACAACGCCACCGCGCCGCTGTTCCGGCGGGTGGTCTTCCATGTCGACAAGGCGGAATGCATCGCCTTGGCGACCCGGGGAACCGAGCTGGTGATGAAGTACGCCGAGCAGTACCTCGGCGATGTGGAGTTCGGTTACGAGTACTCGCCGGAGATCTTCACCGGGACCGAGATGGAGTTTGCCGTCGAGGTCTGCAACGCGGTGATGGATGTCTGGCAGCCGTCGAACGGTCGGGAAATAATCTTGAACCTGCCGGCGACCGTCGAGATGGCGACTCCGAACGTCTATGCCGATCAGATCGAATGGTTCAGCCGGCATATCCGCAACAGAGAGCACGTCGCCATCTCGCTGCATCCGCATAATGACCGCGGCACAGCCACTGCGGCGACCGAGCTGGCCATGATGGCTGGCGCCGATCGGGTCGAGGGCTGTCTGTTCGGGCATGGCGAGCGCACTGGCAACGTAGACCTGGTGACGTTAGGGATGAACCTGTTCTCACAAGGAATAGATCCCAAGATCGACTTCTCCAAGATCGACGAGATCCGTCGCACCGTGGAGTACTGCACCAACTTGCCGGTCCACCCGCGCCATCCGTACGCGGGGGACCTGGTTTACACCGCCTTCTCCGGCAGCCACCAGGACGCGATCAAGAAGGGCCTGGAGGATCTGGACAACCAGGCCAAGGCGCAAGGCATCGGCGTTCGTGAGATCGCCTGGCAGGCGCCGTACCTGCCGATCGATCCCTACGATGTCGGCCGCACCTACGAGGCCGTGATCCGGGTGAACTCGCAATCCGGCAAGGGCGGAGTCGCCTACATCATGAAGTCCGAGCACAACTTGGATCTGCCGCGACGGCTGCAGATCGAGTTTTCGAAAGCGGTTCAGGCCCACACCGACGCCGGCGGTGGCGAGGTCAGCGCGAGCCGACTGTGGGAGATCTTCCAGTTCGAGTATCTCGAGCCCGATACGCCGTTGCGGCTGGTGAGTGTCTCCACAGCCTCGACCGCTAGTAGTCAGACCTCCCTTACCGCCCAGGTCGTGGCAGGAGGCTGGATGCAAACGATCACCGGCGAGGGCAACGGTCCGGTCTCGGCGTTCGTGGATGCGATTTCCACGCTGGATCATCACGTACGCGTATTGGATTACACCGAGCATGCGCTGTCCGCGGGTGGTGATGCACTCGCTGCGGCATACGTGGAGTGCGAGATCGGGCAAGGCGAAGACAGCATGGTCGTCTGGGGAGTGGGAATGGACGCTAACATCGTCACCGCCTCACTCAAGGCCGTCACCTCGGCCATCAACCGAGTGAGGTAACAGCAGCTTCCCAGGTCACATGAAGGTTCCCGCCGTTCAGTACGGCGGGAACCTTCATTTAACGGAAGCCGTTGGCCGCGGTCCGAGCCGGAGCGGTTGGTGAGTAGATCCAGGCGCGAAAGAACGGTCCAAGATCGATGGTGGTGTGCGCCTGCGCCGCGGCCATCCACTCCTCGAGGGTGCGGCTCCCTGGATCCTGAGCCCAGTCCTTGGCCAGCTTGAAGAAAGCCTCGTCGCCGATCACGTTGCGTAACGCCTGGAGCGCCATCGGACCGCGTACGTAGACGGCGTCGAACAGATGCGATCTGCCAGGGTCGATCATGGTGATCTTCCAGAAGGCATCGTCGTCCTTGAGGCGGTCGTACGCGCGGTTCAAGGAGTCATTGGCCCTGGCTCCGCCTGTGAGCTCCCTTGCTCCCCATTGGGCCCAGGACGCGTACCCCTCGGTCGTGAAGATGTCATTCCACTGCCGCACGGTTACGTTGTCGCCGAACCACATGTGGGCCAGCTCGTGGTCCAGCAGGCCGGGCTCGAAGCCGCGGTTCAAGATCGACCTCGCCTCATAGACCGGCCGTGTCTGGGTCTCCAGACCGCCGAACCACAAACGATGCGCGGGCACAATGCCGCCCATTTCGGTGAAGGGGTAAGGACCGAACATTCTCTCGAGTGTGCGAATCCGCTGACCGGTGGTGAGCAGTGCGGCAAATGCAGTCTTGCGCTGGTCGGGCGGCAGCTTCTCCGAGACCGCATACACGTAGGGCAGGCCATGATCGACACCTTGCTTGAGCTCGTACTGACCGATGGCGATGAAGTTCAGGTAGGTCGCCATCGGCTGCCGTGCGATCCAGTGCCAGGTGTTGAAGTCCTTCTCGTTGCCGGTATCGGACGATTCCAACCGACCTACGCTGATCGCCTCCATGCCGGCCGGCACACGGATGGAGACATCCATCAGGGCCGGATCCGACGGATGGTCATTTCCGGGGTACCACCACGCCGAGCTTTCCGGCTCTCCCGCCACGATCCACTCGCCGTCAGTGGACAACCATGGTTGTACGTCGCCTTGTTTGATGTCGCCCGGCTTGCCCGAGTAGTTGACGACCACTTGGAATGTGCTGCCGAGAGCGATTGGTTGAACCGGTTTGACATAGACGTCGGAGAAGCCGCGAGCAGTTGCTTCAGCAGGAACGCCATTGACGGTGACCTTATCGGTGTGCAGCGCGAGGTCGAAGTAGAACGAGTTCAGCTGCTGGGTGGCTCGGGCGCTGATCGTCGTCGTGCCGCTGATCGACTGGGTTCGCTGATCCCAGTTGATCATGATCTGATACTTGGTTACGTCGTAGCCGCTGTTGCCGGCCTGCGGGTAGTACGGGTCGCCGAGGCCAGGTTCACCGTCGGTGGCATTGGGATCTAACGGCGGTGGCGTTGTCGAGCTGATAGGGCTCTGGCGTTGTCGGGCGATCGTCCACGCCACGCCGAGTGGTACGGCAACGACCGCGAGCAAAAGCAGCGGCATGATCACCGCGAGGACGTAGGCGATCCGATGCGGCCGCTGCACCGGAGGAGCGGGGGCTGCCATCGGTGGGGGCGCCATTTGTGCGGGCCCAAGTGGCGGTGGCGGAGGCGCGGCGATGAACGGCTGCGATTCCTGCGGCGCAGCCCACCTCGGGTCAACGTTCGACATGCGCCAGTGATCTGAGGTTGCGGTCCAGATGCCACGCCAGGAAAGCGGCCGTGATCCCACTGGCCTCCCGTGCCAGATGATCAGACGTTTGACGGGTATCACTCCAGCGGCCCTCGAGCAGCGCACCGAGCAACGCCAGAGTCTCAGGCGCGGGTCGAGCTGCTCCCGCGGGCCGGCAGCGTTCGCACACTGCGCCACCCAGCGCGGCCGAAAATGCTCGATGCGGTCCGGCGAGACCGCAGCGCGCGCAATCGGAGAACGACGGCGCGTAGCCGGCAATGGCCAGGGCGCGCAGCAGGTAGGAGTCCAAGATCAACGTCGTTGGGCGCGGTCCGTCGGAGGTGCCTTGGTTGAGCGCGCGTAGGGCACCGACGAGCAGTAGATATTGCTGGACCGCTGGCTCGGACTCCTCGACTACGAGCCGATCTGCCGTCTCCAGCATCACCTGGCCGGCCGTATAGGCCGGATAGTTCTCGGTCAGCGGTTCACCGAAGGCCTCCAGCGATTCAGCCTGGGTGATCACGTCGAGCGAGTGACCGACAGCGAGCTGCAGATCAACGTGGGAGAACGGTTCGAGCCGAGCGCCGAACTTCGAGGTGGTGCGCCGCACGCCCTTCGCTACCGCACGAATCTTGCCGTGGCGTCGGCTCAGCAGGGTGATGATCCGGTCAGACTCACCGAGCTTGTGCGTGCGAAGTACCACGGCTTCGTCGCGGTAGGTCGGCACCTCGATATTGTCCCTGACGTGGCCAAGCTTTCTCCGACGGCGCAGCGCGCGACTTCCAGGCGTAGGAGGAAGGCCAAGACTGGCGATTCGGGTGTCACTGAGTTTCGTCCGCCGCCACCACACCCCAGTGGCGCCCGCCCGCCGCAAATACCTCGAGACCGGCTGCCAACCCACGTGGCGATCGTGATGGACGGCAATGGCCGATGGGCGAAAGCGCGCAACCTGCCGCGGACCGAGGGTCACGCCCGGGGCGAGGCGGCGCTCCTCGATGTGATTGAGGGCGCAATCGAGGTTGGAGTCAAGTACCTCTCGGCATACGCCTTCTCCACCGAGAACTGGAACCGCTCGCCCGATGAGGTTCGCTGGCTGATGGGCTTCAACCGCGACGTGATCAGAAGGCGACGCGATCAGCTCGACGCTATGGGCGTACGGGTGCGCTGGGCCGGCCGAACCCCTCGGCTGTGGCGCAGCGTGATCAGCGAGCTGCAGGATGCGGAGCGCCGCACGGTCAGCAACAACGTACTGACCCTGCAGTTCTGTGTGAACTATGGAGGGCGCGCCGAAATCGTTGACGCCACGCGGAGAATCGCGCAGCTGGCGGCTGAGGGCCGGCTCGATCCGAGCAAGCTCACCGAGGAGCGCTTCCGGCGATTTCTCGACGAACCTGACATCCCCGACGTCGATCTCTTCGTGCGCTCCTCCGGAGAACAGCGGACATCCAACTTCCTGCTCTGGCAGAGCGCGTACGCGGAGCTGGTCTTCCTTGATCGACTGTGGCCTGACTTCGATCGGCGTGATCTGTGGCGGGCGATCCAGCTGTATGCCGAGCGGGACCGGCGCTATGGCGGAGCGGCGCCGAATGCGGTGACGAGCGAAACCTGAGGCTGCTGCGGCTGGGTCGGTGCGTGCCGGTCGTTGTGACGACTGTGCTGCGAAACGACCCGTCGCACGCCTGATGGGCCGGTCGTTGTGACGGCTGTGCTGCGAAACGACCCCCTCTGGACCGGCGTGCGGACGAGGCTAGAGCCCGGCGTTCTTACCTAGCCAGCCGAGCGCGGGTGCCACTGTCGGGGCGTAGGTGGAGAAGTTATGACCACCACTCGGCAGCACGATGGTGCTGACTCCGGGAATGCCCCGCGCTGCCGCAATTGCCTTCTTGGCATCGGCGTAATGCACACCGTCCCAGGACTCCCGGTCGCCCTTCGAGGTGATGATCAACAGGCGCACCGGGTAGGACAGGGTGTGCTTGATCAACCAGAGCGGCGAGTTCTGATTACGAAGCACTCGGCTGTGGTTGAACAGGTTGCCGGTGGTGTGATCCTCCTCAGCATTGAAATAGCCGCCGATGCTGACGGCTGCAACGAACGAGGTTGGGTGACGGAGCAGCATCTTGCTGGCACAGAAAGCTCCGGTACTCCAGCCGATGGTCGACCAGTGCTGCGATGTCACTCGGAAGTGCCGGATCACGGCCTCCTTGACGTCGGTCGCAAGC
Organism: uncultured Actinomycetota bacterium; assembly: GCA_963798835.1. Classification (GTDB taxonomy): domain Bacteria; phylum Actinomycetota; class Actinomycetes; order Propionibacteriales; family Propionibacteriaceae; genus Microlunatus. The sequence goes on along the minus strand of CAWCVF010000021.1, from coordinate 18,623 downwards.
CACGAGTCAGCCTGTGGACCGCGGGGTACGTCGGTGCACTCGGTGTCCCGCGGCTGCGCGATCGACAGCGGTGGTATTACCGCGATGAACGGCTTGACCTGTCCAGAGTTGATCACTTGTGTTGCATTGCTTCCGAGGTTCAAGGTCTTGAAGATGCCCGCAGGGGTGCCGGGCTGTCCAGGCAGCGCCATCATGACGGGGAATCTGGTTTTTGCCTCGGAAGCCGCGTCGTACTGGGGAGGCACCCAGACGAGGATCTGCTCGGTCGCCCCCGACACTTTGCCACGGACTGTCAAAACGCTGACCCGGCCCTGGCTGCCATCCGTTGCGACTAGCGGTCCAGCGTCGGCAACTGCGATTTGAGCGGCGGCATGGTGATGTCCGAGCAGCTCATCCCAGGAGTCGTAGAACAAGAAGGCACGGTTGAGCGCGATGCCAGCGGCGAGCACGGCGATGGCCTGGCAACTGATGATCATTACGACCCGCAGCACCACACCGCCAAGCCGACCCGGGAGGCGTCGCCAGACCAGCGCCAGTGCGATCGGCAGGGCGATAGCCGCGACGATAAGCGAGATCGCCAGGGAAGCCCCGGTCAGACTCACAATAGATGGCACGGCTAACGATTTGATGACGTTCCCGACCCCACGTACCTGACAGGAACTTCTCAGGGCTGAGCCTCAACAGATGTTGCAGGTACCGAAGATTTCCAGCTCATGACTGATCTCACGGAAGCCATGCTCGGCGGCAACTGCATTGGCCCAGCGCTCAACCGCCGGACCGGAGACTTCGACCGTACGACCACAGTTGCGGCATACCAGATGGTGATGGTGGCCGGTCGAGCAGCGGCGATACGCCGTCTCGCCGTCGCTGGTCCGGATCGCGTCAAGGTCGCCCACGTCGGTCATGAGCTGCAATGTGCGGTAGACCGTCGTCAACCCAATGCGTTCGCCGTGCTGTCGCAAGTCGTCATGAATTTGCTGCGCGGTCCGAAAGTCGTGGCGACCGGACAGGATGTCCTCGACTGCTGCGCGCTGCCGGGTGCGACGCTGCGCGCCCGATGGCACGCCCGGCTGAGGCGATTCAGTGCTCATCGTAGTGATCTGCATGGACCGCATGCCGATGCCCTTCGTGGATGAAGTCGGTGTGATCGCCATGCTGCACGGCCTGGTGTCCGCAGCCCGGGGCATGGCGATGTGGATGGCTCTCGGTGACGGTATGCGCGGCGATCAGCTCGTCGTCATCGGCGAGCTCGGGAAGTACGGCGGCCGCGCGGTGGCGTCGGATCAGATAGGAGAGTGGCCAGCTGAGCACGAAAACGGCGATGGCCAGCAAGACGATGAATGCGCCGGGTGCGGCGTTGAGGTAGAAGGAGGCTGCCGCGCCGCCCACGGCCGTAAGCACGCCAATGGCGATGGCACACGCAAGACCCGAGGTGAAGCCGCGCACTAGGTTCCGCGCTGCAGCCACTGGAACCACCATCAACGCGCTCACCAGCAACAGGCCCACTGTCCGCATGGCTAGCGCGACCGTGACAGCAGCAAGGCTGACCACCGCGATGTGGTAGAGCCGTACCCGAAGACCCTGAGTGCGGGCGAACTCCTCGTCGGTCGATACCGCGTAGAGCTGCGGTGCCAATCCCAGCGTGATTGCCAAGATCACGACGGCCAGCAGACCGATCAGGGTCAGATCATTGGGCGTCACCGTGGTCAGTGAGCCGAAGAGATATTGCGCCAAGCCGCCGGCTCCTACACCGGAAATGCCGGAGAGGAAGACCCCTGCCGCGAGGCCGCCGTAGAAGAGCACCGCTAGCCCGACGTCGCCGCTAGCCTTGCCGCGTTGCCGGAGTATCTCGACAACGACCGCACCAACGATGCACGCGACGACAGCGAGTGGAATCGGCGCCGTGCCGGTCAACAGCGCCAATCCGACCCCCGCGAGCGCAACGTGGCCCAGCCCGTCACCGAGCAGACTCAGCCGGCGCTGCACGACATAGGTGCCAATAGCCGGAGCAATCAGCCCGGTGAGGAGCGCAGCGATGAGGGCGCGCTGCATGAAGGGGTAGGACAAGATTTCGATCATGGTTCCATGGCTCCGCCCAGCAGCTGTTCGCGTTCATCATGATCATGAGGGGTTGGCCGACCATGATCGAGATATTCATGGCCTCCCAACCGATGTCGCTGCTGACCAAGATCACCGAGTGGACCATCGTGGGCTACCCGGCCGTCGCTCAGTACGACTGCGCGGTCGATCAGGGGGCCGAGCGGGCCAACATCATGCAGCACAACCAGGACGCTTGCGCCCCCGGCCAACAACCCGGCCAGCACCTCGGCAAGCACCCGCTGATGGTCAAGATCAACACCTGACGTGGGTTCATCGAGCACCAGGAGATCTGGTTCAGCCACCAACGCGCGCGCAATCAGGACCCGTTGCTGCTGCCCACCGGACAGCCCGGCAATGTCGTCGTTCAGCTGCTCAGCCAGGCCGACTTGGCCGATCGCTTGATGTATCGCATCTCGATCCGCTCGGGACAGCGGCCGGAAGGGCCGCCGCCGGGCGAGCCTTCCCGCTGCCACGACTTCCTTGACCTTGGACCCGCCGAACAGCGCAGCCGAGCGTTGTGGCACGTAGCCGATCCGCGACCAATTCCGGAAATCGCGCAACGGCGAACCGAAGAGTCGCACCACCCCCCGCTGGTGAGGCAGTAAGCCGAGCAGCGTACGCACCAAGGTGGACTTTCCCGAGCCGTTGCCGCCCAACAGAGCGACCGCCTCCCCAGCGCGTACGGAGATAGCCACGCCGCGTAACACCGGGAGCCCGCCCAGCTCCACCGTAAGGTCCTCGGCCTCGAGAACCACGCTTGCTTCTAGGAGCATCCCCCCGCCTTCCGAAGCGCAGTCAGGTTGGACTCCATGATCGAGATGTAGTCGGTGCCGCGCGACTGATCGGTGACGCCTTCGAGAGGATCCAGCACGTCGGTCCGCAGACCAAGATCACCGGCGATGGCCTCGGCGAGCGCGGGCGATACCAAGGTTTCGGAGAAGATCGTCGTGAGCTGGTGTTCCCGAGCTACACGCTGTACTTCGGCAATGCGTGCGGGCGAAGGTTCGGCGTCCGGACTGAGACCGCTGATCCCGATTTGGGTGAGGTGATAGCGCTCAGCCAGATACCCGAAAGCAGCATGTGTGGTGATGAACTCGGTTCGTACGCAGTGCCGCAGCCCGGTGCGGAAAGATCGGTCCAGCTTGCGTAGATCTTGCTCAAGCATCCGGGTATTGCGCGCGTAGTCGGCAGCATGAGCGGGGTCGATGATCACCAGCCGGCTCTCGACCACCTGAGCGATCCGGGAAACCGCCGTTGGGTCGAGCCAGACATGCGGATCGAGCCCAGCATGATCATCGGGCAGAGCATGATCATTACCGGCTCCTGCTCCGTGCCCTAGATCATCGCCCGACACCGTCAGCGGCCGGAGCGGGACTGTGGTCGTGGTATCGATCACCTCTGGGTTCTCGCTCTGTCTGACAGCTTCGTCGACCGCAGGCTGGAAACCCTTCTCGTAGATCACCAAGTTGGCAGTCGTCAAGCTCGCCACTTGCCGGGGAGTGAGCTCCACGTCGTGAGGCTCGGCTCCCGGTTGGGTCAGGTCGGTGACGGTGGCGTGATCGCCAGCTACGCGTTGAGCCACGAACTGCAACGCATAGAACGCGACAACGACTCTCAATTGCCCAGGGGTTCTTGTCGGCGTGCCCGCGGATCCGGTGCTAGCGCATGCCGCTGTCGCGAGCAACGAGAGCAGGCAGGCGACGACGCCCAACCTTCGGCCACTAACCGACATGAGAATCATTTTCATTAAGGGTCCGGACGAAGTCAAATTCACCCGGCTAGGAATCGAGCGGCACCGCTCGGTGTATTAAGCGCTCGATGTATTAAGGGCGAGTCGGCGCAGCTTCAGCTGCTCGGCTCGACGAAGGCGAAGGTGCTGCCGTAACCGACTCGATGCAGGGCCTCGGTGATTTCCTCCAGGATCTTGGGGTCGTCGATCGTGGGCGGGACCGAGTACTGCTGATCGTCGGCGATTCGACGCATCGTGCCGCGGAGAATTTTGCCCGAGCGGGTCTTGGGTAGTCGTCCGACTACGACGGCGGTCTTGAAGGAAACCAGGGGCCCAATCCGCTCCCGGACCAGTTGGACGGCTTCCCTCACAATCTCCTCCTCTGGGCGATGCACGCCCGCCTTGAGGACGAGCAGGCCAATCGGCACTTGACCTTTGAGCCCGTCGGCGACCCCGATGACTGCGCACTCCGCTACGTCAGGGTGTGCGGCGAGAACCTCCTCGACAGCTCCCGTTGAGAGCCTGTGCCCCGCGACGTTGATGATGTCGTCGGTACGCGCCATGACGAAGACATAGCCGCGCTCATCGATATAGCCGGCATCAGCGGTCAGGTAATAGCCCGGGTACGGATCCAGGTAGGTGGCCCGGAAGCGCTCATCAGCCAGCCATAGCGTCGGGGAGGAACCGGGTGGCATGGGCAACTTCGCTACCAGTGCGCCCGTCTCACCGTGAGGTAGCTCGGTGCCATCGCCTCCCAGCACTCGGAGATCCCATCCCGGAGCGGCACGCGTCGGCGATCCGGGAACGACAGGCAGTCGCTCAATCCCGAGGCAATTTGCCACGATGGACCAGCCCGTCTCCGTCTGCCACCAGTGATCGATGACCGGCACGCCCAACTTCTGCTCTGCCCATCGCAGCGTCTCAGGATCGCAGCGCTCCCCGGCGAGGAAGAGTGCACGGAAGCCAGCCAAGTCGTAGCGCTCGATGTGTTTGCCTGTGGGGTCTTGTTGTCGAATGGCACGGAAGGCCGTGGGAGCCGTGAAGAGCGTGCAGACGCCATGCTCGGCGATGACGCGCCAGAAGGCACCAGCGTCGGGTGTGCCGACCGGCTTTCCTTCGTAGAGGACCGTTGTGCAGCCGTGGAAGAGCGGGCCGTACACGATGTATGAGTGTCCGACGACCCACCCGATATCGGATGCAGCCCAATACACCTCGCCCGGCTCGACATCGTAGATGTGCTTCATCGTCCACTCGAGCGCGACGGCGTGACCGCCGTTGTCCCGGACGATCCCCTTCGGCTGACCTGTCGTTCCCGAGGTGTACAAGATGTAGAGCGGATCGGTGGCCGCGACCGGAACACAATCCGCCGGCTTCGCCTTGGCCATGGCGTCCGCCCAGTCGACGTCCCGATCCGGGTTCAGGTCGACCTCGAGCATGTCGCGTTGCAGGACGATGCAGCGTTCGGGTTTGAAAACAGCCATGTCGATCGCGGCGTCGAGGAGCGGCTTGTAGTCGACGACCCGGCCGACCTCGATCCCACATGAGGCTGTGACAACGATCTTGGGCTTCGCATGATTGATGCGATTTGCAAGCTCGGTCGCGGCAAAGCCGCCGAAGACGACGGAATGGATCGCTCCGATGCGTGCGCACGCAAGCATCGCCATTACCGCTTCCGGAACCATCGGCATGTAGATGATCACGCGGTCGCCGTACTCGACTCCGAGCTCGAGCAACGCACCCGCAAGTCTCGCAACCTCGTCGCGCAGCTCGCGATAAGTGAAGGACTTCATCGTGCCCGTGACGGGGGAGTCGTGAATGAGCGCCACCTGGTCGGCACGCCCACGCTCGACATGTCGATCAAGAGCGTTGTAGCAGGTATTAAGGCGGCCGCCGCGGAACCAGCGATACATCGGTGCCTGCGAGTCGTCGAGCACCAGATTCCAGGGTTCCACCCAATCGATTGCCGCAGCGGCCTCGGCCCAGAACTCTTCTCGCTGTTCGAGGGAGCGTCGATAGACGTCGTCAAATCGGGACATAAGGCCTCCTGTTCGAGACCGTACGCCTCGCATAGATGCGGGGTCAAAGGTCCCGGACCGGTTCGCTCGAGAACGGTTTGACAGAGTGCATTTATGCCCAAGAACTACTTCGGCGAAGAGATTGCCAAGAGCTACGACGACCCGTCCGCCGAGATGTTCCAGCCTGCCAAGATCGATCCCGTCGTGAACTTTCTCGCCGAGCTCGCCACGGATGGGACAGCGCTGGAGCTGGGCATTGGCACAGGACGTATTGCGTTGCCTCTCGCGCAGCGCGGCATTCGCGTGCAGGGCATCGATCTGTCCGAGGCAATGGTGGCCAGGCTGCGAGCCAAACCGGGCGGAGATCAGATTCCCGTAACCATTGGCGACTTCGCCACGGCAGCCGTCGAAGGCCGTTTCTCGGTCGGCTACCTGGTGTTCAACACGATCATGAACCTGACGACGCAGGAGGAGCAGGTCGCCTGCTTCCAGAACGTGGCTGATCACCTGAAGCCGGGTGGATGTTTCGTGATCGAGGTAGGTGTGCCAGATCTGCAGCGGCTGCCACCCGGCGAGACAGTCCGAGCCTTCACCGTGACTGATTCCAGGCTGGGATTCGACGAGTACGACGTCGCCAATCAGGGCCTGATCTCTCACCACTACTGGATCCGCGATGGTGAGCTCGAGACATTTTCGCCGCCGTTCCGCTACGTCTGGCCGGCCGAACTCGACTTGATGGCTCGCCTTGCCGGTATGTCCCTGCGGGAGCGTTGGAGCGGCTGGGAAAGGGAGACATTCACCAGCGACAGCACGAGCCATGTCTCGGTCTGGCAGAAATCGGCGGGATAGCCACTCGAGCCGTCTCAAGACGTCTCGCGAGGGATCCGAGCGTGTTTCTCACACTCGTTAGACGTCCTGAGACGGCCAACGTTGACCATCGATGCCGCGCGCCCTTCGACAGGCTCAGCGCGCATCAAACGGGACTGAGCTGTCGCTCGGTGACCTCGGCGAGCCGTTCCAGCAGTCGATCGAACACGCAAGCCCGATCGAACTGCAGCGCATGCTCGCGCGCCCGCTCGGCCATCCTGGTCTGATCACTGCTAGGCATAGTGACCGCCAGATCGAGGGCGTCGGCAATCGCACCAGGACTGCTGACCGGAACGATCATGGCTGTGTCGCCGACTGCTTCGCCGATTCCGCCGGTGAGCGTGGTGATCACCGGTCCGCCACCGGCCAGCATCTTCTCCACGAGCGCTATCCCGAACGTCTCCACGAACTCCGGCCGCGGCTTGCTCGGCAGCACAAACGCTGCGCAGCCAGCCATCAAATGAGGCTTCTCGGCGTCGTCGACATCGTCGAGGAACATGATCCGGTGGGCCGCCGACTTCGCGGCCGCCAGCTCCCGCAGCTGTTCAGCCTCCGGCCCGTTGCCTGCGACCACCAAGGTGAGTTCCTTGCACGCCGGGCTGGCGTCGAAGCCGGTGATCAGGTCGTCGACACCCTTGGCCCGAGCCAGCCTGGACAGGTAGAGCACATAGCCATCGCGCATCAGGCCGCGCCGGGTCAGCACCTCCGTCGTTCGCTCTCCAGATATCTGGAGGTAATCCGCGGTATTGATCGCTGGATAGGAGACCGCGACGCGCTCGCGGCAGCGATCGGCGAAGGACGTACCGTGCCCCGCGTCTATTTCCTCGGCCGAGGAAATGATCAAGTCCTTGGTGTAGTTCGATACGGCTACCGGGACATCGCTGTCGAGGTACGCCGAGAGCACCTGCGCGGCCGCGCCGAAGCGCCCGTCGCCGGCGCAGGACCGCACCACGTTGGTAACGTCCGAACCAACCGCTTCGGCGACAGTGGCAACCGAAACTGGCAGCCCGGTGGAGCGGGCGACCCGCAGCGCTTCCGACACTGCGAGTGTGTGCGGGCTGAGGTAGAGCGACATGCAGGCCGTTGGTACGCCGTCGGTGAACAGCTCGACGAGGCGGCCGGTCATGCCCGCCAGATAGCGCCCGTCCGGCACTTTGTAATCACCGACCGGTTCAGGACGTTCCACCTCGATCCCCTTGGTGTAGGGCAGCACGCCATCTAGCGGTTTTAGTGGGAGACCAGAGGTGGCCAGCAGATCTAAAGGCCAGCTGACGATACGTACGTCGGTGAAACCTCGCTGGAGCGCGACCTCAGCAAGATTGCGGGCTTCACCGGAGTGCCCGCAGATAACCGGGTCGGCTCGGACGACGAGAACGAGTCGACGTTGATAGGTGCCAGGCCCTGATGTCGTGGTCTGGGCAGCAGTCATGATCGGATCCCCCGTGGTCTGAATGATCATCTGTATCGAACCGTGGTGTCGCGTCGAGCCGGCTGGGCCGTGGCGCCCTCAGCGGCATCGAGATCTGAGGTTGAGGGAGGCCGGGTCGTCGTGCCCCAGGCGGAAGGCTGGGACCCGAGGTCCAGGCGTAGGTGGCCACCGCGATGCAGCTCGCGTGCGGTCAACCAGGTCCGATTCAGCGTCTCTCCGTTGAAGATCACCGACTGGACATACTGCGTGGGCCCGGCGGCAACCGGCTCGGCGAAGCCTGGTGCCTCGATGACGAGCTCGTTGTCGGCCAGGGCAATTCGAGCTTCGGCGAACGAGGGCGCATTGATCAGATAGAGGCTCTGGCCGGCGACTGGAAACAGGCCCAGCGACGCCCACACGTACCACGAGCTCAAACCGCCCGAGTCGTCGTTGCCGGGCAGCCCGCCGCGTCCCAGACCGAACATGTTGTTGATGCCTGCGTGAACTATCTCTGCGGTACGGTCCGGCCGGCCGGCGTAGTGATAGGCCCAGGGTGCCTCCATGTCGGGCTCGTTGTTGAGTCCTTCGAAGCGATTCAGGGCATACCCGGCGGCCTGATCCGCCGCGTTTGGGCGTTCTGCTAGCTGCTTGACGGGATCGGCGCCGTAGCCGAAGAACTGGTCCAGCAGCTCGACGAACGGGCCGTCGCCACCAGCCAGAGCGATCCGCGTCTTCATGTCATGCAGTAGCCGGAACGAGTAGTTCCATCGGCCGCCCTCGTAGTAGGTGGAATCTCGCAGCAGCCCGTCGGGTGCAACGGCGTTGACCCACTGGCCCGAGAGACGTTGAAGCTGAGCGGCGAGTTGGTCGTCGCCGACATAGCTGGCCACCTTTGCAGTGCATTGGTAGCCGAAGGCCAAGTCGAGAGTGTGGGAAATTGGTTCGGCAAGCCCGCGCAGCAGGTAATCCTCGCCATAGCTGCGCCGCAGGTCGGTATCCATGTGGCACAGTGCCCAGTCCCAGTCAATGCCTGGCACACCCAGCTGGCACAGGTCGGCGAGGAACGTGTGTGCCAGCGCGCTGCCTTGTCGAGTGAAGCGATCCGCCCCCTTGGCCATCCGGTAGCCGATCGGAAGGTTGCCCTCCTCCTCGCAAATCGAGAGCAGCGCGTTCGCCAGCTCCACTGCCCGCGCCGGAAACAATGCGGTGATCAACGGCAGCTGAGTGCGGTAGATGTCCCACATCGTGCAGAGGTCGAAGACGAAGGGGCCATCGGTTGGCCAGATCGGGCTTTCTTCCGGAGCGAAGCAGGGCTTGATCAACGAGTGATAGAGAGCCGTGGAGAAGATCGTTTTTCGGGCTGCCGAGGAGGTTTCGATCTTGATCTTGTTGAGGTGTTGCCGCCAGACGGTAGCTGTCTTGGCGCGTCGGCTGGCGAACGCGGCCCCGCCGGATCCACAGTCGGCGTGTAGGTTTCGCTTGGCCTGCTCAACACCCCGAAGCGAGAAACCCAATCGCAGTTCCAGGACCTGGCCGGGCTCGGTCGGGCCGCGCCACATCAAGCCGAACGGCCGCAGCGTGGTGGGCCGGATCCGGTCGAAGTCGAGCCGGGTGCCGCCCGGCATCAGCCGTCGGTCATACCACAGCAGCTGCCGCCAATCGCCTGCGTCGCACTCCACGTGCACAGCGAGCGGAGCACCCTCCACCACGATTTCGGCCTGAGCCACGCCCGGCGCGAGGGACTCGATGTGGGCACGCAGCGGGACCGTCGCTCCGTACGGAATTGCCAAACCGCCCATCGAGAAGTCGATCACCAATCGCGCGTCCTGGTGCGCTGGGAAGGTGTAGCGATGCACTGCGCTCTTGGGCCCGACCGTGAGTTCGCAGCTGATGCTGGAGCTGAGCGTCGCGGCGTAGTACCCCGGCTCTGCGCGCTCGTCGCATAGCTCCCAGGTATTACCGAGGTTGTCGAGCGATTCCTCCATGGGAGTGACTCGAAAGTAGTTGTAGTACTTGCGGATTGCCCCGGTTCCGGACTGCTGGAAGTGGGTGAATCCGGACGCGATCTGTCTGTCGTAGAGCTGCGAGGGCACGCCCTCGGTGCTCAGGTGATACAGCCCGTACCCGGTGGGATAGGCACCTGAATATGCGCACGCCGAGACCATTCCAAAGGGGTACGTGGCGCCCGGATGCGTGTTGCCGACCTGCGGCTTGGGCCACCACCAGGTTTCGGCCAGACCCCGCGGGACAGGAAGGTCTGTTACCGAGCTACCAATGAATGGATCCACATGCTCGATCACTTCTCAGCCTCCTCGTGCCCGGGCGGCGTTCCCCTGACCGTAGGTGGATCGAGTTTCGAACACGTTTCGCTGGCATGACAGTTTCTGCGCTAGACCGCAGCAGCCCGGTGAACATCCCACGCTGCGTGGGATGCCCACGCTGTGCATGGCGTGCATGCCATGTACAGCGGGTGGAAGCTAGGTACAGCCAACGCTTGAGCCCGCCTCAGGCGCGATCATCGCCAACGCCGCCGTCGCCTGGGCGCCGACCCCACGTCAGGTGGCGCGATAACCTAGTGCGCTGGATCCATCCCAGCCGGGGATGGCTCAGCTCACGTCTGGAGAAAAGTTCGTGGCCCCGACCAGCCGACTCGACAGCGTCATCAATCTGTGCAAGCGCCGTGGCTTCGTCTTTCCGTCGGGAGAGATCTACGGCGGCACGCGTTCGGCCTGGGATTACGGACCACTCGGCGTCGAGCTGAAGGAGAACGTCAAGAAGCAGTGGTGGCGCTCGGTGATCACCGAGCATGAGGACATTGTTGGTCTCGATTCCTCGGTGATCTTGCCGCGCCAGGTGTGGGTCGCCTCGGGGCATCTCACCGCGTTTCATGATCCCCTGACCGAATGCCTGTCGTGCCACCGGCGGTTCCGCGCCGACCATCTCGAGGAAGACTTCGAAGCGCGGAAGGGCCGCAAGCCGACCGGCTTGGACGAGATCACCTGCCCGCACTGCGGCACCCGCGGTCAGTGGACAGAGCCGCGCGACTTCAACATGATGCTCAAGACCTACCTGGGTGCGGTCGAGGACGAATCCGGTCTGCACTACCTGCGTCCCGAAACAGCACAGGGCATCTTTGTGAACTTCGCCAACGTCGTTCAGGTCACGCGCAAGAAGCCGCCCTTCGGCATTGGTCAGATCGGCAAGTCGTTCCGCAACGAGATCACGCCCGGAAACTTCATCTTCCGGACCCGGGAGTTCGAGCAGATGGAGATGGAGTTCTTCGTCAAGCCGGGCACCGATGAGGAGTGGCACCAGTACTGGATCGACGAGCGCACTCGCTGGTACACCGACCTCGGGCTGACGCGGGAGAATTTGCGTCATCTCGAGCACCCCACGGAGAAGCTCTCCCATTACTCCAAGCGCACGGTCGACATCGAGTATCGCTTTGGCTTCGCCGGCAGTGATTGGGGTGAACTGGAAGGTATTGCCAATCGGACCGACTTCGACCTCAGAACCCACAGCGAGCACTCTGGCGTCGATCTGTCCTACTTCGATCCAGCTACCGGCGAGCGGTACATCCCGTACGTGATCGAGCCGGCGGCCGGGCCGAACCGCGCGATGATGGCTTTTCTCGTCGATGCGTACGCCGAGGATGAGGCTCCCAATACCAAGGGTGGAGTCGACAAGCGTACGGTGCTGCGGCTCGATCCCCGGCTGGCGCCGGTAAAGGTGGCGGTGTTGCCGCTGTCCCGGAACGAGGCTCTCTCGCCCAAGGCCCGCGATCTCGCCAAGCGGCTGCGCCAATCGTGGAACGTCGACTTCGACGACGCTCAAGCCATCGGCCGTCGCTATCGCCGGCAGGATGAAATCGGTACGCCGTACTGCGTCACCGTCGATTTCGACACTCTCGAAGACCAGGCCGTCACTGTCCGGGAGCGGGACTCGATGACCCAGGAGCGAGTGTCGGAGGACAAGGTGATGGAGTACCTCGCTCAACGGCTGGTCGGTTGCTGACACGTACGCGCTCTGAGCTGGTCGATATGGGCCCTGAGCTTGTCGAAGGGCACATAGCCGGGCTTCGACAGGCTCAGCCCGCGTCACTCAAGATCGGGCCTATCACGGTGGATCCGCCGGTCGTGCTCGCGCCCATGGCTGGGATCACCAATGCCGCGTTCCGGCAGCTCTGCCGGGAACAGGGCGCCGGCTTGTACGTCTGCGAGATGATCACTTCCCGCGGACTCGTCGAACGGGATCCCAGGACGCTGTCCATGCTTCAGTTCGATCCGGGGGAGCGAGTTCGGTCCGTTCAGCTGTACGGCGTTGACCCGGTGATCATGGCGCGAGCCACCGAAATCCTCTGCAGCGAGTACGGCGTCGATCATGTGGATCTGAATTTCGGCTGCCCGGTGCCGAAGGTCACCCGCAAGGGTGGTGGCGCGGCGCTGCCGTACAAGCGCGACCGGCTCCGGATGATCTTGACCGCCACAGTGCAAGCGGCAGCACGCTACGCTGTACCCGTCACGATCAAGACGCGCATCGGCATCGACCATGATCACCAGACATTTCTGGATGCCGGCCGGATCGCGGAGGAGTCCGGCTGCGCGGCCATCGCCCTGCACGGCCGAACGGCGCAGCAGGCGTACGCGGGCCAGGCCGACTGGGAGGCGATCGCGGCGCTGAAGGCCCACGTCTCGATACCGGTGCTCGGAAATGGCGACATCTGGGAGGCGAGCGATGCGCTCCAGATGATCACTCAGACCGAAGTGAATGGTGTCGTCATCGGCCGCGGGTGCCTCGGCCGGCCGTGGCTGTTCCGCGATCTGGCCGACGCGTTCGCCGGCAGCCGGACCCAGACGCTCCCAAGTCTCGGCGAAGTGAGGGGGATGGTGCGTCGCCACGCTGAGCTGTTAGTGGCGTTGTCCGACGAGCTGCACGGCCTCAGTGATCTTCGTAAGCACATGGCCTGGTATTTCAAGGGCTTTCCCGTTGGTGGCGAGCTACGGCACCGCTTGGGGATGGTCTCCTCTCTCGCCGAGCTGGACGATCTGCTCGCACAGCTGGATCCGGACGTTCCCTTCCCGGTCTCCGAGCTCGGCTCGCCGCGCGGACGACAGGGCGCGCCCCGTGCCAAGGTTGCGTTGCCGGACGGTTGGCTGGCCGACGCATCCGGCCGTGATCTTGATTTGGCGGCTGCGGAGCTGGGCATATCCGGTGGCTGAGGAGGTCAGTCCACGGGCCAAAGCCTGGGCCGACACTATGACCGGCCACTCGGATGGTGACCTGGTTCGCGCCCACTCGGGTTTCCCCATCCGACTTGGCGCTGGCCCCATCGTCCGGCGCGAGTTGCGGGAAGAGCGGGAACGAGCCACGCTGCGATCAGGCGCTGCCTTTGCTCATGGAGCGGGGAATCGAGCGATTGCCGAGGAGCCCGATGAGGAGCGCACCTGCTTCGAACGGGACCGTGATCGGATTGTGCACTCCACGGCTTTCCGGCGCCTGGCGGGCAAAACGCAGGTCGTCGTCTTTCCCACCGACCATCAGCGCACCCGACTGACACACGCTCTCGAGGTCGCCCAAGTAGCCACCTCAATAGCTCGCGGCGTCAACGTCAATGTGACCCTCGCCGAGGCGATGGCTCTCGGGCACGACTGCGGTCATGGACCTGGGGGACACGCCAGCGAAGACGCGTTCGACGCGTTCGTTGCCGAGGGGTACGACCACGGACCATGGGGTGCCGACGTTGTGCTGCAGAATCTCAACCTCTGCGCCGAGACGTTGGACGGGATTCGCAACCACTCCTGGTCACGGCCGGCACCGCTGACCGTCGAGGGCCACATCGTGAGCTGGGCCGACCGGATCGCTTACTGCGCACACGATCTGGAAGACGCGATTCATGCCGGAATCGTCGCTGCAGATGATCTTCCCGCCGGCATCGTCGAGGTGTGCGGGCGAACCCGACGAGAGCAGCTGAACACCTTCGTTCGCGCGGTCGTGAGGGCCGTTGAGGAGCATGGTGAAGTCGGCATGCCGGCCGAAGAAGCCGCCGCTCTTGCGACGCTGCGGGCGTTCAACTATGAGCGCATCTACGTGCGACCTGCCTCCGTGGCTCAATCTCGTGCGGTCATTGACGTGCTACGCGCGTTGGTGGAGTACTACAGCGAGCATCCGGAGGCGATGCCAGACGGGCTTGACCTGCAGCCGCAATCCGACTCTGCGGTCCGGGCAGCGGTGACCTACGTGGCGGGCATGACCGACAGATACGCCTTCGACATGGCCGTACGCCACATCAGCTGGCCGGTCGAGCGGTTGCCGCGTATTTGATTGCTCCGCTCGCTGCGCTCGCTCCACAGGATCGCCGGGAAGCCGCCCGGCCAATCTAACCGGCTGCGCCAAACCGTCGTCCGAGCGGACGGGATTGTGCTGTAATCGCCCGGTGGGGGAGCGCGTACGCGGCATGAGCCGGACATCGTACGTGTGGCGGATCGCTGCAACTCTGCTCGGTGTGGGATTGCTGTTCAACGGTTCGTTGCGGATGAGTGACGATGCCTGGCCCTTCGGTCCGCTGTCCCAGTACGCGTTTTCCCCTGCCAGGGATACGACCATCGTGATCACTCGGGTTGAGGGTCTGCTCGCCGACGGACGCCGCATCGACCTCCCGTTACGGGTCGAAACCGCAGGGATCAGCCGGGCGGAGATCGAAGCTCGGATACCGCAGATCACTGTTGACCCGTCCCTGCTGCGATCCGTCTCCGATGGCTGGACAGCCCGGCATCACCGCGAACCGGCGCTGCGGCGCGTCTGGCTGGTCCAAGATCAGATCGGCCTCGTCGACGGCCGTCTCGGTCGCACCCGACTCGTTGAGCTTGCCACCTGGGAGCTGCCATCGTGAGAACAGTGCGTTCAGTGGTCTCCTGGTTCATGCCGGTGGTGCCTGAGTCGCGTGTCGCCATTCTGCGAACGGTGCTCTACCTGTTCGTGATCATCGATATCCATCTCTTCGTACGCGACCCCATTCCGCTCAGCAGGCATCCCGAGCTCTATCAGCCGTTGCTGATTGCGCGCATGTTTCACTTGCCACCACCCAGCGTGCCGCTGACGATCACCCTCTATTTGATCTTGGTATCCGGTTGCCTGGTGGCTGCGGCCAATGTGTTGCCGCGACTCGCAGGTGTCGTGGTGGCTGCGGTCTTCACGTGGTGGACGGCGATCGGCATGAGCTACGGGAAGGTCGATCATGATCATCTCGCGTTGGTCGTCGCATTGTGGGTGCTGCCCACGGTCGGGGTGATCGCCGAACGGTGGCGGAGTGCCGAGCGCTCCGCCCAGGCTGGATGGGCGCTCAAGTGCATCCAGATTTCGGTGATCTTCACGTACTTTTTGTCCGCACTAACGAAGATCCGCAGCGGCGGCTGGAGTCTCACCAGCTGGCCCGACAGCTCGATCCTGACCTGGGCGATTGTGCGGCGACCTCACGGGCTCGGTCAGTTCCTGTTGCCCTATCCCGAGCTGCTCCATGTCATGCAGTGGTGCTCGTTCACCGCTGAGCTCACCGCGGTGGTCGTTCTGTGGTTGCGGGGCCGTGCGCTACTTGCCGCGGCGATTTTCTGGATGGGATTCCACGTTTTCACTTTGGCGATCTTGTACATCCACTTCGCGCCGACGGCGATCTGCTGGCTGGCGTTTGCTCCGCTAGAGCGCCTTGGTCCCTCGCTGCGCCGGGTCAAAGCCAGACGGGGGGAGCGCACAGGCTGGAGATCCGCCCGGCATCCGATGCCGGTTCTTCGCGATCACGCCGTAGACGGCGGCGGCTAGCGAGCGAACGAGGGGCAGGTTCATCAGCCGGCCAGCAACCGCGTACGCGCCGCCACGGAAGGTGAGCCACTTCGCAAAGGCCGCTGCTCCTCCACGGATCTCCCCGTCGGTGCCGACCCACAAAGCCTCACGTTGCGCGCGCTCCGCCGTGGTACCGAGCGCTGCCAGGTCGGTGAACTGCCAGGGCACCAGCGCTACATTCGGGCCGGGCCGGCGGTTCAGCCGTCGCGCCACCCAGTGCGCGCTGGAGGTACAGAACCCACAGTCCCCGTCGAAGATGACCAGGGGCACCTCGCGCACCTCGATTGCCACCCTTTCAACCTATCCGCCGCCTGTTTCGTTGAGACGTATGACCACTTTGCGCTGAGGGCGTCGCGTCGTCAGGACCGGAACATAAACTCCTCTGCGTGGGGGGCCGGATCAACGAGGAAGACATCGCCGCCGTACGCGATCGGGCTCGCATCGATGAAGTGGTCGGCTCCTACGTCACTCTGCGCAGCGCCGGCGGAACGATGAAGGGCCTGTGTCCCTTCCACGACGAAAAGACTCCGAGCTTTCAGGTCACCCCGTCCCGCGGCTATTGGTATTGCTTCGGCGCCTGTGCGGAGGGCGGCGACGTAATCGACTTCATGCGCAAGATCGACAATCTCAGCTTCGTCGAAGCGGTCGAGCGACTGGCCGATCGAGTCGGCATCCAGCTGCGCTACACCGACGAGTCGGGCCCACGGGTGGAGCCTGGCGCCCGCAGCCGGCTGGCGGAGGCGCTTCGGCTGGCCGCTGACTTCTTCGCCGAGCAGCTCAGCAGCCCGGACGCCGTGGCAGCTCGGCAGTTTCTCGCCGAACGTGGCTTCGATCGTGAGGCAGCGGAGAGGTTCCAGGTGGGCTTTGCTCCAAGGGACGGCCGTGCGCTGCTGCAGCATCTTCGTGGCCGCGGATTTCGCGACGCAGAGCTGGTCTCAGCTGGCCTCGTTCGAGAGTCCGGCTGGGATTTCTTCCAGGGACGAGCGATCTGGCCGATTCGCGACTCGGGGCGGCAAGTCGTCGGGTTCGGGGCACGTCGGCTCTTCGACGATGATCGAATGCCGGCAAAGTACATCAACACTCCGGAAACGCTGCTCTACAAGAAGTCTCATGTGTTGTACGGACTCGAACTTGCTCGAATGGCGATCAGCAAGAAGAGCCAGGCAGTGGTCGTCGAGGGCTACACCGATGTGATGGCCGCTCACTTGTCGGGTGTCGATACTGCAGTCGCGTCCTGCGGCACCGCATTCGGTGATGATCATGCGCGGCTGCTGCGGCGATTGATGGGCAATCATGATGCGTTCCTTGGCGAGGTGATCTTCACCTTTGACGGCGATGAGGCCGGACAGGCAGCCGCCCTGAAGGTCTTTGCGGGTGATCAGAACTTCGTGACCCAGACGTACGTGGCCATTGAGCCCACCGGCCTGGACCCCTGCGACGTCAGACTCCAGCGCGGCGAGGCGGCCGTACGGGAGCTCGTCGCGCGGCGGGTGCCGCTGTATCGCTTCGTGATGAGCAATCTGCTCAAACAACATGATCTTGATCGTGTCGACGGCCGGCTCGCTGCGCTGAGATCGGCTGCTCCGCTGGTCGCCAGCATTAGGGACAATGCCCTGGTCGCCGGGTATGCCCGCGAACTGGCCGGTTTGCTTGGCATGGACGTCGAAGAGGTACGCGCTGAGGTGATGCGGGCCGCGGCGCGGTCGGGCCGCCGACAGGTCGCCGGAAGGCCGCCGCACGCCGGTGCACGAGCCGGATCGGAGCACGAGGGAGGCCCCGCACTTCCGCTGCTACCCAGTCCCGGCGATCGTCTGCTCACTACCGAACGGCAGACCGCCAAGCTGCTCATTCAAAATCCGAACCTTTTCCCCGACGCGTGGGACGGACTCACCACAGCCGACTTCACCCACCCGGCGTACGCCGCGGTTTTCACCGCTGTTGAGAAGGCGAGCGTCGAGGTCGGAGGTGCGGGCGTGACGCCGGGCACGGAGTGGGTGCATCAGGTCTCGGAAGCTTGTGAGGCCGACGAAATCCGCTCGCTGGTTGCCTCACTGGCGGTCGAGCCGCTCCCGGTGCACGGCGAGGTGACCGTACGGTATGTGGTCGCCAACTCGGCGGCGCTCCAGCTGCTGACGGTGATGCGTACGATTGCGGCGCTCAAGTCGAAGTTGCAACGCACCAATCCCGTCGAGGAGCAGCACAAGTACAACCACATGTTCTCGGAGTTGGTCGTCCTCGAGGCACGTCGCAAGGCGCTGCATACCCGGAGTATTGGCGCCGAAGACTGAGCGCCCTCCGCGCGGGCAGAATCCAACTGGTTATCCACAGATTTGCCGCAACTAGGTGTTGCGACGGGCACTGATTGCCGCACAGTGTCGGGATGACCGAGCCCTTCGACACTGAATTCAGCGAACCGCAACTGACTTCCGCGGAGGTTGTCGCGCTGCAGCGGGCGATCGAGGCGGGCCTGCTGGCCCTCGACGCTCGCCTGTCAGGCATCGGATTCGCCGACGCGACCGATCACGAACTGAAACTGCTGGAGGCCGCTGGAGAGCGCGCACGAGAACGGTTCATCCGAGCCAACCTCGGCCTGGTCGGAATGATCAGTCGCCAGTACGCGGCGCGCCGCCAGCTACCAGACGCGGAGCTGTTCCAGGAGGGATGCGTCGGG
>CAWCVF010000020.1:0-49192 GCA_963798835.1 uncultured Actinomycetota bacterium | reverse complement strand
AACGACCGTTTATGAGACGTGATTGCATTCGTGTCCGTTGCTGCATTCGCAACCATGCAACACTGTCTCTAAACCCGTCTCACAATCAGCGTCTCATATCTTGACAAATGCGACGGAATGTGAGACAAATACATAGCACATATGGAAAGGCAAGACAAGAAACAGCGGCTGCTTAAAGCAAAGATCGCAGTAGCGCTTCATAGCGAATTTGACCGAGTACCAACTGAGGAAGAAATTGACCGCGTATTCCATCTTACGCGAGTTATGTGGAAAGCCGTCCTTGGGCTACATTACAAACGCAAGGAGCAGAAGAAAAGCGGCCAGCTTGCCATCTTCTAGATGTTATGAATATCGGCTACGCGCGTGTATCCACCCTCGATCAAACCCTCGCATTGCAGCAGGACGCACTGAAGGCCGCCGGCTGTGAGAGGATTTTCACCGACACAGCTTCAGGGAGTCGTACCGATCGGCTTGGCCTGACTGAGGCGATTCAGTTTGCCCGCTCCGGGGACACTCTCGTCGTCTGGCGCCTTGATCGACTCGGCCGCTCACTCTCGCACCTCATCCAAACCGCAACGGACCTGAAGCAGCGGGGGATCAACTTCCGAAGCCTGCAGGAGCAGCTGGACACGACAACGAGCGGCGGCAATCTCGTCTTTCACTTCTTCGGGGCGTTGGCGGAGTTTGAACGGGACTTGGTCCGCGAGCGCACGGTGGCGGGCTTAGCGGCTGCCCGAGCTCGGGGCCGGCGCGGTGGCCGCCCGCGGAAGTTGAGTCTGGACAAGGTCGGGCAGTTGCGGACGTTGGCTGCGGATCGAACTAATTCAGTACGTGGAATCTGCCGCACGCTTGGCATCTCGCGCGCAACGTACTACAGGGCGCGCACCGGCCAGACGGATCTGACCGGATAGGAGCTTGGAATAGAAGCCCGTCACAGACCTGTCGCTCGGCCCGGCCGGTTCGCCTGTCCGTCAGATCAGCCCTAACAGCGGAGCGAATCCCAGCATGACAACCGACGCAATCACTGTATGGCGGTGTCGACAAGCACACCCGCTATGCGGTTGACCGCATGGCCGGCTGCTCAGTTCACCTTCCGCTTCAACCGGCGCACCTCCCGTGCCCGGGGGCTGCTGTTCTACCGGTTGCTCCAGCAGGCCGCTGGCACTGATGCGACTGCTCAGGGAGCCGATCGATCACGCGACGTGGTCGAACTGGTCGAAACACTGTGATCACTCGGCGAAGCATGATCCCCACCTAAGGTGCGCTTTGCACCGAGTGAGCAAGCGGGAGGTATCGGAAGTCTGGGGTCGAGTGGAGGAACCGTTTGGGAAGGACACGGCCGGGCAGCGTTCCGCAAAATGGGAAGGCTGGACAAAACCTTGCGGTCCACACTGCCTTAGCCGATCTTGCAAAGTTCCTCTATCGAGGTTATGAGGTGGCTCAAGCGAGCTCGGACCTCGTTTCAGTGATCGACATCTAGCGCGCAGCAACAGTTGACGGTGCCGACAGACAAGGGCGCCCCTGGCGGGCGGTCGACCGGTGACGATGGCAGGCTTAGCAGCGGCGCGAGCTCGGGGCGTGGCCGGTCGGCGTCGAACATTTCCCGGACTTGTAGCCACACCACCCGTGGTAGGGCTGGGTTGGCGCCGCGTGGGTCGCGGCGGCGGGTCTTGTACCGGTTGTGTTCGGCGATCACCTCGGTCGTCGGACGTCCGGTGCGAGAGTCGTCGATAGTGGGATCCACCGCCCACTTCAACAGCAACTCCCGACCGTCGTCCGGACGGCAGACGTGGGTCTTGACGTTGGCCGTGGACGACGAGCTGATCGCTATCTCGGCGACCCACAGCCGAGGCCGCCTTGGTGCGCTCAGCCAACAGGGTCGGGGTGGGCGCCGGGTGTGGTGAGTGAATCGGCCAGCCAGGTGGCGGCCTCGGCAAGGGTGTTCCCCTGGAGAGAGTGTTCGGGGGTGGCGCCGCTGCCGCCCACGTAGACGGTCATGTGAGGTGCTTCCTCGCGAAGGGCCTGGACGATTTCACCCGCGGCTTGGGCGTCGACGGGTCTGGGGGCACCGATCACGACGGCATCGGGGTGGATCGTGTGGACGGCCTGGACCCAGCTGGCGACGGGCAGGTCCGGGCCGAGGTAGGTGACACGGAGGCCCGCCCGTCGCAGCATGGTTGCGAAGGCCAGGGTCGTGATCTCATGCGTGGCGCCGGGGGCGAGTCCTGTGATGACGCGGCTGCCGCCACGGGCGTGCCCGGCGGCGGCGAAAGCGGCGGCGAGCCGGCGCATCAAGGCGGCGCTGATGAAGTGTTCCTGGGCGATGTCGAGTTGTTCGGTCACCCAGGCCTGTCCGACGGTCACCAGGGCCGGCATGAGCCACTCATCGATCACGTACTCGAACCCCGCCGCCGCGAAGGCGGCGTCCAGGATGGCCTCAAGCGCACGGGAGTCATAGCCGAGCGCGGCCGCAATGAGCTCTGAGTGGTCGGGCAGCCCTCCGCGTGCCCCGACGGTGAGGCGGTTCTGACTTGACGGTGTGACCCTGCCAGATCGGATCTGTTCAGCGGCCTGGGCGGGTTGCATGCCGCCCGCGACAAGGTCCGCCATCGCTTGAAGAGTGTCGAGGTCGTCGTCGTCGTAGAGGCGGTAGCCGCCTTCGGTGCGGGTGGGATGCACGATGCCGTAACGCTGTTCCCAGCCGCGCAGAGTTCCCGGCGCCAGCCCGAGTTGCTGCGAGACCCATCTGACCGTGTGCATGCGACCCCTTCCATGAACATTCTACAAACCTTCCGCACACGTTTGACAGTAGCGACACGGTTGCGCACAATCATTACACAAACTTTCCAAGAAAGGTTCTGATCATGAATGGCAATCCCGGTGCGACCAAGGCGGCAAGCGCTGACATCGTCGACACCGCCTTCGGTGCGGGTGCCCTCACCACACTGACTGCGGCGCTCACCGCTGCCGGGCTGACCGAGACCCTCAAGGGCCCCGGTCCGCTCACAGTGTTCGCGCCCACCAATGAAGCCTTCGGGCTGCTTCCCTCCGGGGCCATCGACAATCTCCTCCAGGATCCTTTCGGCCAACTGACCGAGACTCTGAAGTACCACGTGGTGCCCGGGGAGGTGATGGCAGCCGATCTGGTCAACGGTCAGGCGTTGATGACCGTCCACGGTTCCGAACTCACCGTGCAGGTAACCGGCGACCAGGTGACCCTGGTGGACGCAGCCGGGAACAGCGCCAACGTCATCACCGGCGACGTCGCAGCCAGTAACGGCGTCATCCACATCATTGACGCAGTGCTGCTCCCCACCGCGTCGCCGGCCGCCCAAGAGATCGCGGCCACGCCCACCCAGGCCGGCCAGGACAGTCAGCATAGGTCCGACAGTTCCGCCTCGATGGGCACGCATTTCGCCCCTGAAAGCGTCCCCAGGCAGCGACAGACAGCGAAGACATCTGTGCGGGTACTGGTGGGCCTCACTTATGTGGCGATGATCGCAGTGAACGCGCTCGCCAACATCCTGCCCATCAACGGGCGCAACACCGGCGAGATCTCCGACTCCTACGAGAACCTGTTTGCCCCGGCCGGGTTGACGTTCTCCATCTGGGGCGTCATCTACCTCCTGCTCGGGACGCATGTGCTGTACCAACTCGGACTTTTCCGTGGCGCGGAACTCGATGACGGCCCCCGCCTCGGGGGCGGCGCGAGGGTCGGCGCGGACGAGGTCTCTCCTCGAGCGGACCTGCTGCAGCGAGTGGGGGTGCTGTTCTCAGTGTCGTCGCTGGTCAACGTCGCCTGGATCTTCTCCTGGCACTACGACCTCATCCTGGTGTCCACACTGCTACTGGCCACGATGCTGGTGCTCCTCATCCTGATCACCCGGACGATCATGGGCGCGGAGCTCTCCACCCTTGACCGGCTGTTCGTGCGGCTCCCGTTCAGCGTCTACTTCGGCTGGATCACTGTCGCCACGATTGCGAACGTCACCGTGTGGCTGGTGAGCATCGGCTGGGACGGCTTCGGGATTGCCGAATCCACCTGGGCAGTGATCATCATGTCCGTCGGTGTGATCATCGGCACCGCCGTCATCCTTAAGGACCGAGACGTCGCGTACGGCCTCGTCCTTGCCTGGGCGTACTTCGGCATCTGGATAAAGCACACCTCAGAGTCGGGCTTCAACGGTGCGTACCCGGTGGTCATCGCCACCGCGCTTCTTGGTGTCGCCGCGTTCATCGTGGCTGGGGCGGTGGCGACCCTGCCGCGCCGGGCCAACCACTGAGCCAGCGCCCGGTCCGGCCGGGTGCGAACTCCAACATTCAACAAACCTTAGACAAAGACTTGACAAAGGCTCCGTAACATTACACAATCATTGTACAAACATTCTCAGAAGGAGAACCAAGATGAACCGCAAGTTCGCCGCCGCCGGCGCCGCCCTCAGCCTCACGATCCTGTTGGGTGCGTGCAGCACCGCAGCCCCGGCCTCAACCCCGGCTGCCCCGATGAGCGCCAGCTCGTCGCCCACCGCGAGCTCGACAGCCATGTCGGAATCGGACATTGTCGAGACCGCCGCCGCCGCTGGTGACTTCAAGACCCTGACGGCAGCCCTCAAGGCTGCGGGTCTCGACGAGACCCTGAAGGGCCCGGGGCCTTTCACGGTGTTCGCACCGACCGATGCCGCGTTCGCAAAGCTTCCTGAGGGCACGGTGGAAACACTGTTGAAGGATCCCAAGGGCCAGTTGGCGGAGATCCTCAAGTATCACGTGGTGGCCGGCGAGGTCATGGCCGCCGATGTGGCCAAGATGGACGGCCAGAAGGTCAAGACCGTCCAGGGGGCTGAACTGACCGTGGAGGTGTCCGGCGACAAGGTTGTTCTGGTGGACGCGGCCGGCAACCGGGTCAACGTGATAAAGACCGACATCACCGCCAGCAACGGGGTCATCCACGTCATCGACGCCGTTCTGATTCCCACCAAGAAGTAGTCCACACCCGCTCCGTCCATCAGCGACCCCCGGCCAATCAGGGCCGGGGGGTCGCTGACTGTCGTGTCCACTCACGATCGTGAACGTCGCTGTTGCCACGTGGCTCGGAGCGTGGCGCTCACACATTCTTAGGTCGAGTGGCCGATGTCCCGGGGCGCATCTCCCCGGCCTGGACGAACGGCCCCGCTGAGCGACCGCTAACGAACCGGCAACGGCAAGCCATCTGCGATGGATCCGCTTTCCGGAGGTTCACCGGGGCCGACGGCTTGCTGCTGATCGGACTGGCCGGTTCTTTCTCGCCGGGCGCCAGATCGTCGACGTTTGGCCCGCATTCCTCCGTACTGAATTCACATTTGACATTGACGCAGTGGTTTGGGACGACTCTGACCATCGGATCTATTTCTTTAAAGGAGGGGACTATATAGGAGTCTTTGCCACTGGCATCCGGGCCGTAGGCACTAATAGAAGCGGCGCTAACCCTTCCTCCCCCTGATCATGGAGGGGTGACAGATCGAGCAGAAGCACGAACGGCTGAAAGGCCCAGTAGTAGTCCATCGGTAAGCGCCACTCTCAATCTCAAGACCGGCGGCGTCTGCCTCATAGTGGGATCAGTTGCCTTCGCCAGCTGGCGGTTGCTGCACGGTGACACGCCGGCGGCCGACCCTGATGCGGCGCTGACCTTCGTACGAACCCGGCCTAGCTATCCGGCCGTCCACCTCTTTGCAGTGCTGGCCGCATTGACATCGCTGTTTGGACTGTTGGCGCTGACCCGATCACTGACTCGCCCGGCGTCGATGTTGATCGGTCAGGCTGCGGTGCTCAATGGAACGGTGGGTTTAGCGATCTTCGGCGTGGAGAGCACGAGCGAAGGTCTGGCGTTGCCAGAATTGGCATCCGCCGCAGCGAAAGTCGACCCGAGCCAACATGCCGAATTTGTCCGTGCAGCTCGCGCTGTCGGGGCGGCCACTCACGGACCGTCACTCGTCGCTATGACGTTGATGATCGGCCTGCCGCTGCTACTGCTCGGAATCGCCATGGTGCTTGATCACTACCCGTCCTGGCTTGGCTGGGCCGGCTTCCTTGTCGGGGCACTCACTGCCCTCGCTGCGATCGGGCTCTTTCTGGCGCCGAGCCTGTTTCCCGGCTTCCTGCTGTACGGAGTGCTCGGCTCGATTCTCGCCCAGCTGTGGCTGGTGGGAACCGGGATCGTGATGCTGCGCCGGGTCCGCGTACGACCGAGCACCGTCAGCCCATAGTGGGCGCCCGCATATCTGGTCCCGGCCCGTGCTGAGGTGCCGGCATGACCTGTGCCAGCGGTACGCGCACCGTGAACCGGGTGCGACCGGGCTCGCTGCTGACTGCGACGCTGCCGTGATGGGCCTCGATGACTGCGGCAACGATGGCCAGCCCGAGCCCCGTGCTGCCACCCGTTCGTGCGTCAGGCGTACGGGTCCGGCTTGCGTCACCTCTAGCGAACCGCTCGAAGACACGATTGGACACCTCGGGTGGAATGCCTGGCCCGTTGTCGGTCACGGTGACAACCGCATCCGCTTCGCTAACCGAGACTTCGGTACGCACCTGGGTTCCGGGTGGAGTGTGGGTACGCGCATTGGCCAAAAGGTTGAGCATTACTTGCTGCAGCCGGTGCTGATCACCGTAGGCGATCACCGGATAGTGCGGCAGAGTCAGCTGCCAGGCATGATCAGGACCGGCCGCGCGGGCGTCGCTGACGGCGTTGATCACGATTTCACTCAGGTCACACGGTTGTAGATCAAGATCAGGTCCGGCGTCCAGCCGAGCCAGCAGCAGCATGTCTTCGACGAGGTGCGACATCCGCTCGGCCTCCGATTCCACCCGCGACATCGCGTACGCCGCCTCGGTCGGCAGCTGTTCACGACCGCGCCTAGTCAGCTCCGCGTATCCGCGGATAGCTGCCAGTGGATTGCGTAGCTCATGGGAGGCATCGGCGACGAATTGCCGCACCTTGGTCTCTGAGGCCTGCCGTGCGGCGAGCGCCTCCTCGACGTTGTTGAGCATGTGATTGATGGCCTGTCCGACGCGTCCGACCTCGGAGGCGGGATTGGCGTCCGCGGGCGGCACCCGGACGGCGAGGGCCACCTCGCCGCGATCCAGCCTCAGCTGAGACACCTGCTGTGCGGTCGCGGCGACGCGATTCAGCGGGCGAAGGCTGCGCACCACCAGCGACCGAGAGGCGAAGACGGTCGCCACGATTGCCAGCAGCGACATCAGCGCCGCCACGCCCAGCAGCTGGAGGATGGTTTCGTCGACCTCGTGCAGCGGTACGCCGACCACCAGGGAGCCGACATCGGTGCCGTCGGAAACGATTCGGAAGCCGACCACCCGATAGTGCCCGAGTCCACTCAGCACCGTGGAACTCTTGGCGGCGTCGGTGGGCACGTCGGCGAGTCGGGTGACAGCGGCATCTGGGAGATCCGTGACTGCCGCTCCACCCTGCCCGGCGGCACCACGCTCGGTGAGCATGCCGCTGTACTGCGGCGTTCCATCATTGTCGTAGAGCACTGCCAGCGTGCCGATCGGCTGGCCAGGACGAAGTAGTCCGCTGCCCGGACCGTCACCCGGCCATGTATTGCTGCTCGGATTGCGTAGTCGAGCCGTGACCGCATCGAGCTGGCGATCAAGCTGCGACATCAACAACTGCTGAGCTGCGAGTGCGGTTGCCGTAGTGATCAGCAGTGCCATCAGCGCGACGAGCACCGTCACTCTGACGACCAGTTGGCGGCCGAGCGTGTCGCGGCCGAATGTGGCCGACCGCGGCAACGGTCCGGGCGTACGCGGGAGGCCGCCAGCCGGGAGCGGGGCCGGGTCCGGCTGGCCGCTCTGAGTCATGCCGCCGCTGGGCGCAGTACGTAACCGGCACCGCGCAGGGTGTGAATCATCGGCGGACGGTTGGCATCGATTTTCTTGCGGAGATAGGAGATGTAGAGCTCGACGACGTTTGCCTGACCGCCGAAGTCGTAGTTCCAGACCCGATCCAAGATCTGGGCCTTGCTGAGCACTCGGCGGGGGTTACGCATCAGATAGCGCAGCAGCTCGAACTCGGTCGCGGTCAGCTGGATTTCCACGTCGGCGCGGCGTACCTCGTGACTGTCCTCGTCGAGTGTCAGATCGCCAACCACCAGGGTCGAGTCGCTCCGGGCGAGTGCGGCACCGCTGCGACGCAGCAAGGCGCGTAACCGGGCGATGACTTCCTCCAAGCTGAAGGGCTTGGTGACGTAATCGTCGCCGCCTGCGGTCAGGCCACCGATGCGATCTTCGACGGAGTCCTTGGCGGTCAGGAAGATCACCGGTACGTCAGGATCTTCGGCGCGGATCCGGCGCATTACCTCCAGCCCATCGAAGTCCGGGAGCATCATGTCCAACACGATGGCGTCGGGCCTTGTCTCGCGGGCAACCCGAACCGCCTGCCCACCGGAAGCAGCCGTAGCCACCTGCCAGCCCTCGTAACGCATCGCCATCGAAAGCAGCTCGGTCAGGCTGGATTCGTCATCGACGGCGAGAATGCGAATCGGTGAGCCGTCGGGTCGAGTAAGGGGCGCTGTGCTTCCATCGGTGCGAATCATGGCTCAAGCGTGGCACCAGATCTCACAACCGCCCTATGCAATAGCTGTGGCTTCCCTGTGAATGCCGCAACTGGTGGCTGTGTCACCCACTTCGCGCCCAATCAGGTCGCTGCACCTGCTGTCAAGTTGTCGGCGTAGCTGTCGTCATCTTCCTCAATCGGCTTCTTACGCCGGAACAAGCGGTCGATCGAAACCGCACCGCCGCCCATTACGCACAACAGCAAGCCGAGTAGACCGATAGCCACGTTGTACTCGTATCCGCCCTTGTACGTGCCATCGGCGTTCAGCAAGGTCGGCGGCCACTTGTACCAGTTGGTGTAGGCGATGATCAAGATCTGCTCGATGAGTACACCCAGGCCGACGATCCGGGTGAGTGCGCCGACGATCAGCAGTACGCCGCCCACGAGTTCGAAGATGATCGCACCCCAGGCCGCGACTTCGGCGTACGGAGTCCGAAATTGAGTGAGGTAGTCAATTTGCTTCTGGACGCCGGCATTCCAGCGAATCCAGCCGTGCAGCAGCAAGATGCCGCCTAGTCCCAGCCGGGCAATGAGGAGGCCGAAGCTCTTCAGAAAGCTCAGAAATCCAGCCATGGATTACTACTCCTAGCAGGTGAGATGCCTCAACGCTACGCACCCCCGTCCCGCCTAGCCAGAACACACGCCGTATTGATTGCTCTGCTGTCAGGCGCCACCAACGAAGATGCAGAACGGATGTCCCGCGGGATCGGCGTAGACGAACAATGGCTCGTCGGGGTCATCGGAGCGATCACGGAGCAGGCGCGCTCCGAGGTTCAGTGCCCGTTGATGTTGCGCCTGCAGGTCGTCGAACGTCCCGACAGTGGTGTCGAGATGCAGCATCTGCGGTCGCGGGCCCTCTGGCCAAGTAGGTTCGGGCAAACTCGCCACCTGCTGGAAGGCCAGGCCAATGTCCCCATCGGTGTTCCGGAGCACCAGCCAGTCCTGACCTTGGGTGTCCGGAGTGCCATCATCTGGAGGCTCGTCGCCGGGACGGTACTGCAAGCCGAACAGCTGTCGATAGAACTCCGCGAGAGCACGCGCATCCTCGCAGTCCAGTACGACCTGTCGGATCCTAGGCATCGCTGCACTTGGGTCACTCATGCCTGCATCGTTGCAAAGCCTCGCCTGCGGTTGATGAGCGGCTCACGCCATCCAGGCCTCGGCAACCAGCACGACCCGAAAACCGGCCGGTTCCCTGAAGAGATTGGGACAGGACAATCGCATCCCGCAGCGGTATGCCATCAATCATGAGATTGGCCCAGCGTTGAGTTGTGCTGCCAAGTCTTCGGCCATCTCGAACAGTCCACGAAGATCTCTTCTAGAGCCTTCGTACCGGTTGATGATCACAACTGATTAGTCAGGCTCAAGAAACCCGCGTTACGGACTCGAGCGAACAAAGGTGCATTCCTCTGTCGCCCTGACGTCCCTGAAAACGAAGCACGATCGCTTCAGGAACGGGCCAATTAGGCGATCTTGCGCTGATTAGCGCTGCAAAATCAGGGACCGTCGCCGAAGCCACTGTGTGCCGGCTGGCTAGCTTCGATGACGCCGATGAGCCGACGCATCGTCATCAGCGCATTTCGCAATGCATCGGCGCCCACCTCGCCACCAATCCGATTGCCCCACGGATGCGCGACAAGCGAAATCCGGCGAATCGACCAGTAGCCGGCCTCGGTGCACGCGAGCAGCTTGGCGCGCCGATGATCAGGATTGGGCCGGTATTCCGCGAGACCGCGATCGACCAGCAGATCCGCAATGCGCTGCACTGCCTGCCGGGTCAAGCCCATGCGGCGGCCAATCGCTGCCACACTGCGCGGCTGGTCCAAGACGCCGCCAAGCACCTGCCACCAGGCTGCGGTCAAGTCACCAGAAGCGGCGAGATCTTGCGCGGCTTCAAGAAACCGCGCGTTGAGCCGGAAGGTCGTCAGGATCAGATCGGTCAGGAGGGCGCCCGCCTCGGTGTTCGGCGTGGGTTCCGGCCAGGCCTCGCGCGGCGGCACTTGGCCGTCGCGCATGTCCTGAACGGCACTCATGCGGCGTGCTGCGCCTGCATGAGGACCGCGTAGCCGGAGGGATCACCCTGATGAAAGACCGCCTCGTAGGCCTCAAGAGTGCGATCGGATGCCAATCCGAGCTCCCGCAGCGTCGCCTGGGCGAATTGCACGGGGGACTGCGGCCCGGCGGTGATCAAACCCCCGTCTGCGACAGCGCGCTCGTCGACGAAATACTCACTGCCCGCGTATCCGGTAGCGAGCAGGTATTCCGCTGCCGCGCTGGTGTGACGGCGTGTGTCCAGCAGACCGGCCTGGGCGAGACCCGCCGTCGCGCCACAAATGGCTGCAACCGGAACGCCCGCGTCCAGGAAACGCGCTGCCGCTGCCGCGAAGGGCTGGCCGCCACCTGCGTCCCACATCTCGCCGCCCGGCAGGATGAGCAAGCTGCTTGATGCGGGATCCAGGTCCTCCAACAGCATGTCCGGAAGGATGCGTACGCCGCCCATGGTGGTGATCGGCGCACTGGATTCAGCCACCGTCACGATGTCCCAAGAGATACCCGTGAAGCGGCCAGTGCGCAGCTCGACAAGCAGGTAGCCAACCTCCCAGTCGGCGAGTGTGTCGTAAACGGCGACGTGTGCGGTTGATTTCTCCATAGACAACATACTGTCACATTTGACAGTATGTTGTCAATCTTTGTCAGAACTCATTCCCTTGTCATGTTAGAGTAATCCGTTTGATTAGCTATATAGTGAATTTGTGACCGCGGTCAAACAACCTCAGAAAAAGCGCTCCTACGTCTCATCGCTGCGCGCCGAACAAGCAGAAGCAACGCGGACTCGAATTATCGCGGCCGCGGCTGCGTGCTTCTCTGAATCGGGTTGGTCCGGAACGACGCTCGCACAGATCGCTGACCGCGCCGGCGTCACTCCTCAGGCTGTTCATCTCTCAGTCGGGTCGAAGCCTGCTCTGCTGATGGCGGCGCTCGGACAAGCCATCGGTGGTGCCGACGCCGAAAGGCCGCAGTTTGAGCGCGCTCTTTTCCACGACGCGCTTCGTGCCGCTTCGACCAAGGCCGAACGGGCCCGGGCCTTCGCCGCGGCCATTGCTGCTATTCACGAGCAAGCGGGGCCACTGTTCGAGGTGCTCGCCCAAGCGGAACAGACCGATCCTGACCTGCGCCGCAGGCGGGCCGAGATCAAGGATCGCAGGCTCGACTTGGTACGCGGGCTAGTTCGCGCCTCCGGACGTCGGCGCGGCGCCCCGTTCGATCGGCTCGTTGATGTGATCTACGCCCTGTCCAGTACGAGCCTGCACAACGAGTTCACCAGTCGCGGCTGGGCACGCAAGGCGTACCAGAACTGGCTCACCGACGAGCTCATCCGACTACTCCAAGACCGCTGAAGCTAGCAGGCTCCGGCTGCGAAGGGCGTCGGACGTCACCGCGTGAGCTGGTGCTCAGGTACGGCCTGATCAAGAGCAGTTTCACTCCGAGGAAGCTCGACAAAGCGGTCTTCCGCAGGTTGCCTGACGCGCCTGATCTGGAGTACGAGCACCCGGGCCAGCACCTCGCCGAACGCCATGAGCACCAGCGCCGTCACCCAGACTGCGTCACCCGTGATGTTGTGCGTGATCGAGAACTGGGCGACCTCGTTGCGGCCACCGTGAGTGCTGTAGTACGCGAAGGCGAAGCGTGCCGCCATGCCGACGGTCCAGAGCAGCGCGGCGGCGGCTCCTGCCTGGCACATGATCACGCCGTTCTCTCGCCAGACTCGAGTCGCGAGTCCGCTGAGTAAGCCCAGCGCAGTGCCTACTGCCATCAGCAGCACGATGAGCGCGGCATCGTTGCCGCCGAGCCGGAAGGGGCGCAGATAGTTGAGGCCGGCGACAATGATCAAGACAGTGGGCAGGATGATCGACCCTGGCGTAAGGGTTTGCCGTCGAATCTGCCGGAGCACCAGGGCTATCAGAAGCAGGTCGATGACGTAGTCACTGAGGCTCATAGTGACTCCTAGCAGATAGAGCCGAAGCATTCGATTGATAATGTATCAACTGACTTGATGAAATGTAAAGTCAATTTGGAATGCGAGCGGCCGCTTTTCCTATGACAGACGGCCAGTACCTGGCAAGAATTCCGAGGTGTGGTTCTTTCAATGCCATCAGTGATCACTGGCAGCCCGTGGCAGGACCGGCAGTCCTTACAGCAGCCAGGCCAAGATTCGAGTTCGACAGAGTCGACGCGTGTGGCAGAGTCGGATGAGTGACCACCGCATTAAAAGACCTGCTCTTACGCCATGTCGAAAGCGGCACGATGCCGGGAGCGGTTGCGGTTCTGGGCTCTGACGACGTGGAGGTCGTAACTGCTGGCGCTGCCTCCTTGGGTGGCGGCCCCATGCGTGAGGACTCGATCATGCGCATCCAGTCAATGACCAAGGTGATCACCGCAACCGCCGCGCTACGTCTGGTGGAGGCGGACTGTCTTGAGCTTGATCAGAGTGTCGAAGACTGGCTACCCGAGCTCGCCGATCGCCGCGTACTCACCAGCCCCACCGCCGCTCTCGATGACACCGTGCCAGCGCACCGCGCCATTACGCTGCGCCACCTGTTGACCAATGCCTCTGGCTATGGCATGGCGATCGTCGAGTCTCCACTGCAGCGGGCGATGGCGGATAACGGCACCGAAGCCGGACCTGAGCCAGTCGCGCTAGGTGCAGACGAGTGGATCGCCCGGCTCGCTGAACTTCCGCTCGCATTTCAACCCGGAGAAGGGTGGCGCTACCACCACTCGTTCGGCCTGCTGGGCATCCTGATCGCGCGGCTGACCGGCCGGCCGCTCGACGATCACCTGGCTGACGACCTGTTCACACCACTCGGGATGACCGATACCGCCTTGTGGGTGCCGACGGAGAAGCTCGATCGATTGCCCGCTGCCTACCGACACGGCCGGGACGGCTTCATCGAAATGGAGCCAGCGGGCGGTGGCTTCTATGCCGGTCCACCGCCATTCGACGTCAGCCACGCCGAGCTCGTCTCGACGGCACGTGACTTTGACCGTTTCCTCCGGATGCTGACCGCCGGCGGTCGGGTCGACGAGCACCAGATTGTCTCACCCGAGCATCTCGGGCTCATGATCAGCGATCAGGTAGCCGCTGAGTGCAAGACACCGGACAGCTTCTTTCCCGAGTTCTGGGTAGACACGGGTTGGGGATTCGGTGTCGGCGTGACAACGGCGGGTCCGCGGCGCGGCCGGTACGGTTGGTCGGGCGGTCAAGGGACGAACTTCTTTGTTGATCCCGATGGCACCATCGGGATCTTGCTTACCCAGGTCGAGTTAGGTGAACAAATGTCGCCGCTGGTCGAGGAATTCCAGGCGCTGTCAACGGCTCAAGACGGCTAAGAGGTGTCGAGACTCCAGATCAGATACGCGTCGGCCGTCTCAAGACGGCAAACGTTGAGGACAGCCTGTCGGCTGTCAACGGCCCGAGGCCCGTCCCGGTTCGAGGGCTGCGGGTGTCGTGTTAGCTCCACTGATCACGACGGCGAGGCGTTCGCCCACGCCGGGCCGGTAGGCGCCGGTCATAAGTGCCGCGATTCCCACGGCTGCGGCTGGTTCTACGATCAGCCGCGCGGTGTCCCAGAGGACGCGCTGTGCCGCTCGGATGGCGTCGTCGTCGACCAGCACGACATCGCTGACGTAGGACTGCGTAATCGGAAAGACAAGGTCGCCAATCCGTCGCGGAGCTAACGCGTCGGCGGCGATGCCGCCGGCAGGGGCGTCGGTCGGCGCGCCAGCAGCCCGGGCGATCGTCAGGGTGGGCGCATCGGTCGGTTCGACTCCGATCACACGCGCCGAACCAGCGAAGGCCGCGGCGATGCCACCGATCAGTCCACCGCCGCCGACCGGTACGAGGACGGCATCCAGATCGGGGACCTGGTCAGCCAATTCCAGGCCAACACTCCCTTGTCCTAGCAGGGTCTCGCGCTGGTCGAATGCGTGGACACCCAGCGCACCGGAGCGGGCCGCCCAATCCTGAGCAGCGGCCAACGCATCGGCGTACCGGTCACCACCAACCACCAGCGTCGCTCCGAGAGCGCGGATGCGTTCGCACTTGGCGGGTGCGGAGATGGTGGGAACGTAGATTCGGGCCGGCACGCCGAGTTCGTGGGCCGCATAGGCAACAGCCACGCCGTGATTGCCGCCGGACGCTGCGACCACACCAACGTCTGGTACGTCGCGGAGCAGGAGGTTTGCGAAAGCGCCGCGCACCTTGAAAGAGCCGCTGCGTTGGAACTGTTCCAGCTTCAGCACCAACTGCGTCGGCGCCACTCGCCCGTATGACAGGGCGAAGTCCCGCGGGTCCACCACCATGACCGGGGTGCGGCGTACATAACGTTCGATGATGCGGAACGTCCGCCGAATCTCCTCGGGCGTGATCAGGCTTGCGTTATCGGCCGATGGTGTGTCGCGTACACGGGCGGTCATTCACCCAAATTAGCTAACTGCCGCGCGACTCGACTCGCCGCGATGAGCGACCAGCAAGCGACTGGTGTCGTCCAGGCGGCTCGGGCCGCCCACTGTGTTATCCCCGACGATCTGTCAGTGACCGGCTGGGATGACGCGGCGGTCGCAACCAAACTTGGGTTGACGACGGTCGCTCAATCACTGCGCGACCAAGGTTCCTTGTGTGGGCAAGCGGCCCTCGGGCAGCGACCGAGCGCCGCAGCCGCGCCATGGTCCATCGTGCGGAGAAGCAGCACTCGGTAGCAGTCCATTAGGCACCAACCGATTACGGCACCTCGTAGAGGCAGCTGCGGGTAGGGGCGTCAAGGTTGGCCATGTCGGCCGCCGTCGCCTTTCCCTGCGGTGAGGCGAAGGCCGCGCGGGCCGCCTGCCAGTCGGGCCAGGTGAGCTCCGCGACCTGGTAGTAGGCGGCGCCACGGACGGTCTGGGGGTTCTTGACGACCGTGTAGTCGAGCAGGTCGGGCAGTTGCCGGGTAAGTGGCATGTGCACCTGCCGGTAATGCCGGTCGAACGCCTCGGGATCCGTAGGGGTGTCGTAGGTGATGAGGAACCGGATCACACCGTCAACCTACGTTTTCGTCTTGGCAGATGTAGGTTCTCGCCGGAGTCCGTCGACAGCTTCAGCGCAGCAGCCCGCGTCAGTGCAGCGACTTGACCAGCTTCATCGTCAGGCGGGAATCCACGCGGGCGATCGCTGGATCGCCCATCAGCTGCGTTGACAGGCCGAGCCAGATCACGCCGGCGGCACGAGCTGCGTCCCGCAGGTTCGCCGGCTCGGTGGAGTTCATCATGGTCGGCATGCTCGCGGTCAGCGCACCCATCGCAGCGATCGCGCTGACCACTTTCAGGAAAGAGCCGATTGCCATTTGGGAACAATCCCTGCTCTGGCATAGTTGAGCCTAGTGCGCTCAAGTACTAAGTTGAGTGCGACAGACTCAAGAACAACCCATTTCCCTAGCTGGAGGAAACACAACCATGGCTCGTGCAGTCGGCATTGACCTCGGAACTACCAACTCCGTCGTCGCCGTACTTGAAGGTGGAGAGCCCACCGTCATTCCCAATGCCGAGGGTTCGCGTACGACCCCGTCGGTAGTCGCATTCGCGAAGGGCGGCGAGGTCTTGGTTGGCGAGGTCGCCAAGCGCCAGGCCGTCACCAACGTCGATCGCACCATCCGCTCCGTCAAGCGCCACATGGGCACGGACTGGAAGGTGAAGATCGACGACAAGGAATACCGCCCCCAGCAGGTCAGCGCCTTTGTCTTGCAGAAGCTGAAGCGAGACGCTGAGGCCTACCTGGGCGAGCAGGTCACCCACGCGGTGGTGACCGTCCCCGCCTACTTCTCCGACGCACAGCGTCAGGCCACCAAGGAAGCCGGCGAGATCGCAGGTCTGACCGTCGATCGGATCATCAACGAGCCGACGGCCGCGGCCCTCGCATACGGTTTGGACAAGACTGATCAAGATCAAACGATCTTGGTTTTCGATCTTGGTGGTGGCACGTTCGACGTGTCGCTGCTGGAGATCGGCGATGGTGTCTTCGAGGTGAAGGCCACCAACGGCGACAACCGGCTCGGTGGCGATGACTGGGATTCCAGGATCGTCGACTGGCTGGTCAAGCAGTTCAAGAACAAGAACGGCACTGATCTGTCTCAGGACAAGATCGCCCGTCAGCGCCTCCAGGAGGCAGCTGAGAAGGCCAAGATCGAACTCTCCTCGGCGAGCGAGACGCAGATCAACTTGCCCTACATCACGCTGGGTCAGGCCGGTCCACTCCACCTCGAGGAGAAGCTGACTCGCTCGGAGTTCCAGCGGATGACGTCTGATCTTCTTGATCGTTGCCGCGCGCCGTTCCATTCGGTGATCGAGGACGCGAAGATCAGCGTCGGCACGATCAACCACGTGATCTTGGTCGGCGGCTCGACCCGGATGCCTGCGGTGGTCGAGCTCGTCAAGGAGCTGACCGGCGGTAAGGAACCGAACAAGGGCGTCAACCCCGACGAGGTTGTCGCGCTGGGCGCCAGCCTCCAGGCCGGCGTACTGAAGGGCGAGGTCAAGGATGTGCTGCTACTCGACGTCACACCGTTGAGCCTTGGCATCGAGACCAAGGGCGGCGTGTTCACCAAGATCATCGAGCGGAACACAACGATCCCGACGAAGCGCTCCGAGGTCTTCACCACCGCTGATGACAATCAGCCCTCGGTAATGATCCAGGTCTACCAAGGCGAGCGGGACTTCGCGAAGGACAACAAGTCCCTGGGCAACTTCGAGCTGACCGGCCTGCCGCCAGCACCGCGTGGCGTGCCGCAGATCGAGGTCGCATTCGACATCGACGCCAACGGCATCGTGCATGTCAACGCCAAGGACCTGGCGACCGGCAAGGAGCAGTCCATGCAGATCACTGGCGGCTCCGCTCTCGGCAAGGATGACATCGACAAGATGGTCAAAGAGGCCGAGGCGCACGCCGAGGAGGACCGCAAGCGTCGCGAGGCTGTCGAGCTCCGCAACGAGGCCGACAACCTGGTCTTCCGTACCGAGAAGCTGCTCAGCGAAAATGCCGACAAGATCAACGACGACGTCAAGCAGCCCGTTGAAGAGGCGATCGCCGAGCTCAAGACCGCACTCGAGGGTGAGGACAACGACAAGGTCAAGGCCGCGGTCGAGAAGCTGAACACGACCAGTGCTCAGCTGGGTCAGGCGATGTACGCGGCGGCGCAGGCAGCTCAGCAGGCACCGTCCGAGGCCGGTGAGCCGAGTGATCATGCTGAGTCCAACGGCGAAAGCAGCACGGATGAGGATGTCGTCGACGCCGAGATCGTGGATGACGACCAGACCTCGAGTGAGGCGCGGTGACCGTACCCGGACCTGATCGGCGCGCTGAAGGCGACTTCGAACAGCGAGGCCCGACCATACGGGACCGGCGTCGCATCGATCCGGAGACCTATGAGGTAAGGGAGCCGCAGGCAACTGCGGCTCCTCCTTCAGCGGGACCTGCCGAGGACCAACCACCTGTTCGAGATCTTGAGGCGGAAGTGACAGAACTCCAAGACAAACTGGCCGAGCGAACCTCTGACCTGCAGCGGCTCCAGGCCGAGTACGTCAACTACAAGAGACGCGTTGACCGTGATCGTGATCTTGCTCGCAAGGTGACGATCGAGGGCGTGCTAAAGGACTTCCTCTCGGTGTTGGACGACGTACGTTCGGCTCGAGAGCATGACGAGCTGAACGGCGGTTTCAAGGCTGTCGCCGAAGAGATCGAACGAGTCACCGCAAAATATGGTCTGGAGACCTTCGGTGAGGCGGGCGATCCCTTCAACCCACACATCCACGAGGCGCTGCTTCATGCGCACGCCGATGGGATCGACGGGCCGACTTGCGTAGAGATCCTGCAGCCGGGTTACCGCATCGGTGATCGCATTCTGCGGCCGGCACGTGTCGCAGTGGCCGAGCCCGAGCCGGAGCCCGTACGCCCCGAGCCCGGAGCCGTGCGCCCTGAGCCCGGAGCCGTGCGCCCTGAGCCCGGAGCCATGCGCCCTGAGCCCGGAGCCATGCGCCCTGAGCCTGTCGAAGGGCCGGCCGAGGCAACAGAAAAAACAAGGACAGACCAGCCGGATGCCGACTCTGGTCAGCAGTGATCAGTGTCTTGCCCAGGCAGAGGGAAACTGTCTGTGGAACATCCGCTCACTATCGGTAGTTGATCATCGCGAAGGGAGGCGTCGGTGAGTACCAAGGACTGGATCGAGAAGGACTACTACAAGGTCCTCGGGGTCGCCAAGGATGCCAAGCCTGAGGAGATCAAGAGGGCCTATCGCAAGTTGGCTCGGGAAAACCATCCTGATCAAAACCCCGGAAATGCCGCGGCGGAGCGGCGCTTCAAGGAGATCTCCGAAGCCAACGACGTGCTGTCCAACCAGGACAAGCGCAAGGAGTATGACGAAGCCCGGCGACTGTTCGGCAGCGGCGGGTTTCGCTTCCCTGGCGCCGGTGCGAGGCAGAGTGGCGGTCCGTCGGTTGACGACTTGTTCCGCAACGCTGGCGGCGGGCTCGGCGATATCTTCGGCGGCTTGTTCAACGGCGGCGGCGGTCCCACGACCCAGACGACCCGGTTCACCACGACACGCGGCCCGCGACGTGGCAGCGACGTGGAGGGGGAAGTCACGGTTGACTTCGTGCAAGCCATCGAGGGTGTCACGGTCGCCATGCAGATGGTGTCCGATACCGCCTGTGAGGCGTGTCGCGGCACAGGCGCACGGGCGGGAACGGTTCCCCGGGTTTGCCCGACCTGCGAGGGCAGCGGCATGCAAACCTCCACCTCCGGCGGTGTTTTCGCGGTAACAGAGCCCTGTCGGGAGTGCCGCGGCCGCGGGATGATCGTTGATGATCCGTGCCCGGTGTGTCACGGCTCAGGACGCGGCAAGTCCACCAAGACCATGCAGGTTCGGATTCCGGCGGGTGTCACAGACGGCCAGCGGATCAGGCTCAAGGGTCGCGGTGGAGCCGGAGAGAACGGTGGTGCACCCGGTGATCTCTATGTCATCGTGCACGTACGTTCGCACCCGGTCTTCGGACGTAAGGGCGACAACCTGACGCTGACTGCTCCGGTGACCTTCCAGGAGGCTGCTCTCGGAGCAGAGATCGAGGTGCCGACGCTCAACGGTGCGCCGGTGAAGCTTCGACTCTCACCCGGGACGCCGAACGGCCGTACCCTTCGGGTGCGCGGCAAGGGCGTCGGCAAGCGTGACGGGAACAAGGGCGACCTGCTCGTCACCGTCGAGGTTCTGGTGCCGTCAGCGCTCAATGACGAGGCTCGCGCGGCTCTGAACTCCTATGCTGAGGCAGTCGGCTCGGCAAATCCGAGGGCGAAGCTCTTCGCGGCTGGATGAGGTGAGACGTGTCTGCATCCGACCTGCCGCAGCGAATTGATCATGATGCGCCGGTGTTCGTCATCTCGGTCGCAGCGCACCTCGCCGGCATGCACCCCCAGACACTGCGCACCTACGACCGGATGGGCCTGGTCTCGCCAAGGCGTACGGCCAAACGGGGACGGCGCTACTCCGCACGTGACATCGCACGGCTGCGCTTGATTCAGCGGCTCTCCCAGGATGAGGGCATCAACCTGGAGGGCATTCGTCGCATCTTGCACATGCAGGACGAGATCGACGAACTGCGCGCCCGAGCTGATCAGTTGACCGCTTTG
Source organism: uncultured Actinomycetota bacterium (assembly GCA_963798835.1). Classification (GTDB taxonomy): domain Bacteria; phylum Actinomycetota; class Actinomycetes; order Propionibacteriales; family Propionibacteriaceae; genus Microlunatus. Next base: position 28,877 of record CAWCVF010000020.1, on the reverse strand, counting down.
CTCGCCGCTGTGCAGTCCGAGTCAGGGTCGCGGGTCTTCACCGCTGATCAACTCGGCGGAGTGCATCTGGGCCGGCGCGGGCGCCGGCAACCGCTTGCTCTGCCGGGCCGCCCTTTGCCCTGAGCTGCTGAATGCGCCCCGAGCCAGTCGAAGGGCTGTGGCCGTTCGCCTAGCTCTTGAGACAGATGTCGAACGGGTGACCGCCGGGATCGAGCAATACGCGCCACCGGGACGGGTTCGGCTGCTCGGTCGGCTTTGTGGCACCGAGGGCGAGCGCCTGCTGCTCGGCTTGCTCAAGGTCGTCGACATAGAAGTCGAGGTGATAGCGCTTCGGTGCCGACTCAGCCGGCCAGCCGGGTGCGGCGTAGCCGGGCACCTTGCCGAAGCCGATGTTGATCGAGCCGTCGCCGATCATGGCGTACTCGTCCTCACTATGCAGCACGTCCCAGCCGAGCACGGCCGAATAGAACGAGGCGAGCGCCGCCGGGTCATCGCTGTCGAGATTGACCATGCCGAAAGAAGCGAATCCTGACATGGCATCAAGTGTGCCGGGAGGTACTGACAACCAACCCTTCGGGCCCACCTCTACCACTTAGCTTTGAGGGTCAGCTCGAAGACTTGTCGGTGGCGGACAGTACGGTCGAACGCACCTAAGCCCAAGGAAGGACATGTCATGACCGAGCCCCCACACCGTCACCATGCGATTGATTACATCGAGATTCCGGTCATCGATGTCGCCGCCGCAAAGGCGTTCTATGGGTCGGCATTCGGCTGGACCTTTACCGACTACGGCCCCGACTACGCCGGAATCCAGGATCCCGCCAGATCTGCCGAAGCAGGAGGGCTCGCAAAGACAGACGCGGTACGCTCCGGCGGTCTCGTCGTCTTGCTCTTCTCAGAGGACCTGAACGCCAGCGTCGATGCGGTCGTCGCGGCTGGCGGACGCATTGTGAATGGGCCGTACGAATTCCCCGGCGGTCGGCGGTTTGAGTTCACCGATCCCAGCGGCAACCAGCTCGGAGTCTGGGCCGAACCAGACCCACCAACCGGAAGTTGACGGAGATTACGTCAGCGCCGTTAGCCGCATACCGTAACCGCGTGGAGATCCGCGAGGCCCGACACGGGGACTGGGAGCAGATTTGGCCCTTCTTCCGCGACATCGTCGCCGATGGTGAAACCTACGCCTATCCCGACGACCTCACCGCCGAGCGCGCGGAGGCCATGTGGTCTCCCGCTCAGCCCGGCGCGAGCATCGTCGCCGTCGACGACGCGGAGATTCTTGGCACCGCCATCATCGGTCCGAACCGGCCTGGCCGAGGCTCGCATGTCGCGACGGCAAGCTTCATGGTGTCGCCCGTCGCGCGTGGCCGCGGAGTTGGACGGCTGCTCGGCGAGTACGCATTGCAGTGGGCGGCCGATGCCGGGTTTCACGGCATGCAGTTCAACGCCGTCGTCGACACCAACATCGCGGCCATTGCCCTATGGGAGTCGCTCGGATTCGAGACGATCGGCATCGTCCCGGAGGCATTCGACTCACGCCGCCACGGTCTCGTCGGGCTGCGTGTGATGTACCGCCGACTCTGATTCCGTGGGCGCGCCGAGTGCGCCGCAATCCACCATCAGTTAGCCCGGCGGTGGGCGATAACTGCGCTCTCGAATTTCAGCGAGACAGTTACGCAGGTACTCGACGCTCGTGCAGGTCAGTGACGCCGGCCGCCTACGGATCGTGACAGCGGGCCACGCTATGAGGCTCAGGCATCACCGCCGGGCTTTTCGAGATCTGGAATAGCAGCATCGTTACAAAGGTTGAGTCTAGTGCACTCAACTTTTACTTTTGAGAAGCCTGCTCCACTGGCGCATAGTTGAGTGAGGCCTACTCAAGTTTCATGCAGAGGGGATATGGACACCAACAAGCTCACCACCAAGAGTCGAGACGCAGTCTCAGCGGCGCTGCGCACAGCCCTCACCGAGGGAAACCCGTACGCCGAGCCGTCCCACCTGTTGCACGCGTTGCTCCAGGTGCCCGGTAATACTGCTGCGCCTTTGCTTTCCGCCGCAGGCGCTGATCCGGTCGTCGTTGCCGCTGCCGCTCAGGGGGCGATTTCCAAGCTGCCGTCCGCGAAAGGCTCCTCGGTCAGCCAGCCGAGCCTCTCTGGTTCCTTCGCTCGCGTACTTGCGGATGCAGAGGTCCGCGCCGAGCAGCTCGGTGACGCGTACGTGGCGACCGAGCACCTGTTGATCTCGCTGGCCACAGTCGACTCCGATGCCAAGAAGGTGCTGTCCGCACTCAACGTCAAGCCGAATGTGTTGACCCGCGCCTTCAATGACGCACGCGGCAGCAAGCGCATAACCAGCCCGGAGGCTGAGGGAACCTCATCAGCCCTTGATCAATATGGCGTCGATCTCACCGCGATGGCCCGGGACGGCAAGCTGGATCCCGTTATCGGGCGAGACGGTGAGATCCGGCGCGTAGTCCAGGTGCTGGCCCGGCGTACCAAGAACAACCCCGTGCTCATCGGCGAGCCCGGCGTTGGCAAGACCGCAGTTGTCGAAGGCTTAGCGCAGCGGCTGGTCGCAGGCGATGTACCGGACTCCCTCAAGAGCCGCCGGCTGGTTGCCCTCGACCTGCCCTCGATGGTCGCCGGCGCCAAGTTCCGCGGCGAATTCGAGGAGCGCCTCAAGGCCGTGCTGACCGAGATCAAGGACGCTGCCGGACAAATCATCACCTTCATCGACGAGCTGCACACCGTCGTCGGCGCTGGCGCCACCAGCGACTCCTCGATGGACGCGGGCAACATGCTCAAGCCGATGCTGGCGCGCGGCGAGCTGCGCATGATCGGCGCCACGACCCTGGATGAATACCGCGAGCGCATCGAAAAGGATCCGGCCTTCGAACGCCGCTTTCAGCAGGTGTTCGTGGACGAACCGAGCGTCGAGGACACCATCGCGATCTTGCGCGGCCTCCGTGAGCGGTACGAGGCGCATCACAAGGTCGCGATCACCGACGCAGCGCTGGTCGCAGCTGCAACGTTGTCGAACCGCTACATCACCTCACGGCAGCTGCCCGACAAGGCCATCGACCTCGTCGATGAGGCGGCGTCTCGGTTGCGGATGGAGATCGACTCCTCGCCAGTCGAGATTGACGCCCTGCGCCGCACCGTCGAGCGGATGAAGATGCAGAAGTTCGCGCTGGAGAAGGAGTCAGATCCTGGCAGTGTCGATCGGCTCCATCGGCTTACCGAGGAGCTTGCCAACACCGAGGAGGAGCTGCGCTCTCTGGAGGGACGCTGGGAAGCGGAGAAGCAAGGCCTGAACCGCGTCGGCGAGTTGAAGAAGCAGATCGATGAGCTGCGCATGGCGTCGGACCGGGCCCTTCGCGAAGGTGATCTTGTCAAGGCCAGTGAGATCAACTACGGCGAAATTCCTGCGCTGGAAAAGGAGATGGAGGAGGCCGCCAAGGACGAAAGCCAGCTGCCCTCGATGGTCTCAGAGGAGGTCGGCCCGAACGACGTCGCCGAGGTGGTAGCCAATTGGACCGGCATTCCGGTCGGCCGGCTGCTGCAGGGTGAGACCGAAAAGCTGCTGTCGATGGAGTCCCGGATCGGCCAGCGACTGGTCGGCCAGCTGAAGGCTGTCCGTGCCGTAGCAGATGCCGTACGCCGTTCCCGGGCTGGCATCTCCGACCCCAACCGGCCTACCGGATCCTTCCTGTTCCTCGGTCCGACCGGCGTCGGCAAGACCGAGCTGGCCAAGTCGCTCGCAGAGTTCCTCTTCGACGACGAGCGGGCCATGATCAGGATCGACATGAGTGAGTACTCCGAGAAGCACTCGGTGGCTCGGCTCGTCGGCGCACCTCCCGGCTACATCGGCTACGAGGAAGGCGGCCAGCTCACCGAGGCCGTGCGGCGTCGCCCCTACTCGGTGGTGCTGCTCGACGAGGTGGAAAAGGCCCACAGTGAGGTCTTCGACATCTTGCTGCAGGTGCTCGATGACGGCCGGCTGACCGACGGTCAGGGGCGTACGGTTGATTTCCGCAACACGATCTTGATCTTGACCTCCAACCTGGGGTCCCAGTTCCTGGCTGATCAGACGCTGAACGCCGAGACTAAGCGGAACGCCGTGATGGGTGTGGTGCGCGGCGCCTTCAAGCCTGAGTTTTTGAACCGGCTCGACGAGATTGTGCTCTTCGACGCCCTTGGCACCGAGGAGCTCGCGAAGATCGTGGAGATCAATCTGGCCCGGCTCAACAAGCGGCTCGCTGATCGGCGGATCACCGTCGAGGCCACGCCCGCCGCCAAGGAGTGGCTGGCTCTCACCGGCTTTGACCCGGTGTTCGGTGCTCGTCCGCTACGCCGGCTGATCCAGACCACCATCGAAGATCAACTTGCGCAGCGGGTGCTGTCCGGTCAGATACGTGAAGGCGATGTCGTCACCTTCGACGCCGACGAGAGCAGCGACGGCTTGATCATCTTGGAATCCCAGCCAGCCATCGCCGGCGCCTGAAACGCCAAGCGGTCAGACTTCCATCAGGCTCTAGCCCAGCTGTGAGTCTGACAAGTCTGATGACTTTTGTCGGACTTTCATCCATCCTTGCTTATGAGTCCTGATTCGGGGGGCGAGTCAGGAGCTGATCAAGAGGGGAAGCTGATGAAAACGGCTTATCGGGTACTCGCGTTTCTCATCGCCGCGGTGGTTGTCATCCAGGCAGCTGCCATCGGCTACGGGGTCTTCGCGCAGATGAACTGGATCGAGACCGGCGGCACGCTCGACAAGGCCGCGTTCGACACCAATGCGCCGGGTACCGGCGCCTTGCTCTACCACGCGCTCGAGGGCTACGCCACGCTACTCATTGCGCTCGCATTGTTGGTCATTTCATTCTTCGCCAAGATCCCGCAAGGCGTGAGATGGGCGGTCATCGTGCTGGTCTGCACCTTCGTGCAGATTGCGCTCGGGGCGTTGTCACACATGCTGGCCGCAATCGGTGCGCTGCATGGCGCCGTTGCATTGATCCTCTTCGGCGTCGCTGTCACTGCCGCCATGCGGGCGCGCCGGCCGGCCGCCGTCGAGGAGCCGGCTACAGCGCCGGTCGCCTAAACGATCGGGCCACCCGCGGGCCAACTCTCCCGTTACTCCGCACAAGGCCACGAATGAGGGCCGGAGCGGCCCCTTTGAGCTGCATTCGTGGCTGTGTGCGGAGAAACGATCGGCCCGCGGGAGGAGGATTTCAGGTCGGAGCTAGGCCCCGTTTGCTGCTGCTACGAGGCGTGCTCCTAACTCGACGGCTCCGACTGCTCAGCCCTCGCACGCCGCACCTCAACCTTTGTGTCCTCTCCGGCTTGGCTCAATGACCCAAGCTCCGGAAGGCCGATCTGATGGCTTGCCTGCCGTTTCTTATCAGCCCGCCTGCTGAGCAGAACGACTGCCGCAATGATCACAATGACTGCCGCGATAAGGATTGCAGTGAACATGCCATTAGTCTTGCGTGTTAATTGGTGCGAACCAATAATTGCACTATAGCAAATGAGTAACGCTACCGTGTCGTTAGCGTCACTAAGGTGAGACGGCTGACCGCGTGCTGTATTCCTCAGCAGCTCCGACAAAGGTCGAGAGGGCTGCAGCCAGCGACTCCCGCTCAGCGCTATCCATACGGCGGAGAATGCGGCGGAAAACCTCTCGCCGATGATCGTTGACGCTGGCCAGCAGGCGCTCGCCCGCGGGGGTCAGAGTCAGCTCCACGTTGCGTCGGTCTTGCGGTAGATCTCGCCGATAGAGGAGTCCAGCCTGGACCAGCCGATCGCAGATCCGGCTCGCGGACGACAGATGAATATCGAGAGCCTGCGCTACGCCTGTTGCGTTGAGTTGGCCCGGTTGGGAGGCCAGCACGAGCACCCGCATCTGCGGCAAGGTGACGCCCTCCTCGACCTGCGCAATGGATTCGGCTGTGATGGCAGCGAAGACGCGCGCCGCGCTCAGCAGGGTGTCCATGTACTGTGCGGTCGAGCCGCGCGGTCTTCCGGTGGTCATGGAGCTACATCCAAACGGATCAGTTGTCTCCTTGCAACTATTTCACCTGCTCAATGAGCACGGTAGAGACGATCGTTCAGTCGTGGAATCTTGTCAACGCTGCACGCTGTTGTGGCCAAGATCAATAACTTAAGCTCGGCAGCACTAGCAGAGGCCATTGCTCAGCTCATTTGACGATCGAAGAAGTGTGTTGACAGCAGACGATGTTCTGCCTAGAATCGAATACATGTTTGATATTGGCAGCACCAGCAGCCGCTTCTCCTCGCGGCACGTGCGGATGGAACCCCCGAGCCTCCGCACATCTAGGCACCGCCCTCGTCGGCATCGCCACAGCTGACTCTGCTAGTCGAGCATATTCCCCGAGCAGGCGGCCGGTACCGCGGTGCCGGCCGCCGCACTCGTCTTCAGCCGACGTAGTCTTCACTCAACAGGAAAGGCGGCCCCGGCAGTGAGTGCCGGAGCCGCCTTTGCGATCCTCAGAGGCCGGGAACTAACTGGCGAGCGCGAGTCCGCCCTTAGCCGCCTTGCCGGTCACCTTGGCCTTCGCATGCCGACTGCCGTCGGGGTAGAGACCTGTCTTGGACAGGGCCAGGGTCAGCGTGGCATCAGCCGCGGCATCGCCTAGCTCGGAGAGCGCCTTGGTGCTCAGGTTGTTGATCGTGTCGCACGCCTGGTGATAGCACGAGTCATACGGGTCACCAGCCGTACCTCCATAAACAGCTGCTTCTTCCGGCGTCTTGATGCCCTCAGCTCCGCTGAAGAGACCACCGGCCGGAATGCCTACCGCAATGAAAGGTCCGTAGTCGGATCGGCCATCAAAGGCGGTCGGCTCTGAGGCGAGTCCCTGGCTCTTGAAGTAGCTGGTGAAGATGTCCTCGATCGTTTCTGATCCAGGAGGCCCAGCGTCTTCGTCATCGTCTGGAGTGGCAGATCCGTCGCCGTCGTATACGAACCGTACATAGTTGGGCGAGCCCAGCATGTCGAAGTTCAGGTTCGCGTAAATCTTCGCGCGCTGCGCTTCCGTCAGGTGATCGACGTAGTACTGAGACCCGAGGAGGTTAAGCTCTTCGGCCCCCCAGAACGCGAAGCGCACTTGCCGCTGCAGCTTCTTGGTGTACTTCAATGCTGCAAGCTGCTCGGCGATCTCTAGGATTGTTGAGGAACCGCTGCCGTTGTCATTGATTCCGGGTCCTTCGATCACCGAATCGAGGTGTGCACCCACCACGATGGTCTGGTCCTTGATCTTGCCCTTGGGTGAATCGGCAATGACGTTGACCGTCTTTCGATCCTCATTGATCGTGGATGTAGACACCCGCGCAATCACCTCGCCGGCTTGCGCCGCTTGATAGAGAGTGTTGCCGTCAGCAAAGCTGATCCCAACCGTTGGAAGCGTCTGCGGTGTGCCCAGGGTGCCTGTCAGCAGCTCGTCGCGCCCAGGCTGACCCTCGTTGAAAATGATCACAGCCTCGTAGCCGGCCGCAGCCGCATTCTTCACCTTGTCTTCGAAGGTGCAGGTACCGCGCTGAATCAACGCGATCGCTGGCTCGGCGGGTGCGGTCGGGAAATCACTTGCCTCGCAACCCGATGTGCTGCTGGGTGCTGGAGTCGGGGGGATCACGATGTCGTTGGTTGGGATGACCGGTCCCTGAATTTCACCGCTACCTGAATAGGTAAACGTCTCTGACTCGAAGTTTGTAGCGGTCGGGCTCACCTCGGAGAGTTCGGAAGGCGCCAGCGCTTGGAAGAACGGAAAGGTGAACTCCTGCTTCTTGACTTTGTAGCCGGCCTTGCGAAGCTTCTTCGCCACATAGGCGGCCGATGCGTCGTAGCCGGGTGTCCCGGAGGCCCGGGTGCCGTCGTTCTGATTGGCGATCCTTTGGAGCGCCCGCTCGTGTTGCAAAATGCCGCTGACGGTAACGGCCTTGCGGAGCTTCTGCGTATTGACGTCGTCTATGGCGAACGCCTGGATTGGTGAGAGCAGACCTACCGATAGCAGGACGCCCGTGGCTGCGAATGCGATTTTTCGCACGCAGATCTCCCTTCTTGGGGGGCATGGAAGTCCTGTGAGTGTTGCACGGCGCTTGGGGAGCGCGTGGGATTTCGCACAAAAGAGAGGCTGACAAGTCGGCGCATGTTCAGTTCAGTGCGCGTGCCGATTTGGCGTAGCGAGGCTAGCAAGTTCAGTGTCAGCCGAGCAGACTGCCCAGCGTGTTGAGGATGTCGCTGTAGAAGGTGCCCTCGATGTTGCGGAACAGCTCGAAGGGCTTGCCGGGGTCACCGAAGAATGGACGCAGGGTCCAGGCGAGCTGTGTCCCGACGAAACCGAACAGCAGGATCCAGATGTAGAGCAGAAGCATGCTCGCTGGCTTCTCGCCAGCGGCGGGTTGGGGTGTCGGGTGTGAGTTCTCGGTATGCGGGGAGCTCGGCGTGGCGCCGTTCGGAGGCCGTTGGGACGCAAAGTCGGCAGCGCCGCCGACCGTTGCCGAAACCAGTTCCCGCTCCTGCAGCGGCACTGGCATGACGATCTGCTTGGAGTGCATCGACTCGGCGACCACCTGCTCATTGAGCGCGCGCATTCCAGAGATCAGGAACCGGAGCCCGACGAGGGCTGTCAGTGCGAGGATCGTGACGTTGAGCAGCTTGAAGAACTCATAGCTGCGGGCGGTGATCAGGAAGAAAAGGCTGATCGGCGCGAAGGCAAAGGTCAGTACCGCGGTTACCGTGATCGCCACCATGATCAACGCGCAAGCCTGCAGAACCGACAGCCGGGCGCCGAAGACCAGGTTGAACAGGTACAGCGTCGGAAGACAGATTGCTAGGGTGACGAGGAATAGCATTGGGAGCTTGACGGTCGAGACGAGCGCCTGTAGCCAGCCGTTTGAGGCGCCGAGCACCGCGCCGTACGCCGCCAGGCTGATCACCGAGCAGAGCAGCATCCGCAGGATCAATTTGGGCAGGTCATGCTGCGCGATGATCTGGGCCCAGATCCCTCTGCGGTCGCGCAAGATGCGTTCGATGATTAGCTGTTTGCCTGACGTCATGGTTGCGTCATCCCCCCAATCGACTGGGACGAAACTATCGGCATTACAAATCCGCTGTGAACGATCGACGAAATTGCTGTATCGACTACAGTCACGCCATGCAGGAGCCAGTTCTGCGGGCCTCAGACGACGACCGCGACACAGTTCTGCAAGCCCTGGAGCGGCACACTGCCGCGGGCCGGCTCAACCTGGAAGAGTTCGACAAGCGCAGCACCGCGGCCCTCACCGCGGTGACTCTAAAGGATCTCGCCCTACTGACCGCCGACCTGCCAGAGCTACCCGACGAACCGAGGCGGCCGGTTGAGCAGGTGCCGCCGGTCGAGCGGGGCAGCCACTCGCGGCATCTGATCCTGCTCTTCGTGATCGCATTCGTGGCGCTCGCGGTGCTGGTCGCCATGATGCTCCTGCATCCATGACCGGCCCCGTCATTTCGGCAAGCTCGGGGTGCAAGCTTCAGCTCAGCGTGCGGACTCCCTCTCGCCGACCTCTCGCACCGCCGCGGCGACCGCGGGTGCGACCGAGGCGTCGAAAACGCTTGGGATGATGTAGCTCGGGTTCAGCTGATCGGGCGGCCACTCGGTTCGCGATGGCATTGGCCGCGGCTGACAACATCTCGTCGTCGATGTGGCGCAGTCCGCCGTCGAGCAGACCACGGAATACCCCGGGGAACGCCAGCACGTTATTGATCTGGTTCGGATAGTCGCTGCGCCCGGTGGCTACGACGGCAGCATGGCGTTGTGCCTCGGTTGGGTCGACCTCCGGTATCGGATTGGCCAGACCGAAGACGATCGCATCCGGAGCCATGTTGGCGATGTCCTGCTCGTCGAGCAGGTTCGGAGCGGACACTCCGATGAATACATCCGCGCCGACCAGCACCTCCTTCAGTGACCCAGTCCGCTTCTCCTCGTTGGTGTTGTCGACCAGCCAGCGCCGCATGTCCGAGGATCCCTCGGGCGCGTCATAGACGGCACCCTTGCTGTCGCAGCCGATGATCATGGTCGCGCCCTGCCGCTTCAACAATCGGATGATCGCGGAGCCTGCCGCGCCGACGCCGGAGATCACGAACCGGACCTCGGAGATGTCCTTGCGTACCACCCGCAGCGCATTGATCAAGGCTGCCAACACGACGATCGCCGTACCGTGCTGATCATCGTGGAAGACCGGGATATCGAGCTCCGCCCGCAGCCGCTCCTCGATCTCAAAGCAGCGCGGCGCAGAAATGTCCTCGAGATTGACGCCGCCGTAGACCGGCGCAATCGCTTTGACGATCTCCACGATCTTGTCCGAATCCTGCGTGTCTAAGCACACCGGCCAGGCATCGACTCCGGCGAAGCGCTTGAAGAGGGCGGCCTTGCCCTCCATGACCGGCAAACTTGCTGCCGGTCCGATGTTGCCAAGGCCTAAGACTGCAGAGCCATCGGTGACTACGGCAATGGTGTTCCTCTTGATCGTCAGCCGGCGAGCATCGGCCGGATTTTCGGCGATCGCCAGGCACACCCGAGCAACTCCCGGTGTGTACGCCCGAGAAAGATCATCGCGATGCTTGAGCGGAACCTTGGGCGTCACCTCGATCTTGCCGCCAAGGTGCAACAAGAAGGTACGGTCGGACACTTTTCGGACATTGAAGCCCTCGAGCGCTGCGATGGCCTTGGTGATCGCTTCGGAGTGCGCGACATCGCTGGCGTTGCAGCTCACGTCGACCACCAACATGGTTGCGTGTGACTCGGCAACGTCGAGGGCGGTGATCGCACCGCCTGCTTCGGCTACGACGCTGGACAGTCTGCGCAGTTGCCGCCGGATCGGTCGGCGCCTCCACCCGGACAGTGATCGAATAGCCAGGACTCGGCGTAGCCATGTGGTCTCCCTTTGAGCGAGCGGACCTTCCGCGGTGAGGACTCTACCCAAGAGGGAGTAATAGGCTTCCGGCATGGCGGTGCTGACACTCGAGCCCGCGCTGCCACGGGAGCGAATCCGCTCCCAGCGCGGTCTGCTGGCAGTCTGTCTTAGCCTGCTCGTTATTCTTCTGATCGGCTTTCCGACGCTGTTGGCGCACCGAAATCGGGATGCTGCAATTCCGCTCGATGCTGTAGCGGTCGCCGTCGGCCCGGGCGGCGAACTGACGGAAGTTCCCGCTGCTGATGCGCTGGTTCCTGGCAGCCGGGTGCTTGCCGGAATGCCGGAGAGCGACGACGTGGCGGGTGAGCAAGCTGCTTGGCTCGCCGCCGGAACTGTCCCCCGGGTGAGTGGCCTCGACGGCGACATGGTGGCGACTGCGCTTGTGGACCTGCATGTGCTGAGCCGCCCGTACGGCGTCCCGGTCGCCGGCTGGAGCAATGCATGGCGCTACGTGTGGCCGCGCGACTCCGCGCTAGTTGCAGCGGCGTTCGCTCGGACCGGGCACTTGGGCGATGCCGAACGCATTCTGGATTTCCTGCAACACGTTCAGCCGGCATCCGGGGTGTTCCAGGCCCGCTATCTGCCTGACCGCAGCGGGGTGCCCGATGATCGTGGCGTCGAGCTCGATGGGTTCGGGTGGGCACTGTGGGCGACAGCACAGGTGGCGGCCGAGGTCGCTGAGCCCGAGCGTTCGGCCTTCGTGCAACGGCATCTCTCGCTTGTTGATCGCAGTACCGAGGCCGCACTGAACTCGATCAACAACGACTCGGCACTGCCTGCACCATCCGCCGACTACTGGGAAGTCAAGGAGTATCGGCTGACGCTCGCGACGGCGGCCATGGTGTGTACCGGCTTGGAAAGCAGCGCGGCGCTGTATCGGATGCTTGGCGATGATCACAAGGCACAGGAAGCTAGCGCCGGAGCCACCCGGCTGCGTACCGCGATCACACAGAAGTTCGGACGCGATGGATACCCGCGGCATCTCGGTGGGCGCAGCGACAGCACGGACCTGGGTGTTGATTTCCTGCTGCCGCCGATGACCTCAGGTGTTGATCAAACCGTGCTGCACGCTTGGGAACCAGGCACCGATGTTGATGGCGCGTCCTGCCGGCGGGCTCGCTCCTGGAGGGTCGTGGCGCCGAGACGGGATCAGCTGGACGAACGTGACAGCCAGTCGTGCCATGACCGCAGCGTTTATCGGCCATCGCGAGGAGGCTTTGGCGCGGCTGAGCTGGCTTGATCAGCACCGTACGGCTGCAGGGTCCCTCTCCGAGAAGGTATTGCCCAACGGGCAACCGGCCTCAGTGGCACCGCTTGCCTGGACAGCGGCGGCCGTTGTGATCACTGCGGACCAGCTGGCCGGGTAGCGCGCCTGGAGCGAGTGGAGCAATCAAATCGCGCGAGTGAGGTGCAGCGGATCGTAGAAGCAGGCGTCCCGCGCAGCCAGAACGGCACCACGGACCACCCTCGGCACGTGCTGTTCCACCGCGACGATCGTGGTGTCGGCGAATGCCGGGATCGTTAGCCGGTGAGCGATCCGTTCCTTGATCGAATCCATCAGATGCGGGCTCAGTGCTCCGAGGTAACCGCCCAAGATCACCGTGTGTGGATTGACGACACCAATGACGTCGTCGATTGCATCACCCAAGGCCGCACCAGCGCGCTTCAGGACCTGCAAGATCGCCGCCTGGCCTTCGTCGATCGCCGTCACGATGAGCCGGATCGCTTCATCGGGTCGCTCGTCGACCAACCGCGCTGCGGCGTCACGAGGCAGCAGCTCGCCAACACTGAGTAGATGCTGCGGTCCAATCAATGACTGCAGGCAACCATTGCGACCACACAGGCAGGACGGGCCTGATGGATCGACGTTGAGATGCCCGAAGTCGCCAGCACCGCCGCCGGCGCCACGGAAAATCTCACTGCCGACAATGAGGCCGCTACCGATGCTGCGCCGGCCACCGAAGTACGCCGCAATGGTGTCCGGCTGCAGGTGGAGCTCCTTGCGGACGGCATGCAACGCGGCTAGCTGGCTGACGTTGGTGATGCCGACATGTGCACGCGCAATTCCCAAGGACTCAAGCGTTGCCGTGACCTTCGCGCTGAGCGGAAAGTTGTGCCACTCCGGGCTCTCGGACTGGCCCACCGTCGCACGATCAATGGCTATGTACCCGGGCACGCCGATTTCCACAGCGATCAGACGCTTGTCGGCCGGGATGCGCGCAAGCTGGGCTCGCAGCTGGCCGTCGAGTGCTGTGAAGCCGACATCCGCCGTTGCGCCGCGAAGGTTGGCCGGCACGCTGTCCCGCCACAGTTCGCGCCCTCCCAGCGTTGCTGCGGCGAACTCGAACCCGTCGACGTCGAGGCGTACGCCGAGGATGCACCACGGCTCGCCGTCAAAGTCGATCGGACGGGTTGGTCGACCGGCGCCTGGGCGGCGTATCGGGTCCAGTTCCATCACGATGCGGCGTGACCTCAGCTCGCCGATCAAATCCGTCATCGTGGAAATACCCAGCCCGCAGCCGCGAGCAATGTCATGGCGGCTGCTGGCTCCGTGATCGCGCACGTAGCGGAGAATCTGGGTCAGATTTCCTTGCCGTAAATCCCCCGAACCTCCGCTGCGCCGCAGCCCCATATCGGGGGTCAGCCCAGCTGGCATGTCGCTGATCGTAGCCTTTTCGGACGGCGTGCACAGGAAAACGAAAAACTGGCTCTCGATGCTTGTTTTTCCCAGCGGCGAACTATTTCCGGCCCTTTCCAGGGGTCCCGGTACGGTTGCGAAGTGGCCCGTCTCGATCAGTACCAGTACCTGTTATTGATGGCTGGTTGTCTGGTGATCACGCTGCCGCTGGAGTTCGTTTTGGGTGCGCGGATTTATCGGCGTGTGGCCGGCTTGGCGTTTGCGCTGATTCCGGTAGTGATCATCTTCTCGATCTGGGATATCGTCGGAATTCTGCGTGATCACTGGACTTATAGCGCCCAGTTCACCACCGGTGTGAAGTTGATCTTCGGTATGCCAATCGAGGAATTGGTGTTCTTCATTGTGGTGCCGATCTGCGGCTTGCTGACCTATGAGGCGGTGGGTCACGTACTGCGTCGCACCCGCCGAAGATCACGAATTAGCGAGGCTGGGCCACATGCCTGAATACACGGTGCTTACGGTATGCGCAGTTGCCGCGGTGGTCGCTGCGGAACTGATCTACTTCAGGTCGGGGATCTTCCGCACCGCGCAGTACTGGTGGTCGATCGTGATCATCTTTGCGTTCCAGATTCCAGTCGATGGCTGGCTCACCAAGCTTTCCGATCCGATTGTGATCTACGACCCCACTGAAATGCTGGGGCTACGCGTGCCGTGGGATATTCCGGTCGAAGACTTCGGATTCGGATTCGCCATGGTCACCCTCGCTATCCTGCTGTGGCGGCGCTGGCTGGATCGTCGGCAGGCATCCCAGGAGGCAATCGATAAGTGACCATGATCACGACGAAAAACGTCGCAGCAGGCTTCGACGAGGTGGCACCTCACTATGACCTGATGGTGGCGCTCAACCCCGGCTATCACGCCCATCTGCGGGCAGCTGCCGACGCGTTGATCGACCCGATGCCCCGTCCGGAGGTCGCGAACGGGCACTATCCGGTAGCTCTGGTCGATCTTGGTTGCGGGTCTGGTGCATCAACCCGTGCGGTGCTGCAGGCTGCCCAGGCGGCAGGTGTGCGGTGCACCGTTGTCGGTGTCGACGCGTCGACGGGCATGATCGATCAAGCGCGCGCCAAGCAATGGCCTGCAGGTGTCCGGTTCGAGCTCGGCCTCGCAGAGGAAGCCGCATGGTCACGGACGCTGTGGGGGCTGGACTGTCCAATCCATGGCGTCTTCGCGGCGTACCTGTTCCGCAATGTCACCGATCGGGATGAGACACTCGCCGGGCTCTTCGACCTGATCGCCGCCGATGGTGTGCTTGTCGTTCAGGAATATTCGACTGCTGGGTCTGGGCGGTGGAGCCAGCTGGTCTGGAGCGCGGTGTGCTGGCTGGCGATCATCCCGCTTGGCTGGCTGACCTCTCGGCGGACCCGCCTCTATCGCTATCTGTGGCGGAGCGTGCTGCGCTTCGACTCGATCCAGACCTTCGTTGATCGTCTGTACCGCGCGGGATTCGTCGATGTCGAGGTGCGCACTGTGCCGGGCTGGCAGCGCGGCATTCTGCACACCTTCCGAGCGCGCCGGCCAGCGGTTATTTCATGATCATTGGGCGCCGGAGGCCGCGCTGGCGACCTGGCGCGGATGCTCGCGCCGTGCGGCATCCGGCGCGACCCGGGGCGCCCCGACTCGCCGGCGGTTCCCAGCCTGTCGTCGTGGCCGGTGGTGGCATTGCCGGAATTGCGGCTGCGGTGGGGCTGGCGGAACGCGGTGTGCCAGTGATCATGATCGAGCCACATGATCAACTCGGCGGCCGGGTACGCGCATGGCCTGTGGTGCACGGAACTGATCAGGTCACCATGAGCCGAGGCTTTCACGCATTCTTTCGGCAGTACTACAACCTGCGCGCGCTGCTGCGGCGCGTCGATCCTGATTTGCGATCACTGGTGCCGGTCGCCGACTATCCGCTGATCTCGGCTGAGGGCAACACCGACTCCTTCGCCAACATTCCGCGTACGCCACCGCTGAATCTTGCAGCGTTCGTGATCCAGAGCCCATCGTTTCAGCTTCGTGATCTTGCTGCCGTCGATGTGGCGGCGGCTCTGGAGCTGCTGGATGTGGAGTTTCCGGCTACTTTCTTCCGTTACGACGGTGAGAGTGCGTCAGCTTTCCTTGATCGCCTTCATTTTCCTTACCGGGCCCGGCACCTGGCGCTCGAGGTATTCGCCCGCAGCTTCTTCGCCCACCCCGACGACTTCTCAGCCGGCGATCTTGTCGCCATGTTTCACAGCTACTTCCTCGGCTCGTCGGAGGGGCTGCTGTTCGACGTACCGCGCGATGATTACGACACCTGCCTCTGGTCCCCGCTGCGGCGCTATCTCGACGATCTTGGTGTCGAGGTTCGAGCGGGGGAGGCCGTTGCTTGGATCGATGCGAGTCGGGACATACCGCGGATCGGCCTGGCGTCGGGAAGCGAGATCGATGCTGCGCTGGTGGTGGCCACCGATCCTGCAACGACGCGTCGGCTCGCTACGGACAGTGCGATGCCCGACGCCGGGTGGCTTGATCAAGTTGCGCGGCTGCGTAACGCTCCGCCGTTCGCGGTCTGGCGACTCTGGCTGGATAGATGTGTCGCACTCTGATCGGCCGGCCTTCCTCGGCACGAGTGGCTTCGGACCGCTGGACAATGTCTCGGTCCTGGAGCGCTTCGAGGAGGGCGCGCGGCGTTGGTCGGCTGCGCGCAACGGCTCGGTGGTCGAGCTGCACGCGTACGCACTCATCGACCAGCCAGCCGAGGATCAGCTCAAAGATCAACTTTTGGCCGAACTGCACCGGGTCTATCCCGAGCTCGAGCCGGCCGGCATCGTTGCGGAAGAATTCTTGATCAATAACGACTCCCCGCTCCAGAGCACCGATCCGTGGCACCAGCGGCTTCCCGTGCAGACGCCGCACCCGCGGATCGTGCTGGCCGGCGATGGCATTCGGTGCGACTTCCCGGTTGCCCTGATGGAGCGGGCAGCTACCACGGGCTTCCTCGCCGCGAACCAGCTGCTGAGCAGCTGGAATGTGGCCGGCCATGATCTTTGGACAGTGCCGATGCGCTCTCGGCATCGGCTGGCGGTTTCCATGCATGCGCTTGTCGCTCGCTAACAGTGGCGATCCTCGGGATTGCTGTCGCGGTTCTCAGATCTCAGATGCGAGGCGCCGAAACGGCATATCATTTAGCGGACGTCGGCGCCCAGTCGGCGGGCGCATGCGGGTGCCGAACTGTACGTATCGACTTGGGGGCCCTTCGTGTCACTGTCCTTCACAAACGATGCCCAGTCGGCCGATCCGGATACCGGTGGTCCGGCCACCCAGCGGAAACGCCGGACGTGGCTGGCGGCAGTCCTCACCGCCGTTGCACTGCTGCTCGTCGGAGCGCT
Organism: uncultured Actinomycetota bacterium; assembly: GCA_963798835.1. Taxonomy (GTDB): domain Bacteria; phylum Actinomycetota; class Actinomycetes; order Propionibacteriales; family Propionibacteriaceae; genus Microlunatus. The sequence goes on along the minus strand of CAWCVF010000020.1, from coordinate 11,862 downwards.
CATTGCCGGCGCCCTTTACGCTTTTTCGATCGACCGCGCGGTCAATGACAACTTGCGGCACAGCAGCGGCCAACTGCCAGGTGAAACGCCCACTGCCAAAGGAGAGAAGGCTCGCCCGGCGAAGGCCTCAGGTGAGGCGATCAATTACGTCCTGATGGGATCGGATAGCCGAGATGTCGGCAACGCTGGCAATGGCCGGAGCGACGTCTTGATGGTGATGCACCTGGCCGCGGACCGCAAGAGCGCCTACTTAATCTCCTTTCCCCGTGACATGTATGTGCCAATTCCGGGGCATGGAAAGAACAAGATCAACGCAGCATTCGCGTTTGGCGGGCCGGCCCTAACTGTTAGGACGCTCGAGGGTCTGTTGGACACCCGGATGGATCATGTAGCACTGATCGATTTTGATGGCTTCATCAAGCTGACCGAGGAACTTGGCGGCGTCCGGGTCTACAACAAGTACGGCTCGGTTTCCGGTGGCTACAACTTCCCGGTCGGCAATGTGACCCTGAAAGGCGAAGAGGCGCTGGCCTACGTACGAGAGCGCAAACAACTGCCTCATGGCGACCTTGATCGGGCCGAGCGTCAGCGCGCTGTCCTGCAAGCCATCTTGGCCAAGGGTCTTGCCAAGGACACCGTCTCCAATCCGGCAAAGTTCGTTTCCTTCGCTCGAGGCGTGGCATTGCATGTGACAGTCGACGATCAGCTGACCGAGAAGGAGTTGCGCAAGACTGCGCTCTCGTTGCGGATGGGCCCCAACGACGTTCACATGCTCCAAGCGCCCATATCGGGGTTCGGCACCAGTCCGACAAAGCAGAGCATCGACATCGTCGATAAGAAGAAGCTGGCGCAGCTTGCGAATGCGCTGCAGCGTGACGAGATGGACGCGTATGTCAAGAATTACGCCGAGCGCTAGAACCCGCTCACGTGCCCGGATAGCCGGACAATCGTCATGCACATCAGCGACCGCGAGGCGCGGCAGCGTACTAGTGGCGACAGCCAGCGCGCCACCTGAAAGCCTGGCAAATCAAGATTTACCGAATGGCGTGTGGCGGGCCGGACCCAATCGGACGTCGTCTCACGGTGTTACCGGACTCGACTAGCTCCCACCTTGTGACCGTTTCGGCGTGGCTGGTGGGGGACGAGTGTGTCGTCCGAATCCGAACGCCGCTTCGGCTGAACGGGAGGAGAGTTTCTGAACTCTTGTACAGAGGAGGGATGTCCGTAACCGTAGCCGTACGCGCGTCGCCTCGCGGAGGGCGATCTTGTTCATCACAAGCCCGAAAATGTGCGCTCCGGCCGTTTCTAATGATTCCAAGGATTGCTGCAACTGTGGGCGATGAATGCGATCAGCACCCACAACAACCAAGGCGCCACCGGCCATCTTGCTGAGCACTACCGCATCAGTCACCGGCAGCAACGGCGGGCTATCCAACAGCACCATGTCGTAGACGGCTGATAGCCGCTCTAACAAAACAGCCATGGTCATTGACCCCAGCAGCTCACTTGGGTTGGGAGGTATCTGTCCCGCAGGCAATAGATCCAAGCTTGTCGTCCCCAGCGGCTGGACTACATCTTCCACAGCGGCACGTCCAATCAGCACTGTGGTGAGACCGACGCGACCCTCAATACCCATGTAGTCGGCGATCGAGGGTTGCCGCAGGTCTGCATCCACGAGGATCACGCGACTACCCGTGTCGGCCAGAGATACCGCAAGGTTAATTGCCATCGTTGACTTGCCCTCGCCCGGAATCGACGAGCTGATCACAATGGACTTCGGCCGGTCAGCAATGTCGATGAACTGCAAGTTGGTTCGCAATCGCCGGACCGCTTCGGACGGAGCTGCCAGCGGCTGGTCTCGCAGAATCACCGGATGCGATGGCACATTCTGGTTGTACCCAACCACGCCCAGGATGGGGCTGTCGGTCAAGGAGCGAACATCATCTTCATTGCGGACCCTGGTGTCCAGAACTTGACGCAACACCGCAATACCGAATCCCAGTAATAGACCGAGGATCAGACCGATGGCCAGATTTTGAGCGATTTTGGGGGAAGATGGCTCGTCCGGCACTTCAGCCTCTGCGATTGTGGTCGCCTGCACCGCTTTGGTGCCGTTTTCCTTCTGCGGCGACAAGTCACCGGTCGCCTTTGCTAGTTCTTGCCGACCGCATTGGCGATCTGCGCAGCACGAGTCGGGTCGGGATCGGTCACTGCGATCTCAAGAATCACCGTGTCCGCTGGCACAGTTGCCTCCACCGATTCGGCCAGCTCCTTTGGAGCTGGTTCGCAGACCGAGCTGATTATCACCGGCGTCCAACACCCGTGGCGACGTGGCAACCTCGGCGTAGGACGCCATCTGCTTCTCGGCAAAGTCTGATCCTTGCGCCAGATCTGACACTGAGTCCCCGGCCACCGCAATGAACAGCTCGAGTCGTGGCGGTGTACTTCTTGGGCATGACCAAGGTCACGGTCGAGGCAAGCGCAAGCGTCACCAGGGCGATGATGAGCACGCCAAGCCACCGGCGCCGCAGGATGTCTAGATACTCACCCAGCTCCACAGCATGTTCCCCCGAGTCAGCCGTCGCTTCGGAACTGGACAGTCAAGCATGGCTCGAACCAACCTATGATGTCATGCTCACTGCACGGGACGTAATTGCCAAAACACAGGCGGTCGTACCTTCGCGTCCACAGCTATCACAGGACGGCCTCCAGGTCGCGGTCTGAGGTCCTAATCTCCAGCTTCGGCTGCTCCTCTCGGCCGGCGTGGCTATGCTCATCGGATGCTCCGGAGGACCAGAGTGCTTCCGATGGTGGTCCTTGTGGTGCTCATCGTCGTGAATCTGGGGCTTCTTTACCTGCTATTCCGCCCCGACCAGGCCTTAACGGCCGAGCCGGCGGACCAGGACCGGGGTGAGGGTGCCCTGCCAGCGCCGAGATCGTCGCCAACCATGATGCCCTCACCTTCCGCACCGGCTGAACAAACGACTTCTCCCAGCCCCAGTGCCTCGAAAGAGTGCGACGTCGTCCACCCAACCAATCGAGCCAGCTCCTGCGCAACGGCTGCTCTTCGCTGTATCTTCCAAGACTGCATGGCGGGCGACGGTTGGCGACTGCGATACTCCCGGAAAGGTCGAGCGGTCGACCGACGCTGGCGCTAGCTGGAAACTAATCGACCGAACTGGCCTCGCTCCGATTGTGCGACTCGGCGCGGAGCCAAGCGGCGATCTCTTCACCATCGGTGGTAGCAGTCGGAGCTGTTCAGCCCGCTATGTGGCGTATGCCAATGACGGCAAGGTCACGGCCTCTACCAACAACCCGATTGACGTCTGGTTCCCAACTCCGACGGATCGCGACGAAATCAATGGGCCCGGCGACACAAAAGCCACTCCGTGCAAGGGCCACGCCGTCGGGTTCGCGCCGCGCAGTTTATCTCGGGCTCTAGTCATTTGTGCTGACGGAGCCACGATGAGCACCCGTAATTCAGGCAAGACTTGGCAGCAGGTAGGGCAGATTCCCAACGCGCTCGCCATTGCCAGTGCAGGTGGTCAATATTGGGTCGCAGGGGCCTCCGAGGACTGCGACGGGGTGACAGTGCAATCACTGACCGAGAGCAGCGGCAGCCTGACCCGCGGACGAACTAGGTGCTCTCCCGGCGCCGATGTCGCCGCTGGCCAAGTGGCAATAGACGTAACCGGCGACACAATCTGGCTTTGGCTCGGTGACAAAGTCGCCGTCTCAAAGAACAATGGCCGAACGTGGGAGTGACTTGAGGCTATAGCGGCGACACAAGGACCTGTGGCACGCGGTTCGCAGCCGCGATCCGCTGCTGGTGATCGACGGAGGTCGGCTACATCCTCTTCGAACCCGAGAAGTCGTCCTCTGAGACGTCAGACTCGCACAGGAGGCTTAATGTATAAAGTCGGCTGGACAATTCTCCGGAGATCACTTTCCAGGTCGGGGGCGGCAGGTAAGTCATGGACATCGTGGTGCACGACTACGCCGGTCATCCGTTCCAGGTGCAACTCAGCCGCGAGCTGGCATACCGCGGCCACCACGTACGGCATCAGTACTGCACGTCCTACACGACGGGTAGGGGTGCGGTTGAACGCCGTCCAGACGATCCAGAACGGTTCTCGCTAGAGCCGCAGGCGATGTCTTTTGAGTTCGCTCGCTACTCACCCTTCAGGCGCGTGCTTCAAGAGCTCCGCTACGGCGCCGCGCTAGGACGCCGTCTTCGCAAGTCTCCGCCTGAGGTCGTTGTGATGTGCAATATCCCCCTACTGGCGCATGCGGTCGCCGCAATGTTCCTGAGGCTGGCCAAAGTACCGATGGTTTTCTGGCAGCAGGACGTCTACAGCGACGCGATTGGTACTGCAGCTCGCAATCGCCTCGGCCGGGTCGCCGGCGGCGGATTAGCGATGATCGCAGACCAGATTGAGCGTGCGATCGCTAGGGGCAGCGCCCGGGTGATAGCAATCTCTAAAAGCTTCCGGGATGTTCTTCAGCGGTGGGGGGTCTCGGAGCGCGCCGTAACGGTCATTCCCAACTGGGCCGCGTTGCCCGAGATGCCAGTTCGACCCCGCGACAATGATTGGGCTCGTAGCAACGACCTCGTCGAGCGAAATGTCGTTATGTATTCCGGCACCCTCGGTTTCAAGCATGACCCGCGAATCTTTGTGGACATAGCCGAAGCGCTCGCCGAGCATGATTCGCATGCCCGGCTTGTGGTCATTTCAGAGGGACAGGGTCGGGCTCATCTTGACGGAGAATGTCAACGGCTCGGGCTTGAGAATCTGGTGCTGCTCGATTATCAGCCCTACGAAAGCTTGCCGGACGTCCTTGCCTCGGCGGACGTCCTCGTCGCAGTACTCGAGCCAGACGCCGGCCGTTTTTCTGTGCCGTCGAAGGTGCTGACTTATCTGTGCGCCGCTCGACCTGTTCTTGGTGTGATGCCCGCCGAGAACGAAGCGGCCGAGACGCTACAGACCTCAGGTGCCGGGGTTGTCGTGGCGCCTGATCATCATGATGAAGCGATTTCGCGACTTCTCGATTTGCTCGCTTCGCCGGAACTGCGGCTTGAGATGGGAACGTCTGGGCGACGCTACGCCGAAGAGACGTTCGATGTGGCGGCAGTGGCCGTGCGATTCGAGAAAGTGCTGTGTGAGGCGGTCGATGCTGACCCAAATCATCAGCTTGTGGCCAGCGATAGCTGAGAGGAAGGGAGAAGGATGTGAGTGCAGGTGCCGTAGACGCCGTCGTTGCAGGCGGCGGAGGTTTCATTGGAGGCCACCTTGTCCGAGAACTCTTGCGACAGGGACTAACGGTCCGATCAGTAGACGTCAAACCCTTCTCCGAGTGGTATCAGGTCACATCGGACGCCGAGAATCTGCAACTCGACCTTTCCGGCCTCGAGGCCTCTCGAAAGGCTGTTCGGGGAGCACGCTGGGTCTACAACCTCGCCGCCGACATGGGTGGCATGGGCTTCATCGAGAACAACAAGGCGCTCTGCATGCTAACCGTGCTGGAGAGCACCCACATGCTGGTGGCGGCGAGAGATGAGCAGGTCGAGCGGTTCTTCTACTCATCTTCCGCTTGCGTGTACGCCGCCGACAAGCAGACCGATGCAGATGTGACCGCTCTGAAAGAGTCCGACGCCTATCCAGCGATGCCAGAAGACGGGTACGGCTGGGAGAAGTTGTTCACTGAGCGTATGTGCCGGCACTTCCTTGAGGATTTCGGGCTGGCCACGCGCGTGGCGCGTTATCACAATGTGTACGGCCCGCACGGCACCTACAAAGGGGGGAGAGAAAAGGCCCCGGCGGCTATCTGCCGGAAGGTTGCGGTGGCCAAGCTGACCGGCGAGGAGGTCATTCCCATCTGGGGTGACGGTGAACAGACCCGGAGTTTCATGTATGTCGACGACTGCCTATACGGCACCCAGATGGTCGCCGAGGGGGAGTCAGCAAAACCTGTCAATATTGGCAGCGCGGAGCTGGTGTCCATCAACGATCTAGTCTCAATCGTGGAAGACATTGCGGGTGTCCAGCTTAAGCGGGAATACGACCTATCTGCCCCCCAAGGCGTGCGCGGCCGGAACAGCGACAACACCATGATCCGGGACCTCTACGGCTGGGAACCGAGCATTTCGCTGCGTGATGGGCTGGAGAAGACTTACAGCTGGGTTTACGACAACGTTCGGAAAGATTTGGGCGTGTGAGATCGTCTGGCCCGCTGAACAATTATTTGGCGGCTGATTGGACCCCTAACTGCGGACTGCGGCCGAGTACAAATGAGCAATACCGCGACATCTATCCTTCCGCGAGCCCTGCGCAGCGAGCGGGGAAGTCGTGCCCTCACAAGTCTCCTTGACCAGGTCTTTTCGAGTGTCAGCAATATTCTGATCATCTTCACGGTCGCACGCGTGTCCAGCGTCTCTCAGTTCGGCGTAGTTGTTTTGATGCTGGCATGCGTAACCACTTCTCTAACGATAATGCGCGGTGTCATAGGAACACCGTTAATTCTAGTGAGCGGGCGCAACGAAATAGGTATTAGATATGAAGCGCAGCGCTCGCTTAGCGTATCGCTACTGTGTGCCTTTACGGTCACTTCTGGCGCGATTCTCGTAATCGGTGTCGCTACCGATCACTTGGCGAGCGCAGCGGCGGTTGCAGCGGCTGCCGCATTCGTTATGATGGAAGATGTATATCGGTACGCAACCATGGCGTTTGGGCAGCCTGCTAAGGCACTACTGTGGGACGCTATTTGGACACTGATATCTATCTTGGTCTTTGCGGCATCTTGGTTAAGTAATTCATTCATGACCGCAGAATTGGTCATTCTCCTTTGGGGCGGATCCGCCTTGCTGTGCTGTGTCGGCTTCGGGGTGACGGACAGACTATGGCCGCAGCTGAGCGGCATTCGCAAGTGGTTAGTCCGGGACCTTGGAGCGCGCGTTCGCTTCGGTCTCGAGGCAAGCGTCGGCGCGGGCAGCGTACTTATTGTGGCAACAATAGCTGCGGCACTCGTTGGTCCGGAGGCTACCGCCGCATTAAGGGGAGCCGGCACAGTTGTAGGTCCTTTGACGATTGTGATCACAGCCCTCGCAATCGTCGTCATTCCTGACTCCGCACGTAGAAATCAATCTCTTTCTCAGGTTTGGCGGACGCTGCGCTACGTTGCATTGCCGATGTCTGCACTGGCGATCGCTATCGGCTTTCTCGGCTACTTTTTGCCCTCGTGGATCGGGGAAATTCTCCTCGGAAATACCTGGGCCGCTGTCGTCCCGCTGTTGCCATATACTGGATTGGAGTTTGCCGCGATATCTTGGCTGTCGTGCATCGCTCTTGCTTTTAGTGCGACAGCAATGAGTCATGAATTTCTACGCGCCGGGCTGGTACACGCTTTTTCGTCTATCATCTTGTGCACTACCGCCGCCCTGGTCTTCGGAAGCGCCCGAAGCATTGCAGGTGCTTTAGTCCTCTCAGCGTGTTTTGCTCTTCTCATCAACGGATTGAGCCTAAGGGGTCGCATACAGATGACAGGTCCGAAGGAGTGATTCTTTTGATTGCAGTGTGTCGCGAGAGTTTGTGTCGGCTTTGAGCGTGATCCGTTCACAAGTCGACTTCCGACTCAAAGCAAAATGCATTGGGGCCGGCACTGAGACGTTAGGATGATTTCATGACACTCCAAGCCTTTGTCCGCAAGATGTCACCATCGGCTTACAAGATGGCCGTGCGGCTCCGGCATAGCGGTGTCTCGGAGCGAATGATGCACATGCCGAGTCGGTTGCGAGCACGGCAGCTATTCAGGACAGGCGTTAATCTCACGGTGACCATTAGCGGGCGCATGGGACTGGGTGGTATTTTTACAAATGCTGCAAACGCTTTAGCTGCCGGGCAAGCGTATGGCATAGATCTCGATCTTCGATTTACATCTCCTACTTACGCCCCGTCGTGGAACCACGCAAATTCCGACTGGCTTGAGGATTACTTCATCAGATATAGGCCCGCTCAGCTGCGGCAGGCAATTTGTGACGTTCGGGATATTCCGGATGCGGGGAAGGCGACTACCCTCCGTGAAAAGGCTGAATTGGTATGGAGCTACATGGGCATTCAACAGAAATTCGCAGATCGGGCAAGTAAGTATATACCCTCGAGTCCGTTTGCTGCCGTTCACTTCCGTGGGAGTGACAAATTTCTTGACGCCGCTCCAGTTCAGATGAAGACCGTTCTTGACGTTGTTGAAGCGAACTTGCGAGATTCGCAACTCGAGAAACTCTTTGTTGCGAGTGATGAGCCACACTTTCTTGATTTGTGTCATGCGCGATTCGGTTCCGCGGTGTTCGCTATTCCGCTCCAAGCAGTCGCTACACCGTCAGGAACGCCAGCGCACTTTACTGACGTTGTTGGCGAGATAAAAGCTAGTGAAGCCCTTGAAACGATGTTGGTATTGTCTCGTGCGAAGGTGCTCGTAAAGACCGAGTCCCTGCTGTCGGATTGGGCTACCACTCTTTCGGATGACCAGCGCGTCATTGTCGTTAGACACAGTGCTGAGCGAGGAGAGGCGGCAGCGCAGATTTCCCGTTTCGGACAACGATTGTCTTGAAAGGGCTCTACACGGTGAAATCGATTGAGGAGGTGAATCAAAGCAAACGGCTTGCTGGCCTCCGCGTTCTGCATGTCTTGGCGTCCGGCGACGACGAGTTCTCGGGTCCTGGTAACGTTTTGCTGGCGCTACTTCCGATTCAGTCAGCCCTCCGGATTACCACACTAATTGTCGCTGGGTACCGGCGGAGGCCGGGTATCTTGATCGGATCCTTAGGCGCGCATGCCCAGCTTAAGGCACGGCCGCATCAGCGATATCTCGATCGCATCCACGGTAGTACCGGTCTGGTTAGGCTTGTGGTCAAAGAGGTCGCTCGATCAGACGTTGTTGTCGCCCACTCATTTTTCAATCTCCCCGTAATCGTCGCCTGCCTGGCGGCGCATTGGTATCGTAAACCGCTTATCGTCACGCCCCACGGTTGCCTAGATGACTTCGATACCCGCAAGCATCAAAGGTTGAAGACTGCTCTCGCCCCGCTATGGCGGCGATGCCTCGAGCAATGTGTCATCTGGTGCATGACTGAACGCGAACGAGATGAGCTCAAGACCTACGGCGCTCGGGTGTACCCAATGGTTGTCCCGCCTAACGTAATGGCTCTTATGGACAGGACTGTGCCGGTGTCCGAAGGGGACATGGCGGGTCATTCGGCCGATGGATGCGTCGTGAGTTTCGTAGGACGAATCAACTACAAGAAGGGTCTTCCGAGGCTTATCGATGCTTTCGACAAAGTGGCCTCGGACTCGGACAGCCTAATCATTGCGGGCAGCGGCGATGATGACTATGTCGCGCGAATCGCAGCCAAAGTTGAGGGGATGCGACGGCGCGACCAGATCCAGCTCATTGGTTGGGTCGAGGGCAATGCGAAACGAGAACTGCTGATGAGCTCAGACATCTTCGCGCTCTTAAGTGATCGTGAGAACTTCGCCATCTCCGTTGCTGAGGCGATGGCTAGTGGTGTCGCAGTACTCATTACAGATGAGGTGGCCTTGAGCGACTTAGTCCAACGCTATAGGGCAGGGGCTGTTACGTCCGGAGAGCCGCATGACGTCGAGCGGCAATTACAGGCTCTGATGACCGACAAAGCTTTGCGAGCCAGCCTGAGTGCGAATGCGGTGCGCGCGATCGATCTCACCTTCTCTGAGGCAAATGTCAGCGAACTCTATGAAGCAATGATTTTGGCAGCCTGCGACAACCTCCCAAGAACGAGCGCACAGAGTGTCCGCATGACGCATTCGAACTGGAAGCGTTGCTCCACGCTGTCCAAGTCGTAGTATTTGGATCAAACCTGATATCAAGTGAACCGAAAGCGAGCGCGTGTGCGGAGAGCTATTGATGAAGTAAAGAACTGATGCGTCGGAACCGACTTGTTTCCGTCCCTCGTGTCCGTTCGGACAGCAGCGCCATAAAGTAGGTTACCCGTCTGGGTGCCTGCATTGATGAAAGGAATTAGGATTACCCCCCGTCGGGCATGGCAGCCACCTCAGCGCCTTAAGCAGCCTATCAGGCACGCATTCGCCTATATCGGTTATGAGCTCGTGCGCATGAGGCGACCAGCGACAAGTTTTATATTGCGTTTGATACGAGAGAATGACATCAACCTTCTTGTTGATGTTGGTGCTAACCAGGGGCAATATGCCGAACGAATGCGCGCGATCGGATTCCAAGGCGGAATTCAGTCGTTCGAGCCAAGCAGCGAAGCCTTCGCTCTCTTGTCAGCGAGGGCCAAACGAGATGGTAATTGGGCCGCGCACCACTTGGCGCTTGGCGAAGTAGACGGTGAAGCCACACTATCCGTTTCAAACGATTCGGTTAGCAGTTCCCTTCTGAAAGTTGCCGACCCTCACCTGAGGGTTGCTCCGAAGTCGGCCAGCGCCTACACCGAAGAGGTTCATGTATCGACACTCGATCAGGTACTTGCAACCACGACCGACTCAAGGCTTTGGCTGAAACTTGACACCCAAGGATCAGAGGACCGTGTCATAGCTGGAGCCGAGCGGACCATGGCGTCCGTCCGGGTTCTCCAGACAGAACTTTCTCTTGTTGAGTGTTACGAGGGGCAAGCCGATTACAGGCAGATCATAGATCAATTGCACGCAGGTGGATTTCGGCTTGTAACAGTAGAGCCAGGTACACAGGACGTAACGACTGGTGAGCTACTCCAGTTTGACGCCATGTTCGTCAGGAAGATGGAGAATTAGATCATATGGCTGTGGATGATGATCTAGCAGACGACGGCCATTCCCGCAGGTTCCTCGTCACCGGCGGATCAGGCTTCATTGGGACCAACTTGGTTGCAGAGTTAGTGTCCATGAAGTCGACCGTCATGAATATTGATATTGCAAAACCTCGCGTTCCTGGTCACGAACAATTCTGGTCTCAATGCGACATTCTCGATGCAAGTGGCCTGAAACAGACTGTCAGCCGCTTTCGCCCCACCGACGTCATTCACCTCTCCGCACGCACTGATCTGCACGGAAAAGAAGTGCGAGACTATAATACGAATATCGATGGAGTGTCCAATATGCTAGGCGCCCTTTCCGCCGACGGTACCGTTAGACGCGCGATATTTGCATCCAGTCGGATGGTTTGCGAGATCGGCAATGTACCCTATAATGATTATGACTATTTCCCTCCGAACGCATACGGCCGTAGCAAGGTCATCGGTGAGCAGCTTGTTCGCGCTCAAACCGACCTCCAACATTGGACAATCGTTCGTCCGACATCAATTTGGGGACCTTGGTTTGGGATCCCTTATAAAGATTTTTTTATGGCCGTTCTAGCCGGTCGATATGTCCATCCGCGGAAGCACCCTGTGAAGAAGTCCTTCGGCTACGTTGGAAATTCCGTCTTTCAACTCTTACGCCTTCTGAAGGCACCGCTGTCCGTCACTAATAAGCGGACCTTCTATTTGGCCGATTATTCGCCGGTGGACGTGGAAAACATGGCCAACCTTATTCGACGCAAGGTTGATAAGAGCCATGTCAGGCAAGTGCCGCTTCCGGTTCTGAAGACAGCAGCTGCAGTAGGTGACCGCATCAAGAGATTCGGAATAAGTAAGGAACCTCCGTTGACCAGTTTTCGGCTACGCAACCTTTGCACGGATATGATATTGGACACTTCGCCTCTTTCGGAGATTACTGGGAAACTCCCATATGACCTGCCAGCGGGAATAGAGTTAACCCTCGGCCACCTTCGGGCGGTAGGGGACTTGAGATGAAGGTTGGGCACTCACGGGCACTTAGTGAAGCTGCCCTGCCA
>CAWCVF010000019.1:0-228057 GCA_963798835.1 uncultured Actinomycetota bacterium | reverse complement strand
CATCTCCCGATCAATGTCGGCCTGGTCTCGCTTCAGCCGAGCGGCAGTGCGGCGCAACGCGGCCTCAGAACGGGCTAGCCGATCACTGCTGCGCGCAAGGGCCTCGCGGGCTAGCTCGAGTTGTTCCCATGATCGTTGCTCGAGCGACTCGGTCTCCAGGTGATGTCGGCGAGCTTGCTGATCAAGGCGTTGCTCGAGTTCGTCGAAGCCGCGCTCACGGGCGTCGGCGAGCTGCTCGCGCTGTTCGGCTAGGGTTTCCCGCTCATCCGCCCGCCGTTCGCGCTCACTGGCGATGCGGTCTCGCTCGTCGGCGGTCCGGTCCCGCTGGTCCCGCTCGTCGGCGACATCTCCAGTGGGATCGGCCGTTTCGGATGCACCGACCCGCACGTGCTGTTCGTCGGACGACACTGACCCCGCATCGTTGGACATCGTGTCCACGATCTCGAGTGTGCCAAGAAACTCGCCTTGCCGATAGATCCTTCATGAGGCCGCGAGCCCTGAGATTCAGGTGCGCGCACCCCAAATGGTGACGATTGGGTAACGCACACCGCATACTTCCTGGCCACCCACCCAGTACGCGAAGGTCACGGAGTACCAGCGTCGCGGCGTTGTCCATTTCCATGCCCTGATCGCCTTAACGGTCCTAGGACATGACCGGCTTCGCTTTCGCGCCGGCCGCCATCGAGTGAAGGCGGGTCGGCGGCGGGCCTGGGGGGTACTGTTAATGGCAGGCTTGCCGTGCAGTGAAAGGTGGTCTGGTGTCCACTGGGTCCGGCGATGAGGAGCGCGGATGGGCCGCTGACAAGCGCGATTTCGTTGCTGACCGTCGAGATGAGGTCGCTGATGAGCGGGACAGGGTGGCCGACACCAGGGACCGGACCGCCGACGACCGGGAGGCGGAGCTCGACAGGTGGGAAGGACACTTGGACGCCCGCGCCGCGGAGCTTGGCGTTTCCGGTGAGGAGTCTGGAGCGTCTGCAGAGCGGGCCGAGGCCCGTGCCGGACGGTCGCAGGCGCGACAGCACCGAGACGAGGAGCAGGCGAAAAGGACGATAGCGTCTGCCGATCGGGATGAATCGACGAAGCGGCGGCAAGCCGACGCTCCACCCACGCGCCTCGCGATGGTGTTCGCCGACATTGCCGAGCAGCTTTACAACGCCGGCAGCTTCGATGACGTCCTCTCGCGGATCGCCGAGGCAGCCGTATCGACCATTGCCGGCTGCCGGATGGCGAGCGTCACCCTCCTTGAGCAGAGCGGGTACCGAACCGCCGCGTCCACCGATCCAGCCGCGACGGCCGTGGATCAAGCGCAGTACCAGTCACAGGAGGGCCCCTGCCTGGATGCCGTCGATGCCCCAATGGTGTACGCGCAGTCGTTTCCCGATGAGCGCTGGCCGACCTTGGCATCACGCCCGACCGAGTCCGGCGTACAGTCGGCCCTTTCCTACCACCTGGCAGCGGCGGGCAGCAGTACCGCCGACTCAGGCGGCGGATCCCTGAACTCCTACGGCGTCATTCCGTATGCGTTCAACCACACTGCGCAGGAGATTGGACTCATCTTGGCCGCACACGCCTCGGTGGCAGCCCGGGCGGTTGATGAACGCAGCACCCTTCAGAGCCTTGGCCGAGATCTGCAGCAGGTCTTGCTGTCCCGAGATGTCATCGGCCAGGCCAAAGGAATCTTGATGGAGCGGCTCAGCATCGCCCCGGAGGACGCTTTCGACCTCTTGCGACGCTCCTCGCAGAATCTGAACGTGAAGCTGCGGGACGTGGCGCGGGGCCTCGCCGAAACCGGCGAGTTCCGGATGACAGGAAGCTCCCGCCTCGCCGATGAGCAGTGAGGCCGCAGGGCCACACGCTCGGTTCTGGCTGCACACCGCCTCACAGAGGCGTGCCGTGCGGCCACGCGCCGTCGGGAATCTCCGGCGAAGGCTGCCGAGCCCGGCGCTCGATGGAATAGATCGTCCCAGCAGCGGATAAATCTGTATCATCTCTCCACGCCCTCGAGCGTTCCGGTTGGATCTCACCGACTCCAAGAGCACGCGGATCACTAAATCGGAGGGGATGCGATCAGGGCGGCGAATGCGTTGAGGGAGACATCCTGGCGGGCTTTTTGGCCCATAGCACGTTTGAGAGCTCCGGGATCGCAGCGATGAGGCCAGCGAACTCGCGCTGGGCATACCGGTTGTAGTGCGCCGACAGTAAGGATTCCGGCCAGGCCAGCCATGAGCGTGGTCACAAGACGCGCCAACCTCGAGCAGTGGGCGAGGTCGCCATTCTGCGCCGGGGTCCACGCGACGCAAGTCCCCAGGCACTGAACGCGGGCGTATTAGGTGCTACGGTCTGAGCCGGTGAGGCCCGTCTGCGGCCTCCGCCGAAGGAGTCGCCCAAATGACGGCCATCGAAACGACAACCCGGACTCGGGGCGTTCTCGCCGCTACCTGCCTCTCCACGCTCGTGGTGAATGCCAATACCTCTGCCGTCAGCATCTTGTTGCCCGCCATCAGCGAGGACACCGGAATGTCGGTTGACACCTTGCAATGGGCTGTCACCGGTTATTCGTTGGTCGGTGCTGCGGTCATCGTGACGTCTGGTTCATTGGGCGATGTCTTTGGGCGGAAGAAGATTTTCCAGCTCGGGCTGGCGCTGTTTGTCGTCTCTTGCGTGCTGATCGCGCTTGCCAACGCCGGTGGAATGGTGATCGCTGGCCGGATGATTCAGGGTGCGGCGGGCGCGACGATCTTGGCCTGCGGGCTCAGCCTGCTGTCGGTGGCCAATACCGGCCAGGAGCAGTTGCGGGCGGTATCGCTGTGGGGCGCCGCAGCTGCAGTGGGGGCTGCGGCGGGACCTTTGGTCGGTGGTGTCTTGGTAGAGGTCACCGGATGGCAGGGCCTGTTCTGGATTGACGCTGGGGTCGCTGTGGTTTGCATGGTGTTGACCTACTTCACCGTGAACGAATCGCGCGATCCGAATCGTCCTCGATCGATCGATTTCGCGGGCACTGTGCTGGTGGCACTTACGCTTGCGCCGTTCATATTGGCTGTCAGCAAGGGCGGCGCCTGGGGCTGGTTCTCGGTTGCCACGCTGGCTTGCTTTGGGGTGGCCGTAGCCGCAGGCTTCGCCTTCGTTGCCGTGGAACGGCGGGTTGCTGTCCCGATGCTGGACCTGGCGCTGCTGCGGAACCGAGTCCTTGTTGGTGCCACGATTGCCATTCTGATTGGCGCCGGCACCATCAACGGACTCATGTATTTGCTCAGCCTGTACTTCCAGGATCCGAGCACGCTCGGGTTTTCGCCGCTGCAGGCCGGCTTGGCGACACTCCCCGCGACTGTTGGTCTGGTCGTGATTGCGCCGCTTGTCCCCAAGCTCGCCGCCCGGTTCGGTGGCCGTCAGGTCATCGGGGTGGGTTTTGCCGTTACCGCCGGTGGATTCGCCGCGATCGGTTTCGTCGAGCCATCGTGGCGCTATGTGCTCTTCTTGGTGCCCCTGATAGCAGTCGCGGTCGGAATGGGGATGTCGAATGGGCCTGCGTCCTCTGCGGCAACGGCTTCAGTCTCCGCCGAGCAGGTCGGAGCGGCCTCCGGTGTTTCGAACATGGCCCGCTACGTCGGCGCGGCAGTGGCAACCGCACTGGCAGCGACGATCTACGCCACGGTCACGGCAAACCGAACCGCCGCCGGCGAGACCACTTCGGAGGCTCTATCAGCCGGCTTAGCACTGGCGTCGTGGGTGATGGCGGCTTTCAGTTTCGCTGGTGTACTCATGGCGCTCGTCATGGCACGCCACCGCGCAGCCAAGGGCACCGTGCATGACTCCGCTGCCGCCGCGGCAGCCCACACGCACACGCTTCCGACCTCTGCGACGCCCGTCGAAGCACGGGTTGCTCCCAACGAGTGACGAGCATTCGGCGCAATGAGCTAACGGCCCCTCGCCGCTGCATAGCGTTGCAGGAACAAAGCCTCGGCGAGGGCCATTGACTGTATTTCGCTGGGAGCCACGCTCTCATTCGGCGCGTGGATGAGCGCCATCGGCTCTTCGACACCTATCATGATCAACTCTGCGTCGGGGTAGGTATCGGCGAACACATTGCACAGCGGAATCGATCCGCCCTGCCCCAACGTGGTCATCGGTGTACCGAAGGCGTCATTCATGGCGCTGGCCATCGCCTCGTACGCCGGCCCGTCAACCTTTGCCATGAACGGTTCACCGTCGCCCTCGAGCTCAACTGTGACCCGGACACCCCAGGGAGCGACCGCTTGGAGATGGTCAACCAACGCCCTGTGCGCCTGTTCGGGATCGGTGCCCGGTGGAATGCGCAGATTGAGCCGCGCGGCCGCGCGCGGCACGATGGCCGCCGTTGATCCGAGGACTGGCGGACAGTCGATGCCGAGAATGGTGATCGCGGGACGCGCCCACAGCATGTCGCTGACAGTGCCATCTCCCAGAAGCGATGCGCCATCGAGCAGGCCAGCGTCACTTCGGAACTGCTCAGGCGGATACGGCTCGCCCGTCCAGGTCTCGCTGTTGTCCAGCCCGGTGATCGTGGTGTTGCCCTGGTCGTCCCGTAGCGTCGCCAGCATTGCGACCAGCGCGGCAAGGGCATCGGGGGCAGGCCCTCCGAACATGCCAGAGTGCACTTCGGAGCGCAGAGCCTCGACTCGGACGATGACGTTGACCAAGCCGCGCAGGCTCACCGTGGCCGCCGGACGACCCACCGCCGCATTGCCGGTGTCGCACACCAAGATGACATCGGAGCGCAACAGGTCGGCGTTCTTCGGTACGAAGTCCTCAAGACCACCGGTGCCTTGCTCCTCGGATCCTTCAACGACCAGCTTCAGGTTCACCGGTATCTGATCATCCAGAGCACGCAGGGCAGCTAGGTGCACGACTATGTTGCCCTTACAGTCGGCCGCGCCGCGGCCGTACCACCGTCCGTCGACTTCGGTGAGCTGGAATGGGGGAGTTCGCCACGCATCCTCGTCGAGTGGCGGCTGGACGTCGTAGTGGGCGTACAGCAAGACGGTGGGCGCGGCGGTGTCGGAGCACGGCCTCGAGCCGACGACGGCTTGGCTCCCGTCAGCAGTCTCAGCAAGGCGTGCATCCGAGAAGCCGAGCTCGGAGAACTTGTCAACAACCCATTGGGCAGCAGCGGCGCACTCCTCAGGAGGGAATTGGCGGGGGTCGGCCACCGACCTCATCGCAACGAATTCGCTGAGTTCGGTTCGAGCCTGTGACATCAGGCCCGCAATGCGCTCTGGCAGCTCCATGATCGGCTAGCCGCCTGCTACTGGGGCCGTCTTGAGCTTCTCGACCATCTGCTGGAATCTGGGCAGTTGATCAGGGCAGTAGATCTGGATCGTCAGCAGCTGTCCCTTGAAGACCTTGCTGTCAACAATGACGGGACGCCTCCCCGGCCCCGAGGCCCCATTGGTGAGCTGGTCGAACAAGATCGACTTACGCAGCGCGCTGGTGGGGTCCTTACAGAGCGCTCCACCGTCGTTATCGAGCACACGGACAATCTGCTCCTGCGATGGAACGACGCGTACACCGGCCTTTTGTAGCGCGGCAGTCAGCTGGTTGGCCTTGTCTTGCGCTTCTTGGCTTGACTTTGCCGAGCGATAAAAGATAAAGGCAATGATCAGTAGCAGGACCAGCGCGCCCGCGATCACCGCATAGACGATCCTGCGGTCGCGTTGGGTCGATGTCTCTTCGACAGTGCTCATGACGGGCTCACCTCCGCCTGCTCCGGCTGCTTCCACGACGGTTTGCGGAACCTGTAGAACAGGAACGGCACCAGAAGTCCAAGTCCAAGGGCACCGCCCGCCACGATGACGAAGTACACACCACCGCTACCGGACTCGATCTGCGACGGCGGAATGAAGCCGATAAGCAGGGCCGCCAACGATGCAGCGAACCCGACACCGCAAAGAGCGCCTAAGATCGGAGCCCGGTAACCGCGCGGATGGTCCGGCTCCTTGCGACGCAGCCGGACAGCCGCCACGAACATCAGCAGATACATGATCAGATAAACCTGGGTGGTGATCACCGAGAAGATCCAGTACGCGCTCGAGACGGTCGGGACCAGAGCGTATCCCAATCCGATCAGGGTCGTGATCACACCTTGGGTGACCAAGATGTTCTGCTGAACCCCGTTCTTGTTCATCTTCTGCAGGAACGGTGGCAGGTACCCCTCCTGCCGCGAGATGAGCAGCAGGCCTTTTGACGGGCCGGCCAGCCAGGTCAACATCCCGCCCAGCGAGGCGGTCACTATCATCAGGCCGAAGATCGGGGTCAGCCACTGAATACCGAAGTTCGCGAAGATCGCCTCGAAGGCTTGCATGATCCCGGCGGTGAGCGAGAGCTGCTCGGCCGGCACCACCCAGCTGATCGCCAGCGCCGGCAGGATGAAGATCAACATCACCAGTCCCGAAGCGAAGAAGATCGACTTGGGGAACTCTTTGCCTGGTTCGCGCAGCGATGAGACATGGACTGCGTTCATCTCCATGCCCGAGTAGGACAAGAAGTTGTTGACGATCAGCACCAGGCTCGCCAGCCCGGCCCATTCCGGCAGCAGGTGGCTTGCGGTCATCGGCGCTGCCGACGGGTTGCCCTGACCGAGGAAGACAACCCCAAGCAGGACCAACACCGCACCAGGAATAAGGGTGCCAATGATCAAACCACCGCTCGCCAAGCCGGCGACGCCCTTGGTCCCCCGCGAAGAGACCCAAACCCCAGTCCAATACACAACCACGATCACGATCGCGGTCCACACACCACTAGAGGCAAGCTCAGGATTGATCACATACGCCAGGGTGCTCGCCACGAACCCCAGCAGTGTCGGGTAGTAAAAAATGGTCATCGCGAACTGGCACCAGACAGCCAAGAAGCCCATCGGCTTGGAAATCCCGCGAGCCACCCAGTTGTACACCCCGCCCTCATAGCCCGAAGCCAACTCTGCGGACACCAAGGACGTAGGCAGCAAGAAAATGATCGCCGGGACGAGATACAAGAAGATGCAGGCCAAACCGTAGACGGCCATCGTTGGTGCCGGCCGCAGGCTCGCCACCGACGACGTAGTCATCAACGCCAGAGCCACCCAAGAGATGTACGTCACCGCTTTGCGACGAGCCACCGCCTTCTCAGCAGCCTTGTCAACAGCGCCGTCTGCAGGCACGTCCATAGCGCTCATGACGCCTTCTCCGATCCCGAACCGCAAGCGGCCAAGCTGACGCCGCAAACTTTGTGTGGATGATCACCGACAATTGATTGCCACGCGCGACACGGCATGACCTCATCGCCTCCTCGAGGAGCTCGATCGAATACCACCATCGTCGTGTCGCCGCAACGGCGCACACGTCACCCGACTCGGGTGATTTCGTGACCTAGTTTCTGTCGAGAAACTTAGCGGCCGAATTCGTGGATTACTCGACGACTCGCAGTCCGTGGTCGGTGTTATTCAAACGCTTTCCGCCGTCTGTGGTGACGGTCACGATGTCCTCGATCCGTACGCCGAACCGTCCGGCTAGGTAGATCCCCGGCTCAACGGAAAAGCACATGCCCGGGACGAGCGGTTGGTCTTCTCCCTCGACCATGTACGGCGGCTCGTGCGTGGTTACTCCGATGCCGTGGCCGGTGCGATGAATGAACTGCTCGCCATACCCCGCATCGCTGATGACCTTCCTGGCCGCACGGTCGATCTCCTGGCAGCTGACGCCCGGGCGCACAGCGTCGACACCCGCCTGCTGTGCCAGCCGTACAACCTCATGGACCTCTCGAATCTCCGGCGTGGGCTCGCCGACGCAGACCGTACGCGTTGTGTCGGAGCCGTAGCCGTACCTGAGGCCTCCGAAGTCCAGGACGACCGCATCTCCAGGTTCGATCACCCGGTCCCCCGCCTCGTGGTGCGGATTGGCCCCATTAGGACCCGAGCCGACGACAGTGAAGTCGACCTGCTCATGTCCGAACTCTCGCAACAAAGCAGCAAGATCAGCTGCGACCTCAGTCTCGCGCCGACCGGCGAAACGCCGCTGGACGATCTCCCCATAAGTCGAGTCCGCCGCGGCTCCGGCGGCGGTGAGCCGCTGGAGTTCGTTGTCGTCCTTGACCGCGCGCATCATCGGCAGGCATTCGGTCAGCGACCGATACCGTGACCTTGGCAGCGCTCGCTGCAGCCCAAGAAGATGCATCGCCCACGCGGAATCCGAGATGCCAAACGCACCGTCGGGGCGAAGCAGCGGGCCGGCGACCTCATATGGATCTGTCCCGTCCTCCCAGTCGACTAGTGAGACGCTGCCCGCACCTTCAGCAGCCTCGGCATCCGGCCGTTCGAGAATCGGCACAAGGAGGGTCGGATCATTGTCTGGAGAGAGTACGAGCATCGTCAGCCGCTCAGTGATCGCCGTTGGCCGGTATCCAAGGAGCCAGACGAGATCCGGACCAGGCGTAACGATCACTCCAGCGAGGTCGTTCTCCGCAGCGGTGCTCGCGACTCGCCTCATTCTCGCGGCGAAATCATCGTTGGTGAACGCCGCCGGCATGGGGAGACTCGTCACTGTCATCTCAACCTCCTGTCCCAAACGCTAGGCATCAGAGCGGTGTCGGCATCACCCCGCGTGGGTGATAGGGACAGATATCCCTCGCCTGGGGTGGCGTCTGGTAACCGAGCTGCTGACTCCGCTACCCGCCTTCCCCTTGGCAGCGGCTGCCCCCGGTGTGGCCGGTAGCCTCCTGTTTGTGAGCGCAGACGTCGCCACTCGGCCCGTAGGACCGAAGGATCTGCCTGACTTAGCGAGACTCTTCGAGAGTCAGAGGACTACTCGCCGCTGCTGGTGTATGGCGTTCTGCGTAACGCGCAGCCAGTTCGCTGCTGGTTGGCTCAATGGTGGCAACCAGCGGCGGTTCGGGGCGATGACTGTTACTAGCTCGGTGCCTCTGGGAATCCTGGCCTCGCAAGCGGCTGAGCCTGTCGGCTGGTGCGCGTGCGGCCCGCGGTCGCGATATATCGCCGCCACCAGTCCCCGAAGCAAGATCATGCGAAATCGTCTACCCGATGAAGACGAGATCGTGTGGCTCCTACCCTGCCTCTTCGTCCGCTCCGGGCGTCGCGGCCAAGGGGTTACTCATGCGCTCGTGCAGGCGGCGGTCGAGTTGGCCCGCCGCGAAGGTGCCTCCGCCATCGAAGGCTGGCCTCTGGCGGGATCCGAACGGCGCTCAAGCGATGCATTCCTTGGTCGGGAGCAGGTGTTCGAAGACCTAGGTTTTAGCTGCGTCGAACGGCCCAGTCCCGAACGCGTGATCATGCGACTCGAGCTCAGCGAGAGCTAGTAGATCGTCTGACTCCAACGCTGCGCAGGGTGTTGCGGCTCCGCGTCGGCTTGCAGAATCGGCCCGTCCCATTAGCCGGTCGGTTACGGATCTGGCATCGGTAACAGGCGTATCGCCTGAAAGGTCATCGGCTGGCTTGGGCTAGCGGTCGCCTTCGCCGCCACGCTGCGTGGCCCCGACTATGGATGCGTTCATCGACTTCGCCACCGGGTTGCCGAGCAATTTCCCCGAGCTAAGCCTCGACATCAAGCGTGTGATCGGCGAGGGCGACATTGTCGCTGCCCGCGAGTCGATCAAGACCTCGACCGAGGACCCCGGCACAAGCGAGTACCGATACCTTCCTAACCGCTACGCCGACATTCATAGGCGCCAACGGCGAGCGCTGGGACTACCGAAGGCCGGACCAGGAGCCCAAAAAAGCGATAGTTAGACGACCTGCCCCTGATTAGTCCCCCAGGAGCTCGGTAGTACGGCCGAAATGGCCTCGGCATAGGCAACGTAACCGGCCACGGTCGGGTGGAAAGCGTTTATTCCGGTACCAGGTGGGTTGATGAAGGGCACGGTACAGCGGCAGCCAATACTGTGTCCCGCGAAAGCTTCGATCACGTCAACGTAGACAATGTTGACACCAGCGGCCCGGGAGTCCGCGACAGCCTTCTCGATGGCGCAATTCAAGCGGGTTGTGGCGTCGTTGATTTGGGCCTTGAGGACTCGGTCCGGATCGCCTGGGACAAGCTCAAACAGAAGCGGATAGCCAGTGGCCACGATAAGTGCGTGGGGCGCCGCAGCTGCCACCTCCCCGTACAGGTCAGTGAGACGCCTCCCAAGCTCGCTGTCGTCTCCGCATTCAGCAGGCAAGAGGAGATTCGCCAACCGCATGGCCTCCTGGCACTGTGTCGGGGTTCCGGTCGTACAAGCTGTTAGCACCTGGGAAAGACCCAGATCAGCCGCTCCAACGGTCAAAGTGACCAACCTTGTGCCTTGCTTCAGTGCCGACAACTGCTCGTTGGCCACAGCGGCCGTCGTTGCCCCGGTACAGGCGGCGTTAGCACGGAGATGGATCTGGGGTTCGGCGTCGAGCAACGCAGGATAGCCGTTCGGGCTCCGCAAGCACTTGTTGTGGTAGTCCTCCGGCGCGCTTGCGCCCTGTCCCGCTGCATAAGAATCGCCCAGTGCAACATATTGGCCAATGCCGACAGTATCTGCGGCGGCCGGCGGTGCGCCGACAGCAAGGATTCCAGCCAGGCCAGCCACGAGCGTGGTCACAAGACGCGCCAAGAAGCGCCGCCCCCGAGCAGTCATGGCCCCGGAACCTACACCGATCTGGCCGGTGAGACGCCCGATTAGGTTCGATTTCAACTAATTCGGCGATATCACGTCAGCATTCCGCATCCCGATTCGGCGCATCGGTGTCCACCTCAAGCGTTCCGCGATTCAATCAGCAGGTGCAGCAACCGCTCGCTCACCCACGCAAGGCCGCTCCTGGTGACAAAGTGGCGGTGCTTTCCCCTTCGTTTGCCGCGCCGGGGTTCGCGCCCGAGGTCCATGAACAGGCGATGGAGCGGCTCAACAAGATGACTCGTCTCCTGCCTGTGGAGTATCCGACCACGCGACGCTTGGACGCCTTGCCACAGGACCGGGCAGCCGACCTCAACGCTGCGTTCGCCGACCCTGAGATCCGAGCCGTGCTTGCGACGATCGGGGGCGACGACCAGATCACCGTTGTGCCACATCTGGATCCGGAGGTCGTCCGCGCTGATCCAAAGCCGTTCCTCGGCTATAGCGACAACACAAACCTGCTCACCTGGCTTTGGACCAATGGAGTCGCCGGATTTCACGGGGGCTCCACACAGGTACATCTTGGAGCGGGCGCCGCCGTCGACGAGGTGCATGTCAGGTCATTGCGCGCTGCACTTTTGACCGGAGAGCGCCTTGAAGTCACCGAACCAGGAGAGTCGGAGGACTTCGGCAAGGACTGGCGCGACCCAGCTGCGCTGACCCAGCACGGCGATCGCGAGCCAACTGAACCGTGGACGTGGGCGGGGCCCACTAAGTCGGTGACAGGCCGGACTTGGGGAGGCTGTGCCGAAGTCGTGCAATGGATCCTGACGGCCGGGCGCTTCCCCGCGGATCCGGCGGTGCTGCAAGGTGGAATTCTGCTCCTTGAAACATCCGAAGAGCTCATCTCGACTAGGGAGTTCGGGTGGATAGTCCGCTCACTTGGCGAACGCGGCTTGCTGGAAGCTGTTGAAGCCGTACTGGTGGCACGTCCCCCTACCTCCAGCCTGGAAATTCACCACACGTCCGAGCAGCGCGCCGCTCACCGCGCGGAGCAGCGTGATGTGGCGATTGAGATGGTGCACCGGTACAACTCGGACGCCATCGTGCTCGTCGGGGTGCCCTTCGGGCACACCCGCCCCCAATGGATCCTCCCTTACGGAGGCCAAGTCACCGTCGATAGCACTGCGCGGAAGCTGTGGGCGGACTACTCCTGAAGCGCTATCACCGTCGCCATGAGCGTGAGTGTGCTCAGTTCGCGTTCCATCTGTAGCACGTGCTTCTGAATGCGGCTCGATAACCGGGGCCTCAATTGGTGTGAGCGATTGCCAGGTGCTTTGCTGAACCGACCTACTTATCGCCAAGAGGAAAGGCCGTGACGCCGACTTCGCTTACTACCGCAGGTGTTGCCTACGACCGAGCGGGCTCGCGCGGTGACCTGCCTGTCGTGCTTCTTCATGCTGGCATTGCCGATCGCCGGATGTGGGATCCGCTGTGGCCGGCGCTTGCCGCCGAACGCGATGTCGTCAGGCTGGACCTCCGCGGATACGGGGAGTCCACAACGCGGCCGCGCGGCATGCTCTCCCCCGTCGATGACGTGCTCGACACGTTGGCCGAAGTCGGCATCGACCGCAGTCACCTTGTTGGCGCATCCTTCGGTGCCGCCGTGGCCGTCGAGGCCGCGTTGACTCGGCCCCAGCAGGTCGCTTCTTTGCTGCTGAGCCCCCCGGGTGGATCACTCATAGCGGAGCTCACGCCGGACCTGCGCGCGTTCATAGAGACCGAGACCGCCGCGCTGGCACGCGGTGACTTGGACGCTGCCGTAGAGGTGAATCTCACGTGCTGGGTCGACGGTCGCGGCCGAGATGCCGGTGATGTTGACCCCGCAGTTCGGGACCTGGTTCGACTGATGCAGCGGCGAGCCTTCGAGGTGACGGCCGACTGGGACGACATGGAGCAACGGGAGCTCGACCCAGCCCCGCTTGACCGGCTCACGGAGATCCGGGTGCCAACCTTGGTTCTCGTGGGGTCGCTCGATCTCGAGGCGATCCACGCGGCGGCTCAACAGGTCGCCAACGGAATTGCTGGCGCACGTCTCCTCACCTGGCCCAACACCGCCCATTTGCCATCGATGGAACGTTCCGACGACTTCCTCGCCCTACTCCGTGATTGGTTGACCTGGTCGGAGGGACGCCACTCAACTGAACAAAAGCACGGATGAAATCACAGAGCATTCGTCCGACAGGGCGGCCGCTCCTTAAAAAGTAGGGTCCCTGTGTGACACACGTTCCCGCGGTAACACCTCGCGGTGGACGGTCGGCTAGTCAAGACGGTCGCAGGGTTTGTTCGCGGCAGCGTTTCGACGGGAGCCCCAATTCGATGTTGGCCCGATGTGATCATCGCTAGCGGACCGGTTCAGGCGCCGGCCAGATGGGTACTGCTGGCTACAGAATGTGTCGGGGCCCGCGGTGGGCGAAATTGGGAAAGAGGTTGCTCTGAGATGTTGATCATCGGCGTCGGTGTAACCGAGGTCCTGCTGTCGACGCTGGTATTCACATGTGAGACTTGCGGCAGCCACGCCGCCCATCAGCTGACCAAGCAGAACCACAAGTTCTCACTTTTCTTCATTCCGCTGTTCTCGGTCGGTACGAAATACCTTGACAGCTGTACCGCCTGTGGGCGGATCATCGAGGTCAGCAAGGAGCAGGCCGAGTCAGCGGCCCGCCAGGTAGGCCCTGACCTGAGGTGATTCGGCTAAGGTCTCACTTCAGCTCAACACTCGGCTGACCAACGCGCACGGCGAAAGCTTCCATTGGTGCGACACACTCGCGGCTCGCGGCTTGGTTGTAGCTGACCGCGCAGCGGCGGCTACGGCTTGGCTGTTCAACAGGTGTCACGTGGGATTCCTAGGTCGCAAAAATGAGAGATGACGCCACCTTGTGTTCAGTGGAGGGCGGTCCCTAGGCAGCGGTTGTTGTTGGCGTTGCTCTCACAGCCGGCCGTGATCGAACCAACGCAGTCGTCTGGGTTATGCCTAACTGATATGTAGTCCTGAATTGTCAAGTAGGCATGGGTGGGCCGGTCTCCCTGCTGGGTGCGTGGAGACCGGCCCGTTCTTCTTCGCTGCGTCTTTGTCTTGCCTGGTTGGCGTGTCAGGTGCGACGCGCGGTCAGACTGATATGCGCGGGTTGGTTACCGCAGGACGGGCTGTTCGTCGGGAACGGGCCGCTGGTCTAGAGGGCGAACGTGGCCACGATCGTGATCATGAAAGATGTTGATCATGGTTGTTCATAGTTAGATCGTGGGTCGTTCCTCGCGCGGCAACCGGGCTGACGGCGACGGAGGTGAAGAAGTCTTCGACGCCTTTGCTATTCGAGCACGGCGAGCGACCAGGCCCAGCCGGCAAGCTCGCGGGCGATGGCGACGTCGGCGACCGCGGGACGCTTCTTGCGGGCGTTGAACCCCTGCCAGCGTTGGTGCAGTCGGCGGTTGCCTTCGTGGCCGCGGACCCGAGCCGCCGGCGGGGCGAGTTCCCAGCGATCCCGCATCGTCTTGCCTGGCACCCGGTAAGGCTTGGCGTGGTGCCAGGCGGCCTCGACCAGCAGCCGGCGAGCGTGGGTGTTGCCGGTTTTGGTGATCGAGCCCTGGGAGCGGGACTGGCCGGAGGAGGACTCGGTGGGCACCAGCCCGACGAACGCGCCGATGGTGGCACCGGTGAACCTCTGCCAGTCACCGATCTCAACCGCCAACGCGAAACCGGTCAGTGTGGAGATGCCGCGCAGGCAGCCGAGCCGGCGCACCACCGGGGTGTAGCTGCTGTTGGCAGCCATCTCATCGATGGCCCGATCCAGACGATCCCTACGGTCCACGGTCAACACCATGGCCTCATAAGCCGAGTCGTAGGCCAGCTGCCGGGACTGCTGGTCGAACCGTTGGACACGCAGCCAGCTGTCATGGACCTTCGTCCACGCATCACCTCCTGAGTAGACGATCCCCTGCCGCAGCAGCATCTTCGACACCCGATGCCGGGCCCGCATCAAGTCGGCCCGGGCATCCTCTCGGGCCCGCACCAGATCCCGGGCCGCCTCTTGCTCCACACTCGGCACGTTCACCTCGACGATCTCGCCCAGCTTCAACAAGTGGGCCAACAGCTCCGCGTCCCGAGCGTCGGTCTTCACCCGATCCCCGTGCGGCCGGTGCAGCTTCGATGGCGCCGCCACAACACACAGCGTTCCATGATCATTGAGACAGCGATACAGACCGTATCCGGTTGGGCCGGCCTCGTAGCCGACCTTCACCGGACCCGGCAGACCCGACACCCAGCGCAACACCTCGCCCGGATCGGGGCACAGCTTGCGCTGCCACACCTCACCGGTCACCGCGTCAAGGGCATGCCCGGTCACCGACCTGGCGTGCACATCCAACCCGACGAACGTACGCTCATTCCCCACTGAGGCCTCCCGCAACTTGTGGCTCTACCGGACAAGCCCTCAGCCTGCCCGGCAACCCACGACCAATTGCGAGCGAGGCCTCAGGCCTGCTCATACCGTCTAGATGATCAGGTTCAAGATCACGGTGAGGATGATCGACAACACCACCGAGATCACGATCGATGCCAGGCAGCCGATGCGGGAGACTCGCCTGCTAACGCCTTCCGTGAGTAGCAACAGTGCCGCGCCCCGAGGGACGCGGCACCGTAGCTTCACGCGTCGTGCAACTGATCACTAGGCCTGTGGGCCGTGCTCATCGCCGCCGCAGTGCTGAAGGCCGAAATTCAGGCGTCGTAGCGGTCACGGCTGCCGGCCTTAAGGCCGCGGCTGATCATGTAGCCGATGCTCAAGAGGGTCACATACAGCCACGCGCTACGGGCACCGAAGCCCTGGCCGTCATCGCCGTTGTCTGTGACCGCAGCAGCGATCAGCACGCCAAGCACGCTGAGAACGAAGACGATCAGTTCGGTGGTCTTGAAGGCCGACTTTGTCTCGGTGGTTTTGAAGTCAGGCTTGGCTTCGGCGGTACGGCGAGGTGCGTCCACGCCCGGGCTGTATGTGGGCGCGTTCGTAGTTGGGTCGATGGTGGTCATTAGGGGAACTTCCAATCTGGCTAGAGATGCGGCGGGCCATCGAGCCCTTTCCGCGGCCGGGGCGAATCGGTTCACCTCACCGGCAGGTGCGCCTGTGTGCTCAGGCGCATTTACCTTGTAAACCTTACGAACTCAGAACGTCGATGTCGGATTGCTGGCTGGTGTGAGTCCGGACGGTCATTACCGTGTCGGCGCGTTCTCGAGTCGAGCCAGAAGCTTGTCGATAACTGCCGCGAGGGCGGCTTTTTCCTCCCCGTTGAGGGTGTTGAAGATGAGCCGCCTCACCGCCATGACGTGGCCGGGAGCCGCCTCCTCGATCGCAGCACGGCCCTGAGGCGTGATCACGACGAAAGCACCGCGGCCGTCCTCGGAGCACTGCATACGTTCGACTAAGCCGCGACCTTCCATGCGCGTGATGTGATGAGAAACCCTGCTGCGCTCCCACTGCAGCAGCCCGGCAAGCTCGGTCACCCGCACCCGACCCTCGGAATTGTCGGTGAGATGGACCAGGACCTCGTAGTCAGGCATCGATAGACCGGCGTCTTCTTGCAGCTCACGCTGCAGCTTCGAGGCCAGCTCTATATTCAGCTTCAGCCAACCGCGCCACAGGTGCTGCTCCTGCGCGGTCAACCAGCGAACCGGAGAGCTCATATCTCCCATCGTATCGGGAAT
The DNA here is from genome assembly GCA_963798835.1 of uncultured Actinomycetota bacterium. GTDB lineage: Bacteria > Actinomycetota > Actinomycetes > Propionibacteriales > Propionibacteriaceae > Microlunatus. The sequence continues at coordinate 211,700 of CAWCVF010000019.1, read as the reverse complement.
AGTTGACACGTCACACAGGTTGCCAGTCATGTACGTGACACGTCACCAATCGGTGGCGTGACCACCCGACCGTTATAGGAGCCACATATGACCAGCCCCACGACCAGCCCGGCAACCCTTGCGGATCTGTCCGGCACCTACGTCCTCGACCCTGCCCACACCCGGATCGGGTTTGTGGCCCGGCACGCAATGGTGACCAAGGTCCGCGGCCAGTTCACCGACTTCGAGGGCAGCGGCGTCGTCGATGCAAGCGACCTCACCAAGTCAACCGCCACCGTGACCATCCAGGCAGCCAGCATCGACACCCGCAACGAGCAGCGTGACACCCACCTGCGCAGCAACGACTTCCTCGCCATGGAGGAGTACCCGCAGATCACCTTTACCTCCACCGGCATCCAGCAGACTGGGCCGACCAGCGTCGAGCTGACCGGTGACCTGACCGTCAGGGGCGTCACCAACACCGTCACCATCCCGTTCGAGTTCGAGGGCGCCGCCACCGATCCGTTCGGGAACCTGCGCGTCGGCTTCGAGGGATCCGTAGTCATCAACCGCAAGGACTACGGCGTCACCTGGAACGTCGCGCTCGAGACCGGCGGCGTCTTGGTCAGTGACAAGGTCACCCTCGAGTTCGAGATCTCAGCCATCAAGACCGCCTGACCCAGGACACCCCCTTGCTCGGGGACAGCTGGGGCCAACCTCTCCTCATCGGTTGGCCCCAGCCAGCCAATCGGCATTGATATGCAAGTGACAACTTGCCTATAGTGGGCGTGTGGTCGATGTCTTCCGTGCCCTCAACGACGAGACCAGGCGCCTCGTCCTCGACGAACTTGTGGCGCGCGACGGTCAGACCCTGTTCGAGATTTGCACGGTCCTCGCGATGCGGCACGGCCGCAGCCTTACGCGTCAGGCGATCTCTCAGCACCTCGGCGTACTCGAGTCGGCCGGGCTCATCGCGACGGAGCGGCGTGGACGTTCAAAATTTCACTATTTCAACCGCGAGCCACTCGTTGAAATCACCGAGCGGTGGCCCGTCCGAGAAAGGACCGATCAATGAGAATCAGCCTGACGAGTGTGTTCGTCGACGACCAGCGAGCCGCCCTCGCCTTTTACACCGACGTGCTCGGCTTCACGAAGCGCCGCGACATCCCCCTCGGCAACGATTCTTGGCTTACGGTCGTGTCACCCGATTCGCCCGACGGCCCGGAACTCCTGCTCGAGCCGTCGCACCACCCGGCGGTGAAGCCGTACCGCGATGCACTTGTTGAGGACGGCATTCCACTCGCTCAGTTCGCTGTCGACGACCTCGAGGCGGAGCACGCCCGGCTGACCGGACATGGCGTGGAGTTCACGCAACCGCCCACTGACATCGGCACCGCCGTCGTCGCCGTGTTCGACGACACCTGCGGCAACCTCATTCAGCTCGTCGAGGCGAAGCCGGACGCGAATCAAGGTCACGCCCGCTGAGCTATCTCCCCTGCCCCTCAAAGGTCAACTTTCCACAAGAGGCAGACTGACCCGATTGATACCGAGTGCCTAAGGAGGGCTTGTCGCAATGAAGACCCCAGCAATCGTCTCGCCCGAGGAGTGGCAGGTAGCGCGTGAGGCGCTGCTCGTCAAGGAGAAAGAGCTGACCCGCGCTCGTGACGCACTGTCGGCCGAGCGCCGGCGGATGCCGTGGATGGCCGTGGAGAAGGAGTACCGCTTCGAGGGACCCAATGGACCGGCAAGTCTGGCGGACCTGTTCGAGGGCCGCAGGCAGCTGATCATCTACCGCGCCTTTTACGCGCCGGACGTCACCACTTACCCGGCGTCGGGCGGCGCTTATCCAGAGCGAGCTTGCATTGGCTGCTCCTTCGGCGCCGACCAGGTCGCACACCCGGCCCACTTGAACGCGCGGGACACGACGCTCGCGTATGTCTCGCGTGCCCCGCAGGCCGAAATCCAGGGCTTGAAGGAGCGGATGGGCTGGCAACTCATCCCGTGGTACACGATTACGGACGACTTCGACAAAGACTTCGGCGTCGACGAGTGGCATGGGCACAACGCCTTCATCCGTGAGGGTCATCAGATTTTCCGTACCTACTTCATCGACGCCCGCGGCGATGAGCAGCTAGGCACGACTTGGAGCTACCTCGACATCACTGCGCTCGGCCGCCAGGAGGCGTGGGAGGACTCGCCCGAGGGCTATCCGCAGACGCCGCCGTACGAGTGGTGGAACTACCACGACGCGTACGGCAAGGACGCGTAATCACTTACCAACTCTCCCGTTACTCCGCACAAGGCCACGAATGAGGGCTCCAGCGGCCCTTTTGAGCTGCATTCGTGGCTCTGTGCGGAGAAACAGCGTCTTGCCGGAGGAGGATTCTCAAGTCAACGGCAACGCATGGTAAGCCTCGCTTTGTGAGTGTTGACCTGCGCGTGCCGCCGCTTGAGGTGCTACACCAGCGGCGCAGCGAGAAATGGCATGGCTACGACTCCGATGTCATCGTGTCGACGATCGCGGAGATGGACTTTCCCCTCGCGGCACCGATTGCAGCCGCTCTGCATGCGGCGGTCGACCGGCACGACCTGGGCTATGCGCCCGAGCGCATTCCGCGCCTGGTCGACGCATTCGTGGATTTCGCCGGCAGGCGGCTGGGCTGGCGCGTTGATGGCGCACAGGTTCGGCTTATTCCGGATGTGATGGTCGGCGTGCTGGAGCTGTCCCGGCTGCTGGCCGGGCCGGAAGGATCTATTGCATTCGCCACCCCGGCGTACCCCCCGTTCCTCCTCGAGCCGCCGCCATCGCGGCTGATCGTCAGGGAAGTGCCACTGCAAGACGATGGCGCACTTGATCTTGATGCACTTGGAGGCGAGCTCGACGCGGGTACCCGGGTATTCGTCCTTGTCAATCCACACAACCCGACAGGTCGGGTGTTGCCGCGGACCGAGCTCGAGCAGCTCGCCGAGCACTGCGCCGAGCACGGTGCATGGGTGATCGCCGACGAGATCCATGCACCATTAGTGCTGGGCGGCGCCACCTACACACCCTGGTTGGAGGTGTCGGACGCCGCTCGCGCCTGCGGCTTCGCCTTGACCTCAGCCTCCAAAGCCTTCAACCTCGCCGCCCTAAAGACCGCTCTGCTCGTCACCGCCTCCGATCTGACCCGATCAACCGCGGACCAGCTGCCGCCGCTGACCGATCACGCGGGTCTGCTCGGCGTTATCGCGGGCGAGGTGGCTTTCAACGAGTGTGATGACTGGCTCGACGCCGTGCTAGAGACCCTCGCCGGTAATCGCGAACTGCTGGGCCGGCTACTTGCCGCACACCTGCCGGATATCCGGTGGACGCCGCCCCAGGCAACCTATATGGCGTGGCTCGACTGCCGATCTCTCAACCTTGGCGACAATCCCGCCGAAGCATTTCTCGAGCGCGGACGAGTGGCCCTGAGCGCTGGTCGCGATTATGGCGAGGTTGGCACCGGCTACGCGCGGTTGAACTTCGGCACCAGCCCCGAACTTGTCGCTGCCATGGTTGAGCGCATGGCGACAGCTCTCGTGGACCAGTAGGTCCTCAATCTGGCGACAGTGCTCGCACCGCTCGGCCGGTGATCGACTCCGGGGTGATCGCGATGAACAGGTTGCGGGTGCCGCTGGCCCAGGGCACCGGGCCTTCCTTCCACAATGTCGACAGCGTGTACTGCTGCGTCACTCTCTCTGCTGAGCCCAGGACCAGTACGCTCCAGCCCGCTTGTTGTTTCTCATCGATGTTGTCGATCTCGAAGGCAACGCGCGTGTGGCGTTCCAACGAAGACAGCACGCCGTATGGCGAGGTACGAAACACGATGGTATGGGCGTAATAGCCGTACGTAACCGGCAGGATCTGTGGTCCGGCCGGAGCGTTCAATGCCACCCGTCCAACGGAGTGTTCGGCGAGCAGCTTTTCGCACTCCGGGCGCGACAGCTCGACGAAATTGCTGGTAAGTCGATCTTGTCCAGCCACCGCAGAGATCATCCTCCTCGGCGGCCCGATCGAATCCCGACAATCTGCAGATTCACCGAGCCGTGTTCCACCAATGTAGGGCGTCGAACCGTCAACTCGCTCGGGACCAAAGTCATCTGTGATTGAAGCCGATCGTCCGTAGTTTGTGCGCAGCGATAACGAGAATCTGAGGAGACAAAAGCCGAAAGCGACACTTAGGGCAAGCACTCCAGAAATGGTTTCTGGCCGGGGGCCGTCGCGGCTAGGAGCGCCAGCATGGCAGGTCTGAAAGCGGCTGCGATGGTCGATTCCTCTGACGGTGTAGGTAACAACCGCAATATCCGAGTCTTCATCCTGGATGATCATGAGCTGGTGAGGCGTGGCCTCACGGACCTGCTCAATTCCACTGATGACATCGAGGTCGTTGGGGAAGCCGCTAATGCCGTAGAGGCGCTGCGACGCATTCCGGCCGCCCGACCAGACGTCGCCTTGCTCGATGCGCGCCTGCCCGATGGCAGCGGGATCGAGGTCTGCCGAGAGATTCGCTCGTCTCATCCTGAGGTCAACTGCGTGATATTGACCTCGTTCGACGACCAAGAGGCACTCTTCGCCGCCGTCATGGCCGGAGCATCGGGCTACCTGCTCAAGCAAATTCGGGGCTTCAGCCTGGTTGACGGGATCCGCCATGTCGCTGCTGGGCGCTCATTGATTGACCCGGCCTTGACGCTCAGCCTGCTGGAACGGATTCGCCACCCGGTCGAGGCGGACCCCGTTGCCGACAGCCTGACCGATCGAGAGCGGGAAATTCTGAGCCTTATCGCCGACGGCTACACCAATCGTCAGATCGGCGAACAGCTATTCCTGGCCGAGAAGACCGTAAAGAACTACGTTTCAGCGTTGCTCGCCAAGCTGGGCATGCAACGCCGCACCCAAGCTGCCGTGTACGGCGCGAGCCTGAAGCGGTCCGTTATCGCTGAGACCAATCACCCACTTTCGTCCTGCTGATGCGGGTCGGTGGACCCTCCCGACGGCGGTGCTCACCGGTGACGGTGGATTGAGCAGACCCGCCAGAAAGCTGAGCTATGACCAAATCCGAACAGTCCCCTTCCCGATCAGCCAACCCGCAGCAGACCAGCAGCGATCCATTCTGGGTAGCTGCCGAATGGGGAGCTGCGCTCACCGAGCTCGGGCTGGATGAATGCCTGGAGCTTCTCGCCGCCAAGTCCGTGGGGCGAATCGCCTACACCACTGACGCTGGCGCTCGCATCATGCCGGTGAACTACGTCCTGGCTGGGGATCGCATCATCTTTCGCACTGTCCCGGATGGGGAGATCTATCGCCACGCACTCAGCACGAACTGTGCCTTCGAGATCGATGAAGCCGACGAGTTCCTCGAGTCAGGCTGGAGCGTCGTCGTAGTCGGGCGACTGGAACTAGCCACCGATGAGGATTTCACGTACCTGAAGTACGGGAGACTCCCAGAGCCTTGGGCAGGGGGCAACCGATACATGTTCGTACGGCTGCGCTGCACCCAGGTATCTGGACGGAGAGTTATCGGTCACGGTCGGTGACCTGAGTGAGGCCGCCAAGCCGACATCAACTGCTGACAAATTGCTCGTCTCAGTACCGGACGCTTGCTGATTGCCGGCAGTTAGAGCGTCACGATCCAGACCGCATCCGCATTGATCGGCGACCGATACGGTCGTGGTGTGTCGAAGCAGGCGGTCGTAAAAGACTCGGCGAGTCTGACACGCCGTTACCTGCCCGGCATCCGGGTGCTGCGGACATACCAGCGAAGCTGGCTGCGCGGCGACATCTTGGCTGGGGTGACGGTTTCGGCCTACCTCGTTCCGCAGGTGATGGCGTACGCGGAGGTAGCCGGCTTGCCCGCGATCACCGGACTATGGGCAGCCGTTGGCCCGCTGGTGGTCTACGCCATCCTCGGCTCGTCTCGCCAGCTCTCAGTCGGCCCGGAATCCAGCACCGCACTGATGACTGCGGCGGCAGTGACCGTGCTGGTCTCGGGAGATCACCAGAATTACGCAGAAACAGCGGCAGCGTTAGCGCTCGCGGTGGCGGCGATCTGCCTGGTCTGCTGGCTCGCCAGGCTTGGCTTCCTGGCCAACCTGCTCTCGCATCCCGTTCTCATCGGATACATGGCCGGAATAGCGGTGCTGATGATCGTCAGCCAGCTCGGCAAGGTGACCGGCATCGCCGTGGAAGGGAGTTCCGTCCTTTCCGAATTACGCTTCTTCGTCACGCATCTTGATCAAATCCAGTGGCCGACCTTGGTGGTGGCCGCGGCCACATTCGTTTTGCTGGTGGCGCTCCAGCAGCTGCTGCCGCGCTGGCCGGGTCCGTTGATCGCGATGGTGGCGGCGGCAGTTGCGGTAGCGGTGCTGAATCTGGATCAGGCAGGAATCAAGACCGTCGGTAGTGTGCCGCGCGGGCTGCCACCGATCTCGATTCCCGACTTCGCCACCATCGACTTGGGCACACTGCTACCCGCGGCGCTCGGCGTAACGATCGTCGCCTACTCCGACAACATCGCCACAGCACGAGCCTTCGCAGCCAGGCACGGGCAGAGTATCGATGCCCGCCAGGAGTTTTTGGCCCTTGGCGTGGCCAATCTGGCCGCTGGGTCATTGTCCGGTTTTCCGGTAAGCAGTAGCGGCAGTCGCACCGTCCTCGGGGATGCCATGGGCAGCCGTACCCAGCTGTACTCCCTCGTCGCCGCCACAGTTGTGCTACTCACCACGCTGTTCCTGGGTCCGGCGCTCTCCAGCTTTCCGCTCGCCGCCCTGGGTGCCATTGTCGTGTTCGCAGCATTACGGTTGATCGACTTCAGCGAACTTCGCCGGATCGCCCGCTTCCGGCGCAGTGAGTTGTTTCTGGCATTGGCCACCACGGCCGCAGTGGTGATCTTCGATGTGCTGTACGGGATAGCAGTGGCCGTCGCCCTGTCGATTCTTGATCTGCTGCGCCGCATCGCCCGACCACACGATGGCATCTTGGGCTTCGTCCCTGGGTTAGCCGGCATGCATGACATCGACGACTACGCCACCGGCCGCCAGCTGCCCGGCCTGTTGGTCTATCGCTACGATGCGCCGCTCTTTTTTGCGAACGCACAGAACTTCAAGAATCGAGCGCTGGATTCGGTGGACGCCGCGGATCCCCCCGTTGAGTGGTTCCTACTCAACGCCGAGGCCAACACCGAGATTGACCTGACAGCAGTCGATGCCCTCGAGGAAGTGCGTAAGACGCTCGCCGAGCGCGACATCATTTTCGCTCTCGCCCGGGTGAAGTTCGAGCTGCGCGAGATCCTGGCGTCAACTGGCTTCATCGAGCGGGTCGGTGAAGATCGGGTGTTCATGACGCTGCCTACCGCGGTAAGCGCGTATCAGCAGTGGTATTCCGCGCGTCACGGCGCTGATCCGCCGCCTGTGGGGACTTAGAAGAACCGCGCCAGGGACCTTTGGCCCTGCTGTGTATGTAGGCCTCGGGCCAGGCTGCTAATCAACCTATGAAGCTTGCAAGAGACCCAACTGTCCGGAGGTCGCTATGGCAGATCAAGGTCCACTGCCTCCATTCATAGCCTGGGCATCGGTTGCCTGGTGGTGCCTGAGCAAAGCCATCGACGGCACCTCGGTTACGACCTGAGACCGCTACGGTCACGCCACGCAATGAGGTGTCTGAGATGAGAAATGAGATCGTCGTAGGGCTGGACGACTCGCCGTCAGGCGAGGCTGCTTCGGCTTGGGCGGCTCAGCATGCCGGGAGCACGGGCAGCGCAGTGAGCGCCGATCACAGGGAGTATAGATCGACTCAAACAGCGGGTGAATTCCTGCCATCCGGGCGTAGAGCAGCCCAGTGACCTTTGCCACTTCCGCAACTCCAGAACCAATGGTTAGGGTCCGCGTATGAATCCCCCGGTCACTCCCGGTGTCGACGGCAAAGCATCCGATGCCCTGCTGAAGCTCGGCCGCTTCTTTACCAGATGGGATGAGTCCGAGGACGGTCGGATCGTCTTCCGCGAAGGTGGTCGGGCCGGCGACGTCTTCTACCGAGACCGGTGGAGTCACGACAAGGTCGTGCGATCCACCCATGGCGTGAACTGCACCGGTTCGTGCTCTTGGAAGATCTACGTACGGGACGGGATCATCACCTGGGAGGCCCAGCAGACCGACTATCCCTCGGTTGGTCCGGATCGACCCGAGTATGAGCCTCGCGGATGCCCGCGCGGTGCGGCCTTCTCCTGGTACACCTACTCCCCCACCCGGGTCAGATATCCCTACGCCCGCGGCGTCTTGTTGGAGATGTATCGGGAGGCCAAGCAACGACTCGGTGATCCCGTGCTGGCCTGGGCCGACGTGGTCACCGACCCTGAGCGCCGCCGCCGCTATCACCAGGCGCGGGGCAAGGGCGGGCTCGTTCGAGTGTCCTGGACCGAAGCAGTTGAGATGATCGCCGCCGCTCACGTGCACACGATCAAGACCTACGGACCCGATCGGGTTGCCGGCTTTTCGCCGATTCCGGCCATGTCCATGGTTTCGCACTGCGTCGGGACGCGTTTCACCCAACTCATCGGCGGAGTGATGACCTCCTTCTATGACTGGTACGCCGACCTGCCGGTGGCCAGTCCACAGGTCTTTGGTGATCAGACCGATGTACCGGAATCGGGTGACTGGTGGGATGCCACCTACTTGATGATGTGGGGCTCCAACGTCCCGGTCACTCGGACCCCGGATGCGCACTGGATGGCCGAGGTGCGCTACCGCGGCACCAAGATCGTCACTGTCAGCCCGGACTACGCCGACAACACCAAGTTCGCCGATGAATGGTTGCCGGCCCAGGCTGGAACGGATGCGGCTCTCGCAATGGCGATGGGCCAGGTGATCTTGAAGGAATTCTTCGTCGACCGGCAGGTGCCATTCTTCACCGACTACGTGAAGACCTACACCGACCTGCCCTTCCTGATCACGCTCACCGAGAACGCCGAGCACGGCGGATTGGTCCCGGGCAAGTTCCTGACCGAGGCTGATCTTGAGAGAAGCTCTAGGGGTGCCGGAGGGCGCTCTTCGACAAACTCAGAGAACAATCCGGCAGAAGCCGCGTGGAAGACGGTGCTGTTAGACGCAGCGACCGGCAAGCCGGTGGTTCCCAACGGTTCGATGGGTTTCCGCTACGCCGACTCTGGCGTCGGTCGTTGGAATCTTGATCTTGAAGGCATCGACCCTGCGCTGTCGATTCGTGACGTCGACGACGACGAGGTCGTCGAGGTGCTGCTGCCCTGCTTCGAGGCGGCCGACGGCTCGGGATCCGTGCTCCGCCGCGGCGTCCCGATTACGAGGATTGGCGATCAGATCGTGACGACGGTCTTCGACCTGATGCTCGCTCAGCATGGAGTCAAGCGGCCTGATCTTCCGGGAGAGTGGCCAGCAGGCTACGACGACCCGACGGCGCCGTACACGCCGGCCTGGCAGGCCGAGATCACCAGCGTGCCGGCGGAGGCGTGCATCCGGATCGCTCGCGAATTTGCGGGCAACGCCGAGCAGTCCAACGGTCGATCGATGATCATCATGGGCGCCGGCATCTGCCAGTGGTTCCACGCCGACGCGACGTACCGGTCGATCTTGAGCCTGTTGATCTTGACCGGGTGCATGGGTCGTAACGGCGGGGGCTGGGCGCACTACGTTGGTCAGGAGAAGTGCCGGCCGATCACCGGATGGATCTCGCTGGCCAATGCGCTGGACTGGTCGCGGCCGCCACGAACCATGATCGGCACCGCGTACTGGTACATGCACACCGATCAGTGGCGCTTCGACGGCTACTCTGCCGACGCACTCGCCTCACCGCTCGCTGAGGGCAACCTGGCGGGCATGCACACCGCGGACACCATCGCCCAGTCGGCGCGGTTGGGTTGGATGCCCTTCTACCCACAGTTCAACGTCAATCCGCTGGACCTCGCCGATCAAGCTCGGGCCGCAGTCGATGCCGAGGAGGCTCCGGATGCGGCCTCCTACGTCGCGAACGCGCTGGCTGCCGGAACAATCAGGGCCTCGATCGAGGACGTCGATGCACCCGAGAACTGGCCGCGCACGCTCACGCTGTGGCGCTCAAATTTGTTCGGCTCATCGGCGAAGGGCAATGAATACTTCCTCAAATACCTGCTCGGCACGCACTCCAATGTTATGGCGGAGGAGGGAGCGGCCCAGGTGCGACCGCAAGATGTGGTTTGGCGTGACGAGGCGCCGGAGGGGAAGCTCGACCTGCTGCTGTCGGCGGACTTCCGCATGACCTCGACGACATTGCTCTCCGATATCGTGCTGCCGGCTGCCACCTGGTATGAGAAGTACGACCTTTCCAGCACCGACATGCACCCCTTCGTGCACGCGTTCACTCCCGCGATCGATCCGCCGTGGGAGTCCAAGAGCGACTTCGAGATGTTTCATCTCATCGCTCGAGAGCTGTCACGGCAGGCGCAGCAGCACTTGGGCACGCGACATGACCTGGTCGCTGTTCCGATGCAACACGACACGGCCGGCCAGACTACTCAGCCGAATGGTGTCGTTCGGGACTGGAAGCGCGGCGATGTTCTCGGTGTACCGGGCAAGACGATGCCGAGCTTCCAGATCGTCGAGCGGGACTACACCGCCATCGCTGACAAGCTGGCCGCCGTCGGGCCGCTGGCCGACAAGCTTGGCTTCACGGTGAAGAACGTCACCTACCGCGTCGAGCACCAGGCGGCCCAGCTGGCGGCCTCGGGAGGGGTGATGCTGGGCGGTGCTGCAGACGGACGACCGGCGATGGATACCGACGCCAAGATGGCGGAGGCCATTCTCACCTTCTCCGGCACCACCAACGGTGAGCTCGCTGTGCAGGGATTCCGGACCTTGGAGGGCCGCACCGGCGTCCATCTTGCCGATCTTGCTGAAGGATCGGAGGAAAAGCGGATCACCTTTGCACAGACTCAGCAGGCCCCCGTTCCGGTGATCACGTCACCCGAGTGGTCGGGATCGGAGACGGGCGGACGTCGGTACGCCCCGTTCACCGTCAACGTCGAGCGGCTCAAGCCCTGGCACACGCTGACGGGCCGGATGCATTTCTTCCTTGATCATGACTGGATGCGTGATCTTGGTGAGGCGTTGCCGACCTATCGTCCGCCGCTGGACATGCACAGACTGTTCGGCGAGCCGACCCTCGGTGCGGATGGCGCCAAACAGGTGACCGTGCGCTACCTCACTCCGCACAACAAGTGGTCGATCCACTCCGAGTATCAAGACAACCTGTTCATGCTGTCTTTGGCCCGCGGCGGAACAGCCATTTGGCTCAGCCCCCAGGACGCAGCTGCGATCGGTGTGGCCGACAACGACTGGATGGAGTGTGTGAACGCCAACGGCGTGCTGGTCGGACGGGCGATCGTCAGCCACCGTATGCCGGAGGGCGTGGTGTATGTCCACCATGCTCAAGAGCGGATGATCGACGTGCCGAAGTCCGAGGCGACTGGTCGTCGTGGTGGCATCCACAACTCGGTGACCCGGCTGTTGGTGAAACCCACCCATCTGATCGGCGCGTACGCCCAGTTGTCCTACACGTTCAACTACTTCGGCCCGACGGGTAATCAGCGGGACATCGTCTCCACCATTCGGCGTCGCTCCCAGGAGGTGCAGTACTGATGAGGGTCATGGCCCAGATGGGCATGGTGATGAATCTTGACAAGTGCATTGGCTGCCACACCTGTTCGGTAACCTGCAAGCAGGCCTGGACCAACCGCGCTGGCGTGGAGTACGTGTGGTTCAACAATGTCGAAACCCGTCCGGGCCAAGGCTATCCGCGCCGTTACGAAGATCAGGAAACCTGGCGCGGCGGCTGGACGCTGAACAGCCGCGGCCGGCTCAAGCTCAAGGCCGGTGGCCGGGTGCGCAAGCTGCTGGGGATCTTCGCCTCACCGGTCCAACCCAAACTCGCCGACTACTACGAGCCGTGGACTTATGACTATCAGACGCTGATCAACGCGCCGCTGGGCGACGACTTTCCCGTAGCCCGGCCGAAATCCCTGATCACCGGGGAGGACACCAAGATCACCTGGTCGGCGAACTGGGACGACAACCTTGGTGGTGCGACCGAACATGGCCATCTGGATCCCATCGTGCAGCGGGTCCGCCGGGAGTCCGAAGACAAGATCAAGTTCGCGTTCGAGCAGACGTTCATGTTCTACCTGCCACGGATTTGTGAGCACTGCCTGAACCCGTCCTGTATGGCCTCTTGTCCCTCCGGTGCCATCTACAAGCGCGCCGAGGACGGCATCGTCTTGGTTGATCAAGATCGGTGCCGCGGCTGGCGGCAGTGCGTGACGGGCTGCCCGTACAAGAAGATCTACTTCAACCACAAGACGGGCAAGGCCGAGAAGTGCACCCTGTGCTACCCCCGCATCGAGGTCGGATTGCCGACGGTGTGCTCGGAGACCTGCGTCGGGCGGCTGCGCTATCTCGGCCTGTTCCTCTATGACGCCGATCGGGTGACGGCGGCAGCAGCGACGCCGAACGAAAAGGACCTGTACGCGGCACAGCTGGACCTGATCTTGGATCCAGAAGATCCGCAGGTGATCGCCGCGGCTCGGCAGCAAGGCATCCCGGCGGACTGGCTCGACGCGGCACGGCGCTCACCGGTCTACGCGCTGGCCAAGAAATACAAGGTGGCGCTGCCGTTGCATCCGGAGTACCGCACCGTGCCCATGGTGTGGTACATCCCGCCACTCTCCCCCATCGTCGACCTGCTTCGTGATCAAGGCCACGACGCCGAGTCGGCGGGTGTCATGTTCGGCGCCATCCGGTCGCTGCGGATTCCGCTGGAGTACTTGGCTGAGTTGTTCACCGCCGGTGACGTCGGAGAGATCGAGCGGGTGCTGACGATCTTGGCAGCCATGCGGGCCCACATGCGCAACATCACCCTGGAGCAGCCCCAGGACCAATCCATCGCCGCATCGGTGGGGATGACCGATCAGAGCATGCGCGAGATGTACCGCCTGATGGCGATCGCTAAATACAACGAGCGCTATGTCATTCCCAAGGCCCACGTGGAACAGGCCCACGAGCTCGAGGAGCTGGGCTGCTCGCTGGAGTACGGACCGTACGAGCAACCACCACTAGGCGAGGCGAGTGGGCGCCCAGCCCCGGTGGCAGTCGAGACGTTCCAGGCACTTCGGCAGCGGCAGACCTCCGACGTTTCGGTGTCCGGGGAGGAACTCCAGGGCCGGGTGAACCTGCTCAACTGGGACGGCAAGGGAGCACCCGAAGGGATTTTCCCCAAAAGCCAGGAGCAGCCATGAGAGCCCAAAGGCGGAAAGAGGCCCTCCGGGTAGTTCGCCAAGCGGCGGCGGTCTGCCTCGGCTATCCGGAGCGCGATGTCATCACCACAGCCGTTCTGATACGTGCCGCCCTGGCCGAGAAGGCTGGCTGGCATGCGGAGGCGTTCGAGCCTTTGCTGGCGTACTGGGAATCGTCAGATCTGGCAGCGATTCAGACGAATTACGTCGACGTTTTTGATCTTTCTCGCAAGCACAGCCTCTACCTGTCGTACTGGACCGACGGCGACACCCGCCGGCGCGGTGAGGTGCTGGCCACCTTCAAGCAGCGCTATCGGCGTTCCGGCTTCCTGGTCGACACCGGAGGCGAGCTACCGGATTACCTGCCCATGGTGCTGGAGTATGCGGCAATCGTCGATCCGGTCGATGGCACGGCATTGCTGCAGGAGTATCGGAGCAGCGTGGAGTTGCTGCGACTGGCTCTGACGGAACGCGGCACCCCGTACGCGGGAGTGGTGACGGCGGTCTGCGAGACGCTGCCCGGGCCCTCGCCCGCCGATCGCAAGGCCGTGATGGCCATGGCAGCTGCCGGACCTCCCGCCGAGGCGGTCGGCCTGGAGCCAATAGTCCCGGGCATGCGCGCTGAGCTTGTCGATGCGCGCCCTTCGACAAGCTCAGGGCACATAGCCTCCAGTCCCATAGCCCCCGGTATGCGCCCGCTCATTCCATTGGGAGATTCGCGATGAGTGTGCTGCTGTGGGGCGTGCTGCCCTACGTCATGATGGCGATCTTGGTGGGCGGGCTGATCTGGCGTTATCGCTACGACCAGTTCGGCTGGACCACTCGATCTTCACAGCTCTATGAGTCGCGACTGCTGCGGATCGGCTCACCGCTGTTTCATTTCGGAATCCTGGTGGTGATCGTCGGACATATCGGAGGTCTGATGATCCCCAAGTCGTGGACCGACGCGGTCGGAATCAGCGAAGGTATGTACCACTTCAACGCGCTCCTCTGGGGCACCCTCGCCGGCGTCTGCACACTGATCGGAATTTTGATCTTGATCTACCGGCGCCGTACCACCGGGCCAGTGTTCATGGCCACCACGAAGAACGACAAGGGGATGTACGTCGTGCTGGTGGCGGCGATCGTGGCCGGGCTGTCGACAACAGTCCTCAGCGTGTTCGGCGGACACTCCGAGGTCACCTACCGCGACACCGTGTCACCCTGGTTCCGCTCACTGTTCTACTTCTTGCCCAAGATCAACTTGATGGCGGGAGCTCCGCTGGCGTTCCAGATTCATACGCTTATCGGCATGCTGCTGTTCGCGATCTGGCCCTTTACCCGGCTGGTGCATGCGTTTACGGTCCCGCTGCACTACTTGTTCCGCCCCTACATCGTCTACCGAAGCCGTGACGATCTTCCTGCTCCCGGAGCCGCTCCGACGCACCGCGGCTGGGCCCCAGTCGGCACGCGCGACCGCAGCCGAGACACCTGAGAAAGAGTGCTTGTGCCCTTCGACAGGCTCAGGGCACGTCCATACAGAAAGGACCACTCGTGACGAGCACAGTCCCCAGTGCCACGACCCTTCAGACGGGTCAGACCAAGAACTTGATCTTGGCGCTGATCGGCTTTGCGATCACTTTCTGGGCCTGGAACATCATCGCGCCACTGGGCACTAGATACAGCGCCGAGCTCGAGCTGAGCGCCACGCAGACATCGTTGCTGGTTGCCATGCCCGTGCTGGTCGGCTCCCTGGGCCGGGTACCCGTCGGAGCCTTGACCGACCGCTACGGTGGCCGGCTCATGTTCACAGTGCTCACCCTGGCGTCCGCAGTTCCGGTGCTACTCGTTGCGTTCGCGGGATCACTGAAGTCCTATGCGCTGCTCCTGGTGTTCGGCTTCTTCCTGGGGCTGGCCGGCACCACCTTCGCTGTCGGCATCCCGTTCGTGAATGCGTGGTTCGAACCGGCCCGCCGCGGCTTTGCGACGGGAGTCTTCGGCGCCGGGATGGGCGGCACAGCTCTGTCAGCATTCTTCACTCCGCGACTGGTGCGGAGCATCGGCTACGTCCCGACGCACCTGCTCATTGCCGCGGCCCTGGTAGTCGTCGGCGCCCTGCTGTGGTTGTTGATGCGTGACTCGCCCGCCTGGAAGGCGAACCTTGCGCCCGTCGTACCAAAACTCACCGCGGCGGCCAAACTGCCACTGACCTGGCAGATGTCGTTCCTTTACGCTGTTGCTTTCGGTGGTTTCGTGGCCTTCTCCACCTATCTGCCGACGTATCTGAAGAACGTCTACGGCTTTGGACTGACGGAGGCCGGCACTCGAACGGCCGGCTTCGCCATCGCGGCAGTGATCGCCCGACCGATCGGCGGCATTGTTGCGGACCGGATCGGTCCGCGTACGGTCGTCGCCGTATCACTCGCCGGAGCCGCAGTCATGTCGCTCATCGTCGCGCTTCGACTGGCGCCCGAGATCCCGGCCGGGACGTCATTCGTTCTGATGGCGCTCTTCCTGGGGCTCGGCACCGGCGGCGTTTTCGCCTGGGTTGCCGAGCTGGCACCGGCCGAACGCGTCGGCACGATCACCGGGATCGTCGGGGCATGTGGCGGGCTTGGCGGCTTCTTCCCTCCATTGGTGATGGGAGCCACCTACAACGAGGCCCAGCACAGCTACACCATCGGATTGATCTTGTTGACTATCACTGCCGCCGGCGCTCTGGTGTTCACACTGTTCGGCATGCGACGCAAGACGGCCGCGACAACCTGATCCAAAGAGCTGGCGACCACTGCCGGACGGCGGCGGTCAGGGACGCCGGAGGTAGTACTCAGTGAACTCCGTGCAACGCCCTTCGCCAGCGAAACGCATCACGAAGCAGTTGTCGTAGATCCGAACGACCGGACCTTCAGGTTGCTCGCGATAGCTCGAGGTGCCGGTCGCCACGACCACGTCGCCGTCCACGGCGACCGGCTCGTATCGCGCCGCGTAGGTTCCGGGCGCATCGCGGGTCGAGGCATCCTCGGAGTCGGACTCGCCTAGCCACGACGCGACGACCGCCTCCCGGCCGACGAGCGGGTCGTCGTAGGGGTGGTACCGATAGACCACGTCCTCGGTGAAAAGCGCTGCGATGTCATTCACGTCGTAGGACAGCCATGCCGCCACGTATCGGTCGAGCCAGGCCTGGGCATCAGCACGGTTCACGAAGGCCACCTTAGGCCTACGCTGTCGGAGTGCAGGTCCTGATCGTCGATGGCGCGAACGTTGTGGGCAGTCGCCCCGATGGGTGGTGGCGTGATCGCGCAGGCGCCGCCCGTCGCTTGCACGAGGGCCTGCTGGCCGCGCAGCTTTCTTGTGACGAGGTCGTCTTGATCCTTGAAGGTGTCGCCAAGCAGGGTGTTCCGGCTGGGCAGGATGGCCGCCTGCGGACCGTCCACGCCCCCAGGTCGGGAGATGACGCGATCGTCGAGGCCGTCAGGGCGCAAGTCGATGTCGGGGACGGACGCGACGTTGCGGTGGTCACTGCCGACCGGGTGCTACGAGATCGGGTCGCGGCAGCCGGCGCCAGGAGCGTAAGTCCCTCGTGGCTTCTTGATCAACTATGACTCGAGAGCGGCTGGTTGGCGTTTCTCCGCACAAAGCCACGAATGCAGGTCCAAACAGTGCCAAACGCCCTAATTTGTGGCTTTGTGCGGAGAAACGCCGATGGAACTTGATGGGCAGTGCAGCACGTTCGCGAAGCATCACCTCCGCGGGTTTTCCATCGCCGGACAGGTATCCATGACGACATCCAAACCAGCTGCATGGGCGCGTCCGGCCGCGGCCTCGTCGATCACGCCCAGCTGAAGCCAGACAGCCTCGATGCCCAGCCGATCCTTCTCAGCGATGGCTTCATCGACAACGGCACCGACACGCTGGCTGTTCACAAAGCAGTCGACGACTTGCACCGGACCGGGGACGTCCGCGAGCTGGCGATATCCCCGCTCACCGAGCGCATCCTCACCGCGCAGATTGACGGGGACAATGCTCATGCCAAGCCGGTCACGCAGGTACCGGCCGATGCCGTACGCCGTGCGCCCGGTATTGGCGGACAATCCGACAATGGCCCAGGTTGCCGGCCTCGCCAACAGCCGCTTGATCACCTCGCGGTCCTGCCACATTGTCACAGCACGAATACTGGCCTACCGTGCCGAAGTGCTGCGCTGCGGGTGTGTCCGACGCTAAGCGCTTCGCCGAAGGGGTAACAAAATGATCATCCGACCGATCCAGACCGAGGACCGGGAGGCCTGGGAGCCTTTGTGGCAGGGCTATCTGGATTTCTACCGAACAACGCTTACGCCCGAGGTGACCGAGCAGACGTGGGCGGCGCTGTGCGACCCGAGCTCAACCGTGCACGGACTCGTCGCGGAGCATGATCATCAGCTGGTTGGACTGGCGCAAGTGATCATGCATGCCACGACATGGGCCACCCGGCCAAGCTGCTATTTGGAAGATCTTTACGTCGCCAAGCAGTGGCGCGGCCAAGACATCGGCCGCCGCCTCATCGAGGCCGTCTACGCGTTCGCCGACGCGTCCGGCGCTGGCAGCGTCTACTGGCTCACCCAGGAGTACAACGCGCCCGCACGCTCCCTGTACGACACGCTCGCGCACCGCGCCTCTTTCGTCGTGTATCAGCGCTAACGCAGTGCGACTTGACCCCATCCCGCAGCCGAACGCGGCGAATCACATTGTCGATGCGGCCCGTTTGATCGCCTTGCGAATTCGGCAATACGTACCGCATCGGCAGACATTCATGATCTGGTCGATGTCTGCGTCGGAGGGGCTCCGCTTTGATTTCAGCAGTGCCGCGGCCTGCATGATCTGTCCGGGCTGGCAGAAGCCGCACTGCGCCACGTCCTCATCGAGCCACGCCTGCTGTACCGGGTGCAGCCCACCTTGAGGAGCCAAGCCTTCAATCGTGGTGACCTTCTTACCCACCACGTCAGACGCCGTGAGCGTGCAGATTTGAACCGCGTTGCCGTTCACATGGCAGGTGCAGGCACGGCATACGCCTACGCCACAGCCATACTTCGGTCCGGTTACGCCGAGCAGGTCGCGCAGGACCCAGAGCAGTGACATATCGGCAGGGGCATCAACTGTGACCTGCTTGCCGTTCAGGTTGAATGCGTAATTGGGCACCCGTGCTCCTCAGAAGTAGATCGGAAATGTGCGCGGCTTCTTGCCTGTCGCCCGGGCGTAGGCGTTCGCCACTGCACCGGCTGCCGCTGGAACGCACAACTCCCCTACTCCACCCGGCTTGCCGGTTCCCCCAACGAGGTAGACCTCACATGACAGCGGCGCATCCGCCTGCCGGGCGTATTTGAAGTCGCTGTAGCTGCCCTCTCGAAATGCGCCGTCGTCAAGGTGGTTGCCAGCCAGCAGAACGGTGCTGATCCCATCCATCAGACTGCCGATGGCCTGGGCCCGTAGACCGCTCGGATTGACCTGGCGACCAACGTCCATGGCCATGAACGCCTTGGTAACTCGCGGCTTTTCGGCCCTGCAGTCAATCTCGACCAGGCATGCTGCTATCGATCGGTACTCAGCATGAAGCGCGACGCCCTGAGCCGTCCCGGACGACATGCTGCGGCCCCACTCACCTTCGCTGGTGACCTTGTCGAGTACGGCTCGAGCTTCGGCCGTTTTGAGGAACTTCCGGCGCATGGTGACCGGGTCGCTTCCCAGCCCCTTCGCGATCTCGTCAACGAGGATTTCTTCGGCCGTACGAGCCTGGGCGGAGTAGACCGACCGCCACGCCGCAGTCGGCATGTCGTAGGAGACCTCATTGAGGCTTTCGGTAACGACTCCGAAGTTGTAGGGGCAGGACTGGCTGAGGTTGAAGAACGCCGTACCGATGGTGGGATTGACATAGCCGGCATCGACGAGCGCCTGACCGGTACCGCTGCCCAGGTCGAGCTCGACGCAGGCCATCCGGTGCTCGTACGACAGCACGTCACCACCAGCATGGACCGCTCGCAGCCGATGATGGCTGCGCGGCCGTACCCTGCCATGGCGCATGTCATCGTTACGGGTCCACATGAGCTTTATCGGCCGCTTGATCGCCTGCGACACGCGGGCTGCCTCGACTGCCGGCTCATGGTAGAGCCGACGGCCGAAGGAGCCGCCACCCCTGGTCACATGCAGCCTCACCTGATCAGCGCTCAGTCCGAGGGCATCGGCGATCGCCGACTGAGCGCCGGTCGGGGACTTGCTCGCCGTCCAGACCTCTGCGGAGTCAGATCGGACATCGGCGACTGCGCTACCGACCTCCATTGGGGCGTGATTGACGAACGCGAACGAGAACGTTGCGTCGACGCGCTGGGTGAGCGGAAGCGCCGACGTCATCGGTGGAATCGCCCCCTCGAGCCGCGCCTCGACGTCTGCATCAGAGACTCCGTCGACTGGCCCGGACCCCCAGCTCACCTGGATCGCTGAGCGCGCCTTCAAGGCCTGGTCGAATGTTTTCGCGGTCACCGCGACTCCGCTCGGCAGCTCAGTGACGGCCACGACTCCGGGCATCTGCAGAGCCGCAGATGCGTCGTAGGTCTTGACCTTGCCTTTGAGTGTGGGCGGTCTGAGGACGACCGTGGGTAAGGCGTCGGATACGTCGAGATCGAGTGCGTATTCGGCCGCGCCGGTGACGATGCTGCGTGCGTCGATGCGCGGCGTCGCCGTGCCGATGAGACGGTACTCGTCGGAGGGCTTCGGGTCGGTGGATACTGCCGGCTTGTCCACCTTCGCGGCCGCTTCAGTCAGCGAGCCGTACGTTGCGGAGCGCCCGTCAGGGGCGCGGACCGTGGTATCCCGCGCCGTGAGGGAATCTGCCGGCAAGTCCCACCGCTCGGCCGCTGCGGTGATGAGACGGGCGCGGGCCTCCGCTGCAATCGAACGGACCGGATCCCACAGTGAGCGAACCGAAGAGGACCCGCCGGTGGATTGGGCCGTTCCAAGGTCTTGGCGAGCGTCCTCCAACGGAACGTCGACGTCGGTCAGGCGGGCATCGATCTCGTCGGCGACCACCAGCGCGAGGGCCGTTGTCACACCCTGCCCGACCTCTGCCCGCGGCAGCTGAAAGACCACCCGGTTATCAGTCGTCACCTCGAGAACGAGAAGATCCTGAGCTTGCTTGGTTGCCGCCACCATGACGTCGCCGAGATCGAGGATGTTCTCCGGCTGCGGCGGACTGGGTACAACGGCGTACGCCGTGCCGGGCGCCAGCAATGCGCCCGCGCTGGTAGCAGCAACGGTGAGCACTGGGGCGGCGACGATGTAGGTAAGGAATCTCCGACGCGTCAGCGGATCAGTGCTGGCCAGGCCCGCTGACGGTAGAAGGTCGGACGTGGGGTGGGTTGGCACCATCGAGCATCCTTCTCTGCGGAGGGGTGGCTGTCCGAGCTGAGTTGGGTGTCTACGCGACGTGTCGATCGACGTGTCCGTTGTCCACCCGGCAGCGTAACTTCCCGGCCTCGGGTCCGCAGGAGCTCCGCAGGATTCGCCGCAAGGATCAGCCGGCGACTCCCCCGTTGGCTAGGTGGAGTATCGAAGACGGGGGCGTTGCCGGTCGCCATCCAGGGCGAGTTCCATCGTGAGATCGTCAGGATCGGCGACGGCAAATCCAACCTCGAAAGTCGCTTCTCTCCCCTTCGACACTTTCTTAGCTGGAGGTCCTTTGAGTCCGCTCAGGGAGTCATAAAATTGATCTGCCTCTTTGTCCTTGGACTGCACATTGATGTGTGTCCAACCGATGTCAATAGGCTTCTCAGCCTTATTCACAACAGTTATCGGGAATTTCACATAGTGCTTTGACTTCTCGACAACTGCGTATCTGCTCGGTTTGAATGTCCTCGGTTTTCCGACGGTCACACGCACCCCGTCGCGCCAGGTATAGGACTTGCCAAATGCCAATGTTGCCCTTTTGGGTTTCCTGCTTACAGACGGCGCGCTCGATGACGGGCCAACGCTTGATGACGGGGCCACGCTCGATTGCGGGGCAACGCTCGTTGGCGTGGGAGTGTCCAAAGGCGGCGGCGTGTCCTCGGGGCTGGCGCCCGTTGTGCTGACGCATGCGGAGCACAGCAACGCGGCCACTGTGCCAAGTAACCCGAGAGCGAGGCGCCTCACGAACCGTGATCTTACGGGAGGCTGAAGATCGCGAACTCTTCAGAAGATCAGCTTGTCGATCTCCCGGTGGTTGTCGATGCTGTTCGCCTGTAGGGCGCTGTCAGAGAGCATGTAGACCACATCGCCAATGACCACAGACCGATTGACCGAACCGTAAGCCTGTGACGTTGCGATACGGCCGAGCTCGACGAGTCCATCCCGATTCGCCCGCAGCAAGACGAGTCCGCTGAAGGCTCCGTGCCCTCGGTAGTCGCCGTGCAGGTTGGTCGGAGCAATGATCAGATTGCGAGGTTGCCAATACAGGAACGCCTTGGGGTCGAACTCCGCTGCCGCTGAACCGCCGCCGTAGGTCTGGGCGTCGATCCGCCGCGGTGACGCGGGGTCACTGATGTCGAACAACGAAAACTGCACGCCAATCTGACCGGCGCCGCGAGACGGGGTTGGAGTGCTGGAATCCAGGCCACTCTGGCCGACGCCGAGCAGCAGATTCGCTCCGATCGGGTGCAGGTAACCGGAGTAGCCCGGGATCTTCAACTCCCCCAAGACCTTCGGTGCCGCGGGATTACGAAGATCGAGAACGTACAACGGATCTGTTTGACGGAACGTCACGATGTAGCCGAGCTCGCCGATAAATCGCACCGCTCGAATCGATTCGTTGTCTTGTCGACCGAGCCCGCCGACTTGTCCCAGCTGCCGCAACGCACCGTCCTGCTCGGCAAGAGTCGTCACCACACCCTCGGTTGCCTGACGAGAGTTGACCCAGCCGCGGCGCTCCGAAATCGTGCTCGCGACACGCAGCACGCCGTCGTACTCCGACATCGCGTATTGGTTCAGCAGGGTTCCGGGAACCTCGCCCGATCCCTGATAGGTGGTTGCGCCGGATGGCGTTGTGCTGAACTTGTGCAGACTGGTTTTTGCGGCTGAGCCATCGCGGCTCCAATCTGTCGTCGACACGTAGGTGGCCGTTTCGGTCGCGTAAATCTGCTGCCCGCCGGCAATGACCCCGACGGTGTTGCGAGATTGCAGCGATGAACCGATATCGAACGAGGAGACCGCCACCGTGTCGAGACCCGAGAACTTCTCAGGATGCGCCAGATCCGCGCAGTCCACCAGACGCCCATTGGCAACTTGTGCTCCCGCGCCGTCTCGCAGGGTGTAGGCCGGAATCCAGTTATCGACAGTCGTTTTTGCGATCGCAGCATCGCAGTTCGTCCTTGGACTTTTGAGAGATTTCGCCATCTGGGTTGTAGACCGGCGATGGAGCATCAACGTCGGGCGCCGACACCGTGGCGACACGTACCTGGCTGCCCACCAGCCGCGCATCCAGTACGTCGCCGTCGATGGTCAGGCTGGCAAGGCGCTGTGGAGTGCTGAGGTTGGAGATGTCGTACATGCTCAGCTCGGCCTGCTGACCGGCCCAACTCGATCCCGGCTCCGACGGCTGAACGGTTTGACTACTGAAAACGAGCACCCGGTCACCGGCTAGAAACACGTTGCGAACCATCGTGTCCGGCAGAGTGCTGCGCAGACTCATCGCGCCGCCGTTGACCGCAACCAAGTGCACCCGAGCCTGCGCAACCGCAACAATGCGCTTGCCGTCCGTCTTCACGATGTCCGGCTCGTCTACGCCTGCCTCTTGGACGTTCGTTGTCGAGTGCTCGGGCGGCGCGCTACCCGACTCAGTGGTTGTGCCAGACGAATCAGCCGCACGACCCGCCTTGGGTGCCGCACGTTCGGCTCCCGGTGGAGCGGCATCGGTGGTTCTGCTGGCCACGATGCCGCCGGCGCGTTGGATCAAATACTCGGGAGCCTGGTCCTTGAAGTACTTCAGAACGTTGTCGCAGCTACCGAAGGGCTGCAACGCCCCGGCCATGGCATACGCCGCACCCTGCCCAGTTGAGGCTGCTCCGTCCCCGTTGCCGCGAGGCAAGGTGATCGCGACCCCAGCGATCAGGACGGCCGCCGCCGCAACCGCGCTCGGAATAGCTACCCGGCCGGGCGATCGCTGTGCGCGCCGGATGCCTTTCTCTGGATCGAACGTCGTCTCGCCAATCTGGCGCCGAACTGCATCGGCTGCCTTGCGAGCTCGGGATTCGAAGTCGCTCACTCTGCGTCCTCTAGCTGCAAATGACGCGCGACAGCATCGCGCGCACGGCTCAAGTGGGTTTTGACAGTGCCTTCGCTGCAGTCAAGAACCTCGGCGATCTCCCTCACGCTGTAGTCCTCGAGGTAATAGAGGGCGACCACTTGTGCTTGACGAGGTGGCAGACGACGTACGGCTTCCCAAAACGCTTCATCGCCTTCCTCCAGTTCGATGGAGGTCTGGGAACGCCCAGCAAGGCGCATCAGCGCCTTAGCCTCGCGTACGCGGCGTCGTACCACCGACGCTGCTCGAAGACACGTGACTCGACGCACCCAAGCGCCCGGCGAGTCGTAGGCGACGATTGAGGACCAACGCCGAAATGCAGCCGTGAACGCATCTTGCGCAGTGTCCTCGGCCACTGACCGGTTGCCCGTCAGGACAAATGCCAGGCCGAGCACATGTCGGTGCTCCCGCCGATAGAAGTCCGCAAAGGACAACGACTCGTCGCCGACCTCGACTGCAGGTTCGACGGCGGCTGCCGCTGCTGCTTGGCTCTCCATCAATGAGTTACTCGCCGCAGCGGCCTCTTCGGTTGACATGACGCAAAGATTTTCTCCAGAAAATGATCTCGATGCGGCCGTTCGTAGCCGTTGCCCGATCGGGCAACGATCATTGCCCCCGGCCTGTGCGCATCACGATTGGTCGCCGCTGGGCCACGTGGCATGGTGATCGCACATCCGAACTCACAAGGATGGTCAATGTTCGAACGCCGCGAGGTCGACCTCAGCAAGCAATCACTGCGCCCCGACAAACGCCACAGTGGCGGCGCGCCCGTGCCTTCGCTCCTCACCCGTGGAACGGCAGCGCATCTCGCCGCGGCGGACGTGACCAGGCTGCAGCGAGCGGTGGGCAATCGCGGGATTACAGCACTGCTCAGCCGGCAACCCATCGTGTCGATATCACCCATACCTGTCCAACGATGTGGCGAGCCAGGTTGCGACTGTGTCGAGGACCGAACAGCTCCCGATATCGAAGTGCAACGGGACGACAAGACGCCTGCGGCTCCAGGTTCCGGTTCCGCCGCACCGCCGGTGGTCGCCCCGCCGCCGACGCCGACCGGCACGGTCGTTCCCTACGTTGTGCGGGACCCCTCCATTGGTGTGGGTGGTCCGCTCGTTGCCGATCTGAGTGCGCTCAAGGCTGCGCTTCTGAACCGCAAGGACACCGGGCAGTGGTCGCTCATGTTGTCGATTCATGGGAGCGGTGATCGGTTGGCGGCGCAGGCGCCACCAGATTGGACGCTCAATGCTGTCTTTTACGACACTGCGGCAATCAAGCAGTTGTTCAGCGACAAGGCCTTCACCGACTGGCGCGACCAATATGGTCCGCAGCGGGTGGTCCTTGTGGCATGCCAGGTCAGCCAGGCGTTCAACCAGCTAGTCGTCGACACCCTCTCCCGCGGCGGAAAAGGATTGAGTGCCGGTGGTCTGGGGCCCGGATGCAAGCCGATCGCCACCACGCAATCCATCCTCTTCCAGGCAACTGAGGCGAAGGCCGAGTCGACGTACAAACAGCGCGCACAATATGACGCGCTCAATCCCAATGACAAGGCGACTTTCGAAGGCATGCTTCGCAACCTCAACAACAAGTGGGGATACTTCGGCGCACCGCCGGTTCCCGACGCCGATCTGCTCAGGTACTACTTCGACGAAGTACCTAAGGGAGCGTGGGTTCTCGTGGAGGTGAACAAGAAGGACGACCCGACGTCGGACACGCTGCGACCGTTGGGTACGCCCTATTGGAACCGCTGGGCCGACCCGACGTTCATGCGTGAATGCAATCCGATGGCGCGCCCGTAGCGGGTCTTCGCGCTGGGCTCGCTCTTGGTGGAAACTGTGACCAACATCAGCGCGACTGGGGGCAGGCATGGCGGCGAGCACACGCTCCAGTGCGTCTCGACCGATTGGACAGGTTCAGTCGCTCGACGCGCATTTCGGGTCGGCGTGGCGCCGCGCACGTTTGACGGCCGAAGAGCGTATCGCCAGGGGTAAAGACGCTCGCAATCAGACGCCGCGGTCCACTCATGCTCATTGGGCACCAGCCGCTGACCGCCCAGATCCGGTCGCGCTGCTCGCGGAGCAGTCGGCAGATCGGGTGGCAGAGCTGATCCCGATTCGCTATGGACGGATGCTGGTCTCCCCGTTCACCTTCTTCCGCGGTGCTGCCGTGATCATGGCGGCGGATCTGGCGGAAACACCGGTGTCAGGGATCACCGTACAGGTGTGCGGTGATGCGCACCTGTCGAACTTCGGCCTCTTCGGGACGCCGGAGCGTCGCATGCTCTTCGACATCAACGACTTCGACGAGACCCTGCCTGGTCCATGGGAGTGGGACGTCAAGCGGCTCGCGGCAAGCCTGGAGATTCTGGGTCGCGACCGGGGCTTCTCTCCCGCTAATCGGCGGGCCGTGGTGCTGGCCGCAATGGCCGAATATCGCGACCGAATGAGCCATGCGGCCACGCTGGGAACTCTCAGTGCCTGGTATGACCAGCTCGACGCAGCAATGCTGCTGAAATTGGCCCACCAAGAGAGGAAGCAAAAGCGGCTGACCAACCAGGAGTTGCAGACCGCAAAGCAGCGGGTGGCGCAAGCTCAGACCCGCGACAGCATCCGGGTGTTCGCTAAGCGAGCGGGTGAGGTCAATGGCGAGCTTCGGATCAAGGCGGATCCACCCCTGATCGTGCCTATTGAAGATCTCGTGGTACCCGGAACGGAGTGGGAAGACGCGACACCGTTGATCAAGAAACTGCTCAGCTCGTACCGGCGCACTGTCGGTCGCCGGGGGCACCCACTGGAGGAGTTTCGCTATGTCCATGCAGCGCGCAAAGTGGTTGGAGTGGGCAGCGTCGGTACGCGGTGCTATCTACTGCTCTTAATGGGCCGCGACGCCAAGGATCCGCTGTTTCTGCAGGTGAAAGAGGCCAACGCATCCGTGCTGGAACGCTTCCTCGGCAGCAGCAGCTACCGGCACCACGGCGAACGCGTCGTAGTGGGGCAACGACTCATGCAGGGCGCGGCGGACATCTTCCTCGGCTGGCAACGGATCAAAGGACTCGATGGAGTCACCCGCGACTACTACGTACGGCAGTTCCATGACTGGAAGGGCGGCGCGAACGTCGACAACCTCCAGGTGCGCGGCGCCACGCTCTACGCCCGGCTATGCGCCGCGACCCTGGCTCGTGCCCATGCCCGTTGGGGTGATCGCATTGCCATCGCCTCCTACCTGGGCAAAGCCGACACATTCGGCAAAGCGATCGCGGATTTCTCGGTGATCTACGCCGATCAGAACGAGCGCGATTACGAGACCTTCACGGCGGCAGTGAAGTCCGGGAAACTGACCGCGCAAACCGGTATCTGAGGAGAGACTGAAACTCATGGCCGACTCGAAGAGTCCTAAAACTGCCGAATCCGCTCAGGCGCCCCCGCCCACGCCACCAGCAGGCGGCGGACCGCCCCCGTTTGACCCGCTAGCAATAATCCGATCCACGCAGTACATCCGCTTGCTGGTGCTCGCCGCGCTTCTCGGGGTGCCCCTTTCGGCTATCGCGTACGGTTTCCTCGCACTTGTGATGTGGATCCAGCGCGCAGTGTTCACCGATCTGCCGAATCAGCTCTTCGGATCGGCTCCAGCATGGTGGCCCATTCCGTGGTTGGTGCTGAGCGGCGTGTTGACTGCGCTCGCTGTTCGGTACTTGCCAGGCAATGGTGGGCATTCACCTGCATTTGGATTCCAAACCGGCGGCGGTCCGTTCAGTGGACGAGAACTCGGCGGAGTCGTTCTCGCCGCGCTTGCCACCCTTGGCCTCGGCGCAGTGCTCGGCCCAGAGGCGCCACTGATCGCGATCGCGGGCGGCCTGGCCGCATTGACCGTACGCAGTACGAGGAAAGACCCATCACCCACGGCGATCACGATGATGACCGCCGCGGGCAGCTTTGCGGCGATCAGCACCTTGTTCGGCTCCCCGGTACTCGGCGCGTTTCTGATCATGGAAACCGCTGGGATCGGCGGTATCACGCTCAGCCTGATCGTCTTGCCGGGCCTACTCGCCTCCGGAATCGGAGCGCTGGTCTTTGTCGGACTGGGCAGCTGGACCGGTCTCGGAACCTTTTCGCTCGCTTTGCAGTCAGTGCCCCCACAAACCGAACCAACACTGCCCTCTCTGGCCTGGGCGCTCGTCATCGGCGCTCTTGGCGCTGGCTTCGGCTGGCTGATCCGTTCGGTTGCCCTGCGGCTACGGCCGGTCGTGCACCTGAACCGGGTGCTTGTTACCGCTGCGTTGGGGCTCGTCATCGGCCTGATCGCCATGGCGTACCAGCTCATCTCCGGGCGCAGCTTCAAGGATGTGCTGTTCTCCGGCCAGAACGCGATGCCCGATCTGATCGGGCACGCCGCCGAGTACTCGATTGGATTGCTGATTTTGATCATCGTGTGCAAGGCGTTGGCCTACGCACTGTCGCTGAGCGCGTTCCGCGGCGGACCCGTCTTTCCGTCAATGTTCATCGGCGCGGCTATCGGTATTGCGATGAGTGCGTTGCCCGGCGCGAGTCTGGCAGCGGCAATCGCGAGTGGCATCGGGGCGATGTGTGCGGCGATGCTTCGATTGCCATTGACCGCGACGCTGCTGGCCGTATTACTTCTGGGTCCGGATGCTGCGACTGTCACACCACAGGCAGTCGTCGCGGTGGTGACCGCCTTCATCATCATCAATCTGCTGCCTGACCCGGGCCCGAAAACGCCAGAGTCACAACCCGCTGCTCACGCTCAGCCACCCGCAATCGCCTAGCTTGCGGTACCTCTGGGTCGCTCACTCCGCGGCGGTGTCCGCCTCTCGGCTGTTCGCTGCCGGGCCGTTGTTCGTGGCGTTGTCCGCTGATGGGAGCCCCACGTCGCGCGACGGCGCTGGGATCTGCTCACGACCGTACTTGACCGCGTCGACGATAATCCGCGCTCCGAGACCGACGATCACAATGCCCGCGACCATTTGGCCCGTCACGATTGCTCGAGCTGGTTCGCTTACGGCGGTGATGTCACCAAACCCCACCGTGGCGAAGATGGTAACGGTGAAATAGAGCGCATCGGTACGCGTCATGGGTTGGCTGAAATTGCCTGCTGAAAGGTTGCCGAGGACGTAATAGGTTCCGGCGAAGAGCAGCAGAAACAGTGGCGCGCTGGTGGCAAGGGCTCCGACGGCCTTGAGTACGGGGTTTTCCGCCCGAATGATGATGCGCACCTGAAGCGCGACCAAGCCAGCCAATGCCAGCAGCCCGACACTCAACAGCACGACCGCTCTAATAGCGGAGGTCCGATCGAGCGGCAGCAGGTAGTAGATGGTGAGTAGCACAGCGTTGATTACGACCACCCTGAACAGAGTTACTGCGACCTTGCGAATTCGTAGTCGGCGGTCGAGCCGAGCACCAACACGAGGGCCCGCGCTGTCAGTCACGGGGAAAGGCTAACCGCGAGACGGCCTTCGTTTCCCCGCACACGGTCGCATCCAAGCCTTGATTTCCGAGAAACTCGCAAGTTTCGCGGCCATGTGCGGAGAAACGTGGTCTGCGGTGCCGTGAACGCGCCTGATGAGCGCCTCGACAGTTCCTTGGCAGCGCCTCATCAGCTCCATGGCAGCCCTTGACGACGCGTTCTTCCGCACAGAGCCACAAAAAGGCCTCAACCGGCGCATCTGACCAACTTTTGCGGCCTTGTGCGGAGAAACGCTCCCACCCGGCGCCGTATACCGGCGGCCGATGCCGCAATTGGTTGCTACTACGGTGACCTCCGTGGGCTTTACCCAGGCGGAGTTGCAGACCTTCCGAGATACCTCAGTTCCTGATCTTGTCGGACCGGGACTGAAGCTGCTCTTCGTCGGTATCAACCCTGGTCTGTGGACCGCGGCCACCCAAACTCACTTCGCGCATCCAGGCAACCGCTTCTACCCCGCGTTGCGGCTGGCCGGCATCGTTGATCGTGATCTTGATCGAGGCGAACCGATGACGGACCAGGACAGGGCGTATTTGATCAAGCGTGGCATTGGCATCACCAACCTTGTGAACCGCGCCACGGCCAGGGCGGGCGAGCTGGCACCTGCGGAACTGAGGGCGGGGCGTACGCGGCTGGAGGACTTCGTCGCCCAGCACCATCCCGCGGTTGTCGCGATCGCCGGTATCACCGCGTACCGGCAGGCCTTTGCGGCTCCGAAGGCCAAGGAGGGCGAGCAGAATGCGCTGCCGACCGGCGCCCGAGTCTGGGTGGTGCCCAATCCCAGCGGACTCAATGCTCACGAGACGATCGCAAGCCTGGCTCAGGCGTACGCCAAGCCGGCGCGGATCGCTGGAGTGATCAACTAGCCTCAGCCCGCGCGCCCCAGCACCGAATGAATTTCGGGCTATGTGCTGTGATGTGGGACATGACTTTGGGTGCACTCAATGGTCTTGGCTACCCGATCGTGCAGCAGACGTTGGATAACGGGCTACGCGTAATCTCCAGCCCGGACCATCTTGCGCCGTCGGTCGCGGTCAACATCTGGTACGACGTGGGCTCTCGAGACGAGGAGGAGGGCCGCACCGGATTCGCCCATCTCTTTGAACACGTGATGTTTCAGGGATCCGCGCACGTAGCATCCGGCCAGCACATTGCCCTGCTGCAGGCGGCAGGTGCTGTGGTCAATGCCACCACCTGGTTCGATCGGACCAACTACTTCGAAACCTTGCCGACCGGCGGCCTTGACCTGGCCCTGTGGTTGGAGGCGGACCGCATGGCCACGCTGCTCGACGCCCTGACTCAAGAGAATCTGGACAATCAGCGCGAGGTCGTGAAGGAAGAGAAGCGGCAGCGCTATGACAATGTGCCGTATGGCGACGTGATGGAGCTGCTCAACACCTTGACGTTCCCGCCCGACCATCCGTACGGGCACACCACCATCGGCTCGATGGAGGATCTGGACGCAGCAACGTTGGAGGACGTACACAGCTTTTTCCAGCGCCATTATCTGCCGAACAACGCTGTGCTCTCCATCGTCGGCGACGTCGAACCCGAGGATGCTTTTGAGCGCGCCGAGATCTACTTCGGGCCATTGGTGTCCGGCACCAAGCCGCCGAAACCCGGCAACGGATCGCTGCCGCCATTGTCCGGAATGCCTCGCGTCGAAACATCCGGCCAGGTACCGGCCGAGGCCGTTTACTTCTCATGGCGGCTACCGGCTCGGGGCGGCTCAGACTTCGACGCGCTCGATCTTGGCCTGACCGTGCTCGGGCACGGACAAACCTCACGACTGCACAAGAATCTCGTCCGGACTAGCGAGCACGCCGAGGGCAGCGGCGCCTCGGCAATGGGCCTGATCGGTGGCAATTCCTTCGGTCTGAGCTATGCACGATCCCGCGACGGCATCAGCCCCGAGCAGCTGGAGCAGGAGATGGCCGAGCTGATTGACCAACTGCTCAGCGAGGGGCCAAACGAGGATGAGCTACGTCGGGCCAAGGCCCAGTTCGAGCGGCACTGGCTCCACGAGTTGGCTCGCGTCGACTCACGAGCAGATGCGCTCGGTGAATACGCGACGCTGCACGGGGATCCGAACTTGATCAATTCTCGGATTGCCGAGATCACCGCCATTGGCTCCGACGAGGTGCGCCGTGCTCTGCAGGATTGGGTCCGGCCGGATCAGCGAGCCACATTGATCTATCGGCAGGAGGCATGATGAGGGAGTTCTTGCCGCGCCCGGCGATCGCCCCTGCAGTCGTCTGGGCATTTCCAGCGCCACGACGTGCTCGGCTGAGCAATGGCATCGAAATGATGATCTTCGATCTTCCTGGCCAGCACGTCATTTCGGCTCACCTGGTGCTCGATGTCCCGCTCAACGCTGAACGTCGCGACATCGAGGGTGTTGCGACTATCTGCGCACGGACCCTGGATGAGGGCACGCGGCGACATAACGGGGAAGAGTTCGCCGAGTTGCTGGAGACCGAGGGCGCTGGCTTCGGAGTTGATCTTTCGCTGTCGGGGGTCCAGGTCGTTCTCGACGTTCCGGCGTCGCACCTGGATCGCGCTCTCGATCTGTTCGCCGAGGCGGTGATCGAGCCATCCCTCGCCGATCGCGATGTGAACCGCCACGTACAGCTCCGCTTGGCCGAGATCGAGCAGGCACAGGCGAACTCCGCACAGACCGCGAGCATCGCCTTCCGAGCAGCCGTATTCGAGGAGGGAACTAGGGCGGCTCGGATGAGCGGCGGCGAGCCGGAGACGGTCGGCAAGGTGACGCCCGATGCCGTTGCCGCGTTTCATTCTGATCATTTCGGACCAGCGGGGGCGACGCTGGTGGTCGCGGGCGACTTCTCCGACGACCCGATCGCTGCTGCGGAGCGCTGCCTCGGCTCCTGGCGGAATGATGATCAGCAACAGGTGAGCATCCAAGAACCCACCTCGGGCCGGCGGCGTACGCTGCTGATCGACCGTCCCGGCGCGGTGCAAGCCGATGTACGATTCGGCAGTTTCGGAATCGACCGGCTCGATCCGCGGTGGTCTGCGATCAGTGTTGCCTCCTACGCCATGGGCGGCGCCTTCCTTTCTAGGCTCAACGCTGTGCTGCGGGAGGACAAGGGTTACACCTACGGCGTACGGATGAACTTCGGGCCGCTACGGACTGGCGGCTCGTTTGCCGTACAAGGGTCGTTCCGTACCGAGGTTCTGGTCGATGCTCTGGCCACCACGCGGGAGTTGATCAACGTTGATGCTGCACCGTTCACCGCTCAGGAGGTCAACGACGCAGTCGCCTTCTTCACCGGTGTTTCCCCGCTGCGTTACGCGACCGCCGATGGCGTCGCTGATCAAGCTGCAACCCAGGTGCTCGCCGGGCTGCCTGAGGATTACGTGGATCGCAGCCTGGCCTTGCTGCGTTCGGTGACGCCGGAAGCAGCCACCGAGGCGTACCAATCAGTGGTTCACCCAGACGACTTGACCCTCGTCGTCGTCGGCGACGCCGAGCGCCTCGCCGACCCACTCCGCGCGTCCGGCTTCACCGACCTCGAAGTCTTGTAGCCGGGAAAGTCAGGCGAAAGCGCGCCCGGCGCTGGCGCAGGCTGGGACGAGCAGCGGACTCGGCCGGGGCTTGGACGGGCCTGGCGGGAGCCCGAGCTTGCGAGGGCGGATGGTTGTCCCGGACGATCCGCTGACGTGCTAGCCGGTGGCGACTCAGCGGCCGAGCGCGCGTGTCGCCCGCTGCACCG
The DNA here is from genome assembly GCA_963798835.1 of uncultured Actinomycetota bacterium. Taxonomy (GTDB): domain Bacteria; phylum Actinomycetota; class Actinomycetes; order Propionibacteriales; family Propionibacteriaceae; genus Microlunatus. The sequence goes on along the minus strand of CAWCVF010000019.1, from coordinate 178,920 downwards.
CGGCTTGAGCCTCCTCAATCTTCCTTTGATACGTCGCCAGGTCTCCATTGGTCAACGCCTTCTCGGCGGCCGTGAAGGCGGCATCAGCCTCGCCTAGCGCTTTGGTCGCCGCCGGATTGTCGGGCTTGCTATTGCTCGCCGGTGTGTTCCCATCAGCACTGCCTTCATTGGTGGTCCCGCCGGAGCTGCCCTGGAAGACCTGATCAAGCGCCTGTTGCAGAGTGTCTCCGATGCCGACCGACTGCCCGAATCGGACCACCACGAAACGCAGCGCAGGATATGAGCCCGTGCTGCCCTGCCGCTGGGTATAGACCGGCGTCACATACAGCAGCCCGCCGCCCACCGGCAAGGTGAGCAAATTGCCGAAGGTCGCACTGGCCGCGCCCTGGTTCAGGAACGGCCGTAGCCGATCGGCCACGGTCTCGTTGGTAGTCATGGCATTGAAGGACTGTCCGGGTCCATCAATCTGGGACGTATCGGACATCTGGAGAATCCGCATTCGCCCGTATTCAGGGCTGCTCGCATCGGCGTTGACCGCCATGTAGGCCGCTAGGTTCGAGCGCTTGAACGGCACATAGGAGCTGGTCAGCGAGAAGATCGCGCCATCATCGCCGGGCCATTTCACCGACAGATAGAACGGCGGCTCCTTGGTCTGGGCCGATGCGCCTGACACCGGATCATTGGGGACGTCCCACAGGCTGGATCGCTGATACCAGTTGTCCGGGTTGGTCATGTGATACCGGGCCAGGATCTGGCGCTGCACCTTGAAAAAGTCCTGCGGGTAGCGCAGATGATCAAGCAGGTCCTTGGAGATCGCCGACTTCGGCTGCACGATGTTGGGGAAAGCCTGCGACCAGGCCTTCAGTACCGGATCAGTGTCGTCCCACGCGTAGAGCTTGACACTGCCGTCATAGGCATCGACGACGGCCTTGACCGAGTTACGCATGTAGTTGATGTCGTCCTGTGGCTGAGCCACGATCGTCCCACCGGAGTTGGTTTGAGCGTCTGAGGTGACCTCATTGAGGTTCACGCGCTCGCTGTTCGGATAGGAGTTCGAGGTCGTGTAGCCATCCACGATCCAGACGATCCTGCCTTCGACGACGGCCGGATAGGTATCGCCATCAACCTTGAGCCACGGTGCGGCGCCCTGCACGAGCTGTCGCGGCGTGCGGTCGTAGATGATTTTGGATGCGGAGTTCACGCGGTCTGAGAGCAAGATGTTGACGTCGGCGAACTTGGCGGCGTACAGCAACCGCAGCCACATGCTGCCAATGTCGACTCCGCCCTTGCCGGTGTAGGTGTAGGTCTTCGGGTTGCCACCTTCGCCGCCACCAGGCGTATCGAGCTCGATGGGCGGCGTGCCAGCCGTTGCGCCGACGATGGAGTACTGATCGGGCCGCTGGCCCTGCAACTCGCCGAAGTAGATGCGCGGCTCGTGCTCCTCGATCAAGCCGGTGGGCGGGATGTCCTTGGCGATCCACTCCGGTTCACCACCGGGCTGGCGCCGGTTGCCGTAAGCGGCAACGAGGCCGTAACCGTGGGTGTAGACGGTCTTGCGGTTGTTCCAGTTGTCCTCGACGCCGCCCAGGTCCATTTCGCGTACGGCCACCACGGCGTCAGTTTCCTTGCCACTGATGGTGTAGCGATCTACATCGAGGTTCTTGGGAAACGCGTAGTAGCCGCGGACCTGCTGCAGCTGCTCGTACGCCGGGCTCACCACATTCGGATCGATGAGGCGGATTCCGGGTAACGCCTCAGCATCGGTCCGTAGTTGGCCGGCCGTTGCCGTGGTCTTGGCCGAGTAGTCGGTGACCTCTACTTTGTCCACTCCGTACGCGGCTCGGGTGGCTTCGATGTTCGCTTTGATGTAGTTGCGTTCCTTGTCCGGCTCATCGGGTCGGACGCTGAAGTACTGGACGGCGCCGGGATAGACCAGACCCAACACAATGGCCGAGAGCAGTAGCAAGATCAGCCCGATGGTCGGAACCATCCAGCGACGTAAGAGGGCGTTGGCGAAAAACAGCAGTGCACAGATCGCCGCAATAATGGCCAAGATCATCTTGGCATTAACGGTTGCCTTGTCCGCAGTGTACGAGATGCCGGTGAACAGCCGGTTGGAGCGGTCAATTGCCAGTGCGTACTGGTCGAACCAGTAGCTCACACCCTTAACCAGGACGGCGAGGCCGACCAAGATCGACAAATGTGCTTGGGCAGCTCGGCTGCCGCCGCGTCGAGGTCCGCTGAAGCGCAGGCCCCCCATCGTGTAGTGCACGATGGCCGCCACAATCGCGCTGAAGACCAGTGCTGCGAACGCAAACGAGAAGACGAACCGCCACCACGGATAGGAGAAGACGAAGAAGCCGACGTCGAGCCCAAACCGCGGGTCTGTGACATTGAACGGTTGTGCGTTACGCCAGGCCAGGTATTCCAGCGCCCGGCCACTTGCGGCACCACCGGCGAACAGGCCTACTACGACACCCACCGCGACCAGCACCCATACAAATCTGGATTCCAGCAGTTCGCGGTAGCGCTCCAGCAACGGACTGCTCGGCAGCTGGGCTCCGAGCCGCGGCCGCAGTCGGTAGGCAATCGCTGCGTTCGCAACGACACAGGTCGCCATGATCAGCCCAAAGGCAACGAACAGGCCGATCCTGGTGAGCAGCATGGTGCTGAATACCGATGCGTAACCGAACGAGCGGTACCAGAGACGGTCTGTCCACACGCTGGTGAATATCGCGAAGGCCACGATCAAGACCGCGACGATGACCAATGTCGGCAGAATGGCGCTTCGTCGCCGGCCGACCCGCAGACTGCTCAAACTCTCATCTCTCCTCAACCGCTGCTACGGCGTACTCGTTGTCACGGCAACGACCCAGCCGGCCCGGGCGGTTCCGCCAGGTAGGTGATATGCCCTGACCTTGTCGAAGAGCAGGGTTCGACGCGCTCGGCCCGCATGCAAACGTCACTTTTGTCAGCGTATGCGCCTGCGCCATAGCGGGTTCTCGATTCCACATCTCTTGGCTCATTTAGCAGTGCGGCAGCGCTTTGGTGTCACCTGAGTGGTTGAGCGTTTGCACAGCCTTGATGGCGTCCTCCAGGGTGGCGACCTTGATCAGCGACATCGTGGTGTTCACACCGTCCAGATCGCGGCAGTTGGCGGCTGGGACGAAGAAGGCAGTGGCACCGGACTTTTGGGCCGCTGCGATCTTTTCCTGAATGCCGCCGATGGCCTGAACATCACCGGCCGGCGTGATCTTTCCAGTGCCAGCAAGGTGGCGGCCGGCGAGCAGGGGTCCGTCGGTGATCTTGTCGTAGATCGCCAGCGCGAACACCAGCCCGGCGCTGGGCCCGCCGATCTGTTGGCCAAGGTCGAAAGAAATCTTTGGGTCATAGCGATAACCGGTAGCCAGGGTGATGCCGACGACCGGAACATCGGACTGCACGTTCGACTCCACAGTCGTCACCGTCACATCGGTGTTGACCTTGTTCCGGACGACCACGAACCTCACCTTTTCACCAACTCGGTGAGCGCGAATCGCGTCAGCCACCGCCTCGTCGTCGGGTGTGGCCTGACCGTCGACGGAGACCACCAGATCGCCTGGAAGCAACAGCTTGTGGGCTGGGCCTCCGACCGTGACGGAGAAGATGGCCGGCATCTCCGTGACTGGCCGCCCATCCGCGCGTAAAGCGGCCACTACCGCGTCGTCTTGCGCGGTCTCCATCATGTCGGCGTCTTCGTTCTCCACTTCCTCGGCCGACTTGCCTGGGGCATAGACGGCATCCCGGGGCAGAGCGTCGCGGTGTGGCAGCCAGTACGCCAGCAGCGCCTGCGGCAGGCTGAGCCGGGCATCAGCAGGAGTGATCGCGACAATCGTCATGTCGAGCCGGCCCGTCGTGGCATAGGTATCGATGCCTTGCACCTTGATCATTGGCTCGTTACCCACATTGCCGAGCGTGTCCCGGGTACCTCCAGGACTCCAGCTGACGAAGGGCACCGGGACGACAACAAGAAGCACAGCGAGGCAGATGAACGCGAGTGCCGAGACGAAAGCGGTCCAGGTTTGACGGGTCACGGCCTACCTGACTGCGCCCTGAGCTTGTCGAAGGGCGGACTCCTGGGCTTCGACAGGCTCAGCCCGCATATCGACGTTCTCGGATAGACCCACCCACTCAGCCTCGCCGGATGCGAAGTGCTGTTCCTTCCAGATCGGCACCTCAACCTTGAGGGTGTTGATCAGATGTGCGCACCCGGCCAGCGCGGCCTCGCGATGAACGGCACCGACGGCCACCACCACGGCAACGTCGCCGACCTCGAGGTGTCCAATGCGATGCTCGACAGCGATGGCCTCGACATTGTGCAGCTCGGCAGTCTCGGCGGCACACCGTTCCAGCACGTCTGAGGCACTGGGGTGCTGGGTGTAATCGAGGGAAGTGACATCGGCACCATGGTCGTGGTTACGCACGATCCCGATGAACAAGGCAATGCCACCAATGGAGGGTCCCGACACGAGCGTGACCGCCCGGCCGACGTCGATCGGAGACTCGCCGATGCTGGCGAGGAGCACCCTCGCACGAGCGGCATCTGATGGCACGCCTAGACCTTAGTACTCGATACCTACGTCTCGGATCGCGCGCCGCCGTGCTGAGCCAGGCTGGCGCGGCGCTGTCCTGGACGAGCGAGCGCAGCGAGTGAGGAAGGCAGCGGCTACCGAGCGCCAGCTTCAGCAAGCGGAGCGAGCAATGTAAACGGAGTGAGGGGACATGCTCTTTGTCCCGGAGCGACGACGAAGTAGGTGGCGACCAAGCGCGATCCGCGCTGAGCGAGCCTTGGCGAGCGCAGCAATCAACACGGCGCGAGTAATCAGCGTTGCGCTGTCAGCGATCAGCGGAGCGCTTCCGGCTCCCGACGCAGGCGCTCGCGTACGGTTGGATGAATCACCATCAGGCAACCTGTCAGGAGTCAACATGGCCGAGGATCGAACGTCAGATCCGGCCGATCAACCCGAGGACGACAACACGCCAACTGGCGACAAGCCCGAGCCCTATCGCTTAGGTGGTTCAGGACGGTCCGGGAAGGGCCCTGAAAGCTCCTCCGGAAAGAGCGGAGAAGAGCCGAGCAACCCGTTCGAGGCGTTTCTTTCGTCGTTGGCAGGTGGCGACATGAACGCACTCGCCGCGCAATTGCAGAACGCCTTCGCGATGCTCGGAGGGGCTGGTTCGATGTTCGGCGGCGGCACACCAGATTCTGGTTCCGGTGTGAACTGGGAGGTGACCAAGGACACGGCGCGCAAAACCGTGGCCTCGCTGGGCCCAGATCCCAGCCCCGACGCTGGCCAGCAACGTGCCGTCACTGAAGCGGTCGAACTCGCCGAGGTCTGGCTCTATCAGGCGACGGCCTTCCCCCGGGTGAGTACCAATGTCGCCGCATGGAGCCGGGCCGAGTGGATCGAGCAGACGATGCCGGTGTGGCGGCGACTGGTGGAACCGGTTGCGATACACATCGCCGATGCCATGGAAGGCGCACTGAACTTCGGCGGCACTGAGGAGGCTACTGGTCTGCCGGGCATGGCTGGCATGGAACAGATGCTTCGGCCGATGCTGCGCACCTCTGGAGCGAGCATGTTCGGTATCCAGTTGGGCCAGGGCTTAGGTCAGCTGGCGACAGAGGTAGTTGGCGCAACCGACATCGGCCTGCCGCTGAGCGAACCCGGACGCGTGGCGCTGCTGCCGACCAATGTCAAGGCATTCGGCGACGGCCTCGAGCAGTCCAGCTCTGATGTGACGCTCTATCTCGCGTTACGGGAGTGCGCCCGTCAGCGACTCTTCGCCTCCGCTGGCTGGCTGCGGGCACAGATGCTGACCTTGGTTGAGCAGTACGCCAGCGGCATCACCATCGACACCTCCGCATTGGAACAGGCGGTTACCCAGCTCGATCCCAACAACTTGGAGGAACTGAGCTCCTCGCTGGAGGGAGGGCTGTTCGAGCCACAGAAGACCCCGGAGCAGCTGGCTACGTTGGGGCGCTTGGAGGCGATGCTGGCTCTTGTCGAAGGTTGGGTGGACGACGTGGTCACTCAGGCGACGGTGGAACGGATGCCCTCAGCACCCGCCTTGGCCGAGGCGGTACGCCGGGCTCGAGCCACCGGAGGTCCGGCCGAGCAAACCTTCGCCACGCTGGTGGGGCTGGAGTTGCGGCCCCGGCGGATGCGCGATGCTGCCAATTTGTGGGCGGCGCTGCGTGACGCTCGAGGAATGGAGGGCCGAGATGCGGTTTGGTCGCATCCCGACCTGATGCCCACCACGGCTGATCTTGATGATCCGCTGGGTTATGTCGCGGGTGAGACGCGTACGGAAAGTGCAGAAACCACGGACTTCGACGCGGCACTTGAGGAGCTGCTCAAGGGTGACGGCAGCGAAGGCGATCAAGAATCCGAGTAACGCAGTTGCCAACGGCAGCTTTGGAGCTGAGCTGTCGCCGAACGTTACAAATCTGGCCGGCACCCGATCGTGAACAAGATCAATTGCGACAGTATTTTCTTGATCATCTTGGAAAGCGCGCCAACGGCTGGTCGCGGGCCTGCCTCGGTGCTCACCTGACGGCAAGCTCACTGATCTGTAGCGCGGCCGATGGAAAGGTCCTGCTGACGCTGCACGCGCGTATCGGACGGTGGCTTCAAACCGGCGGCCACATCGAGCAGGCCGATTCGAGCTTGGAGGCCGCGGCGCTTCGTGAGGCGACTGAAGAAAGCGGGCTCCCTGATCTTGTTCTCGACCCAAGTCCACTGCTGCTCTCACTGCACGAAGTACCGTGCGGTCCGGTACGCCCCAGTTACCACCTCGATGTGCAATATCTCGTGCTCGCGAATCGGCTGGCAAGCCCTGACGTCGGCCAAGAGTCGCTGGACGTACGCTGGTTCGATCATGATCAACTTCCGGAGGTGGATGCCTCGGTGCTGGCGCTGGTGGGTGCTGCCGGAGTTCGGCTCGGCTGGTAGGCGTTGGTTGCCGGCACGCTACTTCGGTGCTCAGGCAGTTGGCATCGGCTAAACAAGATTTGGTCGCCTTCGCCTGCGTCGTCTGCGGTTTGATGTGCTGCTGCGTAGGTCTCGAAGATCGCTTCTCGGAGGTCATGGGACGCTGCCGATCGCGGGCGACTCCCAGCATCTGCGGGGAGACGTCAACGCCGACGACTGTGGTCGTTGGCCCTGCGAGCTGGGCAGTGGCCCGCGCAGCCAGACCAGTGCCGGTGGCGATGTCGAGGATCAGCTGGTCGGGTTGCGGGTCTAGGAGCTCGGCGGCCCGCTGGGCCTGCCAAACGTGATGTCGACTGTCGTCGTACGTGGCGGCTCGCCAGTCGAACTCTCGGGCGACCCAGTCCGTGCTGCGCGAGGTCGGTGTCAACGCTTGCCCTTCGATCAGGTACTTGCAAGCCGGACTGGTATGCCGTGATCATGTGCCGTGCCAAGCAGGCGCTGCCGCGGTGAACTGTCGGCATCGGAATTCCAAAGTCGGGTGCGCAGTTCGGGCTTGGCATCATGCGGGGCGTCCAGATCGAACTCCATGCTCACCTCGCCCAGCAGGTGGTTCGCACCATAGCTTTTCAGCACCGCCTCGACGGCCGAGAGCTCCTCGGCCGGCCAATACATCTGGGTAATGGAATGCCACACGACTGGAAGGATGTCAGGATCGGCCACCGCCAGAACGGTAGGCAGCCATTCGCTGGCCGATGCCTGATCAACATCAACTCGATCGGTCGCCGCCACGACCAGGGCCGCTGCCAATCGAGCGTGGCGATCAAGGTCGAAGGGCCAGACGAACGAGGTCAACAGCAGCTGCCCCTCGGCCGTGCCCGCATCCACTGGATGAAGGTCGCAGCCCCGACGCGCGACTACGTCGAACAGCTCCGGCCGAACCGGTCCGTGGATAGCTCCGGTCAGCTGGACTGGCGAACTCGCGGGACCGAAACGCCAATCGCTGCCAGAGAAGGCGTAGTGGTCGAGTAGCAGATTGAGTCCGGCGCTGGCCCCTAACTCGAGCAGGTGGATCCGGCGCTTGCCGGACGCGGCCACTAGATCAAATAATCCGGCAAGCAGGGCGGCCGCACGCCCCACTTCATTGGTCTGCGGAGCCACGGTCAGGGCTTGATTGAGCTCGGTGAGATGGTCAGCCATCACTGCGCGCATGACCGGCCAAGCGTGTGCAGCAGGTTCTGTGCCGCCGAGGCATGGGTAGTAAGGCGTGAGCTCGGGTGCCCGATCGGTCAGCACTAGTCGGAAAATGCCTGCCAGCAGCCGGAGCTGAATTACCGAGCCGCGCGGCGCATCCTCGTAACCACGGCACACCATCCGCGTCGGGCCGCCGGCCTCCCAGTCATCGGCCATGCCACGCATGGCGTACCCGTAGAGGTGCTGCGAGTTGCCAGCATGAGCCCGGAATCGGTCGGCCAGTGTTTCGCCTCCGTCCCAGTGCCCGGTCGGTGCGGTCAGGGTCGTCATCTGCCGTGAGCAGTTGAGTTGCCGAGCAGCGCCCTCGTCTCTTCCCAGCCCTCAAGACCAGGATCGAGCCGCGTCACATCGGCCGGAGTCCTCAGGCGATGCCAGCTCGGCGCGAGTGTGCATCTGCTCCTCCTGGGAGCGAGGACACTCAGGCGGGCATACGGATTCTGATTCAGATTGAACGCGTCGTCGGGAATCCACTCAGCCAGTGGCAGCGAGACGCCGATCGCGACGCAGCCCTTCCCCCCTTGTTCCGGCGCGATAGCAATGTCGGTCCGATGCAACACCTTGAACAACTTCGCCAGCACGAGCCCTGGAAGATCAGGAACATCGCCGGGCACCACAACCACCTCGTCGACCAGGCCACTCAGCTCGCGGGCAATACCGGGGACGGTGATGTCGGGCGGCAGGTGCAAAGCGCCCGGCCAGAGCATCTCGGCTACTTGGGCCGGCCCAGCTATTCCGGATCGGACGCCAATCAGGTCCGCAACAACCTCGTAGGAGTCGAGGAGGCATGCCGCGGCGAACGTCTCAGGTGCAATGCCCTCCGGCGCGGCAGATGTGGCGTCGTAACGGGCCAACACGAGTGCCGCGCGGCGACGAGCTGTTGGTTGAGCGGACACTCTTCGCTCCGCCGACGGCGCAGATTCAGTCGACATCGGAATCTTCGGCCTGCCGGCCTTGAGCGGCAACGTACCCCTCCAGGTATCCCTTTGCCTTCTCGGCTGCCGGATATCTTCCGACCAGTCGCCAGAATCGATTGGAGTGAGTTGGTTCCACGAGGTGCGCAAGTTCGTGGAGCAGCACATAGTCGACCACCCAGGCGGGCATCGACTGCAGGCGGTGCGACAGTCTGATAAGACCGGTGCTGGGCGTACAGGAGCCCCAGCGTTGTTGCTGGTTCCTCACCCAGAAGACTCCGGCCGGTAGGGGCAGCTGATCGACGGCCGGTGCCAGGTAGGTCGCCGCCAGCTGATGGGCCCGAAACGCGAGCGCTTCGTCGCCTTGAGGCGCCGATGCCCGCGCCTCACGGTCGAGAACCTTCTGAACCATGTCGCGTACGAAGGTCTGTTCGTCGGCCTTGGACATGCGCTGTGGGATCAGTACGACGATGGTGTCCCGTTCCCGGTACGCCGTCACGGTGCGAGTGCGGCGGCTGCTGCGTCGGACCTCGACTCGGGGTCTGGATTCGGTTCTTGGCTCTGCGGTTGCCTTGATCTTTGGTGGCGTTTTTGGCCTTCGTACCCCGCGCTTCGGCTTCGCAGTCCCCGACTCCGATAGCGGCAATCGTGGCTGACTCACGATGTCCCTTCCTGGCTGGCAGGAGCCAACCTACCTGCCGACGCGGCCCGCATTGCCGCCCGCGCTGTACCCAGATTGCTCGCGCTGTACGTGGCATGCATGCCATGCACAGCGCGAGCATCCCACGCAGCGTGGGATGTTCAAACGTGAGAATCGCCTCAAATCCCAGCGAGGTCGATGCAGCCACGAAGCCTTAATCAGCACTTGAGGGTGGGAATATATAGTCTGACAAAGTAGATGAGACCAGTGGTCAACAGGTTTCCACATAGGTCCTGCCGTGCCGCAATCCGATCGTGACTCCGGTCCACAAAGCAGCCAGAAGCGATGCACATCGTTTCCACAGGACTGTCCACATTCAGTGGAAAGTGAATTTCTCAGAACCGTTTGACGGCGGCCAAAGGCGCGGATAGCGTTCCGAGCACGAAACCTCCAGATGGTCGGCACGCTTGCAGGGGAAGGCTAGCGATCCCGATGTCCCTGGAGGTTTCGTCTTTTGTTTCCGACGCTGTTTTCGCAGGTCTGCCTGCGCTACCGGCCCGCACGCGTAGAGTAACGGGCGTCCACGCGGGTATGACGTAGGCGCGGGGGCTGGTCGCCTTCGGGTTCCACCGGTCATCGGTCGACGACAACGCGCGAGGTTCCGCAGCTGTAACCAGCGTGCGGACGAACATCGAAACAAGGAGTTGGTATGGCGGAGACGTACAGCGGCGAGTTCTATTGCGTGAAATGCAAGGCGAAGCGCGAGGCCTCGGGCGAAGTGCACGTCAACGACAAGGGCACCCGGATGGCCAAGGCCAAGTGCCCGGTATGTGGCACGAACCTTAACCGCATCCTCGGCAGGGTCTAGCACCTCACAGAGCAACCATCAGGGACGGTCGCACGCCGGCCGTCCCTGATGCACGTCTGTGTCGAAGCTGAGGTCGGCTGGAGGATCGAAAGGAGTCCGGCATGCGCCAAGTCATCGTGAGCAACATCATCTCGGTCGACGGCTACTACGAGGGCCCGGGACGCAACGTCATGGTGTTGAACATGGACGAGGCTTTCGATGCGTACAACTTGGAGCGGATCCGAGCGGCCAGTGTCGTTGTGCTTGGCCGAGCCTCGTTCGAGGGGTTCAGCTCTTACTGGCCTGGCATCGCGGAGGCCCCCGAGGATCCCGGCAACCGAGCTCTCAGCAGCGACAACCGAGAGCTCAGTCGGATCTACAACGGCCTCCCGAAGACGGTTGTGAGCGACAGTTACGCAGTACCGAGCGACAACCCCTGGCATTCGGTAACCACGGTCATTAGACGAGCAGACATAGCACGCTGGATAGCAACGGAGAAGGAACGCGGCGACGGTGACATCTTGATCTTCGGGAGCCGAACGACCTGGAACGGCCTACTGACAGACGGTTTGGTCGACGAGCTGCACCTCATGATCAGCCCCGCTGCGCTCGGCGATGGTACGCCGGTTTTGGACGTCCCGGTCGAGCTGACGCTGCTCGAGGCGCGCCGATTCGAGGGCTCCGACAACGTACTGCTCCGCTACGGCGTGCGCCGCTAGCGCCGACCGCCGAACTTCGGCTGTGGATAGCGCGTCCAGACATCCCAGCTGACCACAAACTGAGCCGGTGAGCGCAGCACCATTCCGATCTCAGCGCAGTCGGCTGGTCGAACGTCCGCAGCTGGCGCCGTACGCACCGGTGATTTCGCGGGCGCCCGAGGAAGTCCAAGTTGGTGTCGATCCGGATGCCGCCCTGGTCTTTCGTGGCGCGGGATTCGCCGCACTGCTTGGTCTTCTCGATGGATCGCGACCGATCATTGCAGTGCGGCACGCGGCCCGAGCGGCCGGACTGACGAATGCGCAAGTTCATGGTGCGCTGGACGCGCTCGCATCGGCAGGACTGCTCGTCGAACGAGGGACGGAGCTGTACACCCGCTCGACACGTTGCCTGACCGTCAGGCTGATCGGTGCCGGGCCCGTCGGCTACCAACTCGCTCGTCTGCTCGTCGCCAGCGGACTAGGCACGCTCTATGTCTACGACGATGGGCCAACCGATCTGGCGCTCTACCCGGCAGCCGGTGTGTTGTCTTCACGATCTGAGGCACTTCGCTCGGCGCTGTCGGACATGGAGACCATGATCTTTCCGCTGAGCCACTGGTCCAAGCCTGAAGGGGTGCGACTGGATCTCACCATCGTGGCTTGCGATCAGCCCGAACTTGATCGAGTGATCACTGATCATCTGGTGCGCAACGATGATGCGCATTTGGTTGTGCGTTGCTGGGGCAATGGCGTGAGCGTGGGGCCTCTGGTACTGGCAGGCCAGACCTCGTGCTTGCGTTGTGCCGACCTGGTGCGGAGTGATGCGGATCCGCATTGGCCCGCTGTACTGAGGCAGCTATCCCGTATCCGCCTCGCCTCGCCGCCCGCGTTGTTGGCGTGGGCCGCCTCAACCGCGACGACGCAAGCGCTCGCATTCCTTCACGGAGAGCTGCCGGAGTCGGCGGGCGCAACGTTGGAGCTGAGCTGGCCGGCTTTCGTCACCCGGCTGCGGCGCTGGGCGGCTCATCCCGACTGCGGCTGCAGTTGGCTGAGCCATACAGAATAGGGCCCATGAGTGATCAGCCGGTGAAGCCAGCCAATGGCGCGGAACGGCATGTGCCTGGCGCCAGCGACGGATCTTCACTGGCTCGCTCCGCTTTCCGACGTGGGGCCAAGCTGGCCTCGCTGCCGCTCGGCTTTGCCGGGCGCGCGACGCTGGGACTGGGCAAGCGCTTGGGCGGTGCACCAGCTGAGGAGGTGAGCGACCAGCTTCAGCAACGCGCAGCGGAGCAGCTCTTCCGTGTCCTGGGTGAGCTCAAGGGCGGCGCCATGAAGTTCGGCCAGGCGCTCAGCATGTTCGAGTCGGTGCTGCCTGAAGAAGTCGCGGCGCCGTACCGGGTACACCTGTCCCGCCTGCAAGACGCCGCGCCGCCGATGCCCACCTCGAGAGTGCACGCTGTGCTGGCACGCGAATTCGGCTCGCGCTGGCGGGACTCTTTCACCGATTTCGATCCGTTGCCTGCTGCGGCAGCGTCGATCGGTCAGGTCCACAAGGCCACCTGGGCCGACGGGCGTACGGTCGCGGTCAAGGTGCAATATCCCGGCGCCGACGAAGCCCTTCGTTCCGATCTGCGGCAGATTGGACGGCTCTCCAAGGTCATCGCACCGCTAGCTGGCGGGATGGATGTCACTCCGTTGGTGGATGAGCTCACCGCTCGGGTTAGCGAGGAGTTGGATTACACCCTCGAGGCCGGCTCTCAGCAGCAGGCAGCGGTTGGCTTCGCCGGCAGCAAGGAGTTCTACGTCCCAGCGGTGCTGGCGAGTACGCCGAAGGTCATGGTGAGCGAGTGGGTGGAGGGTGCGCAGCTCTCGTCGGCCGCGAACCTGACGGAGAAGAAGCGCAATGCCGTCGCGCTGCAGTATGTCCGATTTCTGTTCGCGGGACCGAGTGTGGTTGGACTGCTGCATGCCGACCCCCATCCCGGAAACTTCAAGCTCATGAAGGATGGCCGGCTCGGTGTCGTCGACTTCGGACTAGTCGCTCGATTGCCCGACGGCCTACCCGCCGCGATGGGCCGGATCTTGCGGATTGCGCAGCAAGGTGACGCTCAGCGGGTAGCGGAAGGGCTGCGCCAGGAGGGTTTCGTTGCCTCCAAGATCGACGCCGAGGATTTGCTCGACTACCTAGCCCCGTTCGTGGAGCCAGCAGCGGTACCGGAATTCCAGTTCAATCGCGACTGGATGCGGGAGCAGTTCATCCGGGTACGTGACCCCCATGCGTCCGGAGGCGTGGCGATGAAGCTGAACCTGCCGCCAAGCTATCTGTTGATCCATCGGGTCTGGCTAGGAGGTCTCGCTGTGCTGTCGCAACTCAATGCCAAGGCAGCCTTCGGCGAGGTGCTCGAGGAGTTCCTCCCCGGCTACGCCGAGCAGGACTAGCGAAAGCGGAACGAGCGGACGGGTATGCGCCCTGAGCTTGTCGAAGGGCACAATCGGCGCTTCGACAAGCTCAGCGCGCATGCGCCTCCGCAAGCGGGAGGAAGGCACGAGCTGCGAGCGTCGGGAGTCACATCTCGGATCGCGCGCCGCCGAGCTGAGGAGGAACGAGCGGACACGCTTTATCGTCTGCGAGTGACGACGAAGTCGGCGGGTTCCACGCGCGATCCGCGCCGAGCGAGCTTGGCGAGCGAGGCAATCAAAACAGCTTGCATCACCAACACGCGGCACAGCATGGGGCTAGGTCGCGGGCACGCGCTTGGCCGGGGTAGCCAGGACTCCACGGGCGACCCGAAGGGGAGCCTCAAGGCTGTGCCGCATTTTGGTGATGCAAGCCGTTTCTCAGCTGCGAGCAGCATGCGCGAGCAGCTCACAACAGCGCCGATGCTATCGGCACACTGCTTCGCGGTACGGGAGAATCGCCGTAAATTATCGTGTCGGCGTGGCGTTGTCCGCTGCTTACGCATCGCGCGGAAATCCGCCGTCGTCGTCACTCTTCGCGAACGAGAAGCATGTTCACTTCTCGCTCCTTCGATCCTCGGGCGCGCGATGTCCGACGCTCGCAGCTCGAAACCGTGCGTCATGCCGCCGCTTCGTCCTTTGCCGCCGGGGCAAATGGCTCAGCGATCGGGTACTTGCGCGGACGACCCCGCGGCCGCTTGTGCGGCACGACAACGCCGGCCATGAACAGCTGCCCGCCCCATACGCCCCAGGGCTCACGCCGCTGCAGCGCACCGGCCAGGCACGCCTCGCGGATCGGGCAGTCCTCACACAACGCCTTGGCAACCTCGACATCAGCAGGCGTCTCGGCGAAGAACAGGTCCGGGTCCACTAAACGACAGGGCAGCTCGGCGACGGCCAACCGCCCCCTACGAGAGACGACCATCGGGCCACCTCCTGCGTCATACATGTCGGCCTACTTTTCTGATCATGAGGTGCCCTGCTTCAGGCCCCTCGACTTTGGCCGGGAAACACGAAGGCCGCGGATCCCGGTTGTCTGGGAGCCACGGCCCTGGGGGCTGTCGGTGCTAACTACACCGGCGGACTACAGGAAGGTGGTCCCACATTGGTCGAAAACGTGCTATCGGTGACGTCGTACGCGCCATGTCCGGCGTTACGTCCGCCTTGTGCTGCGCCTGCCGCTTTAGCGCTCTGGAGACAGAGCTCGCCCATTCGGCGCCAATCAGTCCGGTTGATCATCGGATGGCGAAGACGGGCCCGCGACCTCTCATGGAACCGGTCCGTGACGGCAGCCGTATCCGGCATGAACGTACGCACGGACGGATGGAGTTCGGGCGAGCTCAGCTGGACCGTGCGTACGCCGCTGCTCTGGTCACTGTGCATCGAACTCCCTCCTCTCATGCATTCATGCCGGTGATTTGGCGACCTTTGCTCGGCCGAGCGTAAAGGTCTCGTTAAACCCTAGGGGAGTATCGCAAAGTGACGCAAACAGTTTTTTGTATGCGACTGCTTGCACACGCTTTTTTTGGCGGCTGCTCGTGCACTTAGGTTTGACGCTCGCAGCCGGAGACATGCGTTAGAGGGATGATCTTGCCCGTTCGGTCTCCGTAGCGATGATCGCCAGCAGGTGCTCACCGTACTTGTCTGCCTTGGTGCGACCCAGTCCCTGAACCTTGATCAAATCCTTCGTATTCTCGGGTCGCGCCTCGGCGATTGCGATCAATGTGGCGTCAGTGAAGACGCAATAGGCCGGAAGTTTTTGGTCCGCTGCCTCCTGACGCCGCCACTCCTTGAGCATGGACATAGTGCGCTCGTCGTAGGTTGCCGGGCAGTCGAGGTGTCTGCCGATCTTGCGTTCCGCGGCGTCAGTGAGCGACCGGCCGCAGGATCGGCAGTGCAACGACAGCGCTGACCGGCGGCCGCGCCGAGCAGATCGAGACGCCGTCTTGCCGGTGGGTGCCCGAAACGAGTCGGGCAGCACCGCCTGAAGGAAGCGAGACGGTGTGCGGGAGTGGCCATTGCCGTTTCGAGTCCGGGACCAGGAGATGCGCAGCAATCGGCGAGCGCGGGTGATGCCGACGTAAAGCAAGCGCTGTTCTTCGTCTATCTGCTCGGGGGAGTTTGCCAGCACGAACGGAACCGACCCCTCATGAATGCCCAGCAGCGCCACCGCTTCCCATTCGAGGCCTTTCGCCGAGTGCAGCGTGCAGACGGTGACGCCCTGCGCAGTCGGAACATGTTGTGCCTCGGCACGACGGTCCAATTCTGCTGACACCTCTTGCAGCGTGAGGGGGCGTTGGGAGCCGTCGGTTGTGGCAGCTGCCTCCATGTCCTCGGCCACACTCAGTAGCGCGGCCAGCGACTCCCAGCGTTCTCGCAGTGCTCCAGCTCCGTCGGGCGGCTGCTGGGTCCAGCCCAAGGCGATGAGCACCTCTTTCATCTGCTCTACCCCGCTCCCCCGCTCTGCGCCCTCCATCGCACGCGCGGCCGTGCGTAGCGACAGCAACGCTTGACGGACTTCGGGCCGTTCATAGAAGCGCTCACCACCGCGTACCAGATAGGGAATGTTGCGGTCCGCCAGAGCTTGCTCAACAGCAGGCGATTGAGCATTGATGCGAAAGAGGACGGCCATGTCTCGAAAATCGATGCCGTCCGCAGCCTGCTGGGCAAGCCAGTCACCTACTGCAGCTGCTTCGGCCGATTCATCGGATGACTCGTTGAATTCCACCTCAGGTCCGGCTGGCTGCTGGGCCTGCAGCGTGACGGGCCTGAAGCTGGCGCTGGTTGCGTGCTCAGCGTTGCCACCGGTGGTCATGATCGAATTGGCGCACCCAACAACCTGGGGAGTCGAGCGGTAGTCGCGTACCAGTCGGATCACCGTGGCCTGCGGAAAGCGTTGACCGAAGCCCGTGAGGTAGCTCGCCTGGGCACCGGCGAAGGAATGGATCGTCTGGGCCGGATCCCCTACTACGCACAACTCCGACCGGTCGCCACGCCAAAGGTTCAACAGCGCCTCCTGCAGTGGGCTGACGTCTTGATACTCGTCAACCACGAGGTGGCGATACGTGCGACGAATCGTCTCCGCAATCTCGGCGTGCTCTGACATCAGCGCGGCAGCACACAGCAGAATGTCTTCGAAATCGATCCGGGAGCGGTCGTGTTTCGCTTGCTCGTACGCGGCGAAGACCCGGGAGACAGTCTCGGCGTCGAAGGATGCGATCTGTCGGTTGTGCCGTGCGGCTAGCCGCGCGTAGTCCTCGGGCGCGACGTTGCTCACCTTGGCCCACGAAATCTCCGAAACCAGATCCCGCAGGCTCGGCGTGTCGACCCTCACCCTGAGCCGGCTCGCCGCTTCGGCCACCAAACCCATCCGGTTGTCGAGGACCGCCGGCAACTCGCTGCGATACACCCGTGGCCAGAAGTACTGCGCCTGTCGTAACGCAGCCGAATGAAACGTCCGGGCCTGTACGCCGTTCGCACCCAACTGCTGCAGCCGACCGCGCAGTTCCCCGGCCGCGCGAGTGGTGAAGGTGACCGCCAGCACCGATGTCGGGTTGTACACGCCGGTGGCAACGCCGTATGCGATGCGGTAGGTGATTGCCCGGGTCTTGCCGGTGCCCGCTCCAGCGATCACCGCAACCGACCCGGTCAGCGCCGTCGCGACCTGTCGCTGCTCGGGGTCTAGATCATCCAGCAGCGCATCTGGCGAGACCGGCGATCTCCTCGAGGCTAGGGACACACCGACACCATAAGCGCGGCTACCGACGATCTTTGGGTGCCGGGCTCTCCTCTTTACGAATGTGGTCAAAGACGACGCAGGTTCGGCTGAAACTCGTGCCGCCTGTGACCACTCACTTCGTAAGCAGACAACTTGATAAGGCTGAGTGGCGCGCTAGCGTCGATGTTGGAGACGTTCCCGCGGGAACGTCTCCGCTTGTGTTTTCGGCTTCACTCCGGGCTGCTTGGGGAAAGCTCCGCGCAGTGTCAGGCACCCGCCTTAGTGTTGACCGACCATGACGCTCTACCTCCATCGCGCTGAGCGGGCCGACCGCTTGATCATTGCGCTCGGCGAGCTGCTCAGCGTTCCGCTGCCTGATCCGTTCGACACTGAGATCGTCAGCGTGCCAACGCGAGGAGTTGAGCGCTGGTTGTCCCAGGGGCTCGCGCAGCGGCTGGGAGCCGCGCCCGGCCGCAGCGACGGAGTATGTGTCGGCGTGGCTTTTCCTTCACCGCGGCGGCTGGTGGCGCGTGCTCTGGCAGGGAGCACAGACGAGGACAACTTGGACCCCTGGCAGCCACATCGCGCCGTCTGGCCGCTACTTCGCGTTCTGGACAAGTGCTACGGCGAACCATGGGCAGCCGTGCTGTGGCATTACCTCGGCGGAAACGGAAACGCCACCGAAGGGAACCGGATCCATGGCGGCCGACGCTGGTCCACCGCACGGCATCTCGCGGACCTGTTTGCCACCTACGCCGCGACCAGACCGGCGATGATCGAAAACTGGGCCGAGGGCCGAGATGTCGATGCTGCGGGATCGCCACTGGCTGAGGACCGGGCGTGGCAAGCCGGACTGTGGCGGCGGCTTCGCGATGAGCTCAATGCCCCGAGTCCGGTGGAACGCATGCAAGCCGCGGTGGCCAGGCTTCGGCAAGAACCCGAGAGCAGCGACCTTCCGCAGCGGTTGTCGATCTTCGGCGCTACCCGACTGAGCTCCGATTATCTGGTGGTCCTCGCCGCACTTGCCGATCATCGAGACGTGCACCTGTGGTTGACCCATCCCTCCCCTGCGCTGTGGGCAACTATCCGAGAGGCGCTCATCGGCCGCGGCGCTTCGACGGGCTCAGCGCACATAGCAAGCCCAGCGCACATAGCAAGCCCAGCGCACATAGCAAGCTCAGCGCACTTGCTCATCAATCGGCGACGTTCCGACAACCCGACCGACGGCTTCGTTGATCATCGGCTGCTCGCCTACCTGGGTCGCGACGTAGCCGAACTTCAACTCGCCCTCGCTGCCACAAGACCGGATGCAACCGATCTGCACTACGGGCCAGTTGAATCGGCAATGCCGGCAACCTTGCTCAGCTGGCTGCAAGCCGATATCGCAGCGAATCGCGCGCCGCGCCCACCGCACGAGCGGCCGGTTCTCGAGCCGACCGACCGAAGTGTGCAGTTCCACGCGTGCCACGGACCTGATCGCCAGGTAGAGGTGTTGCGGGAGGTTCTCGTCGGACTGCTCGCCGACGACCGCACGCTCGAGCCGCGGGACATCGTCGTGATGTGCCCTGACATTGAAAAGTTCGCGCCATTGATCGCCGCCTCCTTCGGTCTGGACACGCCAGAAACCCAAGCCGAGCATCCCGGACATCGGTTACGGGTACGGCTGGCCGACCGGTCCCTGCGGCAGCTCAATCCGCTACTCGCCCTCGTCAGCCGTCTCGTGGCGCTGGCCGACTCCCGTGTGGAGGCCAGTGCACTGCTGGACATGTGCGCCGCGCCACCGGTAGCTCGGAAGTTCAGCTTCAGCCAGGACGATCTTGAACGGCTGCGTGATCTGGTGCCACGGGCAGGTATCCGCTGGGGCTTCGACGCCGCGCACCGCAGCAGATTTCAGATGGGAGAGTTTCGGCAGAACACCTGGGCCGCTGGACTGGAGCGGCTGCTGCTCGGTGTGACCATGGACGAAACCGATCAGCACTTCATTGGAACCACCCTGCCGTTGGACGATGTCGATGCCGGCGATGTTGATCTTGTTGGACGACTGGCCGAGCTGGTGACACGGGTCAAGATGTTGATCACTGCCTGCAACAGGCCACAGTCTGTGGCAGCGTGGGTCGATCTGTTCAAGCACGCGATCGAGCTGTTGGCTGCTGTCCCGCCCGGTGACGCTTGGCAGCTGAGCCACGCGTACCGCGAACTCGGTGATCTTGGTCTAAGCAGTGACGAATCGGACGATGTCTTGCTGGACCTCGCCGATGTCTCCGAGCTGCTCAGCGATGCATTTCGCGGACGGCCCAGCCGGGCGAACTTCCGCACCGGCACCCTCACGGTTTGCACCATGCTGCCGATGCGATCGGTACCCCATCGAGTTGTCTGTCTGCTGGGCGTCGACGACGGCGTCTTTCCTCGACGTCCGGAACCCGATGGCGACAACCTCATCGGGAACGACGAGTGGATCGGTGATCACGACGTACGAAGCGAAGATCGCCAACTGCTGTTGGACGCGATCATGTCGGCTCGAGAGCGGCTGGTGGTGATCTTCGCCGGCGCCGATCCTCGCTCGGGATCCGAAATCCCTCCTGCGGTCCCGGTTGGTGAACTGCTTGATGCGCTGGATGGCAGCGCCCGCGCCGAGGACGGTGAGGCGATCCGTACCAAGATCACCACGCGGCACCCCTTACAGCCCTTCGACGCCTCGAACTTCACCCCCGACGGCCTCGGCATCCCAGGCCCGTTCAGTTTCGACCGCGCGAACCTGCGGGCGGTGCGAGCTGCAACGCAAGAGCGTCGGCCCGCGATTCGTGTCTTCGGCGGCGAGCCACTGCCGGCGCGCGACGACGATCAACTAGTCAGCCTGAGCGACCTGGTTCGGTTCTTCAACCACCCCATCCGTGCCCTGCTGTACGAGCGAGCCGCGCTCTGGATCGCTCGGCCCGATGAAACACCCGATGAGCAGATTCCCGTGCGACTCACCGGGCTGGACAGCTGGAGCGTCGGCGAGCGATTGTTACAGCTCCGCCTCGCCGGTCATGACTTAACGTCGATCGTCGATGCCGAGTGGCGGCGCGGCTATTTGCCACCACGCGGCCTGGGTCAGCGAGCGATTTCGGAGATCATCAACGAGGTCGACCTACTGGTGCAAGCTGCGCAGCCGTTCCTCACCGATCAGCCCGTTCCGTACGAGGTGCTCGCTGAGATAGGAGAGCGACGGCTGACCGGCACGGTGAATGGGGTGATCGGCGATTCGGTGCTACATGTCAGTTTCTCCAAGCTGGCCCCCAGACACCGACTGCAGGCTTGGCTCGAGCTGCTGGCATTGACCGTGCACGATCCAAGCCGAGCCTGGCAGGTCGTCACAATTGGGCGAGGCGGCTGCTCGCATTTGCGAGCCATACACTCGACCTGGGCCGGTACGGTGCTGGCCGACCTTGTCGAGCTGCGCGACACCGGCTTACGTGAACCGATTCCCTTCGCGGCTAAGACCTCGGCCGAGTACGCAGCCCTGCGGTTCCGCGGACGTCAGCCCGCGCTCTACAGAAAACAGCTCGACAAGCTCTGGGCCGAGGACCGCGACGAGGCATACGAACGATTCTTCGGATCACACGCGAGCTTGGACGACTTGCTCAGGCAACAGTCGGTGCCCAGTGAGGAGCGGGGCACCCTCGCCGAGACCAGTCGATTCGGAACCCTTGCGCGACGCGTCTTCCAGCCGCTGCTCTCGGTCGAGGATTTGCGATGATCAGCGATCCGCCGCCCTTCGACCTTTACGGTGAACTACCGAGCGGTACCACGGTCCTGGAGGCCAGTGCAGGCACCGGCAAGACGTACACCATCGCCGCAGTGACGGCTCGGGTGATCGCCGAAGGCGGTGCCGAGCTGAGCCAGTTGCTGCTCGTCACCTTTGGGCGGATGGCGACCAACGAGCTGCGGCTCCGAGTGCGCGAGCGTCTGGTGTCGATCGAGGCATGCCTTGCCGACGCGGTCGGACGGCGCGAGCCGAGCAGGCCGCTTGACGATCTTGAAGCCTTGCTCTGCAGCGGGGAGCCGGACGTACTGGCACGTCGTCGCGCCCGCGTATCGCGGGCACTCGCCGACTTCGATGCCGCAACCATTGCGACCACTCACGAGTTCTGCCTGCAGATGCTCGACGGTCTCGGAGTGCTTGGCGATCGAGAGCCACATGCCACGATCGTCGAGCAGTTGACCGAACTCACCCGTGAGGTAACCACCGACCTTTACCTGCGCCATTACGCGACGAGCGGCACGCCGCCGATGAGCTACGACGAGGCGCTCGAGGTGGCGAATCAGGCGGTCGAGGCCGTGCACGCTCGGCTGGTGCCTGCCGGGCTCGATGCTGATGATCCGTCGGGAAGCGCTGAGCGTGTCAGGTTCGCTTCGGCGGTACGCGAAGAGGTGGAGCGACGGAAACGCGCAGCCAATCTATTCACCTACGACGACATGCTGACTCGGCTCCGCGACGCGTTGGCCGACCCTGAACATGGCGAGGCTGCGGCCGGGCGCCTTCGACGGCGATACCGGATCGTTCTGGTGGATGAGTTCCAAGACACCGACCCCATCCAGTGGGAGATTCTGCGCCGAGCGTTTCACGGCCACTGCATGTTGATCTTGATCGGTGACCCGAAGCAAGCGATCTACGCATTCCGCGGGGCCGACGTCTACAGCTATCTCGACGCGGTCGACCAGGCAGACCAGGTGAGGAGCCTGGTCGTCAATCGCCGCAGCGACGAGGCGCTGGTTGATGCGCTGGACGTGCTGATGGGAGATGCGGCATTGGGCGATGAACGAATTGCCGTGCGTCCCGTCACTGCAGAGCACAACGAGCGGCGATTGCGTACGTCCACCGCCGATCAACAGATCACAGCACCGATCCGGATACGTTTCATGCCGCACGAAGCCGGTGAGGAGAGGGTGCCGAGCGTGTCAAGCATCCGGCCTCTTATCGCCGACGATCTCGTCGCGGACATCACTGCCCTGCTGGGCTCCGGGATGGAGCTGATCGAAGGCGATTATGCCCGTGCCCTGCTGCCGTCCGACGTAGCCGTTTTGGTACGTAAGAACCAGCGCGGCGAGGAGATCCGCGAAAAGCTCATAGCTGCCGGAGTGCCGGCGGTGATGTACGGCGCCAGCTCTGTCTTCACCTCACCGATGGCCCAGGATTGGCTGACTTTGCTGCTGGCTCTGGAGCAGACGCGGCAACAGACAGTTCGGCAGGCTGCATTGACGTGCTTCTTCGGCCGGACGTTCGCCGACTTGGCGGCAGCCGGCGATGAGGCCTTGATCGAACTGACCCAACGCGTGCGTTGGTGGGGGAAGGTGTTGGAGAGCCGTGGGGTCGCCGCTCTGCTCGAGGCCGCGACTGCCGACGAGCGAGTTCCCGAAAGACTGCTGAGCCTGCAGGGCGGGGAGCGGATGCTCACCGATCTGCGCCATCTCGGCCAGAGCTTGCATGCGGCAATGTCTGCCTCTCAACTCGGCGTCAGCGCTCTTGTCGAGTGGTTACGCGCTCGAATCAGCGAGGCCCGTCGCAATGGCATGTCCGAGCTCACCCGGCGGCTCGAGACCGACGCCAAGGCGGTCACGATCTTGACCGTTCATCGCAGTAAGGGCTTGGAATTTCCCATCGTTTACCTGCCGGAAGCGTGGGATCGCCATGCCAACGGCTCGGACGAGGGTCGCATTCTCAGACTGCATGAACCGACAGCACGTAGCAGCGGCGAATGTGTGCTGGATGTCGGTGGTCGTCTCGGCCCGGGCCGGCCGGAGCGGTTTTCCCGCTATCGCGATGAAGAGGCTGGGGAGGACTTACGACTTCTCTACGTCGCACTGACCCGAGCGCGGTGTCAGGTCGTCACCTGGTGGGCTCCGTCGTACAACACGTCCGGTTCGGCGCTGCAGCGCTTCGCATCGCGTCGGCCCGGTGACCCGCCGGCGCCGAGGACGACATACCCCTTGGAAGGTGATCCTTTCAGCGGCCGCCAGCTCGGTCCGGGTTTCAGCCTCGAAGTGCTGACTTCCCGTGAGCTCACCGAGTGGCAGGCGATCCTGCAGCCGCGGCCGGTGCTTGACGTACGCACCTTCGACCGCGAGCTGGATCTGGCCTGGCAGCGTACGTCCTATTCCGCGCTCACCGCGGCCGTGCACGGTGCCGAAATCCCCCTACCGGCTGTCAGCAGCGAGCCGGATGTGAAACGAGAAGACGATGAGTCGATTCCGGACTCGGCGGCGGCGAGTGCTGCCGACGCTGCAGCGGACACCATCGCCAGTGAGCTTGATCAGCCATCGCCCATGCACGAACTACCATCGGGCATCGAGTTCGGAACGGCAGTGCATGCGGTGTACGAGCTCGTCAATCCGACGGCCGAAGACCTGCCGAAAACGCTGCAGGAGGCGTGTGCGGTGACGCTCGCTCAAGGTCCGGCGACGGCGATGACAGCTGATGATCTTGCAAGTGCCATGCTTCCCACGCTGCGAACTCCATTAGGGCCACTCGCCGCGGAGAAGCGGCTCTGCGACATACCTCGCCGTGACCGGCTGGCCGAGCTGGGCTTCGAATATCCGCTCGCCGGCGGCGATATGACTAATGCCGAGATCACTTTGGGCCTGGTCGGGCCGCTATTACGCCGGCACCTCGTTCCATCAGACCCGCTGATCCGCTACCCGGACATGCTGGACGACCCGGCGCTAGCCGCGCAGATCCTGCGGGGCTATCTCACCGGCAGTATCGACGCCGTGCTCAGGATCCGGCGCGACGATCATCCGCCGCGTTACCTGGTGGTGGACTACAAGACCAACTGGTTGGGCGCTTTCGACAAAGACACGCTGACGATCGGGAACTACACGCCAGCACGAATGGCCGAGGCCATGATGAGCGCGCACTATCCGCTTCAGGCTCTGCTGTACGCGGTTGCCGTACATCGGATGCTGCGTTGGCGAGAACCTGACTATGATCCGGCGGTCCATCTCGGCGGTGTCCTCTACCTCTTTGTACGCGGCATGGCTGGTCCAGAAACGCCGCGCGTCAGCGGAGTGCCGTGCGGGGTTTTCAGCTGGTCTCCGCCATCGGGGCTGGTCGTTGAGTTGTCGGCACTGCTCGACGGCGTCGCGCCATGAGCATGCCGATGCGCCCTGAGCTCATTCCGCAGCATGCTGAGGGGCTCCTGGCGCCGTTCAGTCTGGCCGGTGTGCTCAATCCAGCAGACGTTCACACGGCCCAGACCGTATGCCGCATCGGTGGCGAAACCGACGAGCTGGTCCGCCTTGCTCTGGCCCTGACTGTCCGCGCACTCCGCAATGGATCGGTTTGCATCGACCTTCAAACGGTGCACGCCACCGCATTCGACGAGGCGGAATCCGCGATCGAGATGGCCGAGCTGCCCTGGCCCGACTCGGAAGCCTGGATCGCCGCGTGCCACGCAAGCCCCTTGGTCGCCGACGGTGCCGATCAGCCAAGTGGCCGCCCGATGCGGCTGGCCAATGGGCTGCTCTATTTAGAGCGGTACTGGCAACAAGAAGAACTGGTACGCCTCCAGCTGCAGCGACGCTACGCCGCCCCGGCTCCGGAGATCGACCAATTCCGACTGGCTGCGGCCTTGCTCAGACTGTTCAACCACAATGGGCTGCGTCCCGACGAGGCGGACCGCCAGCAGTTGGCAGCTGCCGTCAGCGCACTAGGCAGAGTGAGCGTTCTCGCGGGTGGTCCAGGCACCGGCAAGACGACGACCGTCGCCAGGCTGCTCGCTCTGCTGCGTGATCAACCTGGACCTGAGTTGCGTATTGCGCTGGCCGCGCCGACCGGCAAGGCTGCCGCGCGACTAGAGGAGGCGGTCCGAGCCGCCACCGCGGAGCTCCCGCCAGATGATCAGCAACGACTGGGCGATCTGAATGCCTCAACGCTGCATCGGCTGCTGGGCTGGCTGTCATCTAGTCGTAGCCGATTCCGGCACGACGCCAGCAATCCCCTGCCACACGATGTGGTGATCGTGGACGAGATGTCGATGGTCTCGCTCACGATGATGGCCCGGCTGCTGGACGCCGTACGCCCGAGCGCCAG
Organism: uncultured Actinomycetota bacterium; assembly: GCA_963798835.1. GTDB lineage: Bacteria > Actinomycetota > Actinomycetes > Propionibacteriales > Propionibacteriaceae > Microlunatus. The sequence goes on along the minus strand of CAWCVF010000019.1, from coordinate 153,353 downwards.
GTTGGTACTGGTTGGCGACCCGGACCAATTGTCCTCAGTCGAGGCTGGTGCGGTGCTAGCCGACATCGCGCGAGCTCCCGGCGTACCGGACGCTGATCTTGGGCGACGACTGGTCGAACTCGATTTGATCTCCGATGGTGAGGTTCCACCGGTGCACGGCGTCGTGCAGCTGACGCATACCTGGCGGTTCGGCGGCTCCATCAATGAGCTCGCGCGTGCGATTCGAACCGCCGATCCCGATGCCGCCGTAGCAGTCCTCCGCTCCGGCGCAAACGATGTGCAGTTCCGCGAAGTTGATCTTGAAGCTACTTCGATCGACGCATCCTCGGGAGCGTTGGCGGGCATGGCAGCCCAGGTACGCGAGGCTGGTGCCGACATGCTGGACGCTGCCCGCGTTGGAGACATTCCACGCGCGTTGGCGGCGCTCGACCGGCATCGTCTGTTGTGCGCGCACCGGCACGGACCCTACGGAGTGCTGCGTTGGGGCTTCGAGGTCGAGCGTTGGCTCGTGGAGTCCATTCCCGGGTACGGCGATGATGGCGAGTGGTACCTGGGACGGCCGCTGCTTGTCACGGCCAACGACTACGAGATGTCGCTGTATAACGGCGATACAGGTGTCATTGTCCAGACGCCGAGCGGCGTACGCGCCGCCTTCGCCCGCGGTGCCGCCGCAAAGCTCTACCCGCCGGTGCGACTGGACGCCATCCAAACCGTGCATGCGATGACGGTGCACCGCGCCCAAGGCAGCCAGTTCGACACTATTTCGTTTGTGGTGCCGCCTCCCGATTCGCCGCTGCTCACTCGCGAGCTGCTCTACACCGCCGTCACCAGAGCACGCCGGCAAGTGAATCTGATCGGTTCTGAGGAGGCAATTCGCAGGGCCATACTGCGACCCGCCAACCGGGCGAGCGGCTTGCGCAACCGCCTCGCCGAGTGAGCGAAGCAACCAAAGCCGCGCAGCGAGCCCTGGCGAGCGGAGCAATTGATACCGCCTCGCCGACTTGTCAGCGCCTGTGGCTGCTCCAACGACCACTCATGCTGACAACTCGGCTTAAAGCGACGCCGTTAGAGCGGCGCGCTCCCCTCCCGCCAGGCTTGAACCATGCGGGCCGCGATCGAGCTTTTGCCGGGCAGCGCGAGCTCGCCGGCCTCCAGCTTCGCGCCAAGCTGTTCGCGGGTGTACCACTCGGCGTGCCCGATCTCTTGGGTGTCGACATTGATGTCGGTCCCGATCGCGCGACCGAAGAACGCCACCATGAGCGAGCGAGGGAACGGCCAGGGCTGGCTGCCGAAGTAGTACACGTCAGACAAACTGATGTCGACCTCTTCGCCGATTTCACGGTGAATGGCCTGCTCCAGCGACTCGCCGGTCTCCACGAATCCGGCCAGCACTGAGACCCGATTGCCCCACTCCGGCTTGCCACCGAGCAGCAAGCGGTCCTCGGCATCCACCACCGCAACGATCACCGCTGGATCGGTACGCGGGAAGTGATCAAGGCCGCATCGCGCACAGTGTCGGGCCATGCCTCCATTGATCACTGTCGTCGAGCGGCCGCATTCCGGGCAATGCGGCTCCAATCGATGCCAGTGCATCAGCGCTGCAGCAGTTGCAGCAATGTCGCGCTCGTTGTCGGTCAGCTGGAATCCCACCTCCCGGAGATCATGCATCTCACCGTCGGCCAGTTCCTCTACCGCAAAGATCGGTGAGCCGTTGAGCAACCCCAGCAGCCGGTGCCGCTGACTATCGAACTCCATGAAGGGCTTGGTCATCCGCAGCTTGCTGCCGCCAGCGTTGGTCGAGAACCGGGATTCCGCGTCCAGGATGAGCAGCTTGGCGCCCTCGGCGTGCCACAGCCCGGCTACCCATTCCGCGGATGCACGGTGATGGTCGACACGGTCAAGGTCGCTCTGAATCGCCCAATTGATCACATCGTCAGGGTAATGGCTCGACCTAGGCGTCCAGGATTGCTGCGATGGCCTCGCGGTCCGGCAGCGCCTCGGGCCTGACAATCTCATCGGTGCGTACCAGATAGAAGATCGCGTCTATTTCGCTTACCTGCAATCCGTATGCCTCGGCCCACGCGAGCCGGTAGATGGCCAGCTGCAGCGGATCAACGCTCTCTGCCCGACCCGTCTTCCAGTCCACCACCTGGAACTGGGCATCTCGAGATTCGGAAGTTCCTCGATAGACGGCATCGATCCGGCCCCGGATCAGCCGGCCAGCGATCCAGATGCTGAACGGCGCCTCAATGGCATACGGCACAGTGTTGCCGAATCTGCCGGCCGCAAAGGCGTCGCAGAGTTCTCGGAGCTCCTCCTCGTCATGGGTGCCGAAGTCGGCACGGTCGGGCAGGTCATCAAGATCAACGAGTTGCTGCTGTCCCAGACCGCCATGAGGGAGCCGCGCACCGAAATAGCGTTCCAGCCAATGATGGAAGCGGGTCCCGAAACGCGCCGAACGCGACGGTTGGCGCGGCATCGGCCGCGCCAGGTCCGCGGCAAATGCGTCCGGATCGGCATGCAATCGCAGCACGGCCGTCGTCGACAACTGACTAGGCAGCTCCACCAACTGATCGCCCGACCGCGACTCGACCGCCTCCGCCAGCAGTCGATCGATGTCAGCGTCCCACCCCGTGACAATCTCATGAGCATCGAGCAACAACGGCTCGCTTGCCGGATCCTCGTAACTCCCCCGCTCAGCGAATCGGCGGCGGGCAAGCTCCACATCGCGCGCGGCCTCAGCTCGCCGTCCCTCGGTGTCCGGATCGAGGGGCGCCGGCCACGGCTGCGGGGCGACCTCTGTCACCAGCGGGTTGTCAGGGCCGGGCGGCGCAGCTTCGGCGAGCAGCTCGCCCTGCCGTACCGCCTCCTCGATGATCACCCGAAGGTAGTTCGAGGCCGACCGGGCGTTGGCGAGATCGGCCCGCCATGAGTGGCCCGTGCCGACCAGCAGCCGCTTGGCCCGGGTCGCGGCAACGTAAGCGAGCCGGTCCTCGGCAAGCAGCTGCTGGCGGGTGAGCCGTTGTTTGTAGTCAGCCATCGCGGCATAGCTGGTCTCGGCCAACTGCGGAATCGACCCTGCATCGCCACGCAAGTCGGCTGGCAACACTGAAGAGTTCAGCACCCAGTTGTCGGTGACCCGGTCACTGGGGAAGACACCTTTCATCAAAGCTGGGAGAAAGACGGCCTCCCACTCCAGCCCCTTTGCTTTGTGAACCGTGAGCAGCTTCACCGCTTCTCGGTCGGAGGGAACGGCCTGCTCAAGTCCCGCGCCTTGCTCACTCTCAGCCTGCAGGTAGCCGAGCAGGCCAGGCAACGAGGCATCACCATCAACGTCAACATAGGCGGCAACCGCATCCAGGAATGCGCCCAGCTGATCTCGCCGGGACGTTCGGGTGAACTCCGGTGTCGCCATCACCTCCACATCCAGGCCGAGCGTGGTGATCACTCGCCGCGTCAAGTCCAGTACCGGCTCGTCACTGTGCCGCCGCAACCAGGCGAGCTCAGCAGAAAGCCGTCCGAACCGATCTCGGGCTGCAGCTGAGTACGCTGCCTCGCCCGGGTTATCCAGAGCGTCGAGGAGACTGACGACCTCCGTTGGGTCGACCTCGGCGACAGCCTGCTCCAAAGAAGTGAGCACCGACGTCGTGCCTGGTTCCTCGCTGGCCTCGCCGTCTCCGCTACGCACGACTCGGGCTAGCTCTCGGGCGCGGCGTCCAAGCACGCCAAGGTCACGCGGCCCCACCCGCCATCGAGGACCGGTCATCAGCCTGATCAGATCCGGATTCGCCGTGACATCGTCGATCAACCGCAATGTCGCGGTGATGTCCATAATCTCGGGCAGATGCAGCAGGCCACCGAGGCCAACAATTTCTACCGGCACATCCCGGGCGGTCAGTTCGGCGTACAGCGGCGCGATATCGGCATTGCGTCGCGTCAGCACCGCCACGTCCGCCCAGCGTGATACCACGCCGCTTTCCCGGAGCCTCGCGATTTGATTTCCGATCCAGCTGATCTCCTCCGGCCAGGTGTCGAAAGTTGCCGCACGGACCATCCCGGACGGCGTCTCCGCCGGTGCCTGCAGCAGCCCCAGACCGTCTAGTCCCACCTCAGTTGGCAAGGCATGAAGGGCGATAGTGGAGCTGGTCTCGGCTCGCAACGGCTGGCTAAGCGCATTGGCGACATCCAGGATTGTCCGCCCACTGCGTCGATTGACTGTCAGTGCGTAGCGGCGTGCGGGTCGACCGTCCGCGCGCGGAAAGTCCTCGGCGAAGGTCATGATGTTGCTCGCTGCTGCGCCCCGCCAGCCGTAGATCGCCTGGAATGGATCACCAACAGCGGTCACCGAGTGGCCCCGACCATCATCACTGAAGTGGCCGGAGAACAGCCCGCGCAACATGATCGCCTGCGCTGCCGAGGTGTCCTGATATTCATCGAGCAGCACCACCCGGAATGCACCGCGCATCGCATCCGAGACCTGCGGCACCTCCGTGGCCAAGCGAGCCGCAATGGCCATTTGATCGGCGAACTCCACCAGCCCGAGTCTGCGTTTCAGGTCCTGGTAGTCACCTACCAGACTGGCCAGTTCCAGCCGCTCTTGACACGCAATGATCGCTTTCTTGACATCGGCGTAGGTGTTGCCTCGATTGTTGTGTGGTGCGGATGCCAGGCCGAGCAAGAGATCCCGGGCGTGCCCATCAAGATCACCAACATCCACCAGGTGTTGCTGCAGATCAGCGTCCAGCCGCAGCACACGTTCGGTCACAGTCGCCGGCCGCAGCCGTGAGATGAACTCAAACGGCCCGGCCGCCGCCCGTACGACTCTAGAGGCAAGCCGATACCGCGTAGCGCCGCTAATCAAGGTCGGATCGGCTTCGAAACCCAGCCGCAGCCCGTGCTCAGCCACCAACCTGGCGGCGAAAGCATCGTAGGTCATGATCAACTGCTCGCCGGATTCGTCGACGCCTCGGTCAGCGATCACGCCGGCCCGGAGTAGCGCGGTGCGTACCCGCTGCGAGAGCTCCGCCGCCGCCTTTCGGGTGAAGGTCAAGCCGAGGACCTCCTCCGGCCGTACGGCACCGGTGCCCACAAGCCACACCACACGGGCGGCCATCACCGTTGTCTTGCCCGATCCGGCGCCGGCAATGATCACGCCAGGCTCGAGTGGTGCAGTGATGGCGTCCAGCTGCTGGTCGGAGAAGGAGATGCCCAGCGCTTCAATCAGGGCGGCGGCGCTGTCAAGTCGAGTACGCGGTGCCGGCGGCACCAGGGTGTGAACGCTCATCTGATCACCTGACGACCTAGTGGCTGCGCGGGGCAGCTGGTGCGGAATGGGCAATAACGGCAGCCGGGTCCGATCCGGGCGTCGTGGCGTTCACTTCGAATGATCTGCGCCGCCTCGGCAAGCCGGCGATGCACCCAGGTCGGCTGGTCGGCATATCCGGTCGGATCGCCAGGGTCCAGTGGCTTGACTGGAAAGGGAACGTCGTCGAGGGAGGCCTGCTGAAAGGTCTTCGGATGGCCGCTCTCCCCGTCCGCAAGCCGCAGGTAGACCAGTTCGGCGCCAGCTGGCCGGGCACCGTCCCCCGCCACTGCTGCAAAAGCGCCTTGCTGGACAGCCAGCTGATAGACCCCGAGCTGATCATGAAGGGCGATGTCCGCGGCCGATGGTGCAGTTTTGGAGGTTTTGAAGTCGACGATCCGGATGCGGCCATCAGGATCCCGCTCAACCCGATCGGCACTCCCAGTGAGGTGCACCTGGTCGCTGCCCAGATCGATGTCACAGGAGAACTCGACCTCGGTACCCAAGAGGGTGAGATGCGATCTCGCCTCCTGCCAGGTCAGGAAGCGTTCGAGCGCAGATTCGGCCTCCACCCGCTCCACCGCCGACAACCAGTAGGCGTCGAAGTCGAGCTGATTCCAGACCGCCTCAAGATGAGTAGAGAGCTCGTCGTGGTCGGGATCGTTGTGCGCGCCATATTCTGCGAGCACATGAACCACCGAACCGAAACTCGCCGCCGCCGAACGTGCCGACTCACCTTGGGCCTTGCGTGCCAAGAACCAGTTTCGCGGGCACGCTAAGACGCTTGCCAGTTGACTGCCCGAGAGGTGCACCGCATGCTGCGGAGACACCAGCGGCTGGTCGGAATGAGTCAATGGCCGCATTCCCCACCAGTGCTCGGGGCGAGCGGCCGGTGCCAACGGATGGCCGTCGCGATCGCTGGCGTCGGCCAACCTCGCCAGCCTGAGAGCGGCCTCCTCGCGGAGCCGCGGTGAGGTTTCTGGATCGACAGCCGTGCTGCGCAGTTCAGCCACCAGCGCCGACAGCGTTAACGGTCGTCGTGGCCGGCCGGGGAGCTCGCGTACGGGAGCGCCGAGCTCGGCCAGAAACCGGGACGGCTGGTCTGCCTCGCCCTCGGTACCCGCTACAGCGGTCACCACCAGTCGAGACCGGGCACGTGTGCATGCGACGTAGAAGAGCCGCCGTTCCTCCGCGATCCGACTCGCGCTGGGAACTGGCGGCAATACCTCATGGCGACCCAGGCGATCCGCCTCCAGCAATGAGCCGCGCCGGCGTACGTCTGGCCAACGGCCCTCCTGGACACCCGCGACAATGACGAGATCCCATTCGAGCCCCTTCGCGCGGTGGGCGGTGAGGACACGGACAGCCGAGCCACGCAGCTCGGACTCCCGCAGCGGATCGGCCGGAATCTGCTGACCTTCGACCTCCGCCAGGAAGCCGGTCACTCCGCGCAGCCCCGACACCTCTTCCGAGCGAGCGGCGATCTCGAACAGCGCACAGATGGCATCCAGGTCTCGATTGGCCCGACGCCCTGCCTCGCCGCCGCGGCTGGCCTGCTGCCGGAGCTTCTCCGGCCACGTCGTCTCCGCCCACAGCACCCACAGGGCCTCCTCTGCTGTGCCGCCGGTCCGGATCGCGCGCTCGCAGCGCCGCAACAGCTGAGCCATCTGCCGGGCGGCGTCGACGTCCGGACTCGGCGGGCAGTCGTCGAGGAGATCTTGATCACGCAGTGCGACGCTGACCAGTTCGGCGGAGGAGCGCGGAAGTGCGGCACCGGCCAGCTCCACCCGCTCTGCCTCCCGCAGCGCGCGGCCCAGCCGCCGCGTCGCCATGCTGTCCATGCCACCGAGCGGAGAGGTAAGCAACAGCTGAGCTTCCTCCGCGGTCGGGGCGCATCCTCTGGCCGCCACCTGCAACGCCAGCAGCAGTGGACGCACTGCTGGATCAGCGGCCAGCGGGATCTCATCGCCTGCCACCTCAACCGGCACCCCGGCAGCGACGAGGGCTCGGGTGAGCGCAGGAATCATGGTCCTCCCGGCCCGCACCAGCACGGCCATCTCGGTCCACGGAAGGTTGTTCTTCAAATGCGCAGTGCGCAGAATGTCGGCGATGTGCTCCGCCTCAGCACCGGCGCTGCTGCAGGTGAAGATCTCCACCTTTCCCTTGGGCAGTTGGGGATCGGCTATGGGATGCCGGAACGCATTGAAGACGTCAGCTGGCAACGACCGGGGCAGGCCCAGCCGAGTGACCACATTGCGGCTCGCAAGCAACAAGCCGCTGCCGAAGCGGCGGGTCCGGTTCAGGGCGACGACAGGGGCCGGCGCGCCACCCGGGGTTCGGAACAACTCCGGAAAGTCCAAGATCCCGCGCGCCTCCGCACCACGGAACGCATAGATGGATTGATCAGGATCACCGACGACGATCACGTCGCGGCCGCCACCGGCGACCACTTGGAGCAACCGCACCTGCGACGGATCGGTGTCTTGGTACTCGTCCACGAAGACGCAGCCGATCTCGGTGCGTAGCGTTGCCACGACGTCCGGCTTGGTCAGCAAGATCCGGCAGCGGTGGACTAGCTCGGCATAGTCGAGAACGCCTTCGGCATCGAGCACGTCGAGGTATTCATCGAAGAAGGATCCAATACTCGCCCACTCCTCGCGGCCTACGGCGTGGCCAGCCGCAACAACGTCGTCTGGGTCCATTCCCAGCTGCCGTGCCTTGGCGAGCACGGCACGTACCTCGGCGGCAAATGCCCGAGTCGGGAAGGCACGGGCCAGCGAGGAGGGCCATTGAGCACGCTGCGTTTCCAAGCTGCCCTGCAGCGTCTCCCGCACCCGGAACTCCTGCTCTGGTCCGGTGAGCAACCGCAGCGGCGTGCCGAAGCCCGGAGCTTCCACACCTAGCTCATCTCCGAAGCGGCGTACCAGCGCGTAACAGAAGGCATGGAACGTCATGGCCATCGGTGCCACGGTGGTACGGCTCAACCGTGCTGCAATCCGCGCACGCAGATCCGCGGCGGCTTTTCGCGAGAAGGTCAGCACCAGGATGCTGTCGGGAATCGCGCCGCGGCGTTCGATCCGGTCCACGACGCATTCGACCAGAGTCGCCGTCTTGCCAGTGCCGGGTCCGGCCAAAACCAGCAGCGGTCCGCCGGCGTGCTCTACAACGGCACGCTGGGCTGGATCGAGCGTTGGGGGTGTGGGCAGCTTCTCCGCCCCCCGAGTCAAGCGGTACATCGCGGCAGTCCTGGGTCTAGTGATCAGCCGATACGCGAGTATTGGATCAGATTCGACTGACGAAATCTCGGATTGCGCGCCGCCGTGCTGAGGAGGAGTGAGCAGACACGCATTATCGTCTGCGAGGGACGACAAAGTAGGCGGATGCCACGCGCGATCCGCGCGGAGCGAGCTTGGCGAGCGGAGCAATTAGTACAGATCGGCTCAGACGTCCTGAGGAGAAACGAGCCGACACGCCTGCGGCCTCGCGAAGGTACCACTGAAATTTTCAAAATCGCCCCCGAGCGAAGGGGCCACAAGCAACTCTGAGCGTGAAATCGGAAAGGCGGCTTCCGCTCCGGGGCGATTCTGAGAAACTGGTCAGCGGCGAGCGGTGAGGCAGCGCGCGGAGCAATTCAAACCACTCGGTCACGCCAGGTCGCATCCAGCATCGCCACCACAGCAGCGGCAAGCAGGCCGATGCCGAAGATCAAATTGCCGAACTCGGCGAACGGATCCAGATAGATCGTGGTGCTGCCGTCTCGGATCAGAGCGGCGTATGCCAACACGGTCATGGTCAGCACGTAGTTGGTCAAGACCAACATCACCCGCGTCGGCCGAGGAAATCGCTTGCTGTCGCGGTTGCCCCATCCGGAGTCGGTGAGCAGGTCCCAGCTCAAACCGAACAACACCAGAGCGGCACCGGAGAAGCCCAGCAGCGAACCGAGCGGATCGGAGATGAAGTCGCGGTAGGAGAACAACGAGCACAAGATCAACACGCCGGCGAACGCCAATGCGCGCCGCCGGGTCAGTCGGTGCCGCGCCAGTGCTACGACAACGGCAATGATGATCAGCGCCGAGGCCACCAGATTGACGCCGTCTTGGTTGATCGGTGCGGCCGTACGATCACCGAATACGAGCTGGCGGGCAAGCATGGTGAGCACGACCCCAATGCCGCCCAGCACCAGCGCGCGATTCGCCTGACCGCGTCGCGCCGCCAGCACGGCCAGCACGAGCAGCGCCAGACCCATCACAACCCGACTGGGGTCGATGACGCGATCAAGAATCGGTGCAGGGTCGTAGGCAAAGGTGGAATTCGCACCGTTGCGAGCGAGCGAGGCGAACACCTGGACGACAGCGAGAAACACCTGCACCGGCAAGATCACGGCAACCAGCGTTGCCGCGACCGCGAAGCCGACGCGACCCAGCTCGTCGCTGAGCTCGGAGACGACGGGAATTGAACCTCGCCGGCGGGAGATCCGCAGCAGGGCCGTACCGACCAGCGCGAACGCCAACACCAGCCCGGCCGCCCAGAGCAGCGCCGCCCAGCCATGGACTACCGGGTCACGATGGGCGATCTGCCATGCTGCCTGTGCCAGCCGGACACCCACGACGACCGCCAAGATCACATATGGCCACGCTCGCCTGGTCAGACGTTGGGCGTTCTCGGTCGCAGAAACGGTTGCTCGGACGGTGATTTCGGCGACCGAGGCGCCGGCCAGCGTGGCGGCGGGCAAGACGAGATAGCCGAGGAAAGCCGCGGTCTGCTGCAGGTTGAGCGGGTTGAAATCCGTGCCGAACGACTTCGCGTATCGGGTCTCGGCCACGCCGACGGTCATCCCGAGGCCGATCAGCGCCCAGCAGGCGGCAAACTCCCACCACGCGAATCGGCGTCGCCATCGAATGATCACCAAGACGATCACACCCGCCATCAGAGCCGCGGCGATCAAGGGCCATCCTGCCCAGCCCGCGAGCGAGCCACGCCGCAATGACCACGTGCCGATCACCATCACCGCAAACAGCAAGCCCAACAACTTGAGCCACCATGGCCCGTGCAGTGCTGCCGACACGCAGGACGCAACACCGAAGGAGAGCAGCAATACCAGTGGCCAGACCATCTGCTCTGGTAACCCGAGTCCGGTGGCGGAGACGATCAGACTGCTGTGCTGGCGAAGAAATCCGGACACGATCACTGTCGCAGCCGCGACACCGAAGGCTACGTAGCCGATCAGCACAATTGACCGAAGCCCATACGGCCAGTCAAGATCGCGTAGTCGGCCGTTGCTGATCGGCTCCACCACAGTCTGCCGAACAATCGCGGCTCCGAACCGAGCTAATCGAGATCTTGCACGCTCCGGTCCGGATTGAGCCACCGGACGTTCTGCGCCGGCAAGCAGTTCTTGGTCAACCGACATCTTCACGGACCTCGAACGTCCAGTCACTGTTGAACAGCATTACGCCCTCCGGCGACGCGAGCGCGACACGATCTTGCTTTGCGATGGTGAGTGGGGGCAGCGACCAGCGAGTAACCGCGACACCGTTCTTGTCCAGCACCTGCGCGTCCGACGTACCCCACACGGCGAGGTGATCTTGGGTGGCGGTAAGGGCGAGTGCTGGACCGAGGCGCTTGACGATCACGCCCGCGTCGTTGACCAGAATGCATTCACTCTTGGTGGCCACAACCGAATAGTTCGCGAACCCGGTCAGGCTGGTCAGGGTGCCGAAGAACGGCCGCACCCAACGGTGCAGCCCGGTGTCGAGTGCCAAACCGTGCGCTGCCTGGTCCTGCAGCACGATGACGGTGCTCCCGATGATGGTGGCGCCACGGCCCTCCAGGTCCACGTGCCAGCGGCGTTTACCGGTCGCCACGTCGAACGCGGTCGTGGTGCCGCCTCTGTCCATGATCACTACCACACCGGAACCCACCGCCGGTGCTACGTTGACGTCGGAGCCCACATTGTGCTGCCACCGCTGCGCGCCCGTCGTGAGATCGAAGCTCCGCATTACGCCGGCAAGATCGACCAGAATGGCTTCATGATCACCTGCTCGCACCGGCGGTGTTTGAGCAAGATCATCAACCGCGAACTGCCAGAGCCGGATACCAACATCAGAGTAGGCCACTACCTGTCGGTTGCTGGTTGTCGCGATGATCACGTTGCCGAAGGCGGCTAATGTCAGGATGCTGCCGCCAGGATGCGTCCGCCAGACCGACGTCCAGTCGGTCAGCGTTTTGGGCGTCGTGGCGACCAGATCACCTTGACCGTAGGTGGCTCGGATGATCAGACCTGACTCGGTCCGTACCGGAGTGAGGTTGGCCGGCGTACCCACCATCGGACCTTCTCCGAAGGTGGGATTGATCGACACGGTGCCGAATTGCCTCCCGGTCCAGCGTTGCGGCGCCGACCAGCTGATGGGCGTATCCGTGGTTGTCGGGGTGCTGGGAGCGGGTGCCTCGATTTGAGTGGTCGTGGTGTGTACATCGGCAGAGCTCTGGCTTTCTGCCACAATCCCTTGGCCCGGACACCAGGTCTGGTTCAGGCTCACGATCCGACCGAGTTGTCCCTGCTTGGAGAAGTAGCGCACCTCACCGGTGACCTTGAGACACCCCGCTCCGGCAGCGTCGGCTACGAACTCGCTGTTGTAGTCGAAGACATTGCCAGCAGAACCGGCACTGCTCCAACGGCTGCCGGCACGGACATCGGCAGGCAGCAAGATCAATCCAGGACTGTAGACGTAGCCCTCGGTCGGCGTGCTGACACCCAGCAGGTCGACTGCGGCCGTCACACGATAGAAGCGCACGGTCTGCGCGATGGCTGCGGGGTCGTTGAGCTGGGTCGTGATGGTCCGCCAGATCCTGATCGTCTCGCCTTGGTCGAAAGTTTCGGCTCCCATCGCCGCGCTGAAGCGGTTGTCGACACTGAGAACGCCCCCCACGCCGGTGAACCGCGCTGATTCGGTCACTGACGTGCCAATGGAGGTCTTGAGCTCGCGGGTCGTGTCGGTCCGCTCGTAGGCAACGGCACCGTCGGCTGGCAGATACTTGGTGGCCGTGGCGGCTCGGCCGAAGATCACGGTGGAGTTGGCAACATAGGTGCTAGCGGCGATCATGAGCGCAACGACGGCGATGATCACCAACGGCCGCCACCAGGGCCGTCCCGACCGCGGCAAACCAGACGGCGGCGCCCACGTCGGATTGACCGCAACACTGCCCAGCGGATCGGCGGGCAGCGTCGACCAATCCTGGACGGGAAACGGCGACCAGGGCTGGTCGGTGTTCGGCGGCTCGCTTCCCTCGCTGCCAGTCCCGCGCGGCATGCGGACCAGTATCCCGATGCACGCTGAGCCTGTCGAAGCGCCTGCCCGATGCGCCCTTCACCAGCTCAGGGCACCTGCCGAGCTGCTGTCAGAAGCGCCGATTGGCCAGCACCGGGATCGCAGCCCGGGTCCTGCTCACCTCGTCAAGGTCAAGATCGCTGATCAGCAGGCCAGTCTCGGCGCCCAGCGACTTCAACACCTCACCACGAGGCGAGATGGCGGCGCTGTAACCGACCCCGGTTGGAGCCGTACCGTCCAGGGTGACTCCAGCGGCTGCCGGATCGGCCTGGCCGGCAGCTACCAGGTACGCCGTGCTGTCGAGCGCCCGCGCCCGGGTAAGCAGCTGCCACTGCTCGATCTTTCCCACCCCGGCGCCCCAGGACGCTGCCACACAAATCACCTTCGCACCAAGCTCTGCGAGCTTGAGATAGAGGCCGGGAAAACGTACGTCGTAGCAGGTCGTCAGCCCGACCTTGGTCCCTTCGATCGTGATCATGACCGGCTCGTCGCCCGGCCCAACGGTGTCGGATTCGCGAAAGCCGAACGCATCGAAGAGATGAATCTTGTCGTAGTGTGCATCGACGTCTGGACCCACAGCGCGCAGCGTGTTCTTCACCCGACCGTCCCCACTCGGTGTGAACATGCCGGCAACGATCACGATCTGAGAATGATCGGCGATCTTGGCTAGCTGCTGCGCCCAGGGTCCGTCGACCGGTTCGGCGATCTCGGCCAACGGAAGGCCGAAACGGCGCATGGTTGCCTCGGGAAAGATCACGAGTTGGGCATCGTGCGCAGCGGCCTCAGCCGCGTGCCTGGCGACCAGTTCAAGATTTTCCTGCGGATCGGGTCCGCTCAGAATCTGGGCGAGGGCAACTCGTAGCGTGCTCATCGTCGGTCTCCTTGTTCGCGGCCCATCTGCCACACCAGCAGCTCCGCCTCGGTGTGCGCCGTCAGCCTCAGTTGAGCCGGGCCAGACAGCCGCAGCGAATCTCCGGTTTCCAACTGTCCGATTGCTTCGACGTCCACGGCTCCTCGTGCCACGTAGACGTGAAGCAACTGCGCATTCGGCAGGATGCGGACTGTTCCCACCGAGAGCACACTGCCCCACAGAGTCGAGGCGGCACTGCCGAGCCTCACCACGGCATCGCGGTGACTGCCAGACGCAATCGGTACCCAACCACCGGCAAGATCGCTCATCGCCAGCTCGCGCTGGGAATAGCTGGGGGCGCTGTCGGCTTCATCGGGCTTGATCCACATCTGAATGAAATGCACCGGTTCGACCGCGCACGTCGGGTCGATCTGGTACTCATCATTGCGCTCGCTGTGCACGATCCCCGAGCCGGCGCTCATCCGCTGCGCTAGGCCGGGATAGATGAGCCCGGAATTGCCGCGGGAGTCTTGATGGACCAGCGACCCGGACAGCACCCAGGTGATGATTTCGGCGTCGCGATGGGGATGGTCGGCATAGCCTGCACCGGCGCGCACCACGTCGTCATTGTTGACGAGCAGCGGACCGAAGGAGACATTGCCTGGGTCATAGTGCTCGCCGAAGGAGAAGCTGTGGTGAGTTTCGGACCAATCCGTACGCGTAACGAAGCGCTGCCCGGCACGACGCAGTTCAATGTCTGGCGTCGTGCTCCTAGGCGTACTCACAGCTTCAGTATCTGCTCTGAACTGGAGCCGCCCAGCCGGCCTTAGCGGAATTCAATCTGGAGCCGGTCTTGGACCGGGTAGTAACCGAGTCGCCGGTATATGTCGTTGGACGTCGGATTGGCGAGATCGGCGAACAAGACGGGCACGCCACCGTCATCAAGAATGTCTTGACTTGCGGCTGCGGTCACTGCTGATCCGTAACCGCGTTGCCGGCGCTGGGTCGGCGTGTAGACCGGGCCGACTCGGGCGCTACCAGCAACGACAGGACGACGCGTTGCCAGGGAAGCGACAGCGCCAGTGCCGTCGAGCCAAAGCCAGCAGCCACTCCAGCTCAGGACGCGGTCTGCGTCCCGACGTGGGTTGCCAATTGGGAGACCAGCCTCCTCGCTGAACGCCTGGTACCACTCATAGACGAGGTCGCGATCAGCGGTTGACGCTCTGCGCGCTTCGCCGTCAACGCCCGTCGGCGCGCTCAAGGTGTCCAGCCGATAGAGCCGGCTCGCCATCGTCATCGTCGGCGTTACGGTCGGCAAACACGCCGCGACTGAACGCACGGTCTCCAGAGCACCCGTAATACCGGCCAGTTGCGGTAACGCGGCGAGTACTACCGCCAGTTCAGCCAGGTCGGAAGGCCGCCAATCTCCGTCCAGGACAACCGGATAGTCGGGATTCGAGCGAGCTGCAACTGCCATGCCGTCGGGCGTCGCCGCACACCAGCAGTCGACGTCATCCCAGCCGAGCGCAATTCGGATGGTGCCCAGCAAAGTCGCTCGCACTGGATCGTTGAGTAGTCGGCGATCGAGGTGCTCGCCGACCTCATCCGGATCAGACGTCAGGAGCAGAACCACCTGCTCATCATCATCCATTTTCAAGATCAGGCGAATCCAATTACGACGTACGCTCACCTCATGCCTCATCCAGCCGAACCGGAACCCATCGCACCTGGGCAGGAGTCAGTGTGGGATTACCCGCGGCCGCCCGCCATGCGGGCCAGCGATGAGGAGATTCTCGTGATCTTGGGCGGTGTGGAGATCTGCGAAACGCGACGCAGCTGGCGCATCTTGGAGACCAGCCACCCACCGACGTACTACCTCCCTCGCGCAGCGTTCATCGAGGGTTCGCTGCGACCGACTCGGGGCTCCTCGTTTTGTGAGTGGAAGGGGCAGGCGGCGTACCTGGATGTGATCGGCGGTAGCAAGATCGCTCCCCGAGCAGCGTGGTATTACCCGCATCCCAGTGGGCGATATGCGGCCCTTGTTGATCATGTTGCGCTTTACGCCGGCGCAATGGATGAGTGTCTGGTTGACGGCGAGCGCGTCGTGCCGCAGCCCGGCAACTTCTACGGCGGCTGGATCACCTCCAATGTCAGCGGGCCTTTCAAGGGCGAGCCCGGCACCCACGGTTGGTAGATCCATGGATGAGGACTACGCCGAGCTCGTGTTGAGCGCGGTAGAGCAGATACCAGCAGGCCGAGTTGCGACCTACGGTGACATCGCCGAGATGGTTGGTCGTGGCGGACCACGCCAGGTAGGGCAGGTCATGGCGCGGTCCGGCGATTGCGTGCCGTGGTGGCGGGTGGTACGCGCGAACGGACGGCCTGCGCGACATCTCGAAGAGCGTGGCATGAGCTTGCTGCGTGCGGACCAGACGCCGATCAAAGGTGATCGCGTGGACATGGCTCGCGCCCGTTTCAGCACCGACGAACCGGACGGCTGACGTGGCGATCCTGTAGCGGCCGGTGATCACTGGATGAGGGTCGAGACACGACAGTTCTCGGGTTCACATTGCGTCGTTATCTGTGACAGGCTAGGGATCGCTGTTGCAAGTGGTCTGTGTTCGTGGTTCGTGCTACGCCCCAGAACTTTGCGTGGGCGTGAGGAAGATCCTGGCGTCCAACAGCAGTCGAGATCGTGAGGTGCGGTTTCGAATGCAGATGCTAGGAGAGATGTTTCATGGCGCAGGGAACCGTTAAGTGGTTCAATGCCGAAAAAGGCTACGGCTTCATTGCCGTAGACGGCGGCGGCCCGGATGTTTTCGTCCACTACAGCGCGATCGAGTCGACCGGATTCCGGACGCTCGACGAGGGCCAGCGTGTGGAGTTCCAGACCACCCAGGGACCAAAAGGGCCGCAGGCCGATCAGGTCCACGCGATCTGAGTTCTGCGACAACGAACAAAGCCTCGGTACCGATCGGAACCGGGGCTTTGGCGTTTGCAAATGCATTACTGAGGAGAGCTGGCTATGGCTGAGCCCATAACGGAGTCGGACATCGCTGAGCTGGTGGCTCAGGTCGAGGAGGCGGCTGACGCCATAATGGCTGGCGACATCGATCGATACCTCGCAATCATTCACCACGCGAAGGACTACACCCTGCTCAACCCGGCCGGCGGACCTGCAAGTCGCGGATTCGACGATTCGGCGGAGAGCCGAGCTGCCATGGCACGGATGTTTCACTCCGGCAGCGCGAAGCTGGAGCTCATCGAGACGTACGCCTCGGGCAACCTGGTCATACTCGTCGCCATAGAACGGAACCAGGGAGTCGTTGGCGGTCTCCCCGAGCAGGACTGGCCGCTACGGGTGACATGGGTCTTCCGCTGGACCGACGCCGGCTGGGAATTGGCACACCGTCATGCCGACCCACTCGTCCACCCGATCAACGCCGAACAGCTGTCAGCGCTCGCTCTCGGCTGATCAGTACGCAGGCTGCGAGGGGTCGATCTGGCGGACCCAGGCGCTGACGCCGCCGCCAACGTGGACCGCGTCGGCCAGTCCAGCGCCGCGCACCAGCGCCAGCACCTCCGCCGAGCGAATGCCGGTTTTGCAATAGAGCACAACCTGCTTGTCGTGCGGCAGCTCACCTAGCGCAGCGCCGGTTTGGAAGTCACCCTTGGGAATGAGAATCGATCCTGGAATTCGGTTGATATCTCGCTCCACCTGCTCGCGCACGTCGATCAGCACAAAATCTTTGGTCCCGGACTCCCGCTCGGTAAGCCACTGCTCCAATTGCTTGACGTCCACGGTGTGACCTACGACCGCCTCCGCCGCTTCGTCGGTGATCGCACCACAGAACTCGTCGTAATCGATCAGCTCCGTTACGGTCGGATTCTCACCACAGACTGCGCACTGCGGGTCCTTGCGCACATTCAGCTGCCGCCAGCTCATTTCCAGAGCGTCATAGATCTGCAACCGACCCACCAGCGGTTCGCCGATTCCGGCGAGTAGCTTGATCGCCTCGGTGACCTGCGTCGCACCGACCGAAGCACAGAGCACCCCGAGGACGCCGCCCTCGGCGCAACTCGGCACCATGCCAGGCGGTGGAGGTTCGGGATAAAGGCATCGGTAGCAGGGCCCGTTCTCGGCCCAGAAAACGCTGACCTGGCCGTCGAAGCGATAGATGGAGCCCCACACATACGGCTTGCCCAGCAGCACGGCGGCATCGTTGACCAGATACCGGGTGGCGAAGTTGTCGGTGCCATCGATGATCAAGTCGTACTGGCTGAACAGCTCCATGACGTTGTCGTTGTCCAATCGGACGTCATGCATCACAACCTTGACGAACGGGTTCGTCTCGGCAATGGACTCTTTCGCAGACTCGGCTTTCGACTTTCCGATGTCGGACTGGCCGTGAATGATCTGGCGCTGCAGATTCGATTCGTCGACCGTGTCGAAATCGACGATGCCTAGCGTCCCGATGCCGGCGGCGGCGAGATAGAGCAGCGCGGGACTGCCCAAGCCGCCCGCGCCGATTACCAGCACACGCGCATTCTTCAGCCGCCTCTGGCCAGCCATCCCTACATCGGGAATGATCAAATGTCGGCTATAGCGGCGTACCTCGTCGATGGACAGTTCATCGGCAGGTTCCACCAGCGGCGGCAAGGCCACGGTTCTCCTCCAGCTCAAGGACGCGGCTCGGTACCGCGGCAACACGCTTTCTCGATCTTGGAGGTAACGCGCGTCCGGCGGCTGCTATTCCGGATGATGGGATGGGGGCTATGGCCGGCGCAGCGGACATCCTTACCCAGGTTGGTGACCGCACTCTGACGTTGACCAACCTCGACAAGGTGCTCTATCCCAGTGTCGGTTTCACCAAGGCAGAGGTCATCGATTACTACCTACGCATTGCCCCGCTGATGCTTCCCTATATTCGCGACCGGGTGATGACCAGGCTGCGTTTTCCGGACGGCGTCGGACCGGACAAGACCCCGTTCTACGAGAAGAACGCGCCGATGGGTACGCCTGACTGGGTACGCCGCGTGCAAGTCAATACCAGCGACGGGGTCATCGATTATGTCGTCGCCGACGACGCCGCAGCAGTCGTCTGGCTGGCCAATCTGGCTGCTCTGGAGATGCATGTTCCGCAGTGGACGGTCAGCAGCGCCACCGCAGTTGACGGCACAGTGAACCTTCCTGAGGTTGAGCCGCGCTCTGGCGAGCCACTAGCGAATCGAGTTGTCGTCGATCTCGACCCTGGCACTGGAATGACCATCGTGGACAGTTCACGGGCGGCGCTTATCGTGGCCGCGAAGTTGGCCGAGGATGGCATGATCCCGATCGCCCAAACGTCAGGCAGCAAGGGCATTCAGGTGTACGCCGCCATTGCCCCGACCCGCAGCAAGACCGCGTGGGCCTACGTCAAGGAGCTCAATGCCACACTGCACAAGGCGCAACCGGACTTCTTCGTTGCGACGATGTCGGTCCAGCAGCGGGCGGGCAGGATCTATGTGGACTACAACCAAAACTTGGCGGCACGCAACACGATCGCCCCGTATTCGATGCGAGGCCGGGAACGTCCGGCTGTCGCTACGCCGGTGACGTGGGAGGAGCTCGGCGGCGTACGTGGGCCGGATGATCTCCGATTCGGCCCGGAGGACGTGCTGGCCAGAGTCGCCGAACACGGGGATTTGGCCGCCGATCTACTGAGCTCTGACGCGCCGCCGCTACCCAACGATCATTAGTGTCCTCAGCGCAGCATCGGTCCAAACGACTTTCTCAACTCACCTGGTAGAACCCGCGGAGGTTAGGGTGAAGTGTGGCCACGAACCTGGAGAAGGAGGCGATGAGTAGCCGCCCGACCCGCCTACCGCGGGATCAGCGACGGATTCAACTGCTCGACGCCGCCAGCGATGTGTTCGCGTCCAAGGGCTACCACGCAGCGGCTATGGATGACATCGCCGACGCGGCCGGGGTATCGAAACCGGTGCTCTATCAACACTTTCCCTCCAAACTCGACCTTTATCTGGCTCTGCTTGATCAGAGCTGTGATCGCCTGGTCGAGGTGCTCGAGGATGCGTTGTCCTCCACCGCCGACAACTCCGATCGGGTGGTTGCCACCGTTGCGGCGTTTTATGAGTTCGTCTCCTCCAGCGGGGATTTCAGGTTCGTCTTCGAGTCCGACTTGACCGGTGACGCTGCGGTGCAGCACCGCCTTTCTCGGGTGAACGCTGAGATTTCGAATGCGATTGCCGAAGTGATCGCCGAGGACACGTCACTCCCTGCTCCGCAGGCCAAATTGCTCGCGGTTTCTCTGGTTGGCATCGCGCAGGTGAGCGCGCGTTACTGGATCTCAGGCGGTACCTCAGCCGTCACCCTCGACGAGGCCAAGCATCTGGTGAGCAATCTGGCCTGGCGCGGTATCAGCGGCTTCCCGCTTACCGAACACGACAAGATCCCTCAAGCAAACGGTGTCGAGTCAGCGCCCAGCGATTGTTGATCTTGATCTAAACCCGATCACGGACACGTTTCTCCGCACAGAGCCACGAATGCAGCTCAGAATCGGCGTACGCGCGTTCGTTCGTGGACTTGTGCGGAGAGACGCATAAGGCCGCTGGTTGCTTACGGTCCTCGAGGCCGCATGTCCCCACTTGACATCACCTACCAGGACGTGGCACCACCTGCACCTGATGCCACGTGCCAGTGACTGATGCAGAGTGGGAACGGACGCAACCCCCGACCAACGGCCGAGGGGTTGCTCACGGTGCTACAGGCTGCGACTGTCAGCCCTTCGCCAGCGTCGTAGCTCCAGTCATGATCGCGACTGCCTCAGTCGGCGTATGCGACTTCGGCGTGATCACGCCTGCGCACCCCCCGAGCCTCGCGATATGAATCCGGTCCGACACCTCGAACACGTTCGGCATGTTGTGGCTGATCAAGATCACCGGAAGGCCCTTGGCCTTGATCTGCTGAATCAGGTTGAGCACCTGGCCGGTCTCCTTCACCCCCAGCGCTGCCGTCGGCTCGTCGAGCACGACGAACTTGGACGCGAATGTCGCTGCCCTGGCGACCGCTACGGCCTGCCGCTGACCCCCCGAGAGCGTCTCTACAGCTTGCCCCATGTTCTGCACGGTTGCGATGCCCAGGTTCGCCATGGACTGACCGGCGGCATCCTTCATGCCTTTCTTGTCGAGCATGCGGAAGATCGATCCCAGCGGACCGGATCTGCGCTGTTCTCGACCAAGAAACATGTTCGCCGCGATGTCCAGGGCCGGTGCTACCGCGAGAGTCTGGTAAACCGTCTCGATGCCGGCACTACGGGCATCCTGGGGCGTCTTGAAGTGAACCTCCTTGCCGTCCAGATACACCTGTCCTGAGTCAGGGAGCAGGGCTCCGGTCATCGCCTTGATCAGTGTCGACTTTCCGGCGCCGTTGTCGCCGATGACTGCGAGGACCTCGCCCGGAAACAGGTCAACGTTCACACCGTCGAGACCGACAACCTTGCCGAAGGTCTTGATCAGCCCGCGGGCGGAGAGCACGGTTTCTGACGGCTCAGCGAGCAGCGGGGGATTGCCGAGCCCGACCTTGCCTTTCTCTTCGTCCGTCAAATCACTAGTTTCAGGCGTCGTGGTCATGCCTTTACCTTTCTGATCCACTGGTCGATGGACACTGCGAGGATGATCAGCACGCCGATCGCCAGTATGCGGAGCTGATCGTCAACACCGGCGAGTGCCAGCCCGATGTTGAACGCGTACACGATCAGTGCTCCCAGGATGGTGCCGACGATGCCGCCACGACCGCCGAACAGGCTGGTCCCGCCGATCACGACCGCTGTGATGGTTTCCAGGTTGGCGCCTACGATCGCGTTCGGGCTTGCAGTACCGGCCCGGCCGATCAGCACCCATGCGCTGAAGCCGTAGATCAGCCCCGCCACGGTGTAGACGCTGAGCAGCAGACGGTCGACCTGGATGCCAACCAACCGGGAAGCCTCGAGATCATCGCCGACGGCGTACAGATGGCGCCCCCAACTGGTCTGACTGAGCACGAAGGCGACCACAGCAGCGAGCACAGCGACAACCACCACGCCGATAGTCAGTCTGAACGGCCCGATCGGGAATCGGGTGCCCATTAGGTTGAGAATGGCGGGCATCTTGTTCTTGCCTACGCTGGCGCCCCCGGAGTACAGCAAACCGATCGCGGTATAGATGCTGAGCGTGCCGAGCGTCACGATGAACGGCGGCAGGTTCAGCCGGGTGACGAGCAGGCCGTTGAGGAATCCGCAGGCAGTGCCGACGGCGATGCCGATGAGCAGGGCAAGGCCTCCCGGCACGCCGTTGTTGGCGGCCAGGTTGGCCATCACCAACATCGCGAGGATGGCAGTTGCGCCGACCGCCAGATCGATACCGGCAGTCAGGATGATGAGGGTCTGACCGATCGCAAGAGCCGCCACTACCGCCGTCTGCTGCAGAATGATCGAGATCGTCGCGGGCTGCGCGAACCGCGGGTTGATGATGGTGAAGGCGATGCAAGCCACAATCAGCACCATCAGCGGGCTGAGCGACGGATGGGCATGCAGCAAGTGCTGGACACGCTGAAGCGGCGACTGCTGCCGCAGCGCAAACTGTTCCGCCGCGGTCGCAGGTGCCTGTGGTTCTACTGATGTTGTCACGTGGGCTTCCTTGCCGTAGGAGTTACTCCGGTTTCGCGAGGAGGCGACCGTCGCCGCCAACTCTGTCGTGGGCTGGCTCCACCACAGAGATGGCGGAGCCAGCCAGTCAGTTTTTCATTGCCTACTTGCCCCAGCAGAGCTTCTCACCCTCGGCGACACTGATGCTGTCGAGGCCGTCAACCGGCTTGTCGGTCACGAGCGCCACGCCGGTGTCATAGAAGTCCAAACCGGGCGTGACCGCTGGCTTCTCACCATTTCTCTTGAACTTGGCGATCGCCTCCACACCCAGTTGGGCCATCTTCACCGGGTACTGCTGTGATGTCGCCCCAATCGTGCCGTCCTTGACGAGCTTCAGACCGGGATCGCAGCCGCCGTCAACCGACACGATGGTGGCTTTCACCCCTGCGGCTTTCAGTGCGTCGGCGCCACCGCCGCCGGAGGGCTCATTGATGGAGTAGACCAAGTTGATGTCCTTGGACTTGGCCAGGCAGGTCTCCATAGCAGTCTTGCCGCCGTCCGCGGCACCCTGGGTCGGCTCGTTGCAGACGATCGTGTAGTCGCCGCCCTTGCCGCCGGTGTACTTGCCGCTCTTGTCCTCGTCACCGTTTTTTGTCTTGTCCTTGACGTCAATGCCCATGCCGGTCAAGAAGCCTTGGTCACGGTTGTAGTCCACAGTCGCGACCTTGTCATTGAACAGGTCGAGCATGGCGATGTTCGCCTTCTGCCCGTTCATCTGGGCGGCGGCCCATTTGCCGATCAGCTCGCCGGCCTTGAAGTTATCGGTGGCGAAGGTGATGTCGACAACGTCTGCAGGGTTCGGTGGCGTGTCAAGCGCAATCACATACAGGCCTGCGTCCCGAGCCGCCTGGATAGCCGGGTTCACACCGTCAGTCGCCGGCGTGATCAGAATTCCGGCGTCCCCACGAGCCGTCGCCGCCTCGATGGCCTGAATCTGCGTAGCCTCGTCACCATCCTCCTTGCCTGCGGCAGTCGTGATGCTGACGTTGTTCGCTTTTCCGGCCTCCTCGGCCCCCTTCTGCATTGCGATGAAGAAGGGGTTGGTGCTGGTCTTGGTAATCAACGTGACGGCGACCTCTTCATCGCCTCCACCACCACTCGCAGAACCCTCGGCTCCAGGAGTGCCGGTGTCGCCGCCGCCACCACAAGCAGCGAACATCAGCGACGCCGCCGCCGTCACTGCCATGGCCGCAGCGAGGCGTGCGCCCCGACGGCTAGGCGGTAGGTATTTCATAGGTGTTCCTCTCGCTAGAACGCACCGCCGGGTTTGACAACGGTGTCAAGACTATTCTTAAGTCCTTCTCAGTTTCCGTGTCAAGGGTAAAGAAGCAACGAATTCATATACGGATACGCTGTTCAGCAGAAAGGGGACATCGATGTCATATCCGCCTTCCGGATCAGCCTCAAAAGTACGGGCCACCATTCGCGATGTCGCGGCTTTGGCAGGTGTAGGAACCAAGACCGTTTCGCGGGTCATCAACGACGAGGCCAACGTATCGCCCCAGACCCGGGCGCGAGTCCAACGCGCCGTAACGGCGTTGAATTTCAAGCCGAACCAAGGGGCCGGCGCGCTGCGCCGCGGCGATCGCAAAACGCTCACCCTTGGCCTCCTCCTTGACGCCGTGGATAACCCATTCTCAGCATTAATTAACCGAGCTGTCGAGACCGTGGCGTATGGCCGGGACACCGCGGTGCTCGCCGCTAGCTCGGACAACGACCCGCATCGCGAACGGGTCATGATCGATGCTTTCACCCGTCGCCGAGTCGACGGGTTGATCTTGAATACGGTCACCGAGGACCAGGGCTACCTGCAGGCCGAGCGCGAACAAGGTACGCCTCTGGTGTTCGTCGACCGACCACCTATTGGGCTGCTCGCCGACGCCGTTGTCACCAATAACTACGAAGCAGCCGTGGAAGCCACTCAGCATTTGATCAGGCAAGGCCATCGGGACATCGCCCACCTCGGTGACGAGCCTGCGGCCTCGACGGCCCGAGGGCGTTTGCGCGGCTTCACTGATGCCATGGCTGCCGCCGGACTGACCAGCTCAGCTCGACAGGTGAATGCCTTGCGCTCCGAGCAGGAGGCGTACGCCGCTGTGCACGGATTCATGCAGCTCGACAATCGACCTACGGCGCTGTTCACCTCCCACTACTTGGTGACCCTCGGCGCGATTCGGGCTTTACATGATCTTCAAATGTCGGAGCGCATCGCCTTGATCGGCTTTGACGACATCCTGCTGGCCGATCTGGTCCGCCCGCCGATCTCGGTGATGGCACACGATCCCACCCAGCTGGGCACGCTCGCAGCGGAGCGCATTTTCGCCCGGCTGGATGGGGACACCTCAGCTGTCCAGACCGTCGTTGTTGCCGCAAAGTTGATCGCCCGCGGCTCGGGGGAGATTCTTCCGTCCGACCGATGACGTCGGGACGGATACGTTTCCCAACACAGCGGTCGAAACGCACCAGTCAAGGCCCAAGAATCTGTCCGTTTCTCAGCAGAACCGTCGAAACGTACCCCGCTAGCGCTGAGCCAAGTCGGCGCCACCCGCGTCGAGTAGATTTGCTGGTCAGGCCTCAATGCGATCAGCGTGCAAAGAACGAACGCGTCGCCATCGTGCGCTAGAGAGGAAGTCGATGACCGAGCCCACGTCGTCCGCCGCCGCGCCGGCGCCGCTCACCCCACCCGAGGGTGCGCCGCTGACCCTCACCGCGCCAGCCCCACCAGCACTCGTGGCAACCACTCAAGCCCCGGCCATGGCACCGCAGGTGGATCCGGCCGCCATCCCAGAGCTCAACGGCAAAGTCGACGGCTTCGTCAACGCCTTGATGGCGGCTCAGACCCGCTCACCCGAGTTCGCCAAGCAGGCCGCCGACGTTCGTGCCATGGGAGACGCCGACATTCGCCGCGCCGCGGAGACCTCAAACCGCCTGCTGCAGACTCCAGTACGCGCCCTCAAGGAGGGCGGGATCACCCAAGGGTCCAAGGTCGGCAACACCTTGCTGGAGTTGCGCCGTACGGTTGAGGACCTGGACCCGAGCCGGGCGACCGGCGCGCGGAAGTTTCTCGGAGTGATCCCCTTCGGCGACAAGATCGTC
Source organism: uncultured Actinomycetota bacterium (assembly GCA_963798835.1). Taxonomy (GTDB): domain Bacteria; phylum Actinomycetota; class Actinomycetes; order Propionibacteriales; family Propionibacteriaceae; genus Microlunatus. Next base: position 128,096 of record CAWCVF010000019.1, on the reverse strand, counting down.
GATTACTTCCGCCGCTACGAGTCAGCCCAAGGCCACTTGAACGGCATCCTGCACGCGCTCCGCAACGGCCAGGACGAACTGACCAAGGACAACGTCGCGCTGAACCTGGAGAAACAGAATCTCTGGGCAACGATGGGCCGCCTGAACGCCTACATCTACATCGCCGAACGGCTCGACGCCCGGCTGGCCGCCACCATCGCGCAGCTGGAGATTTCCGACCCGGAGCGCGCCAAGGCGCTGAGCCAAGACGTGCTGTTCTACGTACGCCAAAAGCACCAAGATCTGTTGACCCAGTTGGCCGTTTCGATCCAGAGCTATCTCGCGATCGACATCATCATCAAGAACAACATCGAGTTGATCAAGGGCGTCGATCGGGCATCGACGACCACCATCTCCGCCTTGCGTACGGCCGTCATCGTCGCCCAGGCACTCGGCAATCAGCGATTGGTTCTTGATCAAATCACGGCGTTGAACACTACGACGTCAGACCTCATCCAGCGCACCTCGGAGATGCTGCGGGACAACTCAGCACAGATCCAGCAGCAGGCGGCTTCGTCAACGATCGGGCTTCCCCAGCTGCAAGCGGCGTTCCAGAACATCTACGCCACGATGGATTCCATCGACACCTTCAAGATGCAGGCGTTGGACACCATGGCGGCAACTATCGGCACATTGGAAACCGAGGTGGCGAAGTCCCGTGAGTATCTGGACCGGGTACAACGTCAAGATCAGCAGCTCGCTTCGGGTGCCTTGAATCTCGAGAGTGACGCCGCCCCCGGCACGCCCCGCGGACTGCGTTGATCTCCGGTCCTCACTCGCGATCACTATCGGTGCCTCATGGGATTCAAGGAGTGGATGGCAGCAATCACAGGACGCCGTCCGCACGCATCCGAGGTCGGGACATCGGAAGTATCGGCACCACCGGTAGCTGCGGCGCCCACCGAGTCCGACATCATCAGCGCCCTGGCACAAGTCGAGGACATGGTCGATGGCGGTGCCGTGCCAGCGCCGGTCCAATCGCGAGTGCGGCGCGTTGCCGAGACCGTACGCGACACCATGCCCCGGCTGCGTAACCTCGGGCTCGGCAGCCCCGACGCGTACTCGGTCATGGCTACGGCCACGGATTATTTGCCTGAAGCGGTCGGTGCCTATATTCGACTGCCGCGCCAGTGGGCCGACTCGCGACCCATTGAGAATGGCAAGACGTCGCTGATGTTGCTGATTGATCAGCTGGATCTGCTGGGTGCCACGATGGACAAGATCTTCGATGCGGTCGTCCGAGTCGATGCGGACGCACTGATCGTGCACGGACGCTTCTTACAAGAGAAATTCGGCCACGCATCCACCGGAGGAGCGCTGAACATCGGAGAGCAGCCAGCTCCAGAGGCGCCCCGCAGCACCTTGGACTTGCCGTGACCGAGCCGTCGACCCGCACGCTCAGCGACGCCCTGGAGGTGCTTCGCACCGTGGCGGGCCCAGCGGGCCTCGAGCCCGAAGCTGCCGTACGCGAGGGCGAGGCGCTGGCAGCCGCTGTCGCCGAGTCGGCCGAGCAGGCCTATCTGGACTGGGGTGCGCAGACCGGCCACAGCGATCCGCAGGCATTCTTCGATGCGGCACACCGCGGCCGTCGCTGGCGCGCTGCACCCACGGCGCTGCTCGGGCAGCTGGTGCTCAATAGGTCGCCGCAGGCTGCACGCTACGCCGAGGCGCTGGCCGAGGTCTGTCGCGCGGCGCAGACTCTCGGCGAACCGAACCCTCGCACAACCGGCAACGCCGCCGTAGCAGCGGCGGCCCAGTTGGGAGCGCTCACTCCCCCGCCTACTCCAGCGACGACCCAGCCCGAGGTTGTCGCCATGTTGCGGGCGCTCAACCAGAGCATGCTCGACCTGAGCTCACTCGATCTACCCGGCGGACTTCCCGAGCTACCACCTGAGCCGGCAGGTATGCGCCCTGAGCCCGCAGGTATACGCCCTGAGCCGGCAGGTATGCGCCCTGAGCCTGTCGAAGGGCAACCACCCGGCACTTCGACAGGATCAGCGCAGATAACCGAGGGCACCGAGGGCCCAGCGCACCTCCCCAAGGAAGAACCAAAGCCCAAAACACTTGACGAACTGCTCGCCGAGCTCGACGCCCTGGTTGGCCTAACAGCGGTCAAGGCGGAGATTCATCGGCAGGTGGCGGTGCTGCGAGTCGAGACGTTGCGTAGCAAGGCGGGCCTGAAATCCCCGACCATCACCAGGCATCTGGTGTTCGTCGGTAATCCCGGTACCGGCAAGACGACCGTTGCTCGGCTGGTCGGCGGCATCTATCGGGCCCTTGGGTTGTTGTCGAAGGGCCAGCTGGTCGAGGTCGACCGTTCAGAACTGGTCGCCGGCTATCTCGGACAGACCGCAATCAAGACGGCGGAGGTCGTTGCGTCGGCCGCCGGCGGTGTTCTTTTTGTCGATGAGGCGTACAGCCTGGCCGGTGACCAGTACGGTCAGGAGTCGGTCGACACCCTGGTCAAGGAAATGGAGGACCGTCGCAACGACCTGGTGTTGATCGTGGCCGGCTATCCCGACCCCATGGCGATCTTCATCGCCCAAAATCCGGGGTTAGCCAGCCGCTTCCGTACCACGATCGAGTTTGACGACTACACCGATGAGGAATTGGTGCGCATTCTGCAGCAGATAGCCCAAGCGGCCGACTATGACCTGGATGCGGGCTGCCTGGACCGCTTCACAGCGATCCTTGCCACAACGCCGCGCAGTCCGATGTTCGGCAACGCGCGCTTCGCTCGCAACCTTTTGGAAGCTGCCATTGGCAAGCACGCCTGGCGACTACGCGAAGTCGCCGAACCGACCGTCGAGCAGCTACGACAACTGATCGCTGACGACTTTGACGAGGGCGCGACCGAGAATGAGCCGCCCGCCGTGTCGCAAGAACAGGCAGCTGCCCCTGATGCAGTGAAACCGGAGGAGCCCCACAGTGAGCCAGGCTAGCCAGCAGATCGGCGCAGCCGGGGTTGCGGCGCCGCCGTCCGCCGCAGCTGCAACAGCGGCCGCTCCGCCTACCGCGCGGCAGCCGGCTACGGTCTCGCCGCAGCCGACCTCAGGCACGCCGAGCCCCGCCGCACAAGCACAGCGAAAAATGAACACCCCGCAACGGCTGCGCTTGCTCAGCCTGGGTGTCGTGGTAGCCGGCTTGATCATTGGCCTGATCGGTGCCCTGACCTTTGCCTATCTCGCGTTGTCCCTGAGTCGCGCCAAGGCCGATACTGCCCAGCTCATTCGAGTACAGAAGATTCAGTCCAACCTGCTCAGTGCCGACGCGACTGCGACCAACGCATTTCTCGTCGGCGGCTTGGAGGCCCCAGCTCAGCGCGCGGCGTACGACCAGGCGATGAGCAGCATCAGCTCGTTGATCGCCGAGGCAGCCCGGGCACAACCCGCCGACGGCGCGGCACTGGCCGCTCTCAACCAGCAGGTCGTCAGCTATGCAGCAACGATCGAGCAGGCCCGCGCCAACAATCGTCAGGGGCTACCGGTGGGCGCCCAGTACCTCCGCAACGCAAGCGTGGATCTGCGGGCCACCACATTGCCGATCCTTGACAACCTGGTGAACGCCAATGCGGCGCGTGCCGCGGATGAGATGCATGCTGGCGCCGGCTACATTGTGATCGTTCTCGCGGTGCTGGGCCTAGTCGCGGTCATCGTCGCTCAGATTTGGCTGGCTCGCACCTTCAAGCGCAGGATCAATGTAGGAATGCTGGCTAGCGCTGTCGTACTCCTGCTGATAGTGATCGGAAGCCTTGTTGCTGTGCTGCAACTCCGCGGCGCGCTGAACGACATCTCCACCGGGAGCCTGGCCGCGGTCAACACTGCCGCCGACACCCGGATCGAGGCGAACAACGCCAAGTCGAACGAGAGCCTGACGCTGATCGCCCGAGGATCGGGACAGTCGTTTGAGACTGCGTGGAAGTCCTCGGCTGACGCGGTGGCCAACAATCTCTCGCGGTTGAGCGACAAGCCGGAGCTTGCGAGCCAATGGCAGGCCTATACCGATGTGCACAGCCAGATACGAGAGCTCGATGATGGTGGACAGTGGGACAAAGCGGTGGCCAAGGCAGCGGGTTCCGGAAAAAGTTCGTCGAATACGGTCTTCGGAACCTTTGACGGCAATCTGGCGAGCTATCTGGACGGCGTGAGCCAGGACGCGTCCAACTCACTTGCCGATGAACAGCCGATCATGATCGTCGCGGCGATCCTCATTTTGCTCGCTGGAGTGGCAGTCGCGCTGCTCGGACGTTGGGGCGTGACAGAGCGACTTAAGGAGTACCGATGAGACTCCGGGTGCGCAAGGCGTTGCTCGCCGTGGCAACCCTTGCTTCCCTCAATGCAGTCTCGGCATGCGCTCTGTTCAGTTACAGCCCGACGCCGCTGCCGTCCGAGGCCCCGAGCCAGCAGCCTGCGCCGAGTGCCCCGGCAGCGCCCGCGGCATGCAAGGAGAACCCGCTTGCCTCGTACACGCCCAGCAATCCGCTTCCGACACCAGAGACGCTGCCGGCTGGGTCGACTATGGCCAAGATCAAAAAGCGCGGCCGGCTGGTCGCCGGCGTATCGGCCGACACCTATCTGCTCGGCTCGCGCAACCCCTTCACCGGCGAGATCGAAGGCTTCGACATCGACATGGTGAAAGCCGTCGCCAAGGCTATCTTCGGTGACGAGAACCGCTACCAGCTCAAGGTGATCACTGCCGCACAGCGCATTCCGGCGCTGGAAAAGGGTGACGTCGACATCGTGGCCCGGAACATGACGATCAACTGCGATCGGTGGAAGCAGATCGCCTTCTCCGGTGAGTACTACCGGTCGGGCCAGAAGATCTTGGTGCGCAAAGGGTCGAAGGCCAACTCGCTCAATGATCTTGACGGAGAAAAGGTGTGCGCACCGATCGGCACCTCGAGCATGGACAACTTGATCAAGAAGGCGCCGAAGGCGATTCCAGTCGGTGCGGACACCCACACCGGCTGCCTGGTGTTGTTCCAGCAGGGTCAGGTTGCTGCGATCACCGGTGACGATACGGTGCTCGCCGGACTCGCAGCCCAGGACCCGTACGCTGTGGTGCCTGACCAGCGTGCCTTCACCGAGGAGCCGTATGGACTTGGGTTCAACGAGAAAGACATCGACTTCGTACGCTTCGTCAACGCTCGGCTGGACGAGATGCGTACCAATGGGGAATGGGACAGGATCTACAACCGCTGGCTGCGGGGCTCCCTCGGTCCAGCACCGCGGCCGCCGACACCGGTCTACGGCAGGACGCGATGACGGTGAGCGCGGCTGTCGGACAGGTGAGCGCTCCGGTCGCTCCGGGCCGGATGGGCTCAGCTCTGGATCCTCAAGCGGCCCAGACCTATCTGGATGAGCTGGGCCGCTGGCGTGACGGTCGGCGCCACGAGCTGGACGAGTTGGACAAGGTCGCACTGCAAGCGTCCACCGGCTCATCCGTTACCGGCGACATCTTGCTTTCTATGGCGCTCTGGAAGGCGGTTTCCGATCGCTACGAGTTGCTGCTGGCGACCTGGAGCTCAGGACGGGTGGGAGTCACCGAGCTGACGCGCATGTCGACGCTGATCTGGGGTCGGCTGGACACCGGTACCGCATCCGGACTTTCGGTCTCGCTGCCTGAGGCATGCCGGCTGTCCGATGCCTTGCTATCCCAGCTCCGCGTCAAGCTCGGCCTGGATCCCTCTGGGATGGAGATCACCGAACGTATCCGGCAACTCCGTGCTCAGATGGAACGTATTCGCGAGCAAATTGACCTGGAGCCGGCGGGACCGGCGCAGCAACAGGCCGCATTGGAGCAGTCGCGACTGGCGCGGCGGCTCAAGGAGCTTGCCGAGAAGGCAGGCCGCGGCGGTGACGTCGCCGGATCACTCGGACCGGTGGAGATTGAGGCCGCGACCTTCGAGCGGGACCTCATCGTCAACGGTGCGCGCCGACGAGACGCCGCCGCGCTGCTGCGAAGAGCACGTGAGGAGCGAGCCGACCTCGAGGCACGCGAAGTTGCCCTGCGCAGCATTGTCGAGGACTGCGTACGCCGCGTCGACCCTGCGCCCCGCTATGCGGTACCCGATACCGCAGCTCTCGGTCAGGTGCCGAACACCCGCGACGAGCTCGAGGCGTATCTGCGTCGCCTTGATCAGGTTTCGCGTGCAATGGCGATCGCTCAAACGGCCTATACCAAGGCGCTGCATGATCATTCCGAACTGGACAGCAGACTCGAGGCTTACCACGCCAAGGCGGTAACCAAGGGCGTGGCTCAGGTTGCTGACGTTGCTCAGGCATACCAGCTGGCGCGCGGCGTTCTGGACGAGCGGCCCAGCAGGATGCTGCTCGCCGAGCAGCTCGTTGCGGTCTATCAGACTTATCTGCAAACCACCCCTGCGCACGGATCGCGTCACGCGCCGTGCTGAGGAGGAGGGAGAGGACTATGCTTCTCGTCCTCGAGCGACGACGAAGTAGGCGCGCTCCAGGGCGCGATCCGCGCGGAGCGAGCCTTGGCGAGCGGAGCAATCAAATCGCGGCGCATCAAGCCAGGTCCGCGGAGGAAGCATGAAGTGCACCCAGCCCGGCTGTCCGGGCACGATCGTCGATGGCTACTGCGATGTCTGCGGAAGTCCGGGGCCAGCCGAGACCTCTGCGGCACCCTCCGGGGTGAGCGGCCACGCCGCCACCGCGACGGCGGGCGTTGACGGTGCACCCTGCACCCAGCCCGGCTGTACCGGCACCATTATCGATGGCTACTGCGATGTCTGCGGAACCCCCGCTGCTGAAGCGCAGCCTGGCGCTGACGATCAAGCGCCACTATCCGCCGGGGCTCCAGCTTCGGCGATCACGACCGGCTCCAGTCGCTTACAGTCGACCGCGCTGGGCTCGCAGCGCACCGGCGACGGTTCCAAGATCACCAAGCGGGTACGCTCGGGTTCGCAGCGGCTCCGCACGGCCCGGTTAGGCGCAGGCCTGACCCGCGTGCCGCCCGCCCCGGTGATCGACGCCGCTCAGGCGATCATGAAGAATCCCGAGATTCCGGAGGAAAAACGGAACTGCGCAAATTGCGGATCTCCGGTCGGTCGGTCTCGCGACGGACAGCCGGGACGAGCCGAAGGCTTCTGCCCGAAATGTGGCAGCCCATTCTCCTTCACCCCGAAGCTGCAACCGGACGATCTGGTGGCGAACCAGTACGAGGTCGCCGGCTGTCTGGCGCACGGCGGGCTCGGCTGGATCTATCTCGCCAAAGACCGCAACGTGTCGGATCGCTGGGTGGTCCTGAAAGGCCTGCTCAACACCGGCGACAAAGACGCCCTCGCGGTGGCCATAGTCGAGAAACAGTTCCTTGCCCAGGTAGAACATCCGCTGATCGTGGAGATCTACAACTTCGTCACCCATGACGATGCCGGATACATCGTGATGGAGTATGTCGGCGGCACCTCGCTCAAGCAGATCTTGAAGGATCGGATGCGGGCCAACAACGGCAAGTTCGATCCGCTGCCGGTTGATCAAGCGCTGGCCTACATCCTGGAGATACTGCCAGCGTTCAGCTACCTTCATGATCTTGGTTTGATCTACTGCGATTTCAAGCCAGACAACCTGATCCAGGTCGGCGATGCAGTGAAGTTGATCGATCTTGGTGGAGTGCGGCGGGCAGATGATCAAGAGTCCGCGATCTACGGCACTGTCGGTTACCAGGCACCGGAAGTAGCCCAGGTCGGCCCCAGCGTCGCGTCTGACATCTACACGATCGGGCGCACCCTTCTGGTGTTGATGATGGAGTTCCGCGGTTACCAGAGCAAGTACGTCGCAAGTCTGCCGCCCGTTGCCGAGACCCCGCTGTTCGCCGACCACGACTCCCTCTACCGGCTACTGGCGAAGGCGTGCGCACCTGACCCGGCGGACCGGTTCGCTTCGGTTGATGAGTTCCGTGTGCAACTGCTTGGCGTACTGCGCGAGGTGGTGGCCCAGAAGACGCCCGGCACGGCGTTGACCTCGGCCGCATCGGTGCTGTTCGAGGCGCCGGCCATCACCAGCGAAGCACTGGACTGGGACCAGCTGCCGGCCCTCCGCGTTGACACCAGCGACCCGCAGTACGCCTGGCTGAGCAACATCTCCGTCGAGGACCCCGAGGCGCGCTTGGCCGAGCTGCGCCGCGCGCCGGTACCGACTGCAGAGGTTCGGCTGGCTCAGGCGCGTGCCGCGTTGCAGCTGCGGCGCCAGGACCTGGTCGATCAGATCGTCAACGAGATGCTCGTCGAAGACCCGTGGGAGTGGCGTGCAGTCTGGGTGAGCGGCCTCGCGGCGCTGGACGCTGGAGATTTCGCAGCAGCGCAGTCCTCCTTCAATGCCGTCTATGGCCAGGTGCCGGGCGAGCTCGCTCCCAAGCTCGCGCTTGCGCTGGGGTGCGAACGCGGCCGGGAAGGAGAGATCGCCGAGGGCCTGTATCGCACCTGCGCGAGCACCGATGCCAATTACGTGGCTCCCGCGGCGTTCGGCATGGCACGCATCCGAGCGGCCCGCGGTGACGTATCCGGCGCGGTGCAGGCGCTGGACCTGGTGCCATCGACCAGCCGTAGCTATCCCGAAGCCCGCCGGTTGCGTGCCCTAGAGCTGTACGACTCGGGTCAAGGATTGCCCGCACTGGCGCAGGCGATGGACAGCATCAACGGAGTCCAGCTCGATCCTCGCGAGCGGGGTGAGCTAACCGCTCAGATTCTTGAGCGGGCGATAGCAGAGGTCAACAAGAACGGCGCAGGCAACGGCATCAAGGTTGGCGGGTACGACGCGGAGGAAGGCACCCTGAGAGATGGCTTGGAGTCGACCTACCGCCAGCTGGCGGGAGTCGAGACCGATGCGGGGCGCCGCTACGCCCTCGTCGACAAAGCCAACGCCGTGCGAAGGTGGACCCTACGATGACCGACCATCTGACGCAGTCTCCCGCCCAAGAGGCGGACCCACATAATGGCCCGAAAGCTGGCCCAGAAGGTGGCCCGAAAGATGGCACTATGCCGCCGGCCGCCATTCCGCAACCTGACGGCAGCTTGAAATGCCCGCACTGCGGTGCCGAGGTCGCCGCGCAGGAGGCATTCTGTGAGGCGTGCGGTGGCGCGCTGACGCCATCCGGCGCAGCGCCGGCCGAGGTGGCCGATGACATGGCAGCACCGATCGATCTGACCCGATCGATCCAAACCAAGGCTGAAGACGACGACACCGTCATCGTGGCCCGACCGTGCCTCAACTGCGGCGGCGTCGTAGGGGCAGACGGTTACTGCGAAACCTGCGGCACCAAGGCGCCGACGGAGCGCGACCACTACACCGAGCATCCGGCCCCGTGGGTTGCTGCCTGTTGCGACCGCGGCGTACGCCACCACCGCAATGAAGACGCGACGGCTGTCGCTGCCGAGCAAGACCCCGGCTCTCGCGCAGTTCTCGTGGTATGCGATGGCGTGTCCACTTCGCAGGACTCTGATATCGCCAGTCTGGCGGCCGCTCGAACCGCACGTGATGTGCTGACTGCGCACAAACCAGCGGGCCTCGGTACCCCGGCCAGCCGGATAGCCGCGATCTCCAATGCAGTGGTCAAGGCAGCTGCATCAGGCAATGCCGCAGTGATCGACAAGACAGCGCCAGGCAGCGACAACGCCGCCTCATGCACGTTCGCCGCAGCTGTTGTCGAGGACGACCTCGTGGTGTACGGCAACGTCGGAGACAGCCGGATCTATTGGATTCCCGATCCCGGCTCGAGCGAAAATCCCACCGAGCTGAGCGTCGACGACTCGGTTGCACAGATGCGCATCGCCATGGGCACGCCACGAGACGAAGCCGAAAACGGGCCGCAGGCTCATGCGATCACCAAGTGGCTGGGACGCGATAGCCCTGACTTTGCACCGCGTACCGGTTCTGTTTCAGTCTCCGCTCCCGGCTGGGTATTGGTCTGTTCTGATGGGCTATGGAATTACGTATCGGAGGCGGCTGCGATCCAGGCGCTCATTGCCGAGCTGACCAGCGAGGACACAGACTCGCTTACCCTGGCGATCGCGCTGGTCAACTGGGCTAATGCGCAGGGAGGTAAAGACAACGTCTCGGTTGCGCTCGCGCGTATTTGAGTCGGTTTGTTGGCTGAGCCTCGTCGAGCCCAGTGCCCATCGTGAGACTCACGCATAACGCGAAAGGAAGTTGATCATGGCCGAATTCACGGCCGAGGTGTATCAGAACGAGTTCCTGCCCGAAGGTGGCACCGATGTCAACGCCATCGTCACGGTGACCTGCTCCGGAGCCGGATCTGCCGGTCAAACCGGGTCCGGTGACGCTGGCGAGATCATCATCGTCGATACGTCAGGCTCAATGGGTCGGGCCAAGCTGGATGCCGCCAAGGTGGCGGCATCGGCCGCCATTGATCAGATCCTCGACGGGACCTGGTTCTCGGTAGTCGCCGGTACCCATCAGGCCTACCTCGCCTTTCCGTTGGTACGCGCCGGGACCGGCATGGTGCAGATGAATGCCGCGGCGCGACAGGCCGCTCATTCCGCGATCAGCCAATTCCGCTCCGACGGAGGCACCGCGATGGGGACGTGGCTGACCCTCGCCGGCCGGCTCTTCGACTCGGTACCGGGGCTCGTGCAGCGGCATGCGATCTTGCTGACTGACGGCGAGAACCACAACGAGACGCCGGAACAGCTGACGAACGCGATCATGGGCGTCACTGGCAAGTTCCAATGCGATTGTCGTGGGGTAGGCGTCGATTGGCAGGTTGCGGAGGTGCGTCGGATCGCCCAGGCCTTGCTCGGCAGCGTCGATATCATCCCCCAGCCCGATCAGATGAGCGAGGTCTTCTCCCAGCTCATGCAGCAGTCCATGAGTCGTGGCGTGGCCGATGCGCAGTTGCGGGTGTGGGCACCGCAGGGCGCGCAGGTGTTGTTCGTACGCCAGGTCTCGCCCACTGTCGAGGATTTGACTGCCCGTCGCATCGAGCTCAATCCGCTCACTGGTGGCTATCCCACGGGGTCGTGGGGCGATGAGTCCCGCGACTACCACGTCTGTGTACGGCTTGCCGCTAAGGCGATCGGTCAGGAACAGCTCGCAGCCCGCGTACAACTTGCGGTCGCCAATCAGGTGGTCGCCCAGGGCCTGGCCAAGGCCAAGTGGTCCGATGACGAAGGCCTGACGACCCGAATCAATCCTGCAGTGGCGCACTACACCGGCCAGACTGAGCTTGCGGAGGCGATCCAGGACGGGCTGGCCGCCAAGGCGGCCGGCGATGAGGAAACAGCAACGACCAAGCTGGGTCGGGCCGTACAGCTGGCCGCTGAGACGGGCAATGAGGAGGCGACGACGCGACTCCGCAAGGTGGTCGACATCGAAGATTCCGAAACAGGTACGGTGCGTCTGAAGCGTGCCGTGGACAAGGCTGATGAGATGGCCTTGGATACAGCGTCGACCAAGACGACCAGGATCAGGGGATGATCACTCCCCTGCAACAGGAGAATGCACAACATGATCGCTAGCTGGGCCATGATCTGCTACTCAGCCTCGCTCGTAAGGCGCATCTCTGAGGCGTGCCGATGATCGCCGTCTGCCCTGCCGGTCACTCCTCGTTGGCCCAGGACTACTGCGATGTTTGCGGGCTGCCCATTGAGGCAGCGGCGGCGCCGACAACCGTGGCATCTCCGACAAGCACCGCTACCCAGCCGGGGCGGCAACCATGTCCCAACTGCGGAGCCGACAACTCCGTTGACGCACTGTTCTGCGAGAACTGCGGCTACGACTTCACGACCGGAACCATGCCGCGCCCGGTGGCCGACGCGGCATCTCAGACCACACCGTCGCCCGCCCAATCGCCGGCACCACAAACTCCCCTCTCGCCGACGGTTGACGGCAATAACGCCCGCCCGGCGTCAGCCCTCGACTGGGTGGCCGAGGTCTGGATTGATCCGGCGTGGTACGAGGCACAGCAAAGCCCGGATCCGATGCCTTCTCCCGGCCTCCCGGTGGTAATCCCGCTACGCGAGAAGTCGATCTTGGTCGGGCGCATCTCGCATAGTCGCAATATCCATCCACAGATCGATTGCGAGCCTGATTCCGGCGTCAGCCGACGCCAAACCCAGCTGACCACCGACGGCAGCCGCTGGTGGGTCGAGGACTTGGACTCCGCCAATGGGACGTTCGTTGCTGCCGCCACTGACCCGATTCCCAGCAGTCCGATTCCGGTTGGGTCGAAGCAAGAGCTGGCGGCCGATGATCGGATCTATGTTGGCGCCTGGACCCGGATTGTGATCCGTCGAGCGACCGACGACGAGCGGGCGTCGCTGGGCTGAATCTGCTCGAACGCTGTGCGCGAACACTTGCATGCTTCGTGTCCCGACTGTGGCACCGTTGCTTCAGTGCCCTCGCGGCAGTCAGCTTTCACCAGGAGGAACAGTGGAGATCAAGGTCGGCATCCAGCACGTCAATCGCGAGATCGTGGTGGAGACTAGCGAGTCGGCCGCCGATGTCGAGAAGGAATTGCTGACCTCGATTGCCGTCGGCGGTGACGGAGTCTTCACGCTCTCCGACGAGCGCGGCCGCAAGGTGCTGATACCCGTCAACAAGATCGCCTACGTCGATCTCGGCGAGGAGAACGCGCGGCACGTCGGCTTCGGAGCGGTGTAGGGGTCGCCTCTTTCGGAAAGTGGTCGCAAACGTCACCGAATCTGGCCGGCGCGTTGTCTGTGGTGACCACTCGGTGGGTGGTGGCTTCCTCAGGCTTGAAGGCCGAGCTTCGCCATCCGCTTTGTGTGGTTTTCGACCAACCTTGAGAACATCCGGCTGATTGCGGCGAGATCCATTCCAGGACGATCGACGGTTCCGGTCAGGAGCTGGGTCAGGGCGTCCCGATCGGCAGCCACCCGCTGAGCCTGACTCAACGCCTCCCCCACCAGACGGCGTCCCCACAGCGCCAGTCGGCCCGCGACTCGAGGATCCGCGGCGATGGCCGCGCGAACTTTCTCCACCACAAAATCGGCATGACCTTCGTCAGCCAGCACGCGGTGCACCAACGCGCGAGTGTCCGCATCCACAAACGCCGCAACTTCGCGGTAGAAGTCAGCCGCGAAGCCATTGCCCACGTAAGCCAATACCAGACCCTCCGCCCAGTCTTTGGGCTTGGTGTGCGCGTGAAATTCATTGAAGGGAACCTGAAACGGCTTTATGGCCACCATGACATCAGCGTCGAGCTCAGCCAGCCGGGCACGTACGGCGTCGAAGTGGGCCATCTGTAGCGCAGCCAGCGACGCGACGTAGACCTTGTCCGCAACCGAAGGCGCCCGACGGGCGTCCTCGGCGAGCTGGTCGAAGGCCGCCAGTGCACCGTACGCCAGAACGCCCAGCAGATCGATCGCGCCTTGTCGATACTCCGGCTCCGACACCCACTGCTCCGCCGCAGCGTGGCGAGCCAGATCAGATTGCTGCGACGCATCGCTCATGGCGGCAGGATAGTGCCGGCTTAATGCACGCCGTTCACCGCCGCAGAGCAGGTAGCTGCCTGAGCGGGCCGGCACCCTCCTCGGGCACCGGTAGGCGGTCGATCTCACTGAAAACGCATCACGGTTGCGGGAAAAGGTGCGTTTTCAGGGACTTGTGCCGCCGCGGATGCTGCGTTTTCAGGGGCTTTGCCGTCCAGCACACAGTTGGGCCGCGAACGGCAGTTTTAGCAGGGCCACCAGCGCCGAGTAGAATCCGTCCAGTTCGCAACCGGGCGAGCGGTCGTATCTGACGAAAGCCGTGCGACGCGATCCCCAGCGTGCGACCCACTTACTTTCCACAGAAGCATTAAGGCGAAATTCTGACTAGCGAAGCCAGCGATCAGGCCGGCCCAAGCCCGGTTGTCCCTCACGTAGAGCCGGCGGGCGCCTTTGCCCGTCTCGGCGTACTGGATCCGGTCGTCCAGGCCCTTAACGAGGTGCGTATTACGACCCCGTTCCCCATCCAGACATTGGCGATTCCCATTGCCCTGACCGGCACCGACATGATCGGTCAAGCACGTACCGGCACCGGCAAAACCTTGGCGTTCGGCATCCCGCTGCTGCAGCGTATCGTCGTGCCCGATGATCGCGATTACGCTCAGCTCTCCAGTGCCGGCGCTCCACAAGCGCTGGTGGTAACGCCTACCCGCGAGTTGGCCAGCCAGGTGACATCTGATCTTGTCATCGCATCTTCCCGGCGACATGCCCGCGTGATCAGCGTCTACGGTGGCGTCGGCTATCAAGATCAACTTGGTGCTCTGAGCCGCGGTGTCGATGTCGTAGTTGGCACCCCAGGCCGGCTTCTCGATCTTGTCGAGCGCGGCGCTCTTGATCTTGGTCATATCAAGGTGTTGGTACTCGACGAAGCCGACAAGATGCTGGATCTGGGATTCCTGCCCGACGTTGAGCGAATTCTGGCGCGCACGCCTGAGCTGCGTCAGACGATGCTCTTCTCGGCGACCATGCCAGCCGCAATCGTGTCGCTCGCCCGGCGGCACATGCGTCACCCGGTCAACATCCGTGCGGAAGCGGAAGGCGACACCACTATCGTTCCCGCCACAGCCCAGTTCGTCTACCAGGTTCATGAGCTGGACAAGCCGGAGATCGTGGCGCGCATCCTGCAAGCCGAGAATCGCAACCGCGTGATGATCTTCTGCCGGACCAAAAGGGCTGCGCAGCGCCTATCGGATGACCTTGTCGAGCGAGGCTACGCGGCAGCGTCGATCCATGGTGACCTCAACCAGTTTGCCCGCGAGAAAGCGTTACGCCGCTTCCGGGAAGGACACATTGACGTCTTGGTCGCGACCGACGTCGCGGCGCGAGGGATCGACGTCGAGGGCGTTACACACGTGATCAATTACGAGTGCCCGGACGACGAAGGGGTCTACGTGCACCGCATCGGGCGCACTGGGCGGGCGGGGGCCTCCGGTATCGCCATCACTTTTGTCGATTGGTCCGACTTGATCCGTTGGACGGTGATCAACAACACCTTGGGCCTGCCGTTCGAGGAGCCCGAAGAGACCTACTCCACTTCTCCGCACCTTTATCGCGATCTCGGTATTGACCCGGCGGCGAAGGGCAGGATGACAGCCAACGATCCGCAGACTTCCAAGCGGGAATCCAGGCCGTCCACAGCAAGCCGTACTACCTCACGTACTCCGACTCGGACTCGCACTCGTCGGCGACTGCGCAACGGTGTTCCGGTGGAACGCAGCGATCCTGCGCCCTGAGCTTGTCTTTGTGCCCTGACCTTCTCGATGTGCCCTGAGCTTGTCGAAGGGCACAGAGTGCGCTTCGACAGGCTCAGCGAGCATAATTCTGTGTTACCGAGCCAGCCCTCGCGGCTTGGCCACCACCACGAGATTGCTGTCATAGCCGCCTCGATCGCGGTGATAGTTACCAGTACAGGTGATCAATACCAGGCGATGGGATCCAGTCTGCTTGAAGGCCTGGCTATCTGTCGCGAGCGCCTCCTTGGCCACCTTTCGCACCGAGGTGACCCGGTACGTCAGCGCATGTGAGCCGGCTCGCAGCGTGACCGTGTCGCCGACCTTGATCCTGAGCAACCGAGCGAAAAAGCCGATTCCCTCCGTAGCAGAATCGACATGACGGCCGGACGACCCTGCCGCGCAGGAGTGACTGAAGAGGATTGGCTGCCTGGTCCGTCGCTGCCAGAGCCGGCCCCACCCGATGAAGCCTGTGCGGTGCAGCCGGACAGAAATACGACGAGGCACAGCAGGCTCGTGATCGAACGACGCAGTCCCGGTCGTCGCGCCTCAAGGCTGCGGGAGCGGGACTGCAAGGCTCGTCGTGTCAACGCGTCAGGTTGACCTGCAACGCCGGGTGCTCGCCGACGGCCTGACCACCGGTTCCGGTGTTCACCTCCGAAGGCTTGTCGGAGCCGGTTTTGCCGGCCGTGAGGACATGCACGGCGACATTCATGGTCTTCTTCTCCGGGTCGCCCAGGGCGTAGACGAGGTTGAGGGCTCCACCCTTGACCGTCAAGCTGACCGGCCCGAAATAGACCGGCTTCTCTTTACCGGCCTTCACGATCGACACCTTGTACGTGGCAACAGGCACCGTGAGGTCGAGTGACTCCCCATTGGCAATGTTCGCGAAAAGCACCTGCCCGTTCACCTGCACATCGGCCGGCGGCACGGCAGCAGTGTGTGAAACCGCGAGCCAGGCTTTGCCCTTCGGCACCTTGATGTCGGCGTACTTGTAGACGGTCACCAGGGGCTCATCCGATGAGGAAGCCGGTAGATGCGCGACGATGTCGGCCTTGCCGCCTTCCTTGATCGAGAAAGTGTTCTTCAGCAACTCACTCCCGTTTTCGCTGAAGCTCACCATGTTCTCACCAGGCTTGACCTTGAACGGGCCGGCCACCTCGGCCGTCTTGACACCCGACGCAACGGACTTCCCGTCGATCTTGACGTCGAGACTCTTGCCTGGCAGACCCTGCACGATATAGACCTCGGTCTTATTGGCCGCAAAGCTGGGACTGATGGTTGCCGCCGCGAGTGCCAGCACTCCTGCAGCTACCAAAGCCAGCTTGGACCATCGCCTGATCCGCATGGTGATCACGATTGGGCACCCGTCCTCTGCTCGTTGTTCGTCCCTGGGGATTCAAGATCCAAGGCGTAATATATGGCCCCGGAGAGAGCTGTGCCGTAGGGGATCCAAAACCGTCAGCCTATTGCCACCAGGGGATGCGCCTTGGCCAAATTGACCGTGGGAGGTCGTCGGTCAGCTGCGCTGCGTTTCACCTTCTATCGGGATGCTCTAGAGCTTCCCCGATCGTCGCCCGCGCCCGCGACGAACACCCTCTGCCGACCACGCCGGCATCGACAACCGGTAGGTCGCGCTCGCCATCCCCGACGACCTCAGCAACACCTGCCCGTCCAACTCCTCCGAGCCCAGTGAAACCGCCGAAGGGGCCTGGCACCACTCAGCCCGGCGTGCTGCTGATAGCAAGCCCGCTACGCGACGGTAGCTTCGACATCGTCGAAATGGTGCTTCTTCCAGCCCCGGTGTACTCCGTACGACTTGGTCCACCTGCGGTGACCATTCCGCCGGGCACGTACCGCATCTTCGTGTCAAGGGAGAGCTGCCGCGGAGCCGGGCCGTCATTGTCGTGCAGTTCAATCTACCGAGGACATAGTGAACCAAGATCTTCTTGACCTGGCCCTCGGTGCGAATCGCGTATTGACCTACGCGGGTTATGTGTTGCTTGCCGGCACCTTGACGTTCTGGAGTGTGGTGTGGCCGGACGGCCGCAGGAATGGCCGGCTTGTCGTGCTGGCACTGGCCGGAACCGCCGCCATGATCATCGGTACACTCGCCGCTCCCGGCATCCAGCTGATCTTCGGTGGCCGACTGCTCGGCGACATTGTGACGCCGCTTGGTGGTGCAGCCCAACTCGTGAGGCTGGCGGCGTTAGTGGCAGCGTTGTTCTTTCTTCCTGACATCATCAGCGGCACCGTCGTCGGCTGGCGTCGGGTGATGGCGCTCTGCCTAGTCCTCGTCATCGCGGCCTCTATGGTGGCCCAGTCCGATGCCATTGGCGGTCCTTGGGAGGTCACCAAGATCGCAGCAACTGGATTGCATGTCTTGGCCACCTGCGCCTGGATCGGCGGACTTGTGGCCTTGGCGGCAGTCTTGATTCCCGGCGACCAGGTCGAGGAGCTCGACCAGCTCATCCCGCGCTTCTCGCGGGTGGCGATGCTCAGCGTAATGACCCTTTTCGTGACCGGGATCATTCACGCTCTGGCTGGGCCGGCGGGTGGTCTGAGCTGATCGGCTCCCGCTACGGACTGGTTCTGTTGGTCAAGGTCTCGATCTTCGCGTTCATGCTGCTGATGGGCAACCAGGGCCGGAAGTACGCGGCCCGCGCAGTATTTCGGCAGCGGCACCTCGTGCCGGACGTGCCCGGCAAGAGAGTCGGAGTCTCCGGCCTAGCGGTGGCAATGGGGGCCGAACTCTGCATTGCCTTCGTGATCTTGTCGACAACGTCGCTACTGGTAATGGTGGCGCCGCATCCATAGCCGCCAGGAAACGGATGCAGGGGACGGAGCTATGGTCTCCACATGCGCGGCATCCGACGCCGCAGGCCTGAGCGGGCCCGAGCAGCCGATCAGCATGTGGGGATTGAACTGAGCCCACTAAGCAACGCCAACCCAGCTATTGAGGCGCGGGCTGCGATGCGTCGCGTCGCCGCAGAGGCGGTGATCCTGCAGGACGAGGCCGAGGCGGTGGTTCGAGGCGCCCAGGCCCGCGAGGGACTTGGCTTTTTGGCTCCCAGGGGAGGACCGCTGGTACGCCGTTTCTTCGGCCTGCGCGATTTGTTGCCCGGCGCTTGTCCGGATCCAGCCGATGAGAAGCTGCGCCGTCAGCTGGACGCGATCTTGCATCACCATGCGTTGGCCGTATGGGTGGCACTAGATCTGCTTGCCTGTGAATGGCGATCGGAAAAGATCAGTCGACAGCTCGATGCATTGAACGGACTGGGTGAACCGGCGGCGCACCTGGAGCAGCTGTACGCCGAGCTGGCCGATCGTCCAACCGCAGGTTACGCGGCGACTTAAGGTCCCGCGAGGCAACCAAACCGGATCGCGAGCGAGGCAATCAAATACCCAGCAGGTGCGCGGCCAGGTCGCGATACGCTGCTGCGCCCTTGCTAGTCCTTGCCGTTCGTAGCACGGTTTGGCCCACTGCCGGCGCCTCGGCGAAACGGACCGACCGCGGTATCGGTGGCGACAATACGGTCACGCCGTAGTCGTCACCGATCCGTTCCACCACAGTGCGGCCGTGGGTGGTACGGCTATCGAACAGAGTCGGAAGTACACCGATCACGGCTAATCCGCGGTTAGTGAACCTCTTCACGTCATAGATCGTGTCGAGCAGCTGACCGACACCGCGGTGGCTCAGTGTCTCGCATTGCAGCGGAATCAGAACGCCATGCGCTGCGGTGAGGCCGAGAGTGGTCAAGATACCCAGCGTGGGAGGGCAGTCCACGACCACAAAGTCGTACGAACTCAGCAGCGGTGCCAGTGCATCCTTCAAAAGTCGTTCCCGGCCCGTACGGTTCGCCAGCACCTGCTCGGCCGCGGCCAGCTCGATGGTGGCAGGCAGCAGGTCGGGTCCCTCGTCGGTCTCCAGCAGCGCATCCTGCGCAGCCGCCTGGCCGTCTAACACCTGGTGCACCGAGCAGCCAATCGACTCCGGATCGTAGCCGACGGAGAAGGTCAGGCACGCCTGCGGATCAAGATCAACGATCAAGACGCGTTGGCCGAGCTGCGACCACGCCGCGCCCAACGATGCAACGGTCGTCGTCTTGGCGACGCCACCCTTCTGGTTTGCCACGGCGATCACCGTGGCTTTGGCCAAACGTCTGCGGTTCACGAGAGACGTCGTTGGATCTCGGCGAACACCTCGGGGTCGGTCGTATTGCATCCCAGATCATGATCAAGCTTGCCGCTGCCGTGATAATCACTGGATCCGGTGGCCAGCAGACCGAGGCTGTCGGCCACAATACGGAGCCGCCTCCTGACGTCGCCGTCATGATCTTGATGGTCTACCTCGATGCCGTCCAGCTGATGATCATGAGCCAATGCTTCCAGCACACTTTGTGGCAGTACGTGTTCACGGCCGCGACCCCAAGGATGCGCAATCACCGCAAGCCCGCCCGCGTGGTGCACCAGATCGATCCCGCGTTCGACCTCAATGGTGTAGCGCGGTACATGGGCCGGACCTCCATCGGCCAGGAAGCGGTCGAACGCCTCTTGCCGATCGCGGACCTGCCCTGCCTTGATCAATGCGTCAGCGATATGTGGCCGGCCGACCGAGGGGCTACTGCCCACTTGTGCCATCACCTCCGCCTCGCTCACCGGAACTCCCAGCGCCGCCAGTTTCGCCAAGACGCCCCCCAACCGACCTAGCCGGCCGTCGCGGACCCGCGCCATTTCAGCGCTCAGTTCGGGACTGGCGGGATCAACACCGTAGGCCAGCACATGCACGCTGTTACCCTGCCGCGAGCAGGAGAGCTCCATCCCGCGTACCAGGCGGACGCCTAGCCGCTCACCTGCGGCGGCTGCTTCATCCAGGCCGTCGAAGGTGTCGTGATCGGTCAGTGCGACTACATCAAGCCCGGCAACCTGAGCCTTGTGCACCAACTCTGCTGGCGCATCGGTGCCGTCCGAGACCAACGAGTGCGTATGCAGGTCAATCCGCATGCCTCACAACTACCTGGAAAGCAGACGGCGGACAACTCGCAGACCGACGGACGTTCGGGCGAGGTCGGCGCGATTGTTGGTAATTGCACGCAGCGTCTTCACAGAGTCGATCACTGCTGCGTGCGACTTCTCCCAGCCGAGAACGACATCCTTGGCACTCTTGGTGAGATTTCCGTTCGCTCCGAGCACCTCAGCGGTGAGCTGAGCATGCACCGCGTGCAGGTCGTCACGTAGCGCGGCTCGTGCCATTGTCTGCCACCGGTCCTCGCGCGGCAGCTCGACGATGCGGCCCAGTAGCCGGTCGAGTCCGAGCCGCTGGCCGAGAGTGAAGTGCACGTCAGCCACTTTCAAGACATCGATCCCCAACTCGGCGGCCGTCTGCTCTATGGTCAGCCCGGCGTACGCCCGGGGCAGCACCGCGATCACCGTCGCCAGCTCATCAGGTACGCCAGCCGCCTGGTAGCTCTTGAGCCGCTGCTCGAACGCCTCCTTGTCCCGCCCTGTCAGTAAGGTAGGCATCGCCTGCTGAACCGTTCCTACGCCGTCCCGGAACTCCGTCACCGCGGCCCCGATATCTATGGGATGCCGCCGATTGTTGATCAGCCAGCGAGTTGCGCGCTCCACCAATGTGCGCACTTCCATCCGAAGCACCGTTTGCATCTGTGCCTTGATTCGGTGATCAAGTTCGGCAATTGCTTTGTCAAGATCGTTAGCGCCGAAGATCGTCCGAGCGGCAATCTGCGCCCCGATGACATCTGCCGCCCGCGCTCCTGTCTCCCCTGACAGCCGGTGAAAACAGGTGATGCCGGACTCGTTCACGAACTCGTTGACGACAACTGTGGCGATGATCTCCCGATGTAGTCGATGCGTGCGCATCTGGGCGGCATAGCGCTGCCGCATTGCCGTCGGGAAGTACTCGATCAACCGATCCACCAAGTAGGAATCATCGGGCATGTCAGACGCCAAGATGTCGTCCTCGAGAACGATCTTGGTGTAGGCAAGCAGCGTCGCCAGCTCAGGCGCGGTCAGACCCTTGTGGTTGCTGCGCCTGGACTCCATCGCCTCGGTGGATGGCAAGAACTCGATCTCACGATCGACTAGGCCCTGGCTCTCCAGACGCTCCATCCAATCTTCGTGAACCCCTGCCATCGACGCCGACTGGTGGACGGCGTTGGCCAGGGCCAGATTCTGGTCGTAGTTGTCCTTGAGCACCAACTCGGCGACCTCATCAGTCATCGAGGCGAGGAGCTGATCGCGATCCTCGGGTGACAGTCGGCCCGCGGTCACCTCGCCGATCAGCAAGACCTTGATGTTGACCTCATGATCAGAAGTGTCGACCCCTGCGGAATTGTCAATGAAGTCGGTGTTGATCCGACCGTCCTGCTCCGCATACTCCACCCGGCCGAGCTGAGTAAGGCCGAGGTTTCCGCCTTCGCCGACACACTTGGCGCGTACCTCGCAGCCGTCGACCCGCAGCGCGTCATTGGCCTTGTCGCCGACAGTGTCATTGGTTTCGGTTACTGCCTTGACGAAGGTCCCGATGCCACCGTTCCACAACAAATCGACGGGGGCCCTCAAGCAGGCTTTGACCAATTCGGCAGGGGTCAGCGCGTCAACCGACTTGTCGATGCCTAGGGCGCTGTGCATCTGCTGGGTGATCTCGATGGACTTCAGGGCGCGCGGAAACACTCCGCCACCCTCGGAAATCAGGCTGGTGTCGTAGTCGGCCCAGCTGGAGCGCGGCAGGGCGAACAGCCGGGAGCGCTCCTCCCAGCTACGGGCCGGATCGGGTTGCGGATCTATCATGATGTGCCGATGATCGAACGCCGCCACTAGCTTGAGATGCTTACTGAGCAGCACTCCGTTGCCGAAGACATCGCCACTCATGTCGCCGATTCCGACGCACGTGAAATCGTCAGTTTCCGGATTGAGACCCATCTCCCGGAAGTGCCGACATACCGATACCCACGCCCCTCGAGCGGTGATGCCCATGGCCTTGTGGTCGTAACCGGCCGAGCCACCGGAGGCGAAGGCGTCGCCGAGCCAGAATCCCGCATCGACTGAAATCTTGTTCGCGACATCGGAGAACGTGGCGGTCCCCTTGTCGGCCGCAACGACAAGATAGGGATCGTCGCCGTCATAGCGAACGATGTCGGCCGGCGGCACGACTGCACCGCCGACGATATTGTCAGTGACATCGAGCAGACTCGTGATGAAAAGCTGATAGCACGCCAGACCCTCGGCTAACCAGGCCTCTCGCTCCCGAGAGTCCGGTAGGCGCTTGCAGTAGAACCCGCCCTTGGCCCCGACCGGGACAATGACGGTGTTCTTCACCATCTGGGCCTTGACCAAGCCCAGCACCTCCGTGCGGAAGTCTTCGGCGCGATCCGACCAACGGATACCGCCCCGAGCAACTGGCCCATACCGCAGATGGACGCCTTCCATGCGCGGGGAATAGACGAAAATCTCGAAGGCCGGACGCGGCTCCGGCAGTTCCGGAATCTGCCTCGGCAAGAGCTTCAGCGCGATCGCTTGACGGTCAGCAATGTAGAAATTGGTGCGAACCACAGCTTGGATCACCGCAAGGAACGACCTCACGATTCGATCATGATCAAGGCTGGCAACGTCATCCAAAGCCTTCTTGATCTTGTCGACTAGCTCGTTGGCGGCCGCTCCGCGGGCCTTGCCGTCGAGGCCAGTCTTCGGATCGAAACGAATCCGAAAAAGTTGTGTGAGATGCCGGGTGATGTCGACGTTGCTGTTCAGCGCCTGAGCGAAATAGCTCTGGCTGTAGGTGATACCAACCTGTCGCAGATAGCGGCCAATGGAGCGCAGCACGCTCACCTCACGCCAGTCAAGATCAGCGCCCATGATCAGCGCATTGAAACCATCGGACTCACTGTCGCCGACATAGGACGCGGAGAACGCCGCCATGAATCGCCGCCGCGCCTCGGTTGTCCAGCGACTCCGGACCGCGGCTGCGCCACCGCGCACCTGGATGCCAAAGTCGTAGATGAATCCGCGCTCACGATCGCTCATAGCAAGCTCGTAAGGACGCTCGTCGATTACGTCGACACCCAGCAAGGACAGATGAGGCAAGATCCTCGACAGTGACAGCGATTCCTCGCGCCGGAAGATCTTCAGCCGTAGGTCCGCCTCGTCGTCAGGCCGGTCCGGGACATACATAGCCATCGACATGTCATGCTCGCCCTTGAGACCGACTAGCGCGCTGAGGTCCTTGAACGCCTGTCGCGCGGTGTAATCCTCTTTGTAGCCCTCGGGCAAGGCGGCCACGAGAGCGACCAGCCGGTCCGCCTGCTCGATACCGACGATCAAGTCCGCGAACTCGTCATCCCAGGAGCGGGTCGCCAAGGTCAGCTCACGCTCAACGGAGCGCACGTCGATCTCGCTCATCGTCGTGCCGACTGGCATGCGAACCACGAAATGAAGCCTCGCAAGCACCGATTCGGTGACCCGCGCCGTATATACGATCGAGGATCCGCCGAGTGCGCTCATCAAAAGGCTCTCCATCCGGCGGCGCACCGAGGTGGTGTAGCGGTCTCTCGGCAGATAGATCAGGCAGGACAGGTAACGCCCGTACGGGTCGCGGCGCACGAACATCCGTACCTGGCGGCGCTCCTTGAGGTGAGCAACTTTCTCGACGATCGCGGCCAGCTCGCCGAGCGGAGTCTGGAACAACTCATCGCGCGGATAGGTTTCCAGCACATCCATGATCGCCTTGCCGCCGTGGCTGTGCTCGTTGTAACCGGAAAGCTGGAGGACCTCCGCAGCCTTCTGGCGGATCACGGGCACCCGGGCGACGCTTTCTGAGTACGCCGAGGAAGAGAACAGGCCGAGGAAGCGTCGCTCACCGATGACCTGATCGTTCTCGTCGAAGATGCGGAACGCGATGTAGTCCAGGTATGCCGGCCGGTGCACGCGGGACTTCTGGTTGTCCTTGGTGATGATCATCAGCTCAGGCTTGCCGTTGGGCCGCGGGATTGCGTGGAAGGTGCCCGGTGGGTCCTGGTCTGGCCGCAGGATGCCGAGGCCGGTGCCCGGACGGACTTTGAATTCGACACCGGAATCCTGGGTGATCACCTCGTACTCGCGGTAACCCAGAAAGGTGAAGTGGTTGGTATTGAGCCAGCTGAGCAGTTCACAGGCGAGCGCTGCTTGATCCGCGTTAACACCGATGAACTCGGGATCCTTGAGCATCTCGACGGTGTCCTCGGATCGGGTGATCATCTTTTGCCAATCCTCAACCGCCTCTTCGACGAGCCGCAAGACCTCCAGTAGTCCGTGCTCGAGCTCCGGAATCAGCGTCTCGCGGCTCTCGATGCGAGAAGGCGGAAGGATTTCTAGATGCATCCACGATTCAGGGATGACGCTCGGATCATGCTCCGCTTCGCTGTTGCGGGCAATGCCGAGCAGATTGCCCTCTAGATCTCGGTGTACCTGAAACTGCGGATGGAACACCTCGCGAATGCTCCAGCCCTGGCGCAGCACCTCCATCGTGACTGAGTCGACCAGGAAAGGTCGATCATCGGTGACGATCTGAACGACGGTCGCGCCACCAGCGGTCCAGCCGTCATCGGACTGACTCGGCTTCCGGATGGTGATCACCGCGCGGGCGGGCGGGCGATGCATCGCTGCTCGGTAGTGGCTCTCCACTAGACCCAAAAGGTTTGCCACACTGCGCTCGTCGACGTCGACTGCATCGACATGTCGGAAGTAGTGGTTGAGAAACACCTGCACTAAATCCGGGTCGTGACCAAGCTCGGCGGCGATGCTGGCCCCGCGAGC
Source organism: uncultured Actinomycetota bacterium (assembly GCA_963798835.1). GTDB lineage: Bacteria > Actinomycetota > Actinomycetes > Propionibacteriales > Propionibacteriaceae > Microlunatus. The sequence goes on along the minus strand of CAWCVF010000019.1, from coordinate 103,031 downwards.
GGCGACCTGTGCGATCTTCTGGGTCTTCTCCTTCTCCTGCTCGAGCTCGACCTCAAAAATTGTCACGTCGTCCATCCGATCAATGCGCCGCCGCACCCCGCTGTGCTGCTACCTCCGACATTAACCCTCTGGGACGCAGCGCCGAGGCCAGTCGATGACATCATGAGCGGCATGGAAATTTCGAGCCACCTGGAATTCGCCGCCCCACCCGCCGATGTCTACGCGATGATGACCGATCAGAAGTTCCTCGATGAGGTGTGCGTCGCCAGCGGCTCGTTCAGCTACGACGCCTCAGTGGAAGGCTCGATCACCAAAACCTCACGAACCTTGCCGGCACCGGAGTCAGCAGCAAGGTTCACCGGCCCAACCGTGACGGTCAACGAGGAAGTCGCCTGGGGAAACGGCTCTGCCGATGGCTCACGCGGCGGAGCGATCACGATGACAGTGCTCGGCCAGCCTGTCGGTTTCAAGGCCACCGTGCGGCTGGGACCCGGAGGTCGTGGCAGCGTGGTGGACATCGTCGGCGAGCTCAAGGTCGCGATTCCGCTGCTCGGCAGAAAGCTCGAGGAGGCGACGGCGCCCGCCGTCATCGCCGGATATCGAACCCAGCAAGAGGTCGGCGATCGCTGGTTCGCGAACGAGAGCCCGGCCTAGCGCTCGCGCGCGGTCTGTTTGAGCGTTTCTCCGCACAAGGCCACAAAAGGGGCCTTAATCCGCGGATCTGGCGAACTTTTGTGGCCTTGTGCGGAGAAATGACCCAGCGGCCCGAGGCAGCGCTAACCCATATGGGGATAGCTGTGATCGGTTGCCGGAGCGAAGGTTTCCTTGATCGATCGTGGGCTGGCCCAGCGGATCAGGTTCCACATTGAGCCGGCCTTGTCGTTGGTACCGGAGGCCCGTGAGCCGCCAAAGGGCTGCTGGCCGACGACTGCGCCCGTGGGTTTGTCATTGAAGTAGAAGTTTCCCGCCGCATGTCGCAGCCGGCGGCTGGCAAGATCGAGCGCCCAACGATCATCGGCGATGATCGCGCCGGTTAGGCCGTACGGGGATGCTTGATCAACTTCGGTAAGGGTGGCTTCGAACTCGACGTCGTCGTAGATATGGATGCCGAGAATGGGCCCGAAGTACTCGGTGGTGAAGATATCGTTCCTCGGGTTGTCAGAGATGATCAAGGTCGGCCGGATGTACCAGCCTTCCCGGTCGTCGGTCTCGCCACCGGCGATGATCTTCGCATCGGCGGAGTTACGTGCCCGAGCGATGGCCTCCGCATGCTTGGCGTAGGCACGCTGATCGATCACTGCGGAGGTGAAGTTGGAGAGATCACGGACATCGCCCACTGGTAAGGCGTTCGTGGCGTCGACCAGCTCATCGCCCATCGAATCCCAGACGCTGCGCGCGATGTAGGCCCGAGACGCTGCGGAGCATTTTTGACCGGAGTACTCGAACGCACCGCGGACCAGTGCTGTACGCACCACGTCAGGGTTGGCACTGCTGTGGGCAACCACGAAGTCCTTGCCGCCGGTCTCCCCCACCAGCCTGGGGTACGCACGATAGCCAGCAATGTTGGCGCCGATGCTTTGCCACAGATGCTGGAAGGTTTTCGTCGAGCCTGTGAAGTGGATGCCGGCAAGATCACGATGGCGCAATGCCACCTCTGATACTTCCAGGCCATCTCCAGGCAGCATGTTGATCACCCCGGGCGGCAAACCCGCCGCCTCCAAGAGCCGCATGATGAAGTGCGCTGAATATTGCTGAGTCGGGCTCGGCTTCCAGATGACGACGTTGCCCATCAGAGCCGGCGAGGTGGGCAGGTTGCCCGCGATGGAGGTGAAGTTGAACGGAGTGATCGCATAGACAAAGCCCTCGAGCGGCCGATAGTCGGACTGGTTCCACACGCCAGGCGATGACACCGGTTGGTCGGCAAAGATCTGGCGCGCAAAACTGACGTTGAACCGCCAGAAGTCGATCAGCTCGCAGGCTGCGTCGATCTCGGCCTGGTAGACGGTCTTGCCCTGACCCAGCATCGTCGTGACGTTCACCGTATCCCGCCACGGCCCTGCCAGCAGGTCGGCAGCGCGTAGGAAGACCGCCGCCCGTTGCTGGAAGCTCAGCTCTGCCCACTCCGGCGCTGCGGCCAGCGCAGCATCGATGGCGTGCGTCGCATCGGTACGGGTTGCGTTGGCCGCATGCCCGAGGACGTGAGAGTGGTCGGAGGGCATGGTGACCTCGAAGGCGTCACCTGAGGCTGGCTTGGTCACTCCGTCGATGGTGGCGGTCAGCTCGATCGGATCGGCGTTGGACAACTCATCGAGGGTTGATTCGAGGCTTGCCCGCTCAGCCGAACCGGGCGCGTACGTTTTGACTGCCTCGTTCACTGGCGCAGGAACTGTGATCACGGCATCCACAAAGCCACGCTACTCGCGGGACTACCGTCATTACCCCGGCAGACTGCCTCGAACCTGACTGTTGCGTGAGTGGACCTTGAGGTCGTACGAGCCGGCCGGCAACATCTGTGGATCAGTGAGCGTGCCGGGCTTGAAGTTCTTCAGTAGCGCATCGCCGTTGGCGTACACGTCCACTGTGGCGCCGGGAACTCCGTGCAAGATCGACACCGTGGCGTTGTCCGCTGCCTGTGCGGAGCCGATGCCGAAGAAGGCGAGTGACAGAGCCGCGGACCCGCCCAGGGCGAGCAACCGCCGAAGTGTTCTCATTCCAAACCTCCCGTATCGAATCGTGCGATGTGTCTTTTCTTGCGCATGATCGATACCGCTCGGATGCACTGCGCATAGCTGGGAGGACGACCAGAGATCAATCCGTGATCGAGAAGGGGCATCCGTTCCCAAATGGACGCGTGCCGAGTGGGCAGTAACAACCCACAGTGATGCGGCGCGTTGGGCAGTTACTGCCCACTCATTTGAGAACCTTCCGGCGCAAAGCCGGAGCGAAGCTACATGGCCTTGGCGGTCTCCGCCTCCTCGCGCCGCTTCTTTGCAGCCTCGACCGAGGCCCGCAACGCTGCCACCAAGTCGACGACCTCCGCCTCCTTCGGCGCCTCCGGCTCCTCGGCAAGTGGCACCCCTTCGGCCTTGCTCTGCACCAAAACTTCCAGCGCCTCGCGATAGGAATCCGTGAAGTCCTCAGGATTGAAGTCGCCGGCCAGCGCATCGATGAAGGACTGTGCCATCGTGACCTCTGCATCTGAGACTGTGACGTCTTCGGGTGGCGCGGCGAAGGATCCGTCTCGCAGCTCATCCGGCCACAACATGGTGTGCATCAACAAGACACCGTCCTTGGGGCGGATCAGCGCCAGGGCCTCCCGGGACCGCAGCGCAACCTTGACAACGGCACTCTGGCCGCTCTTGATCAAGGCGTCGCGCAGCAGCACGTAGGGCTTGACGCCGGGTCCGTCTGCCTGCAGGAAGTAAGTCTTGTTGAAGTAGGTGGGATCGACGTCCTCTTCGGCCACGAACTGCACGACCTCGACTGCTTTCGTCGTCGCGAGTGGAAGCGAATCGAAGTCCTCCGGAGCCAAAATCACCATGCGACCGTCTGGCAGCTCATAACCTTTGGCTATCTCAGGAAAGGGAATCTCCTTTCCGCATTTCTCGCAGACACGCTTGTACTTGATCCGGCCACCATCCTCGGGATGGACCTGGCGAAAACTGATGTCCTTCTCCTCCGTCGCCGAGAAGAGCTTCACCGGAATCGTCACCAGCCCGAAGGAGATAGCGCCCTTCCAGATTGAGCGAGGCATGCCCCCTAGTCTGCCCGATGCCACTGACAGCCTGCGTCTTGACGCCTGTGCTGCGAAACGTACCCACGGACTCCGCTTGAGTGGCTCGTTTAGACGGCTGTGCGGCGAAACGCCCCCAACGCCTAGGGAAGCTGATCAAGCTCCTGAGGCGCGAACCACAACAATTCGAAGTCATCACGCACTGTGACGACCTGGGGTACGGTCAGCGCCGCCGCAATGCTCTCCCCTGCCACCGCCTGCCTCGCCAACCGCACTGCCTCCAGGGCCGCTGGCTCGTCGGCGAACAGCGCGCGTACTTGGGCCCAGGTCAACCTTTCGACCTCGACCTCACCGTGCGGTCGGTTCAGATCGCTGACCTGTTCTTCCGACACCTCCGCGGCTACGACCAGGCGGGCTGCGTTTGGCTTCAACGCCAGGGCTAGCACTCCGGCGTTGCTCAGGGCGGCGTACTCGACCTCCTCCACAACGGTGTCGGCCTCCATCGAGGCGGCCAGGCTGGGCGTTGCAGCGCACCCCAGATAGCGCTCTGTTCCGGCTCCCGCGCGAAGTGCCCAAGCCTCGTCCCGAGTCATCGGTACGAAGATCATCTGGGCCATCAGAGGTTCTGGCGGTTTCGAGCTGGACGCTCCTCCGCAACCGACTTCGGAGGGGATTGCTTCTTCGTCGTGGCACTTTTCTTCGGTGCAAGTTGTCGGGACTTTGCTGACTGTGCCTGTGTTGTCGAGCCAGCCTTTTTGGTCGTCCCAGCCTTTCTGGTCGATCCTGCCTTGCTGGGCGATGCCGCCTTCTGGGCGATGCCCCTTCTGGGCGATTCTTTCGGCACATCCTGGTTCGTCGACTTGGGCTGACTGGCGGGCTTTGGCTGGCTCTTGGCTGCCGGAGGCGGTGTCGGACGAGTGCCCAGCTCCGCAGCACGAGTCACCAGGTTGCGTACGGCGGCGCGTTTCTGTCCAGCGGCTTTGCGCGCGGCCTCCTGCCGCGCGGCTGCCTTCTTGGCTGCGGCGCGCCGGGCGGCAGCAGGCGCCTTGCGCGTGGGCTGCCGGACGGCGGTCCCGCGAACGGTGGTATCCAGCAACTCCTCGAGGCAGTCGAGCAGGCACTGCGCAAGAACATCAAGATCACTGATCGCGTCACGGTCGGCATTCAGTCCGAAGAAAACCTCACCGTCGTAGGAGGTGACCCCGATGGAGAGCAAGTGGCCTGCCGATAGTGGGAGAACGGGGTAGCTCGCAACGAGCCGAGCTCCGGCCGCGAAGAGCGGTACCTGAGGCCCCGGAACGTTGGTGATCACGAGGTCGTGCTGCTTGCGGACCAGGTCAATCGAGGTACGGACACCCAAGGCGTGCAGCGTCGTGGGAGCAAAGCCTGCGATATCTGCGAGCGAACGGGCAGCCACCGCGCGTCCGGAGTCCTTGTGGGCCTGCGTGTCGTAGGCCACTTGGTGCAGCCGCATCAAGTGGTTCGGCTCCCCAATGGGTAACCGCTGCAGATGTGGTGCCACTTGGCTGCCCAAGGACGTCGGTTCGCCATCGTCCTCTGTAACACTCATCGGGACCAGGGCGGTCAGCGAGGTTCCCGAACCGATCGACTCCCCTCGGGTCAGCAACCAGGAGCGCAATCCGCCCGAGATCATGGCCAGTATCACGTCGTTGATCGTGTGATGGTGCTCTTGGCGAACTGCTTGCAGATCAGCCAATGAGGCCACTGCAGTCGCCACTCGGCGCTGCTCGGACACTACGCCTGCCAACGGTGAGCCGGCCGCGGGACGCTGCCCCAGCAGCGCGTCGGCGGCGAGCTCGCCCAACGCACCACCGATGCCGCCAACAGCTTCACCGACGGCGACGGCGACACCTAGTGCGCTAGCCAGCGCACCACGTACGTTCTGCAGAGCCATCGTTGGGTCTTGGGCGCTTTCGAGCAGCGCGTCGGCTAACAACTCCAGCGATGACGGCTCCGGTACCGGCTGCCACGCCTCGGCATCCACACCAGCAGTAGGGATCGCATGGGTACGAGCCGTCGAATCGAGCAACACATGGCCGATTTCTACGTTGTCAATTCCGTCCACCAGACACAGGTGGGATTTGGCCACCAGCGCCAGGCGGCCGTCTTCCAGACCCTCGATCAGATAGATCTCCCACAGGGGTCGGGATCGATCGAGGCGCCGAGCGAGCACCCGGCCGACGAATTCCCGTAGTTGCGCGAGTGTGCCCGGTCGCGGCAGCGCTGAACGCCGAACGTGGAACGTGATGTCGAAATTCTCGTCGTCGACCCACACCGGTCCGGCGAGCTGTGCCGGAATTGCTCGCACGCGTTGCCGATAGCGCGGCACGAACGCGATGCGCTCCCGGATCAGCGCAATCAGCCGTTCGTAGTCGAAGCCGTCAGGGCCGGCGTCGAAGATGTCGACGGTGCCTACGTGACCTGGCGTATGTGCGGTGTCCAGGGCCAGCAACGACACCTCGAGGGGCGTGAGCCGTTGCGGCATGCGAGCCTTCCTGCCTGGGAATCGCTGGAGCCATTACGGTACTACCGCCAAACAGCTGCCCTTGCCCCAATCGTTTCGCCTCGCATCGGCCGGGAACCTAGTTCTCAAGAGCTTCGTACAGCAATGGGAGGAGATTGGCGCGCCTCTCACGGATTCACTTGGACCGGTTCCATGATCAGCTGCGGGTCAGAAAGGCTGAGGTAATGAGCGGAAGCATCCGCACAGGACGCGGTGCGCTGATCTTCGGGACCCTTGCGTTGGGCTTGCTGGGAAGTGGATGCACAACTACCACCGAACCTCAGAACAACCCGAGCCCGTCCGCGATCAGTAGCCCCAGTGCGCCGTCGACACCAGCCGGATCGCGATCATCGGTCCCGGCCAGCCCGCCATCATTGAATCCGGATTATCCGCTCACGATCAACATTGTCATTGCCAAAGGCAAGACCATTCCCAGCGGTGAGAAGATCGACGTTCGGGTAGGTCAAAAAGTGATCATGAATGTGATCAGCGATACCGATGACGAGATTCACGCGCACACTGACGGGGCAGGTTATGAAATGCAGGTACAGCCAGGCAGGCCCACCAAGGGATCGTTCACCATCGAGAGCCCGGGCAGCTTCGAGGTGGAATCGCATCATCTCGAGAAGATCATTGTGATCTTGAACGCGCGTTAACGCCAGGCTCAGCCGCTCCATGCTCATACCACTGCATGGGATCGCGTCGCGGCGCGACCTCCCATTGCCGTTCTCCTTTGTCGTGGCCGGAGCCGTTCTCGCGTTGCTGATCTCCTTCGTAATCTTGATCTTCGCCTGGCGCAAGCCTCGTCTCGAGCGCGTTGGTGGGCGAGCAATGCCCGGCGTGACGGCCGTCGTCGACAATCCGATCTTCCAGCTCATCGCTCGCGTTCTGGTCCTTGCTACCTACGCCTGGGCCGGGCTGGCCATGATGGCCGGACAGGATCTGCTGACCAATCCGATCTTCGGATTCGTCTTTGTCTGGATGTGGGTCGGCCTGGTGCCGATCTCGCTGCTGCTCGGCCAGTTCTGGCGCGCCACAAACCCGTTGCGGACCATCCATCGAGGGCTCTGCGCCGTAGCTCGGATCGACCCGGAGCAGGGCCTGCTCCCGCTGCCAGCCGGGATCGGGGTGTGGCCGGCCGCCATCGGCTTGTTCGGATTCGGCTGGCTTGAGCTAGTACAGCCGGATCGAACCACCCTCGCCGTGCTGCGGGTCTGGGCGTTGGCTTGGCTGGTGATCTTGGTGCTGGGCGCGATTGTCTTTGGCCAGCGCTGGATTGGGGCGGCCGATCCCTTCGAGGTGTACGCGAGCACCATTGCCCAAATGTCGATCTTCCGCCGGGTCGGTGATCAACTAAGACTGGTCAATCCATTGGCGGGCCTGACCTCCTGGCGAGCTCCGCCAGGGGCAACCGCGGTAGTGGCGGCGCTGCTGGGCAGTACTGCGTTTGACAGCTTTACCAACACCACGTGGTGGATTCAAACCGTGCAGAGCTCCGCACTGCCCACTGTGCTGTGGGGCACCGGCGGCCTGCTGACGATGATCATCATCGTCTTCGTGACTTTCACGATCGGCGCAGCCTGGATGGGACTCTACGGCGATCGTCCGGCTTGGCAATATCCACGGCTGATGGTGGGTTCACTACTGCCGATCGTGCTGGGCTATGTCGTCGCACATTACGCGACGCTGCTCATTGTGGAGGGCCAGCGGGTCGCGATCAACTTCTCGGATCCGCTCAGCCGCGGCTGGAACACCTTCGGCTCTGCCGAGATGGGTGTGAACTCCGCGATCTTCAACCACCCAACAGGAATCGCTGTCATGCAGGCGTGCGCCATTGTCGGAGGCCACGTCTTCGGCATCATCTGCGCGCACGAAAAGGCTGTCGCACTGCTGCCGCCAAATCGCGCGATCCGCGGCCAGCTGCCGTTGTTGGTGGTCATGATCGGCTATACCTGCGCCGGTCTACTCTTGCTGTTCTCGCCGTGAGCGAAGACTAAGTTTCCGACCAATGCAGACTTTTCGAGGCGACCAGGAGGTGAGGGGTGCCACCGGATGATCCACCGCCGGTGACTCTCACCACCGACTGGGAGATCACCGAGGCGGCACTGCGCGAGAGACCTACGAGATGGCGCAGTCTTTCGTGGATCTCAGCAAGAGCATTGATCGATGCCGTCAACCAGATCCTCGATGTCGGCGCCGATGGACTTATCACTCAGTTACGAGGTGAATGGGTACGCCGCGGTAGCGGAGCGAGCCCCGAGCTTGTCGATCGCTCGGGTGATACGTGCTTCATAGTTCTCGGAGACACCGGCGAGCAGGACGCATCCCAGTTCGTGGTGTGCCCCGCACTAAGCGCCGCGGTCCGCGCCCACCACCCGGGGTTCGTGTTGATCATGAGCGACGTCATCTACCCGGCCGGCGATGTCGATGACTATCGCGACGGACTCTACCGGCCCTATCGCAGCGAAGACCCGCACTTCCGCGTCGAGGCACCGCTGGTTGCGCTGCCCGGCAACCATGACTGGTACGACGGTCTTGCGGGATTCATGTACCACTTCTGCGGACGCGACCGGTTACCACCTGAGGCGTACACGCCAGGCTTCAGCATCCGGTCGCTGTACGGCCGGCTCTTCCGCATTCTGTGGAGACGCCCCGGCGAGCCACGACGAGAGACCAAGGAGCTGCGCGGCGTCGCGCCACCTACCCAGGCACCGAGCGATCCGGCACACACCATCGACCAGCCTGGTCCCTACTACGCGATACGGACCGCGCATCTGATGATCATCGCGATCGATACCGGCATCGATGGAACTATTGATGCCGGCCAGTGGGAATGGCTCACGATGGTTTCGGCTGAACCGATACCGAAGATCTTGCTGACCGGCAAGCCGCTGGTGGCGAATGCCGCTCTGGAGCCGTGCTGGGTGGGCCGACGGCCAAAGCGCGGCGAACAGCGACCCTCGGTCTGGGAATTGATCAACGATCCGGCCAATCAGTACGTCGCGACCATCGGCGGCGACGTCCACAACTTTCAGCACTACTCGCCCAAGGAGTTCCAGGCACAAGGCGAGGAGGCCGGCGGGCCGCAACTGCATCTGGTCGCGGGCTGCGGCGGAGCATTCATGCACGGCACACACAACTACCTCAGCGCCGAGCATGACTCCCGCCTTCGTAATAGCCCCAAGCATCAGTTCTATAAGCAGCCCGAATGGTCGTTTCCCACACCGGCAGACTCGTTCGCCTACTTCGCCGGCCAGCTAGTGCCAAGCGTCATTCGAACCATGCGCAATCTCGGGCTCTTTCTCCTCGGTGTGCTTGGCACCGGCGCGATGAGCTGGCTGGCGGGCGGCTCGAGCGGACTCGCCGCAATGAAGTGGAGCGGGCGCGTTGCCATCATCTCCTTGATCATCCTGGTGATCGTCCGCAGCATCCGAAGGAATGCGCCGCGGGCGTCGCGGCTCGCCCGAGTAGTCGTGGCGCTCGGCTTCTTCCTGGTAGGGGTGCTTGCCACCTCTGCCGCCTTCCAGCTCGACCCCGTACCGTTCAGCAGCTACCTGCTGTGCTGGCTCGGCCTCACGGCCTTTCACTGCCTGATAGGGCTATGCGTACGCCTTTCGGGCTGGTGGCGGCCGGCCGACGAATACGCTCATAACCCCTCAACACTCGTCTTTAGCGTCGGCTTGCTGTTGCTCTGCATGCTCGCCTTCGCTGTGCTCTTGATCCTGGACCCAGCTGGCGGGCTGATCATTCCGCTGGTCGGTGCGGCGTTGTTCCTCGTTGTTGGGTCGCTGGGCTGGGTGCTGCGCCGCCCGCGATTCACCGCTCCTGGCGTTGGCGATCTTGACCATGCGACCGAGGAGCGGCTCGGCACACAGAACCGGCGTTGGCATCTTCTGGGCGCTGTGCTAGTGCCCGTCACCCAAGTCGGATATTTCGCGCTGGCTTTGCGACAGGTCTCGCTGCTCCTGGACCGCGACTGGCTGTTTACGGCGGCGATCGCCGGGATCGGCGTGCTCTTGATGATCTTGGTACTTGGGTCGGTCGCCGTCATGGTGATCACCGAATTCCTTGCGCTGCTGGCAATCCCGATATTTGGCAATTACCGGCGCGGCTGGGGACTGGCGTCATCGCTGACACACCATCTGATGATTCCGTTGCTGCTCGTCGCTGTCGCCGTGGTCATCGAGGCGGCCGACTCGGCCACCGCACGAGGCGCGACCGGCCTCTCCATCGTTGTAGTCGTCCTTGCCGGATTCGTGCTCGCAATCGAGCGGCTTCGGCAACGGCTACCGAGCGCTTATTTGCCTATTACCCTCCTGATGATCGCCACCTTGGTCACGGCGGCGTACCTCAACGGCGGCTGGCCAGCACGAGTCGCCTTGGGCACGACGATCATGCTTCTTGCGGTCGGCATCAGCGTCGCCTTTGGCAACTTGGCCTTTCTGGACGCGTACGCGCTGCTGATCACGCCCGGCGGCCTCAACCCACCAAGCTTTACGCCGGAACAGCTCAATGAAATCCTCCACGCCCGTTCATCGACACCTCCCCAGGTGCCAGATGTACCAGCGAATGTGCTGCTCTGGGCGCGGCTCACCTCGCCCGGGTTAGGCGAACCGGGGGGCCTGCTGCAACGACGAATTGCCGAAATTTACTCGCGCGACGAGCCGCCCTTTTATAAAGGCTTTCTGCGGTTCGACACCACATCGGAGGAAGTCTCGATCACTCTGCACCAAGTCTTCGGAAACTCGCCGAGTACCGCCGTACCCGTTGCCGCGCTGCGGCTGGCGCCCAGACCAGTGACACCTGACACAACTCCCTGATGAATTTGTGCGGACAAAATAACGTCCAGCTCTACTGAACTTCAGTGCCGCACTCTATGCTTCCTGCATGACGGAAGCGCCTTCGGTGCGCGAGCTCGACATCACCCTCGACCGCAATTCCCCTATTCCGCTGTACTACCAAGTGGCGCAATCCATTGAGCACGCCATCAACACAGGTGCTCTTGCGCCGGGTGATCGTCTGGAGAACGAGCTATCCCTCACCAGCCGGCTTGGGCTGTCGCGGCCAACCGCCCGACAGGCGATTCAGGAGCTGGTCAAGAAAGGCCTGCTGGTCCGCAAGCGCGGAGTCGGCACGCAGGTCGTGCGTTCCCAATTTCGCCGAACCGAGGCGCTCAGCAGCCTTAATGACGACATCATCAAGGCCGGGAAGACCCCGAGTACCCGGCTGCTGGAATTCTCCGTCGGCAGTCTCGAGGAGCCAGACGTTCGCGACGCGATCGAAGCAGCGGCGGTGCCAGGAACGGAATTCATCAAGATCAGAAGGCTGCGGCTGGCCGATGACGTGCCCCTCGCAGTGCTCACCAACTATCTCCCAGCTCGCTTCGAGTTGACCGAAGCGGAACTGCAGACCAAGAGCCTGTACGCCTGCCTGCGGTCCTTGGGCGTCAACCTGAAGATCGCTCATCAGCAGATCACGGCTCGCTTGATGACTGATGAGGAGGCGGAACTGCTGGATGCGGAGACACCGATGGCATGTCTGACTGTCGACCGCCTTGCCTACGACGATGTCGGACAATTCGTCGAGTTCGGCCGGCATATGTATCACGCTGCGCACTACTCGATCCAGTCCTCCCTCGTGGTCTAGCTGCTGACCCCTCAAAGCCCGGGACGGGCACCCAGCTCGAGAGCCGTACACAGCCAACGATCCCCCAGCGCTTCCAGACGAAACGCCATGGCGGTCGACCGCTTGCCGATGACGACGTGCGCCGACACCTCCACCGCCTCAGGGCTTGGATGCTGGACGCGTACCGAGCGCAACGCCGCAGGGACCGCGGTTCGGCCGCGTACCTTCAGGTTGTGCCGCTGCATCAGGCTGATCGCTGCCAGCACGTCATCAACCATCCACCGGTTCAGCTGGGCGACCGGACGCTGGCCCAGCAGCGTCTGGATGACAATCAGCGCCAATCGGGCACTCCACTGCTGAGCATCCGGTAATCCGGGGCGAGGTCGCGCCGACCAGCGGGCCTTGACCGTACTCAGCCGTACCCCCTGATCAGCATGCGCAATGTCGGCACGGTCGTGTTGATGATCAGTGAGGTCGAGCGGGGGCTGGTTGGACGGCGCTGGCGACGGCCGCAGCCAGGTCAGGCTAGGCGGTCGGCTTTCGACCAGCCAGTAGACGTAGGGCGTACGCGGTGCGGTGCTGGTTGACATCCGAAGCCTTCCGAGTCTGGAGGTTCCCAGGTTGACGGATGTGACCCGCCTTGCGTAACCACCTCAAGAGCAATCTGTGGACAGCTGTTGCTACCTCTCGCCCGCCAGGTCTTGAGAAGCTCGCAGCACCTGACGATCGCTGGCTTCGCGTAACGCCGCAAAAGAGGCAACCAGCGCCAGCCGTTCGCGGGCAAGAATCGGGTCGTCGAGGCGGCATCCCGCAGCAACCCAGGCGTCAGAAAGGGCCATCGCCTCCACCCGAAGCTCGGCGGCGCGTCGCACACCCTCCGAACTGGTCTGGTAGAGGTAGCGATAGAGCTGGATCAGGCTGGCGACGAGGTCGTCCTTGTCGTAGCACAGGTCGTGCTGCTGCTGACGATGCACATGCCACCACGCGACCTCCAATTCAGCCGCGTTGTGCGGATCGACGCTGAGCCGGCCCGCCTTGTTAGCCATCCGATAAAACCGCGCCATCTGCTGCCGGGCGGCAGCTGGATCATTGTCCGGATAAGGCGCCCACACTTGGTTCGCGCGCATCACGTGCCAAGCCGCCTTCAGATTTCTCAATGGTCCAAGCGCAAAGCCATGCCGCACCATACCGAGCGCGCCGGCCAGCATTCGCAGCCAGTCGCGGCGGTAGTAGGCGACCCACGCCTGATACTCGCTACGCCCCACGGCAACGGGATCGAAGGCGAAGCGTTCCCCGTTGGGTGGCATGGCCCGATCCTTTCTCATCGGAGAACCTCAAGGAAGACTGGCAATATGCACGATGGCGGCGCCGACGAACCAGCAGCCTCGATCGGCGAGGTCGTCGAGCAGCTGCAGCGGCGAATCGATGTACTGGAACCGGATCAGGTGCACCGCCGCGCCTTCCTGACGACCTATCAGCGCACCACTCAGGCGGTCGGCGACGCCGTCGAGAATGCCTACTTCGAGGATCCGGAATGGGTCGTGCGCTGGGATGTCGCCTTCGCGGATCTCTTTCTCGTCGCGCATGATGATGATCAAACAGGCCGCACGGTGGTGCGACCGTGGCGGCTGGCGTTCCAAGCCGACCCGAACTTGCCGACGATTGTCCATTTGCTTTTGGGCATGAATGCCCACATCAATTACGACCTGCCGCAGGCGACGCTCGAGGTGATCACCGACCAGGATTTCCAAGATCCCGTGCTCATCCAGCGGCGCCGTCGTGATCATGAACGCATCGACATGATCTTGGCGAGGCGGGTGAACGCGGAAGATCAGGCGATCGGCGGTCCGCGGAGGTTCGTTGACCGACTGCTGACGCCGGCCAACCGGCTGAGCTCACGGCGCTTTCTGCGTGAGGCACGTCAGAAGGTATGGCTCAATGTCGCCGAGCTCCAGCGGGCGCGGCTCGAAGGCGCTGACGACTATTACGCCCGTCTGGATGAGCTCGAAGTGCTTTCAGCGGCCAAGATCGCTGACCTGTTGCGGCCGGGCCAGGTGCTGCTGCGGCTTGCCACGACGGGTTTCGGCGTTACGCTGCCGCCGCCCTGAGAGGTTCAACATCACGCCTCTCTGCGTCCGGGCGTCGTTTCGACGACTGTGCTGCGAAACGTACTCATGCGAGCCGCGTCCTGGGGTCCTTTTGACGGCTGTGCGGCAAAACGCACCGTCTGAGATCTGGCCTACTTGGTCAGCCGGCCAACGCAACCCAGGTCTGACCAGGCTTGAGGGCGATCGGGTCACCCGATGGGTCGGTGAAACGAAGCGGACCGGAGGCCTTCGTACGTTTCCACTGACCGGTGATCTTCTTACCGTCGCGGTAGATGGTGACCTTGCCCTTGCCGACCGTGTCGGACTGTACCGATGGTGCACCCAGTACGTCGCGATTGCCGTCTGGATGGTTGTGCACCTTCATGATCACAACGTTGTCCGTCTTGGTGATCGCGCCATTGTCGCCATCGGCATATCGTGATCCGTTCCAGCGAACGGTGTATCGACCCGACGAATATCCGAAGCCGAAGATGTCATGTCCGACATGCACCTTGATCGACTTCGCTGTGGCTCCTCGTGGTGCGGCGTCGCCGAAGGTCCAGCCGATCGAACTGGCTTCGCGCAGCTTCGTGGAACGCGCGATAGCGGACAGATCGACGAAGACGTTGTGCGGCGCTACCCGCCGATGATCACGAGTCGAGCGCGGGATTGGCGCGATGGACGCATTGTCGATCTTGCGCTGTACCCGCGAATTAGCGCCCGAGTAGACCAGGCCAGGTTTGCCGAATAGTGGCAACAGCTCAACGTCGGTGCTACGGGCACTTCTGACCGGACCGAGGCGCTTGGGAAACCGCGTGTGATAGACCGCGATGAGACGAGTCTGGGCGCCTTCAACCTCCTCGACAAAGGTGATGTCAGCCAAGCTCAGGCCGACCTGCGGGCGAGCAGCCGCAATGTTCTCCACCTTGACCGCGATCACCTCGTGATTGCTCGGCTTGCCGCCTGTCAGCGGATCCGTGGGCTTGGCGCTGGAAGTCGTGGTCGGAGTCGCGGACGGCGTTTCGATAGGAGTCGGAGCAGATGAGCTTGCGGAGACGGAGCTGGCTGGAACGGGCTGTGCGTCCGGGCGGTTCAGTGCGGCAGCGGCGCCAATGCCGCCAGTCACTACAACAGCGGCTGCCGCAACGGCGATTACACGTGCACGGTTCATGACTTGATGGGCATGCAGAGAGACCTCGACGGTTCGGGGTTAGCGCGTGCAAACGGCCCTGGGCGCGCCCTACTTTAGGCGGCGCCGGGTCGCCCGTGGCACATTTTGAACTTCTTGCCGGAGCCGCAGGGGCATGGCGCATTCCGGCCAACTCCTGCGTACAGATCCTCGTCCGCGCTTGCCGTCTTGCGCGCTGTGGTGACTGACCCGTCCTCGGCTGGTGCGGAGTAGCTCAGCGGTGCGCGAGGTCCACTCTGACCGGCCAAACCCTTGGCCTTGACCTGCGGTCGGCTCGCAGCGCGTTCCTCCCCCACCATCTCCGCCAACTCGTCTGGCTCCCGCTCATCGTCGTCGACCGGATGCACCGCCACGCCTGGGCCGTCGGGATCGGGACCCGACTCCACCAGGTGGCTGCGGTCATGAGCTCCGTCGTGACCATTGCGGCTCAGGGCATCGGCTCGATCAGATCCGATCTGAATCGCCTGACCATCAGAGTCGGTAACCACGCCGACCATTGGGGTCTGCTGCACCTCGACCTCGAGGTGGAAGACGAAACCGACGACCTCCTCCATGAAGGCCTCCATCATGGCGTTGAACATGTCGCCGCCCTCCCGCTGGTATTCCACCAACGGATCGCGCTGCGCCATGGCCCGCAAGCCGATGCCTTCGCGGAGGTAGTCCATCTCGTACAGATGCTCACGCCACTTGCGGTCGAGAACGGTCAGCAAGACCCGTCGCTCGAGCTCTCGCATGACCTCCTCGCCAAGGCTCTCCTCGCGCCGGTCGTACGCGGCCTGCGCGTCGGCTTTGAAGTCCTCGGTGAGCGTCTCGCGGTCGAGGTCGTCGCGCTCCTCATACTCGGCGCGTACCAAGGACACCGGGTAGAGCGTGTTCATATTGCTCCACAGCTGTTCCAAGTCCCAATCCTCGGCGAATCCCTCCGTCGCTCCAACGACGTACTGCTCGATCACGGTGTCAACGGTGGACCGCAGCCGGGACTCGACGTCGGCCCCTTCCAGCACCTTGCGACGATCGTTGTAGACCGCGTGGCGCTGGCGATTCATCACGTCGTCGTACTTGAGCAAGTTCTTGCGAATTTCGAAGTTCTGGGCCTCAACCTGGCTTTGTGCGCTGGCGATCGAGGCGGTGACGCGCTTGTTCTCGATGGGCACGTCGTCTGGCATCTTGAGCGCCTGCAGCACCCAGTCGACGATGTCGGACTTGAACAGCCGCATCAGGTCGTCGCCGAGCGAGAGGTAGAACCGGCTTGCTCCGGGATCGCCTTGACGCCCGGAACGACCGCGCAGCTGATTGTCGATGCGGCGTGACTCGTGGCGTTCTGATCCGACGACGTAGAGCCCGCCAAGCTCGACTACCTCGTCGTGCCCGACCGCGGTTTCCTTTTCGAGGTCTTTGAGGAGTTCGGGATAGAGCTTTTCGTATTCCTCGGAGTTCTCCAGTGCATCGATGCCCGAATCGTGCAGCTTCTTGTCGGCGAGGAATTCGGCATTGCCGCCCAGGATGATGTCGGTTCCGCGGCCGGCCATATTGGTCGCCACAGTGACCGCACTCTTGGCGCCGGCCATGGCGATGATCGCCGCCTCACGCTCATGCTGCTTGGCGTTGAGGACCTCATGCTTGACGCCGGCACGCTTGAGCAGCCCGGAGAGGATTTCGGACTTCGCCACTGACGCCGTGCCGATCAGCACCGGCTGGCCCTTCTCGTGGCGCTCAGCGACGTCCTCGACGATGGCCTCGAACTTTGCCTCCTCCGTGCGATAGATCAGATCGCGCTGATCGCCACGAATCATCGGCATGTTGGTGGGAATCGGGACGACACCAAGACCGTAGATCTTCTGGAACTCGCTGGCTTCGGTGAGTGCCGTACCCGTCATGCCGGCGAGCTTGTCGTACATGCGGAAGTAGTTCTGCAAGCTGATCGTGGCGAGGGTCTGGTACTCCTCGCGGATCTGCACGCTCTCCTTAGCCTCGATGGCCTGATGCAGACCCTCGTTGTAACGGCGTCCGATCAAAGTACGCCCGGTGTGCTCATCGACGATCAGTACTTCGCCGTTGATCACCACGTAGTCGCGGTCGAGCTTGAACAGCTCCTTGGCCTTGATCGCGTTGTTCAGATAAGAGATCAACGGTGTGTTCGCGGACTCGTACAGATTGTGGATGCCGAGCCAATCCTCAACTGCATCGATGCCGGTCTCATTGATCGCCACCGTCCGCTTCTTCTCATCCACCTCGTAGTGATCGTCGCGGCGCAGCCGATTCACCAGCTTGGAAAATTCCGGATACCACTTGACCGTGTCCTCAGCCGGTCCGGAAATGATCAATGGAGTACGCGCTTCGTCGATCAAGATCGAGTCGACCTCGTCAACGATGGCGTAGGTGTGGCCGCGCTGCACACAGTCCTCGAGGCTGAGCGCCATGTTGTCGCGCAGATAGTCGAAGCCGAATTCGTTGTTGGTGCCGTAGGTGATGTCGGCGTGGTAGGCCTTGCGCCGCTCGGCAGGATCCATCTGCGAAAGGATCGCGCCGACGTCGAGACCCAGAAAGTGGTGGATGCGTCCCATCCACTCTGAGTCGCGCTTGGCGAGGTAGTCGTTGACCGTGACGATGTGTACGCCGCGGCCGGCCAGCGCATTGAGGTAGGACGGCATGGTTGCCACCAGCGTCTTGCCTTCACCGGTCTTCATCTCGGCGATGTTGCCCATATGCAGGGCGGCGCCACCCATCACCTGGACATCGAAGTGCCGTTTGTCGAGCACTCGGCGGCTGGCCTCGCGAACCGTCGCGAAGGCCTCGGGCAGCAGCGATTCGAGCGTCTCGCCGTTGTCATAGCGAGCACGGAAGTCGTCGGTCTGGCCGCGCAACTCCTCATCGCTCATCGCGACGAAGTCATCCTCAATCAAGTTCACCTGTTTGGCGACGTTGCTGAGCTGCTTGAGAAGTTTGCCCTCCCCTAGGCGCAGCAACCTATCCATCAAAGCCACGGAAATTGGGCTCCCTTATGTCGTTTTCTCTTACCTGCACGGTCTTCAGTGCCGAGATGTTCCCCTCATGCGGCTCGGCCTAGCGCCAGGATCCTTCCATGGTAGAAGCGCCGCAGCGCGTCCCCTATGGTAAGCCCGGACCTGTGGATCGTTGGGTGCGCGCGAATCTGGCAAATTCCCGGCATCTCGGGCGCCGTGGGCGGGTGGCGGTCCTGGGTTCGTTCAGCGCTCTACGCACAGGCCTCTAAGCCGCCTTGAGTGATCACGTCGCTGGATCAATTGGGTAGGGCGGTCGTCCGGCACGGATTACGAGCACGCGACCTGCGCTGTGTGGGTCGGACGCAAGCTCAACCACAGTATCGGCAACTATCTGTGGGTCGACGAGACCACCGCTGCGGGCTCGTTCGTCGGGATCCATATCTTCGTACGCCGCGATCGCGCGAGGAAGTCCGATCCAGTGAGGCACGACACAGCTGACTGCACTCCGTAGCGCTCGGCAAAGTCCGCAACCGCCGTCGTGAAGGGCTATGGAGAACGAACGAAGGTTGCGATCGCCTGAAGATCGGGCTGGTAGCCGTGCGAGGTGTCGACATCGAGAGTAGGTACGTCGAGCTGGATCGGCTCGAATGAGCGTTGCACGCTGAAGTGGCGGGTGTCATCGTGTGCCGCTCGGGTGGGCTGCTCACTGCGCCGCTCTTCAGCCCTGGTTCGCGCGAGCGAATCTGGGACTTGGCAGCGCAGAATACGCAGCTCGCCGAGTGGTCTGAGCGGCTCGAGTCCGCGTACCCAGTTCGTGTGCTGAAACGCGGCCTCGGCGACGTGGGTCACGCCGTACTCGAGGAACAATCGGATCGCGGCGAAGAAGAGCTCGTACGTCTGCATGGTCAGCGGATCGGAAGGCCCTGGTACAAATCCGGGGTTGGCAGCGGCCATGCCTTCTTTGAGCTCGTCCCGACACAAGGCGGGGCAGCCGATCATGGCAGCCAGCCGGTGCGCCAGCGTTGTCTTCCCTGAGCCGGCAGGCCCGCTCACGATCATCAGCGTTGGATGTGCAGCCGGCAGTTCTGTCACCACCAGATCATCCCAGGCAGTGGATGGACCGAGGGATGACCTTGACATTGGCAGTGAGATCCGGCGAGGAGCGGGTCGACACGAATGGGGCTCGCATTCAAGCCCACGGCGGCTCGATCTTGTATTTGGACGGCGTCTTCTACTGGTATGGCGAAAACAAGGAACACACAGTGCCACGAAGCGGGATCTGGCATTGGGGTGTGCGCTGTTATACGTCCACGGACCTCCACACCTGGGACGATCAAGGACTGGTCATTCCCCTGAGCTCGACGACCCGAGTTCCACGCATCATCCGTCGCAACTACTGGACCGGCCACACATCGTCTGCCAGCCTGATACCGGTCGGTTTGTTTGTTGGCTGCGAATCTCGTCCCGGGCGGGTCGGCCGCAATCCTTGCTGGTGCTCACCGCCGACTCGATCCTCGGTCCGTACGCGATTGTGCGGCCCGGACTACGGCCATTCGGAATGGACACGGGTGATTTTGATCTTGTCGTCGACCCGGAGGATGGGAAGGGCTATTGCTACTTTGAGCGAGTTCATCGGGAGCTGATCTGCGCAGACCTCACATCCGACCTGACCGATGTCACCGGCTATTACTCTACTGGCCGCGCGACTCAACCAGCCGATCTAGCTGAGGTCGTCGTCAGCGACTTGCACGTAGTACGCCCGGGTCATTTCCGGTCAATAACCTCCGCGATGGCGTCGTGGCGATTAGGTCGCGGCGAGCGCGGGCGCCAGGTCGCCGCGAGGCACCACTTGCAACGTCTCCAGCCCTAACCACTCGGCCATGATCTTCAATTCCGAGGCCAGCTCAGTCGCCACGTCGAAGGTGTCGTAACCAGGCTCGATCCAAGCGGCATTGACCCGCAGCACACCGCGTGATCGGTCCGCCTTGAGATCCACTCGGGCCACGAAGTCCTCGCCGAGAAGGAAGGGGTAGACGTAATAGCCGTGGACGCGTTTCGGCGCCGGAACGTAGATTTCGATTCGATAGGTGAAGTCGAACAGCCGCTCCAGCCGCGCTCGCTCGAAGATCATCGAGTCGAAGGGACTCAGCAGCGCACGAGCAGTGATCCGCCGAGGCGCCCGTGCCTCGTGCCATAGGTACCAGGGCCCGTTCCCCAATTCCTTGATCGCCACCGGGATCAGCTCACCGCCCTCGACGAGCGTGGTGATCGCCAGCCGAGTCATGTCTCGCCTAGTGCGGAAGTAGTCCCGTAGCGACGACTCCTCAGCTATCCCGAGGGCGCGGGCGGCGTGCCGGATCAAGCCGGTCACCGATTCTTGGGGCGACGGCGTCGGGAGCGCGAGTACGGAGTTCGGAATGACCCGTTCCGGCAGGTCGTAGACCCGCTCGAATTGCGAGTTGCGGTACGCCGAGGTGACCTCGCCGACATAGAACAACCACTCCAGCACAGTTTTGACGCGCGACCAGTTCCAACCCCAGTTACTCCGATCGCGCTGCTCGGCGATCTCCAGGTCCCGAGCGCTGATCGGGCCGCGCGCGGCGACCTCGTTCCGGATGAACGGGATGAGATCTGCATTCTGTTGGGCGACGCGCTCCACACCGGACCAGACATCACGGAACCCCGGCTGCATACGGAACCGAAGCAGCGGCTGCAGAGAGATGTCGATCAGGCTGGCCGCATGGCCCCAGTACTCGAAGAGGCGACGCGGTGATTGATGCGCGGCGCGCTCCAGTAGAGCTGGATCGTAGGGACCCAGCCGCGAGTACAGCGGCATGAAGTGAGCCCGCGTCACAACATTGATGGAGTCGATCTGAAACTGCGCGAGACGAGTCGTGACTCCCTGAACATCTCGCATGGTGACTGGTCTCTGGAGTCGCGAGACGCCGAAGCCCTGGGCAGCCAGCGCAATCCGCCTCGCCTCAGCTTTGCGGAGCGTCTCTCGTCGCACCACACAGACGCTACTCACACGTACTGACAATTAATGCGGGCTGAGCTTGTCGATACTCAGATGCCCTTCGACAGGCTCAGGGCGCAGCTTCGACAGATCAGGGCACAGGTAGTGCGAGATGCCCTTCGACAGGCTCAGGGCGCATATAACGAGCTCAGGGCACGTCAGGGAACCAGCGCGTAGGAGGTATCGAGGCGGATCACGCCATAGTCGTACCCGCGGCGCCGATAGACGACGCTCGGCACCATGTGCTCGGAGTCGATGTAGAGGAAGAAATCGTGACCGACGAGCTCCATCTCCAGCAGCGCCTGATCCAGACTCATGGGCGCCGCCGGATGCGTCTTCTCGCGTACCACCATCGGACCGTCGCCATCGACTTCCATACCGGCAACCCGGCGTACTGAGGACCCGTTGGTCTCTGACGCGCCATTCTCGATCAGCGGCAGTTCCGCTGCAGCGTCGTGCAGCGAACGAGGTGAGTGCTGCCCGCGATGAACGCGCTTGCGATCGGCCGCCTTGCGGAGCTGGGCCATCAGCTTGTCCATCGCGAGGTCGAACGCCGCCAGTTTGTCCTCTGCTGCCGCTTCTGCTCGGGTCACCGGCCCTCTCGACCGTACGGTGATCTCGACGCGGCTGGCTTGGTCATGTTGTCGTTTATTCCGCTCTGCCGAGACCTCGACCTCGACCCGGATGACCCGGTCGTCGAGCTTCTCGAGTCGAGTGATTTTCTCGTCCACATAGGAGCGAAACTGGTCCGACAGATTGCAATGTCGGGACTTGACGACAACATCCATGTCTACCTCCATCGAGGAGTTGGCAACTCGTACGACCCGGTTAGGCGAGCATGCGCCCGGCGTTCGGTACCAACTGTGAGCAGCGCTGCGAAGTCGGTCCAAGCATGACGAAGGCACTCGTCGCACCCTGATTTCGCCCTGACGTGAAATCCCCCTGGTGCGCAAGCGCCATAGACAGACGCTAGTCCTTGCTATCCGCTATTTCTACCGCTGCCTTGGATCCTCACTGACTTCTCAGTCCGCCCGGATGCAGGGATTGCAGGCGTACGGTAGCCGCCACAGTTGCGGCGCCCAGCACTGGCATTCCGGCTGCACGAAGCACCCGAGCCGCTTCCGTGAGACTGCTCCCGGTTGTCACGAGGTCGTCGACGATCACCACCGTGCCAGCATTGATCGGCCGCCTGAGCCGAAAAGCACCGGCCAGATTCTGCTGACGAGCCCGCGCGCCGAGACCGGCCTGGTCGGCCACCGGCCGCGCCTGCGCCAGCACGGATCGGCATGTCACCGAATACCGCACGCGCAGTCGACGGGCTGCGATACGCGCCATCGCCACAGTCGCGTCAAATCCACGCTGGCGCACGGTCCGAACTGCCGAAGGGATCGGCACCAGCACGATTGCTGCGGCGCATTGCTGCTGGCTCAGAAGGGCGTGCACGCTCAACGCA
This sequence comes from uncultured Actinomycetota bacterium, assembly GCA_963798835.1. GTDB lineage: Bacteria > Actinomycetota > Actinomycetes > Propionibacteriales > Propionibacteriaceae > Microlunatus. Next base: position 80,441 of record CAWCVF010000019.1, on the reverse strand, counting down.
AGCCGTTCGGAAAGAATCCGAGTCAAGATCAACGCTTGGCGTTCCTTGTGCGCATTGATCATCCGGCGCAGCAGCTGATCGTAAGCGGACGAGGTGACCGTAAGTGGAAACCCGTCCGGCCGCGGAACCGGCGCGGTCACGAATGGCTGGCGACTGTCGAGTTCGTCGCGGCATGACGGGCAGAGTCCCCACCAGGGTCGCCCGCAACCATGACAGCTCGCGCCGAGCAGCAAATCGCCTGCCGCTGCAACCCAGTCGCCGAAGCCCACCGGCAGAGTCTGCCGCGTCTCGACCTCAGCATCGGCCAGCGCTCGGCAATCTGTGGACACTCGCCCGTTCAACTCATCCGGGATAGGCGATGCCGGTGACGGTGTGGTCGAGGAAGGGCTGCCACTGGTTGCCGTCATCCTTCCAGGTGCGGCCAGCGCGACTACGGATGATGACCGATTGCGTCTGGGGAGAGACGGCGATCTCTACAGCGTCTACGTTTTGAATTTCGCCCTTCTGGGTCACGAGTGAGGCGTCCTGCGCCACCCGGAAGAGCGTAGAGGTGCCGGCCTTCTTGCTGAGCACCAGCAACTCAGTCGAATCGAACCAGGCGACATCAGCAATCTGATTGATGGAGGTGCCGGTTCGACTGATATCAAGGCGTCGCCAGAACTCAACGGTGGGCCGATCTGAACGAATAATCCGTACCAGCCCGAGTTCGGACCCGCTCGGCGTACTGCGCACCAAAGCCATCCGCGTACCGTCGGGCGAAATTCTGAAAGCCGTCACGTTTCGCAGTGCAGGTGAGACCACCTCGTGCCGGCTATTGTCGGCGGCGAACATCCACATTCGTTGTCGACCGCCCTGATTTCCTAGCTCCCAGATCTCGCCATACCGGGTGAATTGCGGCCGCAGCAATTGGGTGCCCTCGGTGGGCAAGGTCTTCGTAGCGGCCTGCGGCGATCATGGCTGCCCGACGAAGGCTCGTCCGAGCATTGGTCGTCACGGCCAGGTCGGTGTTGCTCACCGAAGCCGCTACCGCGTCCACCGGATCTGCCAATCGACCTAATGGTCCCGCTACCGGAGTGCTGGCCGTCGAATCCGTCGACGGGGTGACCTGTTCGACTATCCCCTTTCTGACGGCGTATGCCTGTTCGCCGGCTACCGAGGGAATCGGGTCAAGCTCTCGAGGAATCGTGTCAACCGAAATCACCTGGCTGTTCGGGTCGGCTCCGGGCACCCGGTAGGGCTGCTGGTTGACCTTGATCACAACACCTTTCACGCCGATGACCTGTTTGAGCGTGAACCCGATTTGAGCTGCCAGCAAGCTGCGCTGAGCATCCGGCAGAGCCTGTATCGATTCGTTCAGAGGCACCTCAGCGATGCCGTCGCTGATGGTCACCGAGTCCACGCTCAGGCTGGTACCGGTGGGGACTGGATTGGATACAGCGGGCTTCAGCCATGCTGATGGTCCATTGAGCAGCGCTTTGATCAAGGCAGACGCAACGTTGGCTGGATTGCTGAGCGCCGGAAGGTAGATCGGGTCGGGAACCAATGACCTGCCACCATTCCCGACGAAGTAGAGATTGTAGGACTGATAGAAGAACTTGAAGGAAACCTCGTTGACCCATAGTCCAGGCGGCGGGTTGTCGATCCGCCATTGGCCATTTTCTTCGGAGAGTGCGAAATTGTACGTCAATTGCAGGTTGCGAACGGTGAAGGTACGGTCCTTCTCTACCGATCCCACGTTGCGAGCCTTCAGCTGGACCGTGCTCTCACCAGTCGGTAAAAGTGAGTCTCGGCGATAGATGGAGACTCCAGTCTCCGGGCTCCACTTCTCCGCCGCCATCGGAGTCAGGAACTGCTTGGCCACTGAGTAGTTGGGCTGATAGTTGGACATCGCCCGAAGAAACCCCTCGACTATCTGCCGGGGATTATCACCAGGGATAGGGGGAGCGATCTCGACATTCACACAGTTCTGGCACGCCGGTCGTTGTCCTTCCACTACCTCAATAGGTCCAGACGTCGGGACGATCACGCAACCGGCGGTCCACAACACACTGGCCAGCAGCATGACCACGATCGCGAGACGACGGGATGACCACCTCATGATTGGCTCGCTGTCGGTTCCGCAGCGGCTGCGCGCCGCGGAGCTGGTGATGGCGGCGACGCTGGTGACCGCGAGGGAAGTGGAGTCGGCGCCTCGAGGCCGTCGAGGCGGGTGCCACCCGGTCCTACAAGATCGCGCGGTACCAGTGGCAACGGCGAGGTTTCGAGAATCGCGCCCACCTTCTTGGGCAGCGTCAGCCGGAACTGAGCGCCCATCGCCGGTCGGCCCCAGGCCGTCAGCCAGCCGCCATGCAGATTGGCATCTTCCATGGCGATCGCCAAGCCGAGACCAGTGCCACCCACTGTGCGAGCCCGCGCCGCATCGCCACGCCAGAAACGGTGAAACACCTGCCTGGCTTGACTGGCTTCGAAACCCACACCATGATCACGAACCGCTACGGCCACCGCCGCATCGTCGCTCTCGATCAAGATGTCGATCGGATGGCCCTCGCTGTGCTCGATGGCGTTGACGAGCAGGTTCCGCAAAATTCGTTCGATTCGCCGGGCGTCGACCTCGGCCTTGGCTTCGCCACTTTCATGCACGGTGATTTCGGTTTGATAGGTCTCGGCCAACCGCTCGTTGGCATCAACCACTCGATACACCAGGTCGCACAGGTCGACCTCCTCCACGCTGAGATGCGCAACGCCGGCGTCAAAGCGCGAGATCTCCAACAGATCACTCAGTAACGCATCAAAACGGTCGAGTTCGTTCTGCAGAAGCTCCGCAGAACGGGCGGCAACAGGGTCGAAGTCATCGCGAGCCTCGTACAGCACTTCGGCGGCCATTCGGACAGTTGTCAATGGCGTACGCAATTCGTGCGAAACATCGGAAACGAACCGCTGCTGGACTGCCGACAGCTCCTCCAGCGTGTTGATCTGCTTCTCCAGCTCCGAAGCCATGTAGTTCATCGAGGTGGCCAACCGAGCCAGGTCGTCTTGTCCGCGCACCTTCATCCGATCATGCAGGTTGCCGGAGGCAAGGCTTTCGGCGGCCCGACGGGCGGCACGCACCGGAGTAACAACCTGTCGGCTCACCAGCGCAGCGATGAAAGTCAGCAAGATCACCAAGATTGCCCCCGTAGTGATCACTGCGTAGCGCAGCACCACAAGGGTGGCGACCTCTTGGGTGAGTGGGAACAGCAGATAGATCTGATAGCGGCCGGTGCCCAGAACGGTCAAGGTGGCACCTGCCACCAGCCCTGGCACTGAGGGCCGACGGTCGCGATAGGCAATCTCGGTTGAGGTCATCAGCAGCTCGTTGCTCTGCGCTACCCGCTGGCTGAACCTCTCCGGGATGCTGCCCACCGCAGCGTTGCCGGCCGTGATCGTCTGGCCATGGGCGATGATGATCACTTCGTATTGCCCGGCGCGGCTGGCGAAACCGGTCGCCAGGTCGAGCAGCAGTTTGTCAACGTTGACCTCACCGGTGAGGTCGGCCGCGTAGAGCTGTCCTTGTGCGGTGTTGACGGCCTGGCGGGCTTCGTTCTCGGCGGTCTCCTTCTTGCCGTCGATCACTCCGATAGTGGCCTGCTGCATGAGGAGGAAGCCGCCCAGCACGAGCACCAACACCGAAGCCAGGAACACGGTCAACACCACGCGCAGCGGTAACGACCGCCACCACCAGTTGGCGGGGAACCGCCACCAATGGGATCTCAGAACCCTGGGAATCGAGACCATCGTGCCGATACTTTAGGCGAGCGACCGCACCCAGCGGGAACGGTTATCGGACCTGAGCAGTTTCGCCGGCCTTGTAGCCGATTCCTCGTACGGTGACCACAATCTCGGGATGCTCCGGATCCCGCTCGATCTTGGAACGCAGCCGCTGCACATGGACATTGACGAGGCGCGTGTCGGCGGCGTGCCGGTACCCCCACACCTGCTCGAGCAGTACCTCGCGGCTGAATACCTGCCATGGCCGCCGGGCCAGAGCGAGCAGCAGATCAAACTCCAGCGGCGTGAGCTGGATCGGAACGCCGTCCCGTTTGACCGAATGCCCGTCGACGCTGATGGAAAGGTCACCAATTCGCAAGGTTTCGACATCGACCTCTTCGGAGGCAGGCATCCGGCGCAGCCGGGTCTTGATCCGGGCAACAAGCTCTTTTGCTTTGAAGGGCTTTGCCACATAGTCGTCGGCACCGGCCTCGAGGCCTTCGACAACGTCGATCGTGTCGGTCTTCGCCGTTAGCATCACAATAGGGACGCCGGACTCGGCCCGGATGTCGCGGCACACGTCGACTCCATCACGGCCCGGCAGCATCAGATCCAGCAGCACAAGGTCGGGCTTGGCCTCCTTGTACGCCGAGAACGCCTTGTCTCCGTGTGCGCACCAAATCGGCTCGAACCCCTCATTGCGCAGCACGATGGAGAGCATCTCGGCCAGCGCGGCGTCGTCGTCAACCACCAGCACCCGGCTGCGCGCCCCTGCACTCTTGGTTGTTTCAGACACTGATACCCCTTCGGTCATGCAGAAATTGGCACCGACATCTCGGTAAGGCAGACCCGCGATGACCTTTATCATTCTGCGACTCTGCGACGTAATCCTATGCACCTGGAAAACAAGCTTCACAGCATTGCCGAGATCTCTCACAGCTGGCTAATTGAGCTCAGGATTCTCTAGCCAGGTCGAGAAGAATGCGATTTCACTTTTTTGGCGACGCAGCACCGTACGCCACAACTCCAGCGGGCGGCCGCCGAAGACATCGGTGTAGTCGGCCGGCGCCAGATGCCACATACCTTCTTCGATCTCGGACTGCAGCTGGCCGGCAGCCCACCCGGCGTACCCGGCAAAAATCCGCAGGTCACGGTACGCACCGGAGACGATCTCGATCGGGGTGTCCAGGTGGAGCAGGCCGACGGTGTCGAAAAGCGGCCGCCAGCCCGGAGGCTCCTCACCGTCCGCAGCCACGCTCGCCAGGCAGATGGCACCGTTCGGCGAAACCGGCCCACCGTGAAACAGCATCCTCGGCTCGGAGACGGTAGCCGCCCAGTCCGGCAGCACCGCATCCAGCGGGGTTTGCGAGATCTCGTTCAAGATCACCCCGAGAGCACCGTCCTCGTCGGCATCCAAGATCAACACCACGGTCTGGTTGAAGACCCCGTCGATGAGCATGATGCTCGCCACGAGCAGATCGCCGGCGACTGGATCACGGCTTCTCGTCGGCTCGATCCTCGGCTCGCTCATGATGCGATGAGACCTTCTGCCGCCCGGCGAGAGCGGTGCTGTACGACGAGCCGGAACAGCAACACACCGACCGCGATGCCCACCCAGTCCGCCACAACGTCAGCTGGATCACCTGTCCGGTAGCGGTACCACCGGTACTGGATCATCTCGCTCACCACGGCGTGTACTGCGAAGACGCCGACGACCAACGCGCTGGTACGCGAGCTGGACCACTGCCAATCGACGGCGCGCATGGCCAAAGTCAGCAAGATCAAAAGCACCGGGATTGCAAACCCTAGGGCGTGTTCTGCCTTGTCCGCGGAGGGAAACCAGCTTGGTTGCGGCGGACCGCCGACGCGGTAGAGGCCCCACAGCTGCAGCGCAACGGCCAACAGTGCTGCCGCGGCGGCCAGCTGCCAGCCGCGCAGCAAGGACGCGCGGGCATGGTGCGGCAAAGCTGTGTACGGCATCTGTCAAAGCACAACTTCGGTGTCGGTCGGCAATTCGGTTGGACCCCCGGCTGCACGGCGTACGGCCGCCGCCACAGTGTGATGTACATCGGCGTGAAAAACGCTTGGCACAATGTACGCGGCATTGAGCTCATCGTCGGTGACGACCGCGGCAAGAGCGCGGGCAGCGGCCAGCAGCATGCTCGAGTTGACATGCGCGCAGCGGGCATCGAGCAGCCCGCGAAAGACCCCCGGGAATGCCAGCACATTGTTGATCTGGTTGGGAAAGTCTGAGCGGCCGGTTGCTACAACTGCGGCATATCGAGACGCCTCGCCCGGATCCACCTCGGGCACGGGATTCGCCAGCGCAAAGACGATGGACCCGTCAGCCATCGCCGCCACGTCGGAGCCAGACAGGACGCCAGGCACCGAAACTCCGATAAAGACGTCGGCGCCGACCACCGCTTCCCTCACAGATCCTTGGAAGTCGAGGTGATTCGTGTTCTGAGCAAGCCATTCCAGCTCGCCGACGAGGTTGGCGCGGCCGCGATGCACGACTCCGTCGATGTCGCCCACCACAACATCTGTTGCACCGGCGGCTAGCAGCAGCTTGATGACTGCGGTGCCAGCCGCACCAGCACCTGACATCACGATTCGAACATCGCCGATCTGCTTGTCGACTACTCGTAGCGCGTTGTAGAGCGCCGCCAGCACCACGATCGCCGTGCCGTGCTGATCATCATGGAAGACCGGGATGTCTAGATGTTGCCGCAGCCGACGCTCGATCTCGAAGCAGCGTGGCGCCGAAATGTCCTCCAGATTGATCCCGGCAAATCCTGGTGCGACCGCGCGCACTACGGTAATGATCTCATCGACGTCCTGGGTGTCCAGACAAAGCGGCCAGGCGTCGATCTCGCCGAACCGCTTGAACAGCGCTGCCTTCCCTTCCATCACCGGCAACGCTGCCTCGGGACCCAGATTGCCCAGTCCAAGCACCGCGGATCCGTCGGTGATCACAGCAATGCTGTTCCGTTTGATCGTCAGACGGCGGGCGTCGTCGCGGTTCTTGGCGATCGCCAAGCACACCCGCGCTACGCCAGGGGTGTAGATCATGGACAGATCGTCGCGGTTGCGAATCGGATGCTTGCTGGTCATAGCGATCTTGCCGCCTAGGTGCATCAAGAACGTCCGATCGCTGACCTTGCCGATCACAACGCCGGCCACCTCACGCATTGCCTCGACCAGTTGGTCGGCGTGCTCGGTGTCTCGCGCCGCACACGTCACGTCGATACGCAGCCGTTCGTGTCCGGAGGCGGTCACGTCGAGAGCGGTAACCGCACCGCCGGCGTGTTCAACGGCCGTCGTCAGCTGGCTGACCGAGGTTCCACCCGCCGGAACCTCCAGCCGCACGGTGATCGAATACGAGATGGAGGGAACCGCTGTCACGGAGCCGATCCTCTCACGGCCGACGTGGCGGCTCCGAAACTCGGCTGGGAGCGGCTCCCTCACTCGCACTACGACGCTGGCACGCTTCACCTACTGCAGGAGCTCGCTGCGTGGCTGCATATACGGCCGGCGCAGGTGTGCGAGCGACGAAGGAGGCGGATCTGGCGGGCCAGCGTCAGAGTGCAATTAGGTACTAGCCATGGTTGCAGCCCACTGAGCGATGTCGCCGTTGCTGACCGCAACAGCGAGCAGGTCTGGGAACTGGTCCGGCGTGCAGGCAAAAGCTGGCACCCCTAGTGCCGCCAGCGCCGCCGCGTGCTCGTGGTCGTACGCGGGTGCACCTGAATCGGACAACGCCAGCAGCACCACTACGGTGACGCCTGCCCGCAACAACTCGGCCACTCGACGCAGCATCTCCTCAGCGACGCCGCCCTCGTACAGATCCGAGATCAGCACCACGATCGATTCCGTGGGCCGAGTGATCAACTGCTGGCAGTAGGCCAGCGCTCGATTGATATCGGTGCCGCCGCCCAACTGACAGCCGAAGAGCACATCGACCGGGTCGGACAGCTTGTCGGTGAGGTCGGCGATCTCGGTGTCGAACGCCACGACGGAGGTCTTGATCGATCGGATAGCGGCGAGCGTCGCGCCGAAGACGGCGGCGTACACGACTGACTCAGCCATCGATCCGGACTGATCGATGGCGACGACCACCTCTTTCACCATGGCATGCGTGCCCCGGCCGTAGCCCACCAGCCGCTCGGGGACGATGGTGCGCTGCTCGGGAAGGTAGTGATGGAGATTTCGGCGAATAGTCGCGTTCCAGTCGATGTCTGAAGCGCGCGGGCGAGAGGTCCGGCTGGCGCGGCGGACCGCACCCGTAACGGCGGCGCGGGTCTTGTTGGCGATCCGTCGCTCGACCTCAGCGACAACCTGGCCCACGACGACTCGGGCGGTCCGCTTGGTGGATTCCGGCATGACATGACTCAGGCTCACCAGCGAGCTGGCCAGGTGAACATCGGGCTGAATGGAATCGAGGAGCTCAGGCTCCAGCAGCATCGAGGTGAGATGCAACCGCTCGATGGCATCGCGCTGCATCACTTGTACGACGCTGGTCGGGAAATATGTCCTAATATCGCCGAGCCAACGGGCGACCCGCGGCGCCGACGAGCCGAGTCCCCTGGACCGTCGCGGCACGTCGAGGCCTTCCTCCTCCTCGGCGTCATAGAGCGCGCCGAGCGCAGCGTCCATCCGCTGCTCCTCCCGGCTCAGCGAGGTAGCGAGCTCATCGGCGGACGCCTCCCCCAGCAACATCCGCCACCGCTTTGTCCTGGACTGACGCTCAGCGACTGATGCCTCAGCCATGACGCCTGCCCAGAAGGAGATTGACGGTCGCCAGCGCCGGCGCCGCCAGCTCGGCGTCGAACTCCTCGGCCCGCTGCTGATCATGACTTCTTCCACCAGAGGCGATGCGTTCGGCGATGGCCTGACGTTCAGCCGCGGCGAAGGTGCCGAAAGTCCGCCGCAGTAGCGGAAGCATGTCGACGAACTGAGCGTCATCGAGCTGGCACACCCAAGCGTCGAGCAGTCCACGTAACTCTGCGTCGTGTATGAGTAGCAGGGCGCCGTCGGAGAAGAAGCCGTCCACCCAGGCGGCCTTGTCAGCGGCCGGAGCTCCAGCTGACAGAGCCCGCTGCAGCCGTACGGAGACATCACTTAGCCGTTCCGCATCGAACAGCAGCCGTACGATGCGGCCCAACACAAGTCCATGGACATCGGTTCGGTCGATCATGGTTGCGACCGTGTCTAGCCAGCGGTCCCGCACAGATCCACTGAGCAGACCGATGGCGGTGTTGACCGCATCGATGCGGCGCCGCATGAGGGCCGCATTCGTCGCATCCAGACGTGCGACGGCTTGTGGCAGACCGGCGCAGATCCGAACCACCAATACTTCACTGACCTTCTGCAGCGCCCGGGTATCGGTCTGTCGTACGTCGCCGTAGCGCTGGGCTCGCGCGAGGGCCGGCAAGGCGTCCATGAGATGCACCACATCGGCGTCCAGCGCCGCCTTGTCGGCCAAGGTTGCCAGCAGCCGATCGAGCGCCTGGGGAAGATTTGCGAGCAGACAGCGTTCCACTGCCTCGGTCAGCTCGACGAGAGATCCCTCCGCGATGATCTTGTCCACCCGCGCCGTAGCTGCCGATTCCACCGTCGTTCCCCACACCGAAGCCTCGACAATGGCGACCGAGTACTCCGGCTCCCAGCGAGACTCCCAGGTCTCCCGGAACGTGCCCTGACTCTGCACCGAGCTTTCCGCCGGCATAATCCAGCCCAGCTCGAGCAGTCGCAGGCGATGGAACAGTTGAGAACGAGCCTGATCGATCGGCCTGCGCAGATCAAGATCATGAAACCGGACCTGCGCCTCTCGGCGCACTCGCAGACTCCGACAGGTACGGACGATGTCCGCCTCCAGAGGAACCGTCGGCACGCTCTCGTTCACAGCGCCGAGCGCCTGCCCGACAACAAGGTGGTCGGTCACATAACGGACCGCCAGCTCGTTCCCGTCACAGAGCACAGCCCGGGTCGCCTCGGTCACCTCAGCGAGGCCCGCGAGTGGTCGACCGCGCAGGCTGGCCAGCGTTTCGGCAAGCCGGACGGCCTCGATGACGTGGGCGCTGGAGACTAGAAGATCGCGGCTCCGAAGCGCCTGCGCCACCTTGGCGAGCCAGCGCACGATCGGCTGATCCGGCGTTCCCCAAAGATGGTGATACCAGCCGGGCGAGGCGACGCCCGCCCCATAGCCGGTTGCGTACGCGAGTCGCTGATGCGTCCATGGCACCCAGGTGAGGGTGATCTTGCGGCGCGGCGCGCCGCGCAACGTACGGATGTCTGCGGCCGCCGGCGGCAGCGGCCAGCGCAGTACGGGTGCATGCCAGGCACCACACACCACGGCCACGCGCTCCCGCCCTCGCTTCAGGGCATCCCTGATCTTCTGACGCATGTACGCCTCACGGCGCGCCTCGCGATCATGATCAGCAGCGCTCTGATCCATGATCATCCGCAGCTCTGCCATTGCATCGGTGATCATCGGGAAAGGCGAGGACGAATCCAGGCGTGACTCGACAAGGTCGTCCCACCAGCGCTCTGGATCGTCGTAACCGGCGGCGGCGGCGAGTACGGCCAACGGATCATGCTGTTCGGGCGGCGTCGCTCGCGGGGTTTCGTCCGGCGCAATCTCTTGCTCATCACGATCATCATCAGGCGAGCGGCGGCGCGGCCATCGGGCGAGCATCGCCGACGCCGGAAGATCGCAGAAGTCCACCTCGATATTTCGCTGCAGCGCATAGCGCATCGCTTGCCACTCGGGCGAGAAGATTGCATACGGCCAAAACGCGGCCGTCTGCGGATGGTCGGGGGCATAGCCGAGAAGGGCTAGCGGCGGCGTCATTCCGTCAGCCAGCACCCAATGCAACAAGGGATCGGCGTCAGCTGGACCCTCAATGAGCACGGCATCGGGCTGGTATTCGTTGAGCGCGGCGATCAGTGAGCGTGCCGAACCGGGCCCATGGTGGCGGATGCCGAAGATCTCAACCGGCGGCCGTGCACCGGCTCCGTTCTCAGCCGACTGATCAGAAACATGATCGCTGATCGGATGCGGTAACAGGGTCGTCGTCACGAGACGTCGCGGCAGGCCGTGTAGAACTCCGACCAGCCCTCCCGATCCCGCGCGACAACCTCGAGATATTCGCTCCATGCCACCCGATCAGCGACCGGGTCCTTGACGACAGCCCCCACGATTCCGGCAGCTACGTCGGCGGGTCCGAGCCGACCGTCGCCGAAATGGGCGGACAGCGCCATGCCGCTGGTGATCACCGAGATCGCCTCGGCGCTAGAGAGCGACCCGGATGGCGACTTGAGTTTCGTGCGACCGTCTGCGGTAACGCCCGACCGCAGTTCCCGGAATACCGTCACCACGCGGCGAATCTCCTCCTCTGCTGGAGGAACCTCGGGCAGCTCCAGCGAGGAGGAAAGGTCAGCTACCCGGGTCGCCACGATGGTGACCTCGTCGTCCTCGCTGTCCGGAAGCGGCATGACGACGGTATTGAAGCGGCGGCGCAGGGCCGAGGACAGCTCGTTGATGCCCTTGTCCCGGTCGTTGGCCGTCGCGATGACATTGAAGCCGCGTACCGCCTGGACCTCTTGCCCGAGTTCGGAAATCGGCAGGGTCTTCTCGGACAAGATCATGATCAGCGCGTCTTGCACCTCGGCGGGAATGCGCGTCAGCTCCTCGATCCGGGCGAGCGCGCCACGCTCCATGGCGACCATGACCGGTGAAGGAACCAGCGCCTGCGGCGTCGGACCCTCGGTAAGCAGCCGGGCGTAATTCCAGCCGTACCGGATTGCCTCCTCAGCGGTCCCTGAGGTGCCCTGCACCAACAACGTTGAGTCATCGGAGATCGCTGCAGCCAAATGCTCCGACACCCACGATTTGGCCGTACCCGGTACGCCGAGCAGTAGCAGTGCCCGATCGGTGGCCAAGGTCGCTACGGCAACCTCGATCAACCGACGGGAACCGACGTACTTCGACGAGATCACGGTGCCGTCCGGCAGCACATCACCCATCAGGTATGTCACTACCGCCCAGGGCGACAGCCGCCAATGGGGCGGCCGAGGTCGATCATCGATAGCGCGCAGCGCGGCCAACTCCGCCTGATACGCCTGCTCCGCATGGGGTCGTAGCGGCGTGCGGTCCTGCGATGTCACCATTGCGGCAGCTCCAAACGATCGACCCTGATCGGCTCGCCGGTGAAAGCACTCTGCATCTCCATCCGAACCCACACCGTACGCTCCAGGCTCAGCAGCGCTTCATGAACAGAACGCAACCCGGTCGGTGGCGACAGCGCGGACCGCAGTAGCTCGTAATGCTCAAGCGGCAGCCGCGCGCCGACGGCTGCGGCGTAACGGACGCTACGCTGCTGCAGCCGACCGCTGCAGATGATGTCCAGGACCGTCGAGCTCAGTTCCTTAGACCATCGCGTCCCAGCGCGCATGATCAGCTCCGGATCGGCGCGTACCGCCTCCGGCGCTATATCTGTGGCCGCGACCTCATGCTGTGGCGACGGATCGTACGGCTGAGCAGACCTCACAGCCTGCGCTAGCCGAGTCCATTGCGGGTTCTGCTCGAGGAACCAGATGCCGCGTTCGCCGATGGCCGTTCCCAATGCGGCCCGGTCGAGCTCCACGCCGCGAGCGGCCACCATCGCCAGCGGAGTCCAGTAGCCGGCGGAGGCTCGCTGACCAGCCCGTACGGCACCGGCCAGCCACAGGTTCAGCAGATCAATGTGCGGCGGCGAGAGCAATCGGGCGAGGATCTTGTGCACGGCGAGGCTCGCCGCCGGCGCCTGGTTCGGCGGCGCGACCGGCGCTGGCGGGCACGAGCGAAGCGGGTTGCCGACTCGTGACGCAGCACGATGACGAGCTGCAAGGGACAACACGGCGTGGGCCGGATCGAGTTCTTGATCAAGGTCCGCAGACCAGCTCGCTGGCAGGTCGTCAGGCATGGGCCGGCGATCCGTTCCAATGAGCCCCATGGTGACGACGTCCTCCCAGCCCGACATTGCTCACGCCGCCCGTGCCACGACCGCGGCGCTGAAGGGCTCAGTGGCGTCTACCCCGAGCATGCTCAACGGCCGGAAACCGGTAGGCGTCCATTCGCCGAAGGTCTGGATCGGCTCGCCGCCGGAACGAGCGAGCATTGGCCAGGGCTCATCAGGAAGATCGATGATCATGCAGCACTCGCCACTTCGCGCCCGGAGCTGCCACTGGCCTGGACCAGGCACTGGTGCCGCGTTGATCACTGCCGGCATCCGAGCTGCCCATGGATCGGAAGCGACGAGCTGAGCAAAGCGCGCACGTACCTCCGCCAGCGACTCGGCCGGCGGCATGGTCGGACCCGATGTCGCACTGACCTGTTCTCCGATCAAGGCACGAAATTGTCCTGACCCCGGATAGAAGTGCAGCGGGGCGTGGACCAGATGTCCGGCCATCACGGTGTCATCGAGTAGGCCGCCGGGCGGCGCAAAGCTCAAGATCACACCCCAACGACCAGAAGCGGCTCCGTAGAGCCACACCCGCCGGGTATCCAGCCGATACTCCGCGGTGTCGACCATGCCGATCGCAAACCAGTGATCAACAACGCCGGGCAGCGCGAGCACATCGGATTTGCTCACCGGATATCCAATGCGGGTGCGAACAGTCGCCGCCAAATCGCGAGGCAACTCATCGAGCCGACGGTGAGCCTGGATGAGCAGGTGCAAGGCGCCTAGCTGCTCGAGCACTCGGCTGGGCCAGCCGAGGTTGGCGAACTCAGCCGGAATGGAGCGCAGCATGCCCGCTATCCCTGGAGCCTGCGCATCTACCATCCGCGCGGCCATGGTGTCGAAGTGGCTGTAGCCCGCACGATCTAGACCGGCGATGCCACCGCGGATTTGGTCGCAGAGCCACTGGTCAAGTTCGTCGAGGCCGGCGGCTACCCGCTCAGTACGCGCCGCCGCGCGCTTGGCCGCTGCGGCGGGATCTGCGAGTTCACCGGCCTGACGCTGAACCTTCGCCGGCTCCGACTGTTGTGTGGGCTTGCCGGCCAGCCAGGACGCGGCGAACGGCGGCGGTTGTCCGACCGGCACCAGTCCATCACTCCACTGCAGGAGCAGGGCAAGCGCGTGCTTGCACGGGACTTTGCGGCTCGAGCAGCTGCACTCGTACGCCGGAGGTGAGGCGAGAGCGACGACTGTCTGATAGCGCCGATCACCGGCGCAGGATCCCCACAGGGCCTGGGAATCCGTCCCCATGTCCAGCCACGTGCGAGTCCCGGCCAGCGCGGCGGCAGCCGCAAGGGAGGCACGATCGGGAGCCAAGGCAAGCACCCGCTCCCGCGACCACACCTCCATGGCGAACACAGTAGTTGTCGTCACAGACAGGGCTTCGACCTCGTACTCAGCCCATGTTGTGGCTTAGGGACGCGGGCTGGCGGAAGCCCAGCACCGCCTCAATCATGCGGGCCGCTGCAACCGCCGCGGAGGCATCGTGCATCCGAAGAATTCTTGCGCCGTTGAGGACGCAGATCGTCGCGGCGGCAATCGACGGTGACATCCGGTCCGGCTTCGGCAGGCCGGTTGCTTCGCCGACGAAATCCTTGTTGGACACCGCCGCGAGCATCGGTAGACCCAGCTCAGCGATTTCGGTCAGCCGACGGGTCAGCTCCAGGGTGTGCAGGGTGTTCTTGTTGAGATCATGACCAGGATCGAGAACGATCCGATCTTCGGGCACACCATGATCAACAGCGAGTTGCACGCGTGCGGCGAGGAAGGCCCTGATTTCAGTAACGACGTCGTCGTACTGCGGTGCAGGGTGGTGCTGCTTGGGCAGTGCGAGGCTGTGCGTGATTACGAGTGTGGCGCCCGATGCCGCCGCGACATCAGCCAGCTCGGGATCATGCAAGCCTGTCGTGTCATTGATCACCGAGGCACCGGCAGCGATCGAGCGTGCCGCGACCTCGGGCCGGAACGTATCGACAGAGATCACGATGTCGCTGGCCTCGGCGACGCGCGCAACGACGGGCACCACGCGCTCGATCTCTTCCGCGGGACCGACTTCCGCAGCGTCAGCCGAGAAGGGCACACCACCGATATCGATCCAGCCCGCGCCGGCCTGCGCAGCAGTCAGCGCGGCTGCCACTGCCTGCTCGAGCCCGAACGTACGGCCCTGATCAAAGAAGGAATCGGGCGTACGGTTCACAATCCCCATCACTACGACTTGGTGATCGAAATCGAACGTTCGCCAACCGATCGTGCGAACCGGATGCCGCAGTGGTGGCAGATAGCTCACGATCAGACCGTAAGGCGCAGTACGCGCGCGCACCAAGTGCTGGCAACCAGCAACCCTTGATCCGATCCCGAGCTGTTGATGCCAGCAGTTTGTCGCTGAAGTCGTGCTTAGGACGCGACCGCCATCACGGTCGGAGCTTCGCGTGCTCCGCGTCGTAGGTGTCGCCAGTGAGCTTGGTCTTCGCGAAGCTCAGCAGCGACGCGATCTTCCCGCCCGGTGTGTCCCAGTACTCGGCGCTGTCAATATCGACACGTAGCAGGGCCGCCTCAGGATCATCGGGACCACCTGGCAGCCATGCCTCGGCAAAGGTGTTCCACAGGTCTGCCAGTTTTTCTCGGTCGTCGACGATGGCGGCGCGGCCGACCAGCGAGACCCAGGAGTCACGCGATGAAAACGTCAGGGACACCATCGGCTCGGAGCGGATGGCATCAACCACGCCCGAGCTGCGGGCCGTGATGAACCACAGTTCATCGCTCGCCTCAACCTCTTGCCGCGCCATGGGCACGCTACGTGGCCTGCCATTCGTAAATGTCGTCAGCATCGCGATGGGCATGTCTTGCAGGAGCTCGGCAAGCTTTTCGCGATGTGCCTGGTCGGTGTCGGTCATTGCTCTGGGATCTCCTGGACTTCGGGAGTGCGCCCAGCTTCCTGATGGAGCCAGGCCGGACTTGAGCGTCATACCCCGACGACGACAGCTCCACACCGATCGATCCGGGACGATAGAGGGCATGTCGGAGGACACGCGACACGGCGCAATCGAACCGGACGCCGTGCAGTTGCACTTGCACCGGGG
The DNA here is from genome assembly GCA_963798835.1 of uncultured Actinomycetota bacterium. GTDB lineage: Bacteria > Actinomycetota > Actinomycetes > Propionibacteriales > Propionibacteriaceae > Microlunatus. Next base: position 64,612 of record CAWCVF010000019.1, on the reverse strand, counting down.
CATCGGCTGGGGGCTCTACGGGACTGCGACGGCCGTCGTGCTAGCGCTCGTCCTTGCCGGCGTCGCTGCCAACCTGAGCAGTGGCGACCTTTTGATCGCGGGCGTCATTGGCATAGTAGGACTGGCGTTGACCGCGTTCCTTGCGTTCTTGACCTATTCCATCGTCACGCCCTTGCTAATCGCGACTGCGGATGGAATCAGCGGACGGCTATCGCGGTGGGGCAGGGTGGACGCCGACTGGGATGAGGTCACCATCGACGTCGACAACAATGCGCTACCGGGCACCATCCGCCTGGACATCGGCGAGGAATCAGTCTCGGTCAGCGGGCGCTCCTGGGTTGGCTTCGGTGGATTCGTCCTCCTGGTAGCCAGCACACCGAAGGCTGCAGCTCGGTTGACTCAGCCGGCCCGCGATGAACTGAGCCGCCTGCTTCACATTGACGGAAGGTAACCTACGCAGCTCAGCCGGACAGAGGGGTGACCTCGTGAAATACCTGCTTTTCTACGAACTCGCTGAGAACGCCGGACCACTCGCGCAGCAGCACTTCCCCACACACCGGGAAAGACTTCTGCAGTTCTCCGAGCGCGGCGTGCTGTTGATGGTGGGCACGTTTACTGACCCGCCAGCCGGCGCCATGGCGGTGTTCACTAGCCGCGAAGCCCTTCAGGAGTTCATGTCCGACGATCCGTTCGTCCGCCATGGCGTGGTGGGCGCACACCGGATCCGCGAATGGGACGAGATTCTGCAACCGTGATAAGTCCGCGCGGCTGCTGACAGACCACGTGGTTCACCCTCGCGGCCACTTAGTCGAGACAGAACTCATTGCCCTCGATGTCCTGCATTACGAGGCACGACTCGTTGCCGCCATCGGCAGGCAATAGACGCACGCGTACCGCGCCGAGCGCGACCAGTCGTGCGCATTCGGCCTCGAGTATGGCCACGCGCTCTTCACCTACCAGCCCGGTTCCGACCCGCACGTCGAGATGCAGCCGGTTCTTCACGACCTTGCCTTCGGGAACGCGCTGGAAGAACAGTCGCGGGCCGACACCCGAGGGATCAATGCATGCGTACGCCGAACCCTGACGCTCAGGCGGCAACGCGCGGTCGAAATGGTCCCAGGTGACAAACCCGTCCGGTGGCGGTGGCACGACGTACCCCAATACCTCGCACCAGAACCGAGCGACCCGCTCAGGTTCTGCGCAGTCGAAGGTGACCTGGATCTGCTTGACCGGCGCCATCGGTCCACTGTAGGGGCGCGCTTCAGCCATCTCCGCGCGAGTCGCGGTCTCGCGCGGCATTGGGGTGTGGTGGAGGTGGCGGGAATCGAACCCGCGTCCTTGAGCGACGAACCAGATCTTCTCCGGGCGCAGCTGGCTAGGCGTTCTCTCGGCTCCTGCACTCGCACCAGCACGTCGCAGACAAGCCCAGTCTCAATTCATGTCCCTGCTAAGTCTTGAGACCACTCTCAGCAGGTAAGCCTCCTAGATGAGGCCAGGGTCCGGGACGGAGGCTCGCCCGGTCTGACCCCTCGATCACTGTTTAAGCAGCGAGAGCGAGGTCAGTGCGCTTAACGTTGGCACTTATTGGTTCCCAAGGGACATTTACGAGTTGACCTTGGATTCTCGGCCCGCTTCTCCTGGAACTATCGACCCAAGTCGAAACCGATCACCCCCTATTGAGTTGTGTTCGGCGATCGTCCCGATACCGCTGAGATCGATCGCAACCGCACACAGTCTATCGATCTCATAATGCGGCAGCTGCTCAATTGATTCCCGTTCCCAGGCACGAAAAAGCGCCGGACCCGATGGATCCGGCGCTGTGCTTCGCGTTACTTCTCGGAGAGCACCTCGAGCTTGACCACGTTCTTGATGGGGTTGTTCCAGTCGTCGCCTTGTAGAGCCTTGGCGCCACCGACGATGGTGAGGATGAACCAGCCAAGACCCATGAACGGGATCAACCAGCCGAAGAAGTCGAAGCCGGTAATGCCACCCAAGATCGCGACCAGAACGAACGCGATTGAGGAGATCAGCTGGAAGTTGAACGACTTGGCCGCTTCCTTACGAGCGTACGTCCCAGGCGTCGACAACGCGTAAACCAGGCCGGGGCCGAAGAGCCAGAGGAAGAACACCGAGAAGTGTGCGACGCCAGCGGCGCCACGGCCTACTTGCTGACGAGTCTCGGGTCGGACCAGAGGCTGGTACGCCGGGTGTACGCCGAGCGCCCTCGACGGGGTTGGAATCTGGACGAGACCGTAAAAGGCTTCGTTCAGTTCCTTGCGGGTGACTGCTGAAAGGATCTGCCCGATCCGCCGATCGAACTCAGATTCGCTGATCCGGCCATCGGCGTAGGCGTCCTTGAGCCAGGATTCGGCACGGTCTCGCTGCTCAGGCGTGACCTGCATCTTCAGACTGGGGTGCTCGTAAATCGCGCTCATGCTGACCAGGATCGTTTGGCGGCCGCGCATCCACCATCGGGCACTCCCCCGGACCTACCCCGAGTACGGCCATGAACCATTGGTCACGCTCAAACTGGTTGGCGCGCCGAATCGCCGTAGTGAGCTGCATCTGAGGCGCTGCATTCGTGGCCATGTGCGGAGATATGCGACCTCAAACCCGAGAATTCGGCCGCGTTCGTGAACTTGTGCGGAGAAACGCGATACCACGGATCGGTGGAGCGGGTGATCACCAGCTGCCGCTGCCACCTCCGCCGCCACCGCCGCCGGAGAAGCCACCGCCGCCGAAGGAGCTGCCGCCGCCGAAGCCGGTGCCACCAGCACCTGAGGAGGAGGCAACCGGCGTCGCGGCAGAGGTCAGGCTGCTAGTCAAAAACGCGGTGTTGAAGGCTGACATCTGATAGTTGCCGACGTACCAGTACGGCGTCGCATTCGGGAGCCGGCCCATTGCAACAAGATCACCGCAGATCTTGGCCCAGCGATCGGCGAGTTCGAAGATGATCGCCCAGGGCAAGTACTTGGAGAAGATGTCCTCGCCCTCTTCGAACTTCAATTGATCGGCTTCGGCGGTTGCGAGATAGGTCTTGAAACCCTCGACTTGGTCGGCCACCGCCCGGCCTTCGGCAGTGCGCTGCCCCCGCTTCAGCTTGGTACGGATAACCGCGAGCGTGATGATGATCGGCAGTAGCGGAATCAGCAACAACAGCAGCCAGAACCCGACCGCGAAGGCCGCAAAGATAGCGATCGCGATGATGCCGAATCCGAAATTACGAGTCGCCGCGGCCGACGGCACCTTGCGGAACCAGCCGCGGGAGGTGACTTGGTTGCGTACCGAATCTCGCATTCGTTCATGTGGATCGACCAGACTGCCGGGCTCGGAGAGATCGCGCACCGCCCCCGGCGGCTCGCCGTTGAACAGACTGGTCAGCAGCACCATCTCGTGCGGAGCGCTCGCTCTGCTGGGATCGACGAGCGTGACTTGGAAGTCGTCGTCTCGGTAGCTCTGCACGGTCAGCGCGCCGCGCACCGCCAGGTCGATGATCGTGGCCGCAGTCTCCCTGGCATCGACTTGGCCGTCGATCAGCAGGCCAGCCTCTGCGACAGGGATCTTCGGGGGCGAGAATGCGACCGGGATGGGAATGTCGGGGTCGTTGGGCACGATCTGGCTTTCCTGGCCAGCAAGTGGAACGGTTCCCGGCGGCAAACCTGCGTAGCGCTGGTCACGGCCGTTCTTGCGCCACCAGAGCACGCCAACAATCGGCGAGCCGATAGCGATGAGAAGCGAGACGCCAGCCAGTGCGAAAGCAGCGATTCTCTCGGCCGGCGAAAGCTTGGAGGCGTTGGGTTCCAGGTGCGGCTTGTTGTCCGCGACCAGACCAGGCTTGATCTTGACACCGATGCTGACGCTTGCGCCCGGCTGCACATTGGTCTGTCCGAAAGTGGCCTTGCCATCTTTAGTGATGTCATCGGTCTGACACCGCGTGGTGCTGCGCGGCGGTCCGGTAAAGCAGCTGACCTCCTGAGCGCCGCCGGGCACGGTTGCGGTGATCTTCACATCCTTGATCAACGGGTTGCCAAATCCTGGACCGTCCCAGAAGAACTCGTCGTAACCATTGAAGGAGCGCATGGCGCCGGTGACGTCATAGGAGATGACGTAAGTGGCCGTGGGTGCAGAAATCGTTCGGTCGGGATCGCCGATGCGAATGTTGAGCTCGGCCTCGCGGCCTCCCTGTGATTCGGTGGTCTTCGAACTGAACTGCGTTGCCACGTTCGGATCCGGGCTCGTGACATTGATGTTGCTGATTCCGTACACGAAGTCCTGGTCGCTGTCCGGATCGGGCTCACGCGTCACCAGGTCGCGCTGAATACCATGCCGGCCAGAATCACTGCCGAACCGCCAGGTGATGGTCTCTTTCACCTTGAGCACACCGCTTGGCTGCATGTCGTAGTTGATCAAGAAGGAATCGATCTGGTCGTCGGCCGCATAGGCCCGGGTCGGGGTGAACACCGCCCATGCCAGGGCGGTCATCAGCATCAGAATCACGGCAAGGACGAGCCGCGAAGCGCGGCCGCCTATCTGCCAGACGCGCTCGCCAGTGGACGCGCGAAATTGCACCATTAGTTCATTGTCTCCGAATCAGGAGTTCATGAGTCATTGCCTCCGATTGCGGGCGGCAAGGGCCCTTTCTGCCTCCCGCTGTGATTCGCGGGCGGCAATGGTGACGCGCTTGTCATACTCTCGCTTGCCGGAAGCCAATGCGATCTCCACCTTCGCGTACCCGTTTGAAAAGTACAGCGACAGAGGAACCAGAGTGGTTCCCGAGGTATTGAGCTCTCGCTCGATCTTGGCGATCTCCCGCCGGGTCAACAACAACTTGCGGGTACGCCGGGCTGAGTGGTTGGTCCAGGTGCCATGGCTGTACTCGGGAATGTGCGCTCCCCGCAGCCAGACCTCCCCATCGTCGACTGTCGCGTAGGCGTCGGTGAGGTTGGCGCGTCCCTCACGCAGCGACTTCACCTCGGTTCCACTGAGGATGATTCCCGCCTCGTAGACGTCGTGTATGTGATAGTCGTGCCGAGCCTTGCGGTTCTGCGCGATGAGCCTGCGGCCCTTCTCCTTCGCCATATTGAATTGCCTCCGCTCGCTTCGCTCGCTCCGGCGCGGATCGCGCTTGGAGGTCGCCTACTTCGTCGTCGTTCGCAGAGGAAAAGCGCCTCCGCTCAGTCCTTTCATACTGCTCGCTCCGCTCGCTGTGGCTGGCGCTTGTTAGCCGCTGCCTTCCTCACTCGCTTCGCTCACTGGTCCAGGACAGCGGCGCGCCAGCCTGGCTCAGCACGGCGCCGCGCGATCCGTGTTAGATCGACTCCTTTGCTAGCGTCCAGCAGACCACGGGTTAGCGTTTAAAACCACGTCATGGGGTTCCGGAGGCGACCGTTGATCCAGACCATCAGATGCAGGTGGCAGCCTGTCGAGAATCCGGTGGTGCCGACGTAGCCGACGACTTGCCCTTCGCGTACTCGCTGACCGACGTGGACGATGTAGCGGCTGGCGTGGTTATAACCCGTGGTGACATACCGACCGCCGATGTAGCCATGGTCGATCATCAGGCGGTTGCCGTAGCCCGCGTTGTAGTAGCGCTCAGCGACCCGGCCGGCGTGGGCAGCGCGTATTGGGGTACCGCAAGCGGCGCCGAAGTCCGTGCCGTCGTGCAGCTTCCAGTAGTGCAGCACCGGATGGAATCGCATCCCGAACGGAGAGGTGATGCGAGCGGCCACGGGGAACGAGAAGCCGTGGCCAGCGCTCGAGCTTGCCGAGCCGGCAGAGTGATGAACGCGCTTGCTGGACGAGTGAGACCGCCGCGCAGCGCCTGCCTTGTGCTGTGCTGCCCGCTTGCGCTCGGCCGCTGCTCGCTCCGCCGCCCGCTTACGTACCGCGGCGGCCTTGGCAATCCGAGAGGCAATGCGTTTCTCGACCGAAGCACGTTCCTTGAGCAGATCCTTGTACTGAGCCTTGTCTTGCGCCACGTCGGATTCGGCCTCGTCTTCAGCTGCCTTTCGCTGGCGTACTAGCTGCGCCACAGTAGCCTCCTCGGCTGCCGCGCGAGCCTCTAGAGACTTCTTGATCTTGAGATTGGCGGCCGCCTCATGGCGTGCGGCGACGACCTTCGCCTTGAGTTCGGACTTCCTGGCGCGAGCAGCATCGAGCTGGCGTTGCAGGACAGTGAGCCGGTCGATCTGGGCTTGTGTGGAGTCGAAGAGCGTGGTTGACCACTGGAGTCGGGTCTGCACGTCCTGTGTGGAATGCGGATCGAGAAGGACGGCGACCGGCAGAAGGTTGCTTTGCTGCTGGTACTGGTCCCGGATCATCTGTCCGGCCTTGGCCCTTTCGGCGTCAAGTCGTGCCTGCCCGGCATTCACCGCGGCGACGGCCGCGGCAAGATCAGCCCGGACTATCCGCAGCCTCACTGCCATACGGGTATCCGTCGCCTCGGCTGCCGACAACTCTTCCCGCGTCGTCGCAAGCTGCGCATTCGCGGCTTCCAGCGTGTTCTGTGCCTTGTCGACCGCGACCGCAGCCTTGCTGAGCGCCTTCGTTGATTCGTTGAGGTCACTCTTGGTCTTCGCGATCTGCTGTTTGACGCGAGCCCGGTGGGCCACCAGCTCATCGGCAGAGGCCTGGGGCACAAGCAGCGTGAGCGAGAGTGCCGACGCCACAGCGACGGCTATCGCCACTCGTGCGGTGCGTAGCCCCGCGACGTGCAGTGCCGACGAATATGCAGTTATGCCCTTGGACGCAGGCGTCTGGCCAAGAAGCTTTCCACTCCTTGGCAGCCTGGCGAAGCGACCACCAACCTGAGGTGCTTCGCTGTCGTCCGGAACGTCCTGACGGACGTAGGGAAGATCCGGAGCCACAGCTTTCCCCAATCCAGTTTTCGGTTGTCAAACGGCTTAGCCGCTCCGCCTGCTGTCACCGGTTGCAACCGCATGCGGCCCCGCATGATAGGCAGCTCGCAACGGCCACTGGCAACGACCGAAACGCGGAAACAGGCATTTCGTCATCGATCAGGCATTAAGTCTCAACTCAGACTTGAGTTAATTGAGGTAACTTGTGATGTTTTTGTGACGAAGGTGCAGTACGCCCAGCCCTAGGCCCGAGCTGTACGGCTCTCGGCGCTGTGCATGGCATGCAACGTGTGCACAGCGTGAACGTGCACAGCGTGAACATCCCACGCAGCGTGGGTTACCGACACCGTTGAGGCCGACTCCGGCGGTATCAGACCCGGAGGTATCGCCTAGTCGTGACCAGAGTCGGGACTACCGCAAGCACCACGCCCACCAGGACTACGCCGAGCATCGCCAGCGCTGTCTGCTGCCAGCCGATCCAGGCGATGAACCGGATCGAATTGCGGACTCCGCGGATGATCCAGAAATAGACGCCTGCGGCCATGGTCACGCATGCAAGCGCCACGCCGATCAGGGCCGAAATCACGGCTCCGAGCAAGAACGGCATTGTGATGTAGAAGTTGCTGGCACCGACGAGGCGCATGATGCCAATTTCGCGGCGTCGTGCGAAGGTCGCCAAGCGAATCGTGTTTCCGATCTGCAGTGCCGAGGCGAGCAGGAGCAGCGCCGATGCGCCGGCAGTTGACCACTGCAGCACATTGAGTGCTCGGAAGAACGGATCGAGGAGCTGGTGCAGATCCTGTACCTTCTGCACGCCCTTGAGCCCGACTACGGAGCTCACCACGCCCTGGTATTCCTCGGGATTCTTGAGCTTGATGCGGAACGATTCCTGCATTTGGTCCACACTCAGCGAGTCCTGGATCGGGCTGCCCTCGTAGGCTCTCTGGAACTCGGCATACGCCTCTTGTTTGGTTTCGAAGTAGATTCCCTCCGACGCGACCTCGGGGTTAGCTTCCAAGGTGCGACGGATCTCCGCCTTCTGCCCCTCCGTGGCGTCCTGTCCTGGATCACACTGATCGCCGCGGGTGTCTTTGGCGCAAAGAAAGATCGAAATCTCGATCTTGTCGTACCAGCGGCCCTTCATCAGGTCGACCTGCTGGTTGGCCAGCAGGCCTGCGCCGAACAGCGACAGCGACACCCACATGGTCACGATGACGGCCAAAGTCATGGTCAGGTTTTGTCGTAGACCGGCCCGGGTCTCGGAGAAGATGTGACGGAAACGCATTGACTATCCCCAAATAAATCGATCGGCAGTGGTGGTTTGGGCTAAGGCGCGGCAGTTACTGATAGCCGTAGACACCTCTGCTTTGATCTCGGACGACTTCGCCGTCGTCGAGCTCAATCACCCGCTTACGCATCTGATCGACAATCGTCGAGTCGTGCGTCGCCATCAGAACCGTGGTATCGGCGCGGTTGATCCGATCCAGCAACTTCATGATCCCGACGCTGGTGGCAGGATCCAGGTTTCCGGTGGGTTCGTCGGCGATCAAGATCATCGGCCGGTTCACGAACGCCCGAGCGATCGCTACGCGCTGCTGCTCGCCGCCAGACAACTCTTCCGGCAACCGCTCCCCTTTGCCGCCCAGGCCGACAAGCTCCAGCACCTCGGGTACGACTCGCTCAATGGTGGAGGCCGGCTTGCCAATGACCTGCAGCGCAAACGCGACATTCTCAGTCACCGTCTTGTTGGGCAGCAGCCGGAAATCCTGAAAGACCGTGCCGATCTGGCGGCGCATTGCCGGTATCTTCCAGCTGCGCAGCTTGTTGAGCTCGCGGCCGGCGACGAACACCTTGCCGTTACTCGCCCGCTGCTCCCGCAGGATCAGCCTCAAGAACGTCGACTTGCCGGACCCTGAGGCCCCGACCAAGAAGACGAACTCCCCCTTGTCGATATCGACGTTGATGTTGTCCAGCGCTGCCCTGCGCTGACCGTCGTAGGTTTTGGATACGTTTTCAAACCGGATCACGGCGAAGCTTCCCCCGAGATAGACAGCTCTGACGCCCAACGGACGCCACACGGCCAGGGACGAGTCTAAGTCAAGGTTCGGTAACGGGACACGATCAGCCGCCCTAGCCCGGCATCTGGGCTCCGTCTGTTCAAGTCCCGCCCTGTTCCACATGCACCTCGAGCCAGGGATATAGCGCCGGACTAGACCACCTGACGATCGCGGCGTTGAGTAAGCAGGCCGACGTCGAATGGAAGGCCTTGTCAAAGGACTTCGGGTATTCAGGCTGACGGGGTCATCATGCGCCAGCGGATTTCGGACTCGATGAAACCGTCTAAGTCCCCGTCGAAAACCGCGTCCGGATTCGAGACTTCGTAATCGGTCCGCAAGTCCTTCACCATCTGGTACGGGTGAAGGACGTAGGACCGCATCTGCGACCCCCAACTATTGCCGCCGTCACCTTTGAGGGCATTGAGCTGGGCCTCGCGCTCCTGCCTCGCCCGTTCCAGCAGGCGCGATTGCAGCACTCGAAGGGCGGCAGCTTTGTTCTGCAGCTGGGATTTCTCGTTCTGGCAGGACACCACAATGCCGGTTGGCAGGTGGGTAATGCGTACGGCCGAATCGGTAGTGTTCACGCTTTGCCCGCCCGGTCCTGATGAGCGGAACACGTCAATGCGCAGATCCGCCTCGGGAATGTCGATGTGATCTGCTGCCTCAGTCACAGGCAGCACCTCGACACCGGCAAACGACGTCTGCCGGCGCCCCTGATTGTCGAAAGGCGAGATTCGCACCAGTCGATGGGTGCCTTGTTCGGCTGACAGTGTCCCGTACGCGAAAGGGGCCTTGACTTGGAACGTTGCGGATTTGATGCCAGCCTCTTCGGCGAAGGAGGTGTCGTAGACCTCGGTTGGATAGCGATGGCGCTCCGCCCAGCGCAAGTACATGCGCAGCAGCATGGCGGCGAAGTCGGCTGCGTCAACGCCGCCTGCCTCGGAACGGATGGTGATCAGCGCGTCGCGCTCGTCGTATTCCCCTGACAGCAATGTGCGCACCTCGAGAGCCTCCACTGCCTTCTGAAGGGCGCTGAGCGCTTCCGCCGCCTCGGCAAGGCTGGCTTGGTCCTCTTCTTCTTCTCCAAGCTCGACCAGTACGCCGATGTCGTCCAGCTGCGCGCGGAGTCCGACCACACGATCCACCTCGGTCTGCAGCGCTGAGAGCCGCGATGTCACCCGTTGCGCGTTGTCAGGGTTGTCCCACAGATCGGGCGCGGCTACCTGCTGCTCAAGCTCCGCGATCTCGGCTCGTTTGCGATCGGGGTCGAGGACGGCCTCAATCGAGCTCAATGACTTATCGAGGTCAGCGAGCGCGAGGGCGAAATCGGGTCCAGCCACAATGACCCACTCTACTTGGGCAGCGTGTTTTGGGTCCCTGCGCAAGCCCGCGGCCAGCCTCAATCGTCAGCGTTGCGGAATTCCTCGATGCGGACGAACCTCTCTTCCGTCAAGGGCCGGCGTGCCGGCCAGTCGCTCACCCAGATGACGGCGAACGCGGCTAATGAGCACGTCAGAGCGATCACCGGGCCGAGTACGAAGAGCCATACCACGACGCATCCGAGCAGGTTCAGCAGCAGCACCGCCAGCGCTCCGCGCCTACTGAGATGGCCGTGCCGGCCGCGCCATGCGGCGTACCCAATCCACGGCAGCATGGCCAAGAGAATCGCCACCCAGGCAAATGTCGACATCCCCTGAGTAAACGCCCCAGATACGAGGCGAATCATGGCGACCAGGCTGACCAGGCCAGTGAGCGCCCCCAGGGCAGCTGCGATGTTCTTGGGCACGCCTACTCCAGTGACCGGATAGGGAAAATTGGTCGAGCCAGAACCGTCACACTAGTCTTGTCCGCTGCGTACGCGTTGCAGCGACCCGGGAGCATAGCTCAGTTGGTTAGAGCACTTGCCTTACAAGCAAGGGGTCAGCAGTTCGAGTCTGCTTGCTCCCACATCAGCTGTGACGTTTCTCCGCCCACGGCCACGAATATCGGCATTTTCGGCGTTATGGGCGTCCGTTCGTGCACTTGTGCGGAGAAACGCACCGCATCCACCCGACTGCCTGTCAGCCCCGCCGTTCAGCCAGGAGCACTGGTATCTCGCGGTCGGTCTTCTCCTGATATTTCGCGTACGAGGGGTAGGCCTGCACTGCCCGTTGCCACCAGATCTCGCGTTCCTCGCCGCTGAGTTCGCGTGCGCTGGCATCGAAGCGCTCCGCGCCGTCCTGCACCATGAGCGCGTCGGGATCTGCCTTGAGGTTGAGATACCAAACCGGATGCGTCGGCGCGCCACCCACCGAGGCGACCATGGCGTACTTGCCGTCATGCTCCACTCGCATCAACGCGAATTTCCTGATCTTGCCGCTTTTGCGACCTCGCGTCGTGAAGATCACCACCGGCCGGTTGGTACCAGCCAGTGTGTTGGCTTCACGCCCGTCGGTGGCTTCATAGCGCTCAACCTGGTCGCGCACCCATTTGCGGGGGCTTGGCACATAATCTCCGGTCAGCGGCACGCGGCAATCATAGATTCGCCGTGGCCGCAAGCACCGCGGTGAGATCCCGCTGCTCATTGATCTGGTTGACCTGCTGCCACCTGATCACACCAACCGAGTCCACTACGAAGGTGCCGCGCCGCGCGCAGCCCGCCAGCTCGTCGAACACGCCGTACGCCTGAGCGATCGCACCATGTGGCCAATGATCACTGAGCAGGTCGAACGGAATGCCCTCCGCATCCGCGTATGCCCGCAGCGTGTACATCGCGTCGCAGGAGACAGCCAGCACTCTGGAGCCCAGCGTCACGAAGCTTTCATGATCATCACGCAGCGCCGCCAGCTCGCCGCGGCAGATGCTGGAAAACGCCCATGGATAGAAGATGATCACGGCCGGAGCACCGTGCAACCCGCTTACGGTGATCTGCTCGCCATGTTGGTTGCGGGCCGTAAAGCTCGGAGCCTGCTGGCCGAGCGCCAGACTCACCGACGCGTGCCCTTGGGGCGTACCAGCTTGGTTGCGGTCCAGTCCGACGACACCTGCACGCTATTGGTCAGCGCCAAACCCGCCGTCACCGCAGCCTCGGCCAGATCGGCAGCGTCGACGTAGCCACTGCGCCCAACTTTCGGCGTCATCAGCCAGATGTAGCCGCTGTCGGTGAGGTCGGTCAGGGCATCAACCAGGCCATCGACAAGGTCCCCGTCCTCGTCCCGCCACCAGAGCAGTACGAGATCGACAGCCTCCATGGCGTCTTCGATGAGTTCGCCGTCGATGGCATCCTCGATCATGACCCGTACGTCGTCGTCAACGTCCTCGTCCCAACCGAGCTCTTGGACTACAAGACCTGAGGACAGCCCGAGCTTGTCACTCACACTTCTCGATCCCCCGGCACCAGCTGTGGAGGTCACCCACACCTCCAGAACAACGACCAATCCGACTGGCTGCCGCGGCGCACCGTCGCAGTCCGATCATCGCGAGAACATATCCCGCTCATTGCGGCGTGCCGCCTCCTTCTCGACAACTCCGGTCGAGTACCGGAGCTATGAATTGTCCTCAGCCCAACTTCCTGGGCACAGCCTGCCAGAGGCGTGCTGCCTCGCGTAACCCCATGACCCTATGAGCAACCCGAAGATCGTCGGACATTGGTCGCAGTACGGGCAGGTAGAGCCGCTAGCGGGGGTGCGGTTGATCAATCGGAAGTGACAGGATGGATGTTGCAGCACTGCGACCTGCACCCTCTAGCCCGCCCCGGTGCTGCGTGAGACGTAAGGAGCTTGCCATGGCCACGCCAGGACCTCATCCAGCTATCACCGCGGAAGGTTTGCCAAGCCAACTTCCCGACATCGATCCCGATGAGACTGCCGACTGGCTGGAGTCACTCGACGGCTTGCTCCAGGACAAGGGACGCAACCGCGCGCGGTTCATCATGTTGAAGCTGCTGGAGCGAGCGCGGGCCCGCCAGATCGGTCTGCCTGCATTGCGGAGCAGCGACTACATCAACACGATTCCGCCTGAATCCGAGCCGTGGTTCCCCGGCGATGAGCATGTCGAGCGCCGGATTCGCGCCTTCATCCGGTGGAACGCGGCGATCATGGTCAGCAAGGCCAACCGCAAGGGCCTCGAAGTGGGCGGCCATATTGCGACCTATCAGAGCGCGGCCAGCCTGTACGAGGTCGGGTTCAATCACTTCTTCCGCGGCAAGGATCATCCCGGCGGCGGTGACCATGTCTTCATCCAGGGACATGCCTCCCCGGGCGTCTATGCCCGTGCCTACCTCGAAGGCCGACTGACCACCGATCAGCTGGATTCCTTTCGGCAGGAGGTATCACACGGCCCGGGCAAGGGGCTTTCCTCCTATCCCCACCCGCGGTTGATGCCCCATTTCTGGGAGTTTCCGACTGTCTCCATGGGCATTGGTGCAATCAACTCGATCTATCAGGCCCGTTTCAACCACTATCTGCACAACCGCGGCATCAAAGACACCTCGCAGCAGCGCGTCTGGGGCTTTCTTGGTGACGGCGAGATGGGTGAACCGGAATCACTCGGCGCTATCGGGCTGCCGGCGCGTGAGGAGCTGGACAACATCACCTGGGTGATCAACTGCAATTTGCAGCAGCTGGATGGTCCGGTACGCGGCAACGGCAAGATCGTTCAGGAGCTGGAATCGATCTTCCTTGGCGCGGGTTGGCACGTGATCAAGGTGCTGTGGGGCCGTGACTGGGATCCGCTGCTCGCCGCGGACGCTGACGGCGCGCTGGTGAACAAGATGAACACCACGCCGGACGGGCAGTTCCAGACCTATTTGGTCGAGGATGGCGCTTACATCCGCAACAACTTCTTCTCCGATCCGCGGCTGCAGAAGATGGTCTCTGGCATGACCGACGATCAGGTCAAGGTGCTGTCCCGTGGCGGGCACGACTATCGCAAGGTGTACGCGGCATTCAAGGCGGCCACTGAGCATGTCGGCCAGCCCACAGTGATCTTGGCTCAAACGGTCAAGGGCTGGACCATCGACGCACTGGAGGGCAAGAACGCCACCCACCAGATGAAGAAGCTGACCACCAAGGATCTCAAGGCCTTCCGGGATCGGCTCTACCTGGAGATTCCCGACAGCGCCCTCGAGGATGCCTACAACCCGCCGTACTACCACCCGGGTGAGGACTCCGATGAGATCCAGTACCTCCAGGAGCGGCGCCGAGTACTGCGGGGATACCTTCCCGAGCGTCGGGTAAAGCCGACGATCATCAAGCTGCCCGGCGACGAGATCTACGCGCCGCTGATGGAGTCGGCCGGGGAGAAGACCAAGGTAGCCACCACGCAGGCATTCGTCCGGCTGCTTCGCGATCTGATGCGTGACAAGGAGATCGGGCACCGGATCGTGCCTATTGCGCCGGATGAGTTCCGGACGTTCGGCATGGACTCAATGTTCCCGACGGCGAAGATCTACAACCCGCACGGCCAGACCTATGAGTCAGTCGACCGCAAGCTTTTGCTTTCCTACAAGGAATCCGAAAAGGGTCAGCTGCTGCACGAAGGCATCTCCGAAGTCGGCGCGATGGGCTCGGTGATTGCTGCCGGATCGTCGTATGCAATGCACGGCGAACCGATGATCCCGTTCTACATCTTCTACTCGATGTTCGGATTCCAGCGGACCGGCGACTGGATCTGGGCGATGGCTGACCAGCTGGCCCGCGGATTCCTGCTCGGAGCGACTGCCGGCCGCACCACTCTTACCGGCGAGGGCCTGCAACACGCCGACGGGCACTCGCCGCTGCTGGCCAGCACCAACCCCGCGGTCGTTCACTACGACCCGGCCTTCGCGTACGAGATCGCGCACATCGTCAAGGACGGACTGCGGCGGATGTACGGCCACGACGATCCAGATCACCCGGACGGCGAGGACCTGATCTACTACATCACCGTCTACAACGAGCCAGTTTCGCAGCCAGGAGCCCCTGACAATCTTGATGTGGAGGCCCTGCTGCGCGGGATCTACCACTACGCCTCCTCTCCGCTGGAAGGCGATCACCCGCGCGCCCAGATTCTCGTCTCAGGCGTCACGATGACGGCGGCGCTCAAGGCGCAAAAGATGCTGGCCGACGAGTGGGGGGTCGCTGCGGACGTCTGGTCGGTCACCTCGTGGAATGAGCTGCGTCGCGACGCGGTCGATACCGAGAAGTGGAATCTCATCCATCCAGGTGAGGAGCCACGTCAGCCCTACATCACCACCACTTTGGAGGGGGCGCCCGGCCCCGTGATCGCAGCAAGCGACTACATGCGTAGCGTACAAGATCAGATCGCTCGGTGGGTGCGCCATACCTGGTGTTCGCTGGGCACTGACGGCTTCGGCTTCGCTGACACCAGAGCGGCGGCGCGGCGTTTCTTCCTGGTCGATGCTGAGTCGATTGTGGTTGCCACGCTCGAATCTCTGGCACGGGACGGGCAGTATGACTCAGGCGCTGCCTCGGAGGCCTTCGATCGCTATCGCCTCGGCGACCCCAGAGCTGTCGCCGGAGTGGCCCAGGAGGGCGCTGGGGCATAGCTTCGAGGCGATTGTCAGGGCTTCGAGGCGATTGTCAGGCGGTGCCCTGCAGGGCGTTCTTGACGTCCTCGACGGCCTGAGCGTTACCGGCAATCTGCCATCGGTTATCGCCGATGACGATTTCTTCGGCGACCCCGTCGGCGCCGATTACGAGCGCTGCGCCTGGATACCAGTCCCAGCCGTTCAGATTGACTTGCAGGAAGACTCCGAGCCGGCTGCTCGCCACGCCGGCCAAGTCAATCGAGGCGGAGCCGAGTATCCGCAGGGTGGCGGCCGAGGCCACCACCGACTGCCACGCGATGAGGCGTTGCCGATCCGGGAGGTGGCGCGGGTGGTAGTAGGTCGCGATGGAGATCTCGGACAGACCCTGGCTGAGCAGTGACGGCACTCGTTCACCGTTCAGAGTGGTGGCAATCTCCCGTCCTCCCAACCAAAGCTGGTCGACGTCTGGGTAATACACCGCGCCGAGGAGCGGCCCTTCGTGGTCGACCAGCCCCACTGCCGAGCACCAGTACGGGATGCCGGAGAGGAAGTTGTACGTACCGTCTACCGGGTCGACGTACCAGGTGCGGCCCTCGCCTGTCTTGCGCGCGCCTTCCTCCCCCACCAGTGCGTCATCGGGCCGGCTCTCGGCGAGCCGGGCGCTGATCATTTCCTCGCCCGCGTGATCGGCTGCTGACACGACGTCGGAAAGCGAGGTCTTGTAGCGAACTTCCAGACCCTGACGAAGCATCTGGCTGGCCATGGTTCCCGCCTCACGCACCAGCTCGGCTGCCAGGCTCATGTCATCCACTCGCTGACCCTAACGCGTCGCTGTCAACATCCCACGCTGCGTGGGATGCACGCGCTGTGGGAAGTCTGGGTACTGCTATGGCGAATCAGGCTTCTCGCGCGCTGCCGAGCCTGATCCAGGTGTCGACCACGGTGTCGGGGTTGAGCGAAATGCTGTCGATGCCTTGATCAAGCAACCATTCGGCCAGGTCAGGATGATCACTGGGCCCCTGTCCGCAGATACCCACATACCTTCCCCGGGCCTTGCACGCCTTGATTGCCGAACTGATCAAACTCTTGACCGCTGGGTCGCGTTCGTCAAAGGACGCAGCGACCAAGCCGGAGTCACGATCTATCCCAAGGGTGAGCTGAGTTAGATCGTTGGAGCCGATCGAGAAACCATCGAAATGATCAAGGAATTCATCCGCGAGAACCGCGTTGGAGGGCAGCTCGCACATCATGATCACCTCGAGGCCGTTGTCACCACGGCGAAGTCCATGTTCTTCCAGGAGGCGTATCACGCCTGCGCCTTCCGCGAGAGTCCGGACGAAGGGAATCATGATCTTGACGTTTGTCAGGCCCATAGTGTCGCGTACGTACTGCAGCGCCTCACACTCCATGGCAAAGCAATCAGTGAAATCGGCGGAGAGATAACGTGCTGCGCCGCGGTACCCGATCATGGGGTTCTCTTCGTGTGGCTCGTAGCGGTCACCGCCGAGCAGGCTGGCGTACTCGTTGGACTTGAAGTCCGACATGCGTACGATCACCGGGTTCGGTGCAAACGCGGCCGCAATGGTCGCGACACCCTCCACGACCCGGCGTACGAAAAAATCGCGTGGCGTCTGGTACGCCGCGATGGCCTCGCTGATCTTGTTGCGCAGAGCCTCGTCCAGCCGATCGAACTCCAGCAACGCCTTGGGGTGGATGCCGATCTGGTTGTTGATGATGAACTCCAGCCGCGCCAGTCCGACACCAGCGTTGGGCAGCCGCGAGAACGCAAATGCCTGGTCCGGAGTGCCAACATTCATCATGATCTTGACATCGATCTCCGGCATGCTCTGCTGCTCAGACTCCTCGATCTCGAAATCGAGCAGACCCTCGTAGACGTAACCGGTGTCGCCTTCCGCGCACGAGACGGTCACCTCTTGACCCTCCTGTAACACCCCTGTTGCGCTGCCCGTTCCTACAACTGCGGGAATGCCCAGTTCGCGGGCGATGATCGCCGCATGGCACGTCCGGCCGCCTCGATTGGTAATAATCGCTGCGGCTCGCTTCATGATCGGCTCCCAGTCCGGATCCGTCATATCGGCGACCAGCACCTCACCCGGTTTGAACAAATGCATGTCAGTGATCGTCGACAGCACCCGTGCCGAGCCCGCCCCGATCTTCTGCCCTATGGCACGTCCCTCGACGACAACCGCTCCGCGCTCGCGAATCTTGTACCGCTGCAGACGCGCAGTGCCCTGCCGAGACTTCACGGTCTCCGGACGGGCCTGGAGGATGTAGAGCTGGCCGTTCTGTCCGTCCTTGCCCCACTCGATGTCCATTGGTCGGCCGTAATGCTCCTCGATGGCAAGCGCCTGGCGTGCCAACTCGGTCACCTCATCGTCGGTGAGAGATAAGCGCATCCGCTCCCTCTGATCAACATCGACAAATGTCGTGGTCGGGCCGCTTCCGCCGGGCGTGGCATAGATCATTTTGGTGGCTTTGCTTCCTACGCCGCGCTTGAGAATCGCCGGCCGGCCGGCACGCAATGCCGGTTTGTAGACATAGAACTCGTCGGGATTGACCGCTCCTTGCACAACGGCCTCCCCCAGCCCATAGGACGAGGTGATGAACACGGCATCGGTGAAGCCCGACTCCGTGTCCATCGTGAACATCACTCCGGACGCGGCAAGATCTGAACGCACCATTCGTTGCACACCGACAGAGAGCGCGACGGCCTCGTGCTCGAAGCGGTGATGGACTCGATAGGCGATGGCGCGGTCGTTGTAGAGGGAGGCGTAGACCTCCTTGATCGCGTCGAGGATGGCGTCGATGCCAGTTACGTTGAGGAAGGTCTCCTGCTGCCCAGCGAATGAGGCGTCCGGCAGGTCTTCAGCGGTCGCGCTGGACCGCACGGCGAACGAGGCCTCGTCATCGGCCACGCCTGACTCGCCCGCCAGCCGAGCGTAGGCAGTGCGAATGTCGGCTTCCAGACTGGCGGGGAGAGGCTGCTGGACTATTGCGTCGCGGATCCTGCGACCCACCGTTGCCAGCTGTTCGACGTTCTCGGTGTCAAGTGTTGCGAGCTCGGCGTTGATCATCTTCGCAAGATCTCCACTGCCGAGGAAGCCGCGGTAGGCGTCCGCGGTGGTGGCAAATCCGTTCGGTACGCGTACGCCGGCGGACGCAAGGCCACGAATCATCTCGCCCAGGGATGAGTTCTTCCCACCGACCTGATCAAGATCGGCCAGACCCAGTTCGGAAAACCACGCGATACTCGATGTTGTAGACGATGCGGGCATAGTGATCTCCTTCTGGTATTGATTTATCAAGCGGACTTATGATCGAGGGCCTGCAAGATCACGGTGGACATCTCCTCGACTGACTTGGTCGAGGAGTTGATCACCGGAAGGCGATGGTTACGGTACATCGCTTCGGCCTGGCGTAGCTCGTAGGTGCACTGCTCCAGGGAGGCATAGCGAGAGTTCGGCCTTCGCTCGTTGCGAACCTGGCTCAGTCGGGCTGGCGTCGTAGTCATGCCGAAGCACCGTACCCGTAGGTCTTGCACCGGGCGTGGCAGCTCGGCAGTCTCGAAGTCCTCCTCGACCAGCGGATAGTTGGCGACGAAGATGCCGTGCTGCAGCGCGAGATACATCGTCGTCGGTGTCTTGCCACACCGCGACGGGGCGACCAAGATCACGTCCGCCTTGTGCAGCGCTCGCATGCTCTGCCCGTCGTCATGTTCGATCGCATACTCGACGGCGGCCATCCGGGCGTTGTACCGCTGGACGTCACCCATGCCATGCAGCCGCGCAGCGACCCGGATGCCTTTCGCTCCCAAGATCGACTCGAGGCGTTCCATGTGCAGATCGAAGAAGTCAATGACGGGGCAGGTCGTACGCAGCAGCTCCTGACGTACCTCTTCAACAGCCGTCGTGGAGAACGCCAAAGGCATCACCGGGCCGGTTACGGCAGCATCCAAGATCGCTACCACTCGCCGGGCTTCTTCGACGCTGGAAATGAACGGGATGAGGCGCCGTTCGAAGCGGAAGTTCGGAAACTGGATGAGGAGGGCATTGCCCATCGTCTCGGCGGTGATTCCGGTGCTATCGGAGAGAAAGAAGACCGGGATCGGCGGCGGCTCTGCCGTCATTTCAACCCGCTCGCCGTTTTCGCTCACCGGTCATCACCTCCGCCGATCAGCACATCCTTTCAGTGAGCAGCCAGGCCCTCAAGCTATACCAGTAGTACGACTGGTCTGGTCCACCGCTATGTCTTGGCGCACCAGTGGAGCAGTTCGTCGGCCGGCCAAGTGTTGATCACCCGAGTCGGATCCAGTCCCAGATCCTCGGCTCGTTCGCAGCCATAAATCTGGAATTCGAGCTGTCCAGGCGCGTGGGCATCGGTATCGATGGAGAACAGGCATCCCATGTCCATCGCCAGTTTCAGCAATCTGGTGGGAGGATCGCGCCGCTCAGGTCGTGAGTTGATCTCAACGGCCACGTTGAAGGTGCGGCAGGCCTCGAAGACAACCTCAGGGTCGAAGACCGACTCCGGCCGGGTGCCGCGTTCTCCTTGCAGAAGTCGGCCGGTGCAATGACCGAGGATGTTGGTACGCGGATTGGCGATGCCACCGACCATTCGATGCGTCATGGTCTCCGAGTCGGAGCGCAGTTTGGAGTGGACGCTCGACACGACCACGTCCAAGTCGGCCAGCAGGCCATCGGTTTGATCAAGACTGCCGTCCTCGAGAATGTCGACTTCAATGCCCCGCAAGCAACGGAACGGCGCCATGGCCTCATTCAGGTCAGCAACCACATCCATCTGTTGACGGAGCCGTTCAGCGCTCAATCCACGCGCGACCTGGAGTCGCGGTGAATGATCGGTAATGGCACAGTATTCGTGGCCGAGCGCTCGGGCCGTAATCATCATTTCCTCAAGCGGACTGCCACCATCGGACCACGACGAGTGACAGTGCAGATCGCCTTTGATCGCTCCGCGCATCGTCAGCCCGCCCTCGACAAGAGGCTGCTTCTCTTCGCGCAACTTCTGCAAGTATTCCGGCACCTGGCCGTCCATCGCTTGCATGATCACCGTCGCGGTCTTCGGACCGACCCCTGGCACTTTGGCCCAGGTGTGCTGCTCTTGATGACCGCGTCGCTCTGCGTCGCTGAGTTTGGAGATGACATCCGCGGCGCCGCGGTAAGCGCGTACCCGATAGGTGTCGGCGCGCGAACGTTCCAGCAGGAATCCGATCTCCCGCAGGGCTTGCACCGGATTCACTCGGCCCGGCTCCTTCGCGGTCTGGGTTTCAGCGTGATCGTTGGCATCGGCGGCGCCTCCATGACCTTTTCAGCGCGACTGACGATGGCTGGAAATTGTGGCGCGCGCGTTTCCCAAGCCGTCCGGAATTCCACGATTTCGCCATGGCTGCGGCCGATGAAGTTCCACCACATAACGATTTCCTCATCGAAAGGCTGGCCGCCGAGCATGATCACCCTGCCTCCCGCTGCGCTTCGGAGACGAATGCTTCGCCGACCATTGCCGAGGTAGACCAGCTGATCGACTGCAGCCGTCGTCGATTCGGCAACCACGGAACCTGCAACCACGAAGATGCCGTACTCAAAGCTCTCCTCAGCCTCGAGCACGACGTCGGCACCAGGATCGAGGCTGAGATCGGCGCCACACAGCGGCGAATACGCCAGCGCCGGCGATGTCGTCCCGTCGAGCTCTCCCATCAGCACCTTCCCACTAACTGCCGGCCGAATGAGGTCCGGCAGGTCGGCGTAATTTTCAAACGCCGGTTCGCGAGTCCGCATTGCATCGGGTAGCGCGACCCAGAGCTGTACGCCATGGAGCATCGGCGGTTTGTCCGGCTGGGAGATTTCGCTGTGCACGATGCCGTGACCGGCGGTCATGATGTTGAGTTCGCCCGGCCGCACCATCGTCTGCGAGCCGAGACTGTCGCGGTGCTCGATTTCGCCCTCGAACAGCCAGCTGACCGTCTGCAACCCGGTATGCGGATGGGCCCACACTTGCATGCCAGCCGCGCCGCTTACGTCCTCCGGGCCGTAATGATCAAGAAAACACCATGCGCCGATCATCCGGATCTGCTTGTCGGGAAGAGCTCGCGCTACCTCGGTCGTCTTGCCCAGCGGAACCCGGCGAGCGGTGAGCAACAGCTCCTCGGGTCCGCCGTCCAGCCGACCGGCACACAAGTATTCCTGCGGCCGCGTATCAAGATCACTCACACTCTTTCCTTTGATCTGCGAGCGTCGCTCGGCGAGCGGTTTAAAGTCAGCCTATGGCGGCGAGCACTCGAGGGATCAATAGGTCTCTGCTCCCGTCGGCCAAGACTCGAGCCACGATTGCCAAACGACTCGCCGGTGTCACCGACAAGATGACGACCGCCACCATCGCGGAGATGGAGCAGCGGCACCTGTGGTTCAAGCGGCTGGACGCAGAACACCGATCATGGATCACGCTGGTGGCGCAGGCCGGCATCGATGGATTCGTGAAGTGGTTCGCCGCTCCCGGTCCTGAGATGCCCAGTACCTCCGAGGTGTTCGGATCGGCGCCACGCGAGCTGGCGCGCAAGATCTCCCTGTATCAGACCGTGGAGCTGGTACGAACGACGATCGAGGTGGTCGAGAAGCAGATCGATGAGTTGATGCCGAGGGGCGATCGGCCCATCTTGCATGCGGCAATCGATCAGTACAGCCGGGAGGTCGCCTTCTCGGCCGCCGAAATCTACGCCCGTGCGGCTGAGCTGCGAGGCGCCTGGGACGAGCGGCTGGAGGCCTTGGTCGTGGATGCGGTGCTCCGCGGCGAGACCGATGAGACCGTGTTGTCCCGAGCCTCGACCCTCGGCTGGCATTCCACCACCGGCGTTGTCGTCGTCGTCGGACCCGCTCCCCAGATGGAGCCTGGACAGGCCCTGGAGGCAATTCGGCACAGTGCCGCGATCGCAGCGACGGACATGCTGGGCGCAGTCCAGGGCGACCGGATGATCGTGGTCCTCGGCGGCATGGCCGTCAATGCGCCTGACCATGCCGTAGAGATCGTAGGCAGGTTCGTCACATTGTTCGGTCCTGGTGCGGTCATCGTTGGACCACCGGTCGAGCATTTGATGGATGCGGCGACGAGCACCCGGGAGGCCGTATCGGCCTATCGCGCCGCCGCCGGCTGGCCCGAGGCACCGCGTCCCGTCGCGTCTCACGATCTGCTGCCCGAGCGCGCACTGTCGGGTGATGGCCATGCCAGGCGAGCGCTGGCTCATGACATCTATCAGCCTTTGCAAGCGGCCGGCGGCGGCTTGCTGGAGACGCTGATCACGTTCTTGGACCAAGGCCTCTCGGTGGAAGCGGCCGCCAGGGCGCTGTTCGTGCACGCCAATACCGTCCGCTACCGCCTGAGACGCATCCATGAGGTCACCGGCTACAGCCCGACCGACCCACGCGACGCGTACGCGCTGCGACTCGCGATCACCCTTGGCCGCCTTTACGCGAGATCGCGCCAGGAAGAGGCGCGCGTCTAGCAGCCAGGGCTTGTGAGAACCCGACAATAGGACGTCCGAATATTCGTGGCGTCCCCGCACGGCCTTTTCGTCCGGGCCAGGAAATAGTAGCGATGTGCTTGCGATAGTGGCGCCTGGTCAGGGTGCTCAGACACCGGGGTTTCTCGGTCCCTGGCTTGAGGTGACCACCTTCGCCGACCGGCTCAATTGGCTCTCGGCAGTAGCTGGCCTCGATCTGGCGCACTACGGCACAGCAGCCGACGCCGAAACAATCCGGGATACCGCGATCGCCCAGCCACTGCTGGTTGCCGCTGGTTTGCTGGCCGCACTTGAGCTTTTTCCGCATCCGGCGGACGGTTATCCGTTTGTCGGCGTCGTTGCTGGACACTCGGTAGGCGAGATCACCGCTGCTGCGGGAGTCGGCGTCTTGTCGGCGGAACAGGCAATGGTCTTCGTACGCGAACGTGGCCGTGCCATGGCTGAAGCCAGCGCAATCACTCCGACCTCCATGACAGCGGTCATTGGCGGTAATCCCGATGACGTGCTGGCCGCCCTCGACGCACATGGCCTGACCGCCGCGAACAACAATGGCAGCGGCCAGATCGTCGCGGCGGGAACGACGGAGCAGCTAGCGGCGCTCGCAGTCGATCCACCGACGCGCGCCAGACTCATTCCGCTCAGCGTGGCGGGAGCCTTCCACACCGTCCACATGCAGCCGGCTGTCGCGCATCTCGCCGCGCTCGCGCGGTCCATCTCCACCCACGACCCGCGAACGCGTTTACTGTCGAACGCCGACGGCCAAGTCGTCCACGATGGTCGGGAGGTTCTTAGACGGTTGGTCGGTCAACTGGCCGCGCCGGTTCGCTGGGATCTGTGTATGGCCGCGATGGCCGACCTGGGTGTCACTGGTCTGTTGGAGATACCGCCTGCGGGGACGCTGACCGGAATTGCGAAGCGGAACCTCAAGGGCGTGGAACTGTTCGCGCTCAACACCCCAGACCAGCTCGAGGAGGCCATGGAATTCGTGCAGCAGCACGGCCGAGCCGCCGCCGCCTCACCGATCGCGGGCAATCCCACCTGGCGACTCGTCGTCTCCCCGGGGAAAGGGCAATTCATTCGTACCGAAGACATCGAGGCGGACACGCTGCTCCCGAATCACAGCACGGTCGGCATGGTGAAGAACCTCCGAGATGAGATGCCGGTGAGCGCACCACACGGCGGCATCGTGGTCGAGTGGCTGGTTGAGGACGGCGATCCGGTCTCGCCTGGCCAGCCACTGCTTCGGCTGCATCCGACCGTGGAATCCGCCGACGCAACCGAGGTCACCCGATGACACTCAAGGTGACTGCTGGAGAGAAGTACTCTGCCATCCTCGGCTTGGGTGGATACCGGCCACGGCGAGTGGTCGACAACGCTGAGATCTGCACGATGATCGATTCCTCGGACGAGTGGATCCGAACCCGGTCCGGGATCATCGAACGCCGCTGGGCTTCAGCTGATGAGACCATCCAGATGATGTCGATTGCGGCTGCCCGCAAAGCGCTGGACCGCGCGGGCATCGTGGCCGGCCAAGTCGACACGGTGATCGTTTCGACCGTTACGCACCTCCACCAAACTCCGGCGATTGCCACCACGATCGCCAGCGAACTCGGAGCCAAGAGCGCGGCGGCGTTCGATATCTCGGCGGCCTGCGCCGGGTTCTGCTACGCGACTGCGATGGCCGATTCCTTCATTCGCAGCGGCGCGTCACGGTACGTGTTGATCATCGGCGTAGAACGGCTCACCGATATGACGAACCGCTCTGACCGATCGACCGCCTTCCTCTTCGCCGACGGCGCCGGAGCCGCTGTGATCGGACCGAGTGAGCATCCCGGCATCGGACCGGTGGTCTGGGGATCTGATGGCGACCAGGCGCCGCTCATCCAACAGACCCAGCCGTGGAATGCCGCCTTGGCCTGGGATCCCGTGGCCTATCGCGCCACCGAGGGCGATTCGAGCTGGCCGACCCTGAGGATGGAAGGCAATCCGGTCTTCAAGTGGGCCTCCTACACGATGGCGAAGACCGCCGCTGAGGCCCTGGACGCTGCCGGCGTACGCGCCGAGGACCTGGACGTCTTCGCCCCACATCAGGCGAACATGCGCATCACCGACGCCATGTTCCGCGCCCTCAAACTGCCAAGCGGGGTCGTGGTGGCGCGCGACATCGCTCGGCAGGGCAATACCTCAGCCGCCTCGATTCCGCTGGCGATCGAGGCATTGCTGGAGTCCGGCGAGGCTCAGAAAGGCCAGACCTGCCTGATCATCGGCTTCGGCGCCGGACTGGTTTACGCCGGTCAGGTGATCATCCTGCCCTGAAAAATCTGGACTCGAGATATCTATTCCAACCACCACCAAAGGAGCACTACTCATGCCCACCACCGAGGAAGTCCGCGCCGATCTCGCCGAGATCGTCAATGAGGTTGCCGGCGTCCCTACCGACGATGTCCAGTTGGACAAGTCGTTCACCGATGATCTTGATGTGGACTCACTATCGATGGTCGAGATCATCTATGCCGCCGAAGAGAAGTTCGGCGTCAGCATTCCCGACGAAGAGGCCAAGAACCTCAAGACCGTGGGCGACGCCGTCGCTTACATCGAGCGTGCTGCCGCCTGATCAGCAGAACCTGATCATCTCAGGACCATCCAACTTTCCGGGCGGCCCCGAAATCAGCCAAACAACTCGACACGCCAGCAGGAGTCACCTAATGTCACGCATCCGCGTTGTCGTCACCGGCCTTGGAGCCACCACGCCGCTCGGAGGCGACGTTGCCACCACGTGGGAGAGCATGTTGGCCGGGAAGTCCGGCGTAGCAAGGATCAAGGCTGACTGGGCCGATGATCTTCCGGTGAAAATCGCCGCAGAGGCGGCTGTCGACCCGGCCGAGATCTTGGAACGGGTGGAGGCCCGTCGGCTCGACCGCTGCGCGCAATTCGCCGTCGTCGCCGCGCTGGAGGCCTGGCAAGACGCCGGCTACGGGCTGCGCGAGGACAATCCCGTCGACCGTGAGCGGTTGGGCGTCGCCATCGCCACTGGCATTGGCGGAATGGTGACGCTGCTCACCAACTGGGATGTACAGAAGGAGAAAGGCGCTCGCCGGGTCAGCCCGCTGGCAATTCCGATGCTGATGGCGAACGCCTCCGCAGCCAATGTCAGCTTGCGACTGGGAGCGCGGGCCGGGGCGCACACCCCGGTATCGGCCTGCGCGTCGAGCAACGAGTCGATCTCGCTCGGCCTGGACATGCTGCGGCTGGGCCGCGCCGATGTTGCCGTTGTGGGAGGGACAGAGGGTGTCATCCACCCATTGCCGATCGCCAGCTTCGCTCAAATGCAAGCGATGAGCCGCCGCAACGACGAGCCGGAGCGTGCATCGCGGCCATGGGACGTCGATCGTGACGGCTTCGTCCTCGGCGAGGGCGCAGCCATGTTCGTCATCGAGACACTCGAGCATGCGCAGGCCCGCGGCGCCCGCATCTATGGCGAGCTGGCCGGAGCCGGCATCACTGCTGATGCGCACGACATGGTTCAGCCGGATCCCAGCGGTACAAGTCAAGCATTGGCCATGACGAAGGCGCTCCGCGAAGCCGATCTTGCTCCTAGCGACATCGTGCACGTGAACGCTCACGCTACGTCTACGCCGCAGGGTGACGTCACTGAGGCAAGCTCAATTCGGCAATCACTGGGTGACCACACGGAGGCGATTGTCACCGCCACCAAGTCCATGACCGGCCATTTGCTTGGTGGTGCGGGCGCACTGGAGTCGCTCGCCACCCTGCTCGCCCTGCGCTACCGCAAGGTGCCGCCGACGATCAATCTGGACAACCCAGAACCTGATCTTGGTATCGACATCGCCACCAAAGTACGCGAGCTGCCAGCCGGTGATCTGGCCGCCATCAACAATTCGTTCGGCTTCGGCGGTCACAACGTTGCCGTTGCCTTCACCAATGCCTACGCCACAGGAGGCTTGAGATGACCGCTACCGCCGCGCGGGGCGTTGCCCCGGGCACGGTTCCCGCTCCCCAGGGAACCAGAGCACCAGCTGCACCGGAAGCGCCCGCAGCAGCGAAAAAGATCAAGCTCCCTCGAGATCTTGACCCACGCAACCCCAATGTCCGGCTGGCTGCGCTGCTCGACGCGGGTTCCGTCGAGTTGATCACTGCAGACGACGACTCGGGAATGCTAGCGGCCACCGGCCTGATCAACGGCTGCCGGGTGGTCGCCTTCTGCTCCGACCCCACGGTGATGGGCGGCGCCATGGGCATGGATGGCTGCGACGTGGTGGTGCGGGCGTACGAACGAGCCATGCATGATCGGGTACCGATCCTCGGCATCTGGCATTCGGGGGGCGCCCGGCTGGCAGAGGGCGTGCTATCGCTGCACGGCGTCGGTCGGATCTTCCATGCAATGACCCAAGCCTCCGGCAAGATCCCCCAGATCTCCATCGTGCTCGGCTTTGCGGCCGGTGGCGCGGCGTACGGGCCGGCCTTGACCGATCTGGTGATCTTGGCGCCAGAAGGCCGGATCTTTGTCACCGGTCCCGATGTGGTGCGGTCGGTCACCGGTGAGGACGTCGACATGCTGCGGCTCGGGGGACCAGACACCCATGGCCGCCGCTCAGGGGTCGTTCATGTGGTCGCCGACGACGAGACGCACGCGCTCGAGCAAGGCCGAGCGCTCACGACGTTGCTTGCTAGCCAGGGTCAGACCGCAAAGTTGGTGAACGATGTCGATCTTGCTGCACTGTTACCAGAGTCGCCGCGGCGGGCTTATGACGTTCACCCGCTGATCAATGGCCTGCTGGATAAAGGTTCGACAGTCGAGCTGCATGCCCGTTGGGCGCCCAACGTGACTATTGCGCTGGGGCGCCTGGGCGGGCGCACCGTCGGTGTCATCGCCAACAACCCCTTGCGCCTGGGTGGCTGCCTTGACGCGCTCAGTGCGGAGAAGGCGGCCCGATTCGTGCGGATGTGTGACACGTTCGGCGTGCCGCTGGTCGTTCTCGTCGACGTGCCTGGCTATCTGCCGGGCGTCGGGCAGGAATGGGACGGTGTGGTACGCCGCGGTGCGAAACTCCTGCACGCCTTTGGCGAAGCGGTGGTGCCACGGGTCACCCTGGTAACGCGCAAGGCGTACGGCGGCGCGTACATCGCCATGAATGCGCGCTCCCTCGGCGCTACCCGGGTCTTTGCCTGGCCAGGTGCCGAGGTCGCCGTCATGGGCCCGATTGCGGCCGTGCGGATTCTGCATCGGCGCAAGCTGGCCGAAGTTGCCGACGACGTACGTCCCCAGCTGGAGGCGGAACTCGCCACCGAGCATGAGCGCATCGCCGGCGGGGTGGAGAAGGCGGTCGAGATCGGAGTGGTGGACGAGATCGTCGCTCCTCAAGTGACCCGGTCGGCGCTCGCGACCGCTATTCGCAGCGCTGACACCGGCGAACGCGGTGCGCACACCAATATCCCGCTCTAGGTTGGCACCATCTGTTCGTGGGCCGATTAGTTTGCGTCGCGCACTAACACGCCCACTCCCCTGAGGACTACTTCTCAAGCGCTGGCTCGCGCGGCTCGAGTAGCTCGCCTCGTACCTCGGGCAAGACGGCGTTTCTCCGCACAAGGCCACGAATGCAGCTCAAAAGGGCCGCTGGCGCCCTCATTCGTGGCCTTGTGCGGAGTAACGAAAGAGGTGGACCGCTGGCGGCCCGGTCAGTCGTACCGGACCATGATTTTCACGGCTCCCTGGTGGTTGTGCGGAAAAATGCGGCCGGGAAGCGGCTGATCATCCAGCATTCGTGACCTGGTGCGAAGAAACCTTGGATCCGGACCGCCAGCCCGGTCGCGGTCGGAGCCCGGCGTGAGACAGTTTGATCACTTCAAACATCTGCGACCACGCACCGCCTAACCCGGCGGGAAGGAGGGGCATGAATCTCGAGAAGGTCATCTTCGGCTTCTTCGTGCTGCTCGCGGCAACGCTCAACTTCGGGTTCTTCATTGGCGACATCGGCAATCCGCAGCTGCACAACATCTACGAGCTATTCGCGGCGCTCGCCGTGAGCTTGATCGCGACCGTGCTGAAGTTCGGCGACCGTACTCAGATCGGCGCGGTGCACCTGGCCACCAGTCTGGTAGCTGATCTGCAGTTGGTCGCTGCCATCGTCGTCTGGATCTGGGCCAGAGAGATCTCGGCGCAGGGCATGACTGCGGTGCATACGGCCAGCATGGTTTCCCTGTCCGGTGGCGCACTGCTGGCCAACCTGGTTTCGGTCGTGCTGTTGGTCACCGAGACCGTCACCTTCCACCGCGGATGAGGGTGGTGCACCATGAGCAACCCGCTGCTGGTCTTCTGGGCTCAACTATTCGGCCGCCGCGAGCCTGCGAGCCGCGTTGTGTCCCGCGCGCACGTCGAATCGTCTAGCCAGGCATCTGCGACGATCTTCCTGGTCATGCGGCGCATGCGGGCGCCGCTGATCATCCTGATCGTCATCTTTTCCGTCAGCGTCGTCGGCCTGACATTGATCCCCGGTATCGGCCCGGATGGACAACCGGCGCGTATCAGTCTCTTCGAGGCGTTCTACTTCATGAGCTACACGGCGACCACGATCGGCTTCGGCGAGCTGCCGTGGCCTTTCACACCCGGGCAGCGGCTCTGGGTCACCTTCTCGATTTACCTCTCGGTGATCGGATGGGCGTACGCGATTGGCGCCTTGTTGACCCTTGTCCAGGACCGGGCGTTCCGCCAAGCACTCGCGCTGCGGCGATTCACCGGCAAGGTGGCACGGCTGCATGAGCCGTTTCTCTTGATGGCTGGGTACGGACGCGCGGGCGAGCTGCTCGCCAAGGACTTCGACGCCCTCGGACAGCAGCTGGTGGTGATCGACGAGTCGCCCAACCGGGTTGATGCCCTCGATCTAGGGTCCTACCACTCCGACATCCCCGGCCTGGTGGCTGACGCCTCGAATCCGCAGCACTTGGCTGCCGCCGGTCTCGACCATCCCTTCTGCGCAGGCGTGCTAGCGCTCACCAACGACGATGAAACCAACCTTGCTGTCACGATGACCGCGGCGCTGCTGCGTCCCGAACTGCCGATCGTCTCACGAACCATCTCGGCTCCTATCGCTGAGCGAATGCGTGCCTTCGGAACACCGGCGGTGGTCAACCCCTTCGACCGATTCGGCGAACATTTGCGGTTGGCGCTGAACGCGCCGGCGTCCTATCAACTGCTCACCTGGCTTGAGGCCGGTCCGGGCGGGGAGCTGCCCGAGCGCGGCCGTCCACCTACCCACGGCCGATGGGTGATGTGCGGTTACGGTCGCTTCGGTCGGGAGGTCACTGCGGACCTGCGGGCAGCAGGCCTCGAGGTCATCGTCATCGAACCGACGGAGCGGGGCGAGCCTGAAACCGGAGTAGTCGTCGGAGACGCATCGGAACCGGCGGTGCTGGCTCGGGCCGGCCTAGCGAATGCCGTCGGGCTGGTAGCCGGCACCGACAACGACACGACTAACCTCTCCATGCTTGTTACCGCGCGCCGTCTCAACCCCCACCTGTTTCTCGCCGCGCGACAGAACCTGCCGACCAGCGCTGCTCTGTTCCAGGCCATGCGCGTGGACGCCCTCCTGGTACCGACCGAGGTGGTCGCGCACGAGGTGTACGCCCAGGTCAGTACGCCGATGCTGTGGCGTTTCATCCAAGACATGCCGGCGCGCGGGAATGTGTGGGCGGCCGATCTCATCCAACGGCTTCAGTACAACTGCGGTCGCGAGCTCCCCGCTCTGTGGAAGGTCAAGCTGGACGGGGAGCAGGCGCCAGCCCTCGGCGACTGGCTCGCCGAAGGCAAGGTCATTCTGGGAGACCTGCTGCGGAGCCCTGAGGATCGCGATCGGCGACTCCAGGTGGTGCCGTTGCTGCTGCTCCGCAATGGCAATGCGACCCTCACACCCGACGACGAGATGGTGCTGGCCCGCGACGATGAGCTGCTGTTCGCCGGACAGGGCTCGGAGCGCCGAGAACTCGAGAGCACCCTGGTGATCAACTCGACCGGAGCATACGTGCTGTTCGATCAGCACATTCCCGCGAGCTGGGTGTGGCGGAAGTTGTCCCGGAAGAATTCCCGCCGAGCAAGTGTGACAACCGCGAAGCGCTGACCAATGACTCCCTTGATCAGCGACTCCCCCACGCCGACTTGTCAGAATCTGAGCACCATATGTGGTGCTGAGATTCTGACAAGTCGGCGTTACGTGATGGAGTGCTAGACGACCTCGTGCAGCCAGCGAACTGGTGCACCGTCGCCAGCGTGGCGGAAAGGTTCCAGCTCGTTGTCCCAGGCCTGGCCGAGCAACATGTGCAAACCCTCGAGGAGATCTCTGCCACTAAGGGAGGACACGGCTATCGCATGCTTGATTCGATCTTCGGGAATCATGATGTCGCCGTGGATCCCTATCGTTGCGCGGAAGATGCCGAGCGTCGGGGTGTAGGAGTAGCGCTCACCTTCGGTGCTCGAGGTAGCCTCCTCGGTCACCTCAAAACGGACCCGCTGCCAGCCTTTCAGAGCGCTCGCCAGCCGCGCCGCTGTGCCGGTCGGCCCGGTCCACGAGTACTCGGTGCGATAACAGGCACGCTCGATTGGTTGAGGGATCCAGTCAACGCGTACGGGCATGCCAAAAACGCCGCCGACGGCCCACTCGATATGCGGGCACAGTGCTGACGGCGCAGAGTGGACGTACAAGACTCCACGGGTCGTGCTCATGCCAGATCCTCCAGTGCGAGACCAAAGACAACCTGAGGGCTGCCTTCCCCTGCATCCTCAAAAAGCCGAGGTCCGCTCGGTGGATCCGTTGTGATTCCTATCTTGCACCATTTGCCACATCAGCACCAAGAGGTAAAGGGCGACTCGCATGCCCATGCTGACGCGCGCCGCGAAATAGGCCGTTTCGCCTGGGCTCCGCCTGCGAAGATGACCAACGTGAACCACGAGCCCGAGACGATCGCCCTCGACCTTCCCGACGGACGGGTGCTGCAAGTGATGGTTTCCGGACCGCCGGACGGCGTACCGCTGGTGTGGCACCACGGCACACCGGGCTGTGCGTGGCAGTTGCGCTACCGCAGCAGCGAGACGCATGCGCGCGGCCTGCGCTACGTCACCTACACGCGGGCCGGCGCTGCTGGGTCGACTCGACGTCCTGGACGCTCGGTCGCTCATGTCGCCGAGGATGTGGCCGCAATCCTTGATCACCTGAAGGCCGACCGCTGCCTCGTAGGCGGCAACTCTGGTGGTGGCCCACATGCGTTGGCCACGGGTGCGGTCCTGCCGGACCGGGTAGCGGCCGTGCTCTGTGTCTGCGGGATCAAGCCGTACGTCGGCGAGCCGGACTTTCTCGACGGCATGGGCGAGGCCAACGTCGAGGAGTTCGAGCTGGCGCTCCAGGGCGAAGATGCACTCCGGCCGTTCGTGATGAAGGACCGGGCGGGCATCATCGATGCCGACCCGGACGGGGTGATCGAGACCCTAGCCACGCTGCTACCCGAGGTCGACCGCAGCATTCTCCGGAGCGAGGTTGGCCTCGATGTCATCTATGGACTCCAGGCCGGCGTAATAGAGGTCGATGGCTGGATTGACGACGATTTGGCGTTCATCCGCGACTGGGGCTTTGACCCGCGCAAACTCACTGTCCCGAGCTACGTGTGGCAAGGCAGCGCCGACCTGATGGTGCCTTTTCACCACGCAGAGTGGCTCGCGAACAACATTCCTGGCGTGGTGCCGCACTTCCTCGACGGCGAGGGGCACCTGTCGGTGCTGGTTGGTCGATTTGGAACGATGGTCGATGAGTTGCTGCCGCACCTCTAGTCAGAAAGCAGGCTGACGTTCCCCATAGATTGACGTCCATGCGGATTGCGCCATACGGGTCGTGGGCGTCACCGATCTCTGTCGACCAGCTCATTGGTTCCACAATCGGGCTGTCGGCTGTGCAGATCGACGGACCTCAGCTGTATTGGCTGGAGTCACGACCCGACCAAGGCGGCAGGACCAGCCTGTGGCGACGACTGGTCTCCGGCGGGGAGCCCGTCGAGGTCACTCCCCCACCGGCCTATGTCCGCGATCGGGTGCACGAGTACGGGGGCGGTGAGTACCACGTCTCGGGTGGCACGCTCGTCTACTCCGAGTTCTCTGACGGGCGCCTGTATGCAATCCGCGGCGAGGGGCCGGCACAACCGATCACTCCGGCGAGCGAATTCCGATTCGCTGACATTCGCGTGCATCCCGATCGCCACCTCGTGCTTGCGGTACGCGAAGATCACTCTGGGTCCGGCGAACCGATCAACACCATTGTGGCTCTTGATCTTGATGGGCCGAATCTGAATGGCGGAGCGGTGCTCTGCAGCGGCGCCGACTTCTACTCCACGCCAGAGCTCTCAACCAGCGGGCGCCTTGCGTGGACCCAGTGGAACCATCCCAATATGCCGTGGGACTCGACAACGATCATGGTTGGGGCTCTGGACGGAACCATGATCACCGACAGCCAGGTGATCGCCGGCGGCCCTAGCGAGTCCGCCGTGCAGCCTCGCTGGCTCGATGACAAGCTGATCTTCGCTTCCGACCGCAGCAATTGGTGGAATCTCTATCTATGGAGCGAAGACGGCGTGCAGCCGCTGTGCGTCACCGATGCGGAGTTCTGCCTGCCGCAATGGACCTTTGGTCAGCGCTCGTACGCGATCATCGACAATGATCATCTCTTGGCTACGCCCAATCGCAGCGGCGAGCAGAGCATCGAAATATTGACGATCTCCGACGGCACGCTCCGTCCACTCGCCGATCTCGGTACGACCGCTACCTCGCTGGACGTCGGTGGCCGGCACGCTGCCGCCTTGCTCAATTACCCTGATCGACCTGCGGCAGTTGCGCTCTACGACCTTGATCAGCACACTTGGACCACGGTACGGTCGGCAACCGAAACGATCATGGATGCCGCCTCGGTCTCATGGGCCCGACTCGTCCACTGGGTAACCGACCACGGCACCGTCTACGGCTACTTCTACCCGCCTGCCAACGGCGAATTTAAAGGCCCTGCCGACAGCCTTCCACCATTGATTACGCTCTCTCACGGCGGCCCGACCTCATTTTCGGCAGCCAACTTCAAGATCGCGTACCAGTTCTGGACAACGCGCGGATTCGCCATTCTCGATGTCAACTACAGCGGCAGCACCGGTTTTGGCAGGGAATACCGAGATCGGCTGAAGGGTAATTGGGGAATCGTCGACGTGCAGGACTGCATCGCGGGTGCGGTCGCGATGGGTACCCAACAGTTGGCCGATCCCGCTCGACTGGCCATCCGCGGCGGCAGCGCCGGCGGCTTCACGACTCTAAACGCCCTCACCAGCTCCGACATATTCGGTGCTGGCATCAGCTCGTACGGGATCGCTGATCTGGAGGCGCTGGCCAAGGACACGCACAAGTTCGAGGCGCGCTACTCCGACAGCTTGGTGGGACCGTATCCCGAAGACCGTGCACGCTATGTGGATCGCTCACCGATCAACCACCTCGATCAGTTGGCGGCGCCAATCCTGCTGCTGCAGGGAACAGAGGACACCGTCGTGCCACCGCAACAAGCCGAGATGCTGGCCGATGCGGCACGCCTGAAACACCTTCCAGTCGCCTTGATCATGTTCGAAGGTGAAGGTCACGGCTTTCGCCGGGCGGAGACGATCAAGGCGTCAATCGAGGCGCAGATCTACTTCCTCAGCCAGATCTTCGGCTTCGAACCAGCGGACCCCGTCTCGGCAATCCCCATCGACAACCTGAAATCGGATCGCGCCCCTCGCCGTGCTGAGGAGGAGTGAGCAGACACGCTTTTCGTCTGGGAGCGACGACGAAGTAGGCGAGTTCACAGGCGCGATCCGGGCGGAGCGAGCGCCAGCGAGTGGAGCAATCAAAATCGGATCGCGCCCCTCGCCGTGCTGAGAAGGAGTGAGCAGACACGCTTTTCGTCTGGGAGCGACGACGAAGTAGGCGAGTTCACAGGCGCGATCCGGGCGGAGCGAGCGCCAGCGAGTGGAGCAATCAAAATCGCCGCAGTCGCGGCACCCATGCACGAACCTGCTGACGGTAGCGCTGATATTCATCCCCGTAGCGCTCGAGCAACACCGGTTCCTCGTACCAGTGAACGAACGCGGCCATGATTCCCCAGACGATGGCCGCATAAACCAGGAGCGGCAGCGATCCGAAGATCATCGCCTGACCGAGTATGGCCGCAATCACTGCCACGTACATGGGGTTTCGGACATAGCGATACTCACCACCAAGGACGAGCCGTTCGGTGGGCGCGACCGGCGCCGGCGTTCCCCTGCCCTCCATAACGAAACGGACAAAAGCTCGGATCAAGATTACGACGGCCGCGGCCACTAGGACACCGCCGACGACCATCGCAGCCACGGCAAGCCCTGACATCGGCCACCGTACGTCCCAGCCGCTGATCAACCACGGCACGACGCCAGCAACGATGCCGGGCGCGAGGAAGAAGAACATCGTGGTACCGGCTGCTGCCGCCGACTTCTGCATCCTTGAGACTCACGCTCTGGCGCTACTGCGGCAACCAGTAGTTATCAGGCATTGGCCGCGGCCCGAAAATCGCCTGACCGACGCGTACGGTGGTCGCCCCGTACTCGATTGCGAGCTCAAGATCACCGGACATACCCATGGACAGCTCCTCATAGCTGCCGGCGACGTCATCGTTGCGCTGGAGCTTGCGTTGCAGGTCACGCATCCGTTCGAAGCATGCTCGGATCGCCCACTGATCATCCGACAACACAGCCAAGGTCATCAGGCCGCGGACCCGCAAGGTGCTGTATGCCTTGAGGGCGATGGCGAATGCCTCGACCTCATCGGGTGGCAGCCCAAACTTCTGGGGTTCATCCGATGAGTTGACCTGCAAGAAGACATCGAGGCTACGGCCTTGATCATCCAGTGCCTGGTCCAGCGCCGCGGCCACTCGGACGCTGCTCAACGCGTGGAACTCCGACGCGAAAGTGGCTACCTGCCGTGCCTTATTGGTCTGCAGATGACCGATGACCGCCCACCTGAGGTCGGGATGGTCGGCGAAGTGTCTCGCCTTCTCTGCCGCTTCTTGAACCTTGTTTTCACCGAGCATGCGGACTCCGGCCTCGTAGGCCTCCGCAACCAGTTCCATACCTTGGTTCTTGCTCACCGGCAGCAAGCGCACTTCACTGGGATCTCGCCCCACCCGAGTGCACGCCGCCTTGATCCGCGTCTCCACCGCGGCCAGGTTTTCCGCCACGTTCGCCATGCCTGAACCTTAGTCTTGCGGCGGGCCCGTGTGGTCACTTGGACCGACGTCAGTGCGATGCAGTTGCACTAGGGCCAGCGAGCGCCGAGAGAGATCATCCCGAGCGCAGCCAGGATCGCAAATCCCAATCCGAAGCCGGCGTAACGGGAGGTGACTTCCCGGTCCACCTTTTCCTTGCCGACCGAGCTTCCAATGTCCTTGTAGACCTCTTTGAGCTCACCCGCTGAGGATGCGGTGTACGCCTCGCCACCACTGATCTTGGAGACCCGCGCCAACTCGGCGCGATCCACGGGCACTGGCTCGCGCCGACCACCGATGTCGATGTAGCCGTCGGTCGTGCCGTACGCGATGGTGTAAATCGGCACCGATTGAGCCCGCGCAGCCATCGCGGCCTGATCCGAAGGCCGGCCGACCTGTGTCTTCCCGTCACTGAGCAACACGATGCGCGCGGGTGCAACGGCTTTCGGGTTGTCGGGGTCAGGTGGTACCTGAGCCAGCGCTGCCAAGGAGGTATAGATCCCCTCGCCGATTGCCGTGGAGGCCTGCGGGCGTAACGATCGAATTGCGGCGGTCACCGCTCCCCGATCGAGCGTCGGCGGCACGAGGGTAGTCGCGGTGCCGGCGAAGGTCACCAGCGACACGTTGAATTTCGGCGGCAGCGACGTCACGAACTGCTCGGCCGCAGCTTTCGCCGCGTCCAGCCGGTTGGGATCAACATCCTTCGCCTCCATGGAGAGGGATACGTCGATCGTTACCACGATCGTGGCTCGTTCCCGGGGCACCGAGACTTGATCTTTCGGCTTGGCGAAGGCGAGCGTCAGAGTCAGCAAGCTCAAGATCGACAGGCCGACCGCGAGGTGGCGTAACCAGGTGCGATCCCGCGGAATGACCAGGTCGAACATCGTCTTGCCCATGGTCATGCTGCGGTTCCGCTTACGCCGCACCATCAAGAGATAGATGACGACAAGCAGCGGAATAAGAAAGAGCAGCCACAACCGCGTAGGCGCGAGGAAGGACAGGAGCGGGGTCATCTGTACCATCATCCGTTTCCGCAAAAGTGGTCACGAACGACGGGGATCTGGCTGACTTCGATGCCGTTTCCGACCACTTTCGAAAAGAGGCGAACCATTACGGCCACTTCGCCCCCAGAGAGATAGCGCCAAGAGCAGCAAGCACGGCGAGCGCCAGCCCGTATCCAGCAAAGCGAGCGGTCACCTCGCGATCGGCCTTCTCATAACCCACGTCGGAACCGATGTTCTGATACACCTTCTTGAGCTGATCAGCCGTCGCCGCTGCGAAATAATCTCCATTGGTCGCCGCAGCAATCTGCTTCATTTCCTGGTGGTCCACGGGCACCGGCTCGCGCTTGCCGTCCAGATCGACATAGCCGTTCTCCGTGCCGTACGCGATGGTGTAGATCGGCACCTTCGCGGTCCGTGCCTCGGCAGCGGCCTGCTGCGGAGACCGACCAGCGGTATTGAAGCCGTCGCTGAGCAGCACGATCGCACCTGGGGCGATCGAGTTCGGATTGTTCGGATCCTTCGGAGCCTGCTGCAAGGCGCGAAGCGCCGTCGCGATGCCTTCACCGATGGCCGTGGAGTCCTGCAGTTGAATGCTGTTGATCGCGTTCTCCACGGTGTTGTGCGCAGTCGTCGGCGGAACCAAGACCGCGGAAGCACCTGCCATCGAGACCACCGAGACGTTGTATTTCTCGGGCAGATTGTTGACGAAGTCGATCGCCGCTTGCTTGGCCGCGTCAAGTCGGGTCGGCTTGACATCAGTCGCCTGCATCGACTGCGATGCGTCGATCACCAAAACAACTGTGGCGCGCTCCCGCGGCACATCGACCTGAGTCTTGGGCCGGGCGAACGCCGCAGTGAGGGTGATCAAGCTCAGTAGCGAAAGTGCCACGGCAAGATGCCGCCTCCACTGCGACTGCTTCGGTACGACGACGTCGAGCATCGAGGTATTGGTGAACCGCATACCACGCCGGTTCTTCCGCAGACTCGCGAAGATGTAGGCAAGGATCAGCGCCGGGATGATGAGCAAGATCAGCAGTCGATCTGGTGCCAGAAAGGCGAGCTGCGGAATCAGCTGCTGCACCAGCAGCGCGGATCTCATTTCGTCACTCCCTGGGGCGGGGCGTGCAACATACTCGCCACGCGACGGTACGCCAGCACGAACCGGGCGATGTCTTGCACCCAGTCGCGATCGGTCCGCAGCTGGATGTGTCCGACACCTGCACGACGAAGTGAGATACGGATTCGTTCCCGCTGCGCTGCGCTTGCCGCATCCATCCGAGAGCGTGCATCCGAGTCACCGGTGTTGACGTAACGTTCGAAGTCGGTCTCCGGATCACGAATCAGCATGTCGCCCACATTGGGGAACTCGATCTCACGGCGATCGACCACCTCGACCGCGAGCACCTGGTTGCGTACCCCCAGCCGCCGCATGGAGCGCTCCCAGTCGGGCGGCACGTTCGGATCCAACTCATGATCACCGGGGGTCAAGAAGTCCGACACCACAACGCGTAATCCGCGCCGCCGCTGCAACCGGGAAAGCTTCTCCACACTTGCCGCTAGCGTCATCGGGCCGACGGCGTGATCGGGCACGAAAGGTTCGGTGAGCATTTTGCGCAGCAACCCGTAGAGGGCTGAGCGGCCCGATCGGGCAGGCAGCCGGCGCAGGCTGCCCGGCCGCAGAATGTAGCCGCCAAATCGATCGCCCATCTTCTGGCTCAGGAAGCCGATTGTCGCGATCGCGGCAATGCCCAGGTCCCGCTTGGTCACTCCTTCGGTTCCCCAGTTCATCGAGGGTGTGACGTCGAGCAATCCCCATACCTCGAGCTCGCGGTCGGCGATGGTGTCGCGAACATACGGCACGGTGGTCCGCGCTGTGACCGCCCAGTCAATCCTGCGCACATCATCCTCGCCCGGGACATAGATCCGGGCGTCGCTGGTGTCGGAACCAGGTCCCGGGAGCAGGCCCAAGTGGTCTCCATGCAGGAAGCCTTCGAGGCGCCGCACAATGGTGAGCTCCAACCTTCGCAGCGCGGCCTCCGGTGCCAGCTTGTTCAAGGGGATGGTGGCCCGGGTCGGCGCACCAACAACCGAGCTGGCGGCCCCCATGCTTACGTCCGGGAGCGCGAACTGCACCCGAGGATCGGGCGGCGGAAGGTTTACTGGCGGAGTTACGGGCGGCGGAAAGCTGGTTGAGCCAACGGGCTGACCGCCTGGCGGCGGGTACGACACGTGAGCCTCTAGCTGAAGTCGGGCTGACTAGGCATGTTGGGCACAGGCTGTTGATATTGCGCTGGTGGCGGACTGTAGCTGTTCGCTGAGGGCACCGAGCGGCCGGCTTGGCTCTGGTGGTTGGTTCCCGCCTGCTGGTTCCAGACCGGCGTCGGCGGGGGCACCATTGCCACGATGCGCTCGATGACCTGGGCTGGAGCGATGTTGTCTGCCACCGCGTCGAAGCCGAGCACAATCCGATGCGCCATCACATCCCTGGCCACAGCCTGCACATCGGTTGGCAGCACGTAATCCCGGCCGTGGATCAGCGCCAGCGCGCGGGCAGCAGCCACTAGACCGAGCGTGGCACGGGGACTGCAGCCGATCTGGATGACTGAGGTTAGATCGGGAAGGCTGAATTCGGCCGGCGTACGGGTAGCCAATACCAGCCGAACGATGTACTCGGCCACAAGGTTGTGAACGAAAACCTCCTCCGCCTGACGCTGCAGTTGGAGGATCATCTGTGGGTTCAATACGGGCTGTGAGGTCGGTGGATCGACGCTCATCCGGCGAAGGATTTCGAATTCTTCATTCCCTGCCGGGTAGGGGACGTCGACCTTGAGCAAGAAACGGTCCCGCTGCGCCTCAGGAAGCGGATAGACACCTTCGGACTCGATGGGGTTCTGCGTCGCGATCACAATGAACGGCTGCGGCACCGGGTAGGTCGTACCCCCGATGGATACCTGCTGCTCGGCCATCGCCTCCAGCATCGCGGCCTGAACTTTCGCGGGCGCACGGTTGATCTCGTCGGCGAGCAGGAAGTTGACGAAGATCGGCCCGAGCGCGACGTCGAAGCTTTCCTGGCTTTGCCGATAGATGCGGGTGCCGACGATGTCGGAGGGGACCAGGTCGGGAGTGAACTGGATCCGGGCGAATTCACCACCGACAACGGTGGCGAAGCTACGCACTGCGAGCGTCTTCGCGACGCCCGGCACACCTTCTAGCAAACAGTGGCCTTGAGCGAGCAATGCCACCATGAGCTGCTCGACCATGTGTTCCTGTCCGACGATCACCCGCTGAACTTGAGCGATGGCGTCGCCGAGGAGCTTCGAGGCGGCTTGATTTCCGGGCTGGCCCGACGTCCGAGCGGCGGGGCGCTCCTCGACGGGTTGGCCAAACGACGGATTACTCACACACTCTCCTGTTACTTCTCAACGAGCGTCGTGCGGACGGACGCGCCGAACCGTCCGCGCTTTCGCCGAACACCGAGCCATTCTCGCAGACGCAGACCTCAAGGCTATGGGCGTGCGCAAACCCTCCACTGTGCGCAAGATAAGAGCGAGCTGTGAAAACCATTCGAACGCCCCCTTGGATCTGCTTTCTTGTACCCGGAGAGCATTTGGGTACGCCCGCGTCTTCGTTTCGTCCACGGATTCGCCCTGAAAAGGCCGAATAGACTCTCCGTGCCCCGCACGCGTGAGCAGCTTCTCGGAGAAAGAGGCTGCGAGATGGAGAGTGATGTCGTCCACTGAGCCACCGGCCCAGCCGGATCCCGAATTCTCGGGTCCGCAGTGGCCGAGATTTGACGGCGCTGGGGACCGGGGTACCGAGGGCTTATTCGATGCTGGTGCCGAATACGTGCCCGTTACGCCGCTGCTGGCCGAGGACCCACCGAAGGTGGGTGAGTTCTGGCTCGATGCCAGGCTGAGTGCGACACCGGCGGGAATCGCGTTCACTGCACACGACGCCGCCAACACCCCGGCCATGGTGATCTTGCTGTCCGAGGGCGCGGCGGCAGATGCCGCTGCGCGATCTCGTTTCGCGGGCGAGATCAACGCATTGCACATCGACACTGTGCTGGCACGCGGAGGCCATGGGCAGGACACGGGGCGTCTGGGCCGCAAGTTTCGTGAAGTGGAGGACGATCCGGTTGCCCCGGACGACCGGCTGGTCGCTCCCTGGGCTGCCTTGGCCTATGACGGCTCGCCTGCTACGGCTGCACAGGCCGGCCAGATCCTCGACGCCGTACAGATCGCGACGCTTCCCCCTCAGGGTGTGCCGTCCGGCCCCGACTATCAGCAGTACTGGATTGAACGCGTCCGCCCTGGACTGGCGCGGCTGTGGCCGCTGCCGTGGCCGGGTCGATTCGACCGTGCAGGCTGGCGAACGATCTTGGTTTCGTGGCTTCTCATGGTGCTGCTTGCCGCCCTCGCCGTACTGATCGCGATCTTGATCTTCCGCAATCAGCCACCCCAGTCACCGCCTCCGCCAACGGGCAGTTCTGCCCAATCTGGACCCCCACAGTCGGGTTCGCCGCAATCTGGATCTCCGCAGTCGGGGTCTCCGCAGTCGCCAGGACCGTCGGGGTCGCCGTCCACCGGATCGCCCGGACCATCAGGTACGGAATCTGGCGGCGGCCAGCCCACAGAATCGGCAACCGGATCCCCGGCGACAAGCCAAAGCCCGAATAGGCTCTAGTGTCGGGCACATCGACCAGATTCCCGATGTCCCCGGCTAGCGCGATTACGGCGT
Organism: uncultured Actinomycetota bacterium; assembly: GCA_963798835.1. Taxonomy (GTDB): domain Bacteria; phylum Actinomycetota; class Actinomycetes; order Propionibacteriales; family Propionibacteriaceae; genus Microlunatus. The sequence goes on along the minus strand of CAWCVF010000019.1, from coordinate 22,593 downwards.
CCGCTCCAGCCGCCCATCACAGTTTCTGGATTCGGCTAGCGCGTGGGATCGGTATTTGTCTGCCTCCCGTACTTCTTGCGCTGTACGTCGGCGCGATCACGTTTCCCGGCGGCACATTCATCCCTTGGCATCCGGACATGGTCGATCTTGGCGTCTATCGACAGGCCGGCTCGGTCCTCCTTGCAGGCGGCGACTTTTACGATCTTCCCGGCTCACTGCAGTTCTTGTATCCACCTTTTGCAGCCATCTTGGCGGTGCCTCTGGCTGTGCTGCCGACAACCGTTGTGCAGATCGGCTGGACCGCAGCCGGCGCGGTTGCGCTGGTAGCGGTGTTGCACCGATTCGGCCTCAAGGGCTGGGGGCTCAGCGTGGTCAGCACTGCGGCCGTTTATCTGGTTGAGCCCGTTGTCCAGACGTTCGCTTTCGGCCAGCTAGGGATCTTCCTAGTCGCGTTGATCGTTTTGGACCTCGTCCCCGGACCGCGCGTGTTTTCCCGCCGACTGTTGCCGGAAGGGATGCTGACCGGTGTTGCCACGGCGATCAAGCTCACTCCGGCGATCTTTGTGGTGTACCTGCTTCTGGTGCGGAAATTCCGGGCCTTTTGGGTTGCGGTGATCACCGGCATGGTCGTCACGTTGATCAGCTTTGCGATCGTGCCAGCGGCGTCTTATGAGTTTTGGATCAGGCTGGCACATGGTGACACCGGGCTTGGGCACAGCATCATCTACTACACCAATCAGTCGGTGATGGCCGACATCGTACGGCTCTTCGGACTTGGCCAGGCTCCCGCGATTGCGGGACTTCTGCTGTCGGCTGCAGTCGCGGTAGCCGGCCTCTGGGCTGCCATGCTCTGGCACCGGCTCGGCGATGTTCGATTGGCGGTCAACCTATGTGGCGTCGCCGGTCTGCTGGCCTCCCCGGTGTCGTGGTTACACCACTTCGTCTGGGTGATACCGCTAGCCATGAGCCTGATCGAGCGACGGCCAATCGGTCCCCGTCGCCTCCCGATCCCCTATCTCGCGCTGGGTTGGTTCTTCGTCGGCTGGGTGGCGGTCGCGCCGTTCACGGACTTGCCCAATGGCGCAGATGTCGAACTGCAGTGGACGTGGTCGCAACACGTGCTTGCCTCGATCACGGCCGTCGCTGGTTTGCTCTTGGTCATCGCAGCAATCGTCATCGCACGGCCTCGGGTCTTGACGATCTTCGCTCGTGGTGGCCGGAGGTCGGTTGCCGCGCATCGATGATCAAGCTGTGATCTTTGGATATTGATCATCGAGTCGTCTAGTTGATCAAGATCGAGCGTACTCAGCTGCTCAGTGTGCGAGCTGATTGGTGATGAAGCCGATGATCACTGCTGTCCACCAAAACATCTGGGAGGCACCGGCGAGGACCATGCCCCGCTCCACCAGTGGCCGTGCAGGAGTCGGCATTTGACGCTCTAGGGTTCTTGTCGTGGCTAAGGCCAGCACCCCCACAATTCCCACGCCAACCACGCAGCAGAGCTTGACCACCACCCACCATGAACTGAGCTGCGGCTGAAGAAGCGCGCCAGTAAGGGTCAGGCCGGTGAGTCCAATCCAGATCATCGGTGTCATGCGGGAAGCGACGAGCAGAACGTCGCCGATCGTCGTCCAGCCAAATAGCGAGAGCAACCCGTACCAGTCGACAGCAAGCACCGAACCAAAGCCGATAACAAGAAAAATGAGGTGCCCGAAGAGAGCGGCCACGTGCAGCCAGTGCGGAGGATTGATCAACGTAGAAATGAAAATGAACGCGACGATGCCCACGATGACGGCGCCGAGCAGCCGCGTCTCGGACGGGGTCGTTAGCCCACGGCCTTTTACCGTGCGAGCCAACGAGTGCAGCACAAACAGCTCTTTCCCCCTGAAGGCCCTTTCTGCACAATGCAGCAACGTCGACTCTACTGCTCATGACTCGACCGGCAAGCACCGACTCAGCGCTGAGATGCGAGCCATTACAGGGAAATTGAAAGATCAACTTGGATAGCGGACAGATCTGAAGTTGACCCGGAGACTGTAAAGCGAACGCGTCGCGGTGATATAGAGGTGGTTGCGCTGGCGACCGCCGAAGGTGAGATTGGACGTGATCTCCGGCAGCCGAAGTTTGCCGATCAAGGTGCCGTCCGGGTCGTAGCAATGCAATCCATCATGAGCTGCTCCCCACAGCCGACCGAGATGGTCAAATCGTATGCCGTCGTAGCCCTGATCATCGGCGCAGAACACGTCACCGCCCCTCAGCTTTCCATGATCAACATCAAAGACCCTGATGTGATTGCGCTGGCTGTCGACGATGAACAGCCGGCGTTCGTCGGATGAGAAGGCCAGGCCGTTGGGCTGAGCGAAGTCGTCGACGACCGCGGTCAGGTCGCTGCCGTCTTGATCAATACGGTAGACGTTGCGCGAATTGATCTCGGATGACGCCTCATGGCCCTCATAATCAGTGTGGATGCCGTAGCTCGGATCGGTGAACCAGATCGATCCATCGGAATGCTCAACGACATCGTTCGGGCTATTGAGCCGGTGTCCCTGATAGGCGGCCGCGAGCACCGTAACGGAGCCGTCATGCTCTATCCGAGTAACCCGACGCTCGCCATGCTCACACGTCACGAACCGGCCCTGCCGATCAACAGTGCGGCCGTTGCTAAAGCCAGCCGGTGTGAGGAAGACGTCAGTACGCTCGCTCACCTCGTCATAGCGGAGCACCCGATCATTGGGGATGTCGCTGAACAGCACGAATCGGCCAGCCGGGTGATACGCCGGTCCCTCCAGCCATCGCCCACCAGAGAAGAGCCGCGCAACCGAGCGGTCACCTCCGATTCCGGCGAACCGCGAATCCAGTACCTCAAACTCGGCAGGGATGAGATCGGACACAGATCCTCCTGGCGGTCAACGTGTCGGTAGGCTGCGGCGACTCTATCGATATCAGTCGGACGGCAGCGTGGCTATCATCAGCCTCGGCTGAAAAATGCGAGGGGCGGTAGCTCAGCCGGTTAGAGCAGGGGACTCATAATCCCTTGGCCGTGGGTTCGAGTCCCACCCGCCCTACTTGAGCGTAAATACAGGGAGTTTTGTCCTGCATAGCGCTCCAACAGCAGGACCGGGAGTGGTCGGCAGTGCTTGAGGCAGCCCTGACGGCGACAGCCGGGACGACCTCAAGCATGGAACTAACGCCGCTTATGTCCGCGGCTGTGTTTGCACTGAATGTCGAGAGCACCAGCGATGGCGAATGGCGAGAAACCGCAAAAGCAAAGGGTGCGCGGTCTGCACGGGCTGCATGGTGCAGGCCGCGACCACCCCGTGGTGACCCGCAAGGACTCGCTGAGGCGGAGTCGCCGCCACGGAGTAGCAGTCTGGCCGCGGTGATGCGACCCGGCGTCGAGTTTGGTTACTTTGATGCTAAGCGGAATCTGCTCTCACTAATGGATCCCCCCTGGCCTGGCCGGCATGTCTGCACGGCCGGGCCAGGTTTTTAAGTCTGTCGCGGAGGGATGATCACTACCTGGTGTAGTAGCGCCCGTAGTAATCCCCGACTCTGTTGCGGTAGGCCGGTTGGTTGTAGCTGCTCTGGTCAAACTCGGGGGAATCCTTAATCTGGTCCTTTGTCAGATCGACGTAGAGCTTCCCGCTGTTGGTGTCGGCCCGATCGACGGTGCCGGCCGGCAGAAGCACCTTCTTGCCGAAGATCCACGGCCCCGTATCGACCACGATGTAGCTGGATCCGACCTCATTGGTCGCCTCATCGACTTTGCCAATGCTGCCGTCGGTAGCCTCTACGTCGTAACCGACGAGGTTGGCGCTGCCCTGCGCTGCCATGCCCGATTGTTCGCGGTAGCTCCACGGGTCCCAAGTAGTCATGTCACGCTCCTCTCAAGGTGAGGTATGTCCTCACGCGTGTTGCCAGTTGTTTGGCCCCAGCGGGCACAGAGGGTGGGCTTGTTGTTGCGTCTCGCCGGGACTAGGGTCAATTTTTCTCCTTAGGTCAGCCGAGATAACCACCCCTAGGGGTGAGATTCCCCACCCGGTGAGCAAGCTTCATCGACGCGCTGAGCGTGCGAGTGGTCGGGATTGGACGCAGATCGTCTCGCGGTAAGGGTCGAGCCCACGAACGCGTGATCATGACCGTGCCGAGCAACGGTGCTCGCAGAATGACCGACGCCAACAAACGGGTAGGTTCAGCAGGAGACTCCAGCTAGGTCCGGGTCTTGAGCCGCCGGCTAGCTGGAGCCTCTCCCCCTGTTGCGGGCCCAAGTTCTATCTACGCGCTGATGGTCGTGACACGTCAAGAGGGCCAAGCTTCGAGTTCACAGCGTGGTCCTCTTCCGTTGCGATCGAACTCATGTACCCCAATATTCAAACGGGACGTGTGGGACCTCGACCCGATCAGTACGGCGAAGCGGATCGCCGCGATGAACCCGCCTATCGAGGTCGAGTCAGCGACATGGACAGCAGGAGCACGCTCGATTGGTCGCTCAATGAGCGGCGTGAGTGGTGGGCCGTGTACGCGGTCCCGACGGCCATCAGAAATGGGTCAAGGCAGATGATCTTCGTCCAGCCAGGGAAGCGTGATCGATGACAAAGCGGTAACCCCGACACCCGCCGACGTACTGATTGCGCCCTGTTGAGACACTGACCGCAACCTGAGAACGGGGCGTGTGACATGGGCACGACGGCTGAAGAAGCGAACCCTACGCTGCATGCCGTCTACCCGGAAACCGTGTACGAGGTTGCGATGCTGGGCTGGCATTTCGCCGCTATTCACGCAGCATGGCCCCACCTCCTCGTCCTCGCGACCTTATGCACGCACCAGGATGAGGATCCCGAGGCTCGGGTTGCAAAGATTCTCCGGCTGCTCGAAGAGCCGACTATCCACCTTGCGAGAGATCCGGACTGGCAGCATTGGTATCGGGCTCTCGACCCGGTACACGGCGAGCCACCATCCGTCGAGGAGACGATTGGTGACCTGGCCGAACGTGAGTTGACTGTTCTCCGAGCGCCCCAACTGACCTTCGAGCGCATAGAGCTCAACTCTGCTCTCGAGATCACTCTCGCCGTCGCTGGTAGAACGGGAGTGGTCATCTACGCCCTCCATCTCTTGTGTGCCTTCTTGCGGGATCCGGAGCGAATCGGTGGGTGGCTACCGCGCCTCGTAACGGGCTGGCACAGAGCCCGCCGTGACGCCGAAATGGTGCGCCAGGGGCACCGAGCCGAAATCATTCGAGGACGCCTGACCGATCTCCTGATCAAACAGAACATCTCGAGGCTCATGCGCCTCGCTCAAAACCCTGAGCTTCAAGATCTGCACCCAGTTCAGATAACCCTTGCAGGGGCTGAGGACCAGGCGCCAGAAGACATCAGACAAGCCTTAGAAGCGCAAGGCAACGCCCCAACCTCATCAGTCGTGAAGTAAGCCGACTCGGCACCGGCAGCCCTCTTCGGACTCCGGCACGTCTTTTTGAGCATTCTCAGTGGGCGGGCAGTCCGGTTTGGGGCAAGGCCGCAGCACTGGCATATGTCGTCGTAAAGTTCACCACGCCCTCGTCATTAGATCATCAGTGAGCTCTCACCTGGAGCGGGCGTCGGAGCCCAGGCAAGGCAGGATCGTATCCCTCGCGCATGACGAGTCTTGCAAGGTGACCGCCGACCGAAGTCTGCCTCGTTAGCCAGCCGCCACGATCGCGCGTTGACGCTGTCTCGGGTATCGCCGTAGCTCTGGGCCGGCAGCTGCCGCACCGGCGGGCGAGTGGTTTCGCGGTTGTGCTGCTTGGACTGCTTGGGGCGTCGCTGATGTTGGCCTCGTTTCGAGTTGATGTGCCGATGCTGAGCGGCGGTAATCCCAACACGTGGCACGGCTGGGTGCACGGAATCGCGTTTCTGTTGATCATTGCGATGGGCGTGCTCGCACCGTTGACGATGGCCCTCGCCGTGCGGAGGGATGCCAGCTGGCGACCACTGGCCGTCGCTTCGGTGGCGGCCACTGCGCTCTTCGTCGTCTTCCTGTTCTTGCCGTGGGGTAACGCCTCATTCCTGATGGCGATCATCATCCTCTTCGCCTGGATTGCCGCTGTTGCCATACGCCTGGCGACCCGCCACTGGTAGACCACCGATGGTCTTGAGTGGCCCGGCAACTGTTCCCAGGCGTAGGGCGGCAGGCATGATCACGAGGCCCTCCTCTGCGCTGTCTCGAGCGTCTGGTTGATTCGAACATCGTGATCATGATTGACACTCGCGGATTACACACGCGCATCCGCTTTTGCTGTATCGATCTTTCAGTTAATGAACCCACTCAGGCGCCATCGGAAGCTGAACATGCAAGATCAAAATCCATTCGTCAGGACGGTCTAGGATTTTAGGGCCGTGGGAGATTGTGGGTGAGCCGCCGGAGAAATTTGGCGAACTTCCAGGTTGAATTGCTCGGCTTCCACCACGCTGCTGACATGACTCATGGTGGACCGGCTGATCGCGGACCGCATCGGTCCATTGATACAGCGCAACGCCGTAAGCCGAAGTCGAACGTCGACTCGCCTCTTGGCGAATCATGGGTGTCCAAGGAGTCGGGACCGCCCCTACGATGCAGATCACACAAAGCAAATGGCGCTAGCCGAAATAGACCGGCTGTTATGCCAGTTGTCCCCTCTGGCTGCCTTGATCGCGCGGCGCATCGGACCGCATGCTGCGTCAGCCCAACCTGGCCAGCCTTTGGCCCGTGGTTTTGGCCGAGGCGGCGACTCTGGGCTTCGCCCACGCGGTGGCAATCGTGCGCGACAGCGGAGACTTGGAGCCTGGTCGCCGCTCATCAGGTGGGCTGGCCGCCTAGCATCTGCGTGTGATGCGGGGACATCGGTTCGTACGACAAGCAGCGGCTGCACTCGCGTGCGCCCTCTTGGTCACTGGTTGCGCGGCCAGTCCGGCTCCAGGCAGCTCGACGCATCAGGAAGTCTGGTCAGTCGTTGCACTGGGCGACTCGGTGCCACGTGGCACCCGCTGCGGATGCACTCCCTATCCGGAGTTGAGCGCGTCGGCCTTGAACGTGCCGCACACCCGAGAGGTCAAGGCAACTAACGACGCGGTCGGTGGATTCACCAGCGCGGACGTGCTGAGGCAGCTGAGCGCAGATGCAGATGTCGTCTCTGACGTGGCGAACGCTGATGTCGTCGAGATCGAAGTAGGGGCCAACGACGTCGGGTACAGCGGGTCCTGCAGTACCTCCGTGGGCTGCTACCAGCCCATGATCACCGCTACGCAACGCAACCTCGCCAAGATCGTCGCCCGCGTCCACGAGCTGACCGAGGGGCGCCCAGTCCTGTTGATCTTGTTGGACTACTGGAGCGTATGGCTTGGCGGTCGGTACGCCACTGATGAGGGGCCGAATTACGTTGACGCGGCGGCCGACGTAACGGACAAGATCAACACAGTTGTCAGACAGACAGCCGCCGGTACCGACTCCGGTTACGTCGACCTGCGCGCGGCGTTCAAGGGCCCGGACTATGACTCGGACGAGACCCGTTACTTGGCCAGCGACGGCGACCACCCGAACGTGGCCGGGCATCAGCTCATTGCGGCCGCTGTGGTGGATGTGATCAGCAAGAACCTCGGCATGGGCTAGCTCAGCCGGTGTGCCGGGTTAGCGCCAGTCAAGCTCCGGCGCGAGGTAGCGCACCACACTGTCGATAAGGTGCGCGTTGTAATCCACGCCGAGCTGGTTGGGAACCGTCAGCAACAGCGTGTCCGCCGCTGCAATGGCTTCATCATCGACCAGTTCCTTGACGAGCTGATCAGGTTCGCCGGCGTAGGTCTTTCCGAACCGAGCCAGCCCACCGTCCAGGTAACCGACGTGATCCTGGCTGTCGGCCGCGTCGCCGAAATACGCCCTATCCAGGTCGCTGACGACGGGGAAGACGCTGCGACTGACCGAGACGCGCGGCTCCCTCGCATGGCCGGCGGCCTGCCACGCCTCACGGAACAGTTGAATCTGCTCGGCCTGCAACTTGTGGAACGGCACGCCGGTGTCTTCAGTGAGCAGGGTCGAGCTCATCAGATTCATGCCCTGCTCTCCTACCCATTCGGCGGTTCGGCGAGTTCCGGCTCCCCACCAGATGCGATCCCGAAGTCCAGGTGAGTGCGGCTCAATCCTCAACAGACCCGGTGGGTTGGGAAACATCGGTCTGGGGCTCGGCTGCGCGAAACCCTCGCCCTTGATCACCTCGAGGAACACTGCGGTGTGCTCCCGGGCCATGGCGGCATGATCGGAGCCCTCGGCAGGGACGTAGCCGAAGTATTGGAACCCGTCCACCACCTGCTCTGGAGATCCTCGGCTGATGCCCAGCTGAAGTCGACCGCCAGAGATCAGATCCGCCGCACCGGCATCCTCAGCCATGTAGAGCGGATTCTCATAACGCATGTCGATAACGCCGGTTCCGATCTCGATCCGGCTCGTACGAGCACCAATCGCGGCAAGCAGCGGGAAAGGCGAGGACAGCTGGCGTGCGAAGTGATGCACTCGAAAGTAGGCGCCGTCGGCTCCCAGCTCCTCCGCGGCAACTGCAAGATCAATTGACTGCACCAGCGCGTCCGACGCCGAGCGCGTCTGAGACTGTGGCGACGCCGTCCAGTGACCGAAGGACAGGAACCCGATCTTCTTCATGACCCAATGCAACAACAGCGCAGGCCCGCAGAATTCCCTGGGTCGGCAGTAGGTCAGCTCAAGACGGCCAAAACCGTCCGTTTCTCCGCACAGAGCCACAAATCCAGGCCGAAACAGCCTTCAAGGCCATCTTTTGTGGCCTTGTGCGGAACGACGCTCTATCAACCAGATCTAGCAGCGCGCATTTCATGTCGGCGTTGCCACGTTGGTCCGCGCGACCGCTGCAATTGGAATGATCAATAAGGCGAGCAGGCCGCCCACCACGGTGAGCGTGGCGAAGTTCGATGCTGCGAAGATCAGCCCGGCGCTCAGCCCGGCGCCGGCCCCAGCGAGTGCGATGCCCAGATCCACGACGCCTTGGGTGCGAGCACGACTCTCCAGCGGTGCCGCAGCGGTCACTAGGGTGGTGCCGCTGACCAGGCCCAGGTTCCATCCGACGCCCAAGAGGACAAGGGCAAGCACCAGGGTCACTACTGAGTCGACTGGCGCCCACGCAGGGATCAGCCCAGCTGCGAGCAAGGTGATGCCCGCTGAGACCGAGATTGCCAGGTAGCCGAAGCGATCGACGAGCCACCCGGAGAACGGCGACGGCAGAAACATGCCGGCCACGTGAGCACCGATGACGATGCCAGTAACGCCGATGCCGTGGCCATGATGCTCGATGTGGATTGGAGTGATCGTCATAATCGCGACCATGATCAACTGCGTGAGGATCATGATTCCGGCACCACTCGCCAGGGCCCACGACCAGGTACGCCGAGACTCAGTGGCGACTGCTGAGTTTGATCTTGGGCTTGTCACTCCATGCCCTAGCGACGACACAGCGGCAGCCCTGCGCTGCGCCAGCAGCAGTGGATCCGGTCGCAGCAGGAGCCACAGCACGGTTGCACCGGCGACGTAGGAGAGAGCAGCAAGCATGAACGGGCCCACCAGGGTTGGAACTCCGAAGCTTGCGGCCACAGTGCCCGTTGCCTTCACCAGATTGGGGCCAAGGATCGCGCCAACTGCGGTCGCGAGCAGCACAATGCTGACCGCCCGACCACGGCGTGATGGTGCCGCCAGGTCCGCGCCCGCATAGCGGGCCTGCAGATTGGTGGCGGCTCCAGCGCCGTACACCAGCAGCGAGGCAAAGAGCAGCACGATGTTGCCGATGCTGGCCGCGAGTACGACTCCGATGCTGCCGACGGCGCCCGTGAGATAGCCGATGCTCAGTCCTGTCCGGCGGCCGAAGCGCTGGCTGACCCGGCCCAAGCCGAGTGCGGCCGCAGCCGAGCCGATCGTAAAGAAAACGGTGGGGAGGCCCGACAGGCGACTGGAGCCCAACAGCTGCTCTGCCAGCAGGGCACCGACCGTTATGCCGGCGGCGAGGCCGGCGCCGCTCAAGATCTGTGCGAGAAGCAAAACCGTGAGAGTCCGCCGTTGCTCAGGCGCGTCCTCCACGAGGCCGCCAGTGGTTGAGCTTGAGGCTGGAGCCGGACCGGTCACGAGGTATCGGCGCCAAGTCGTGCGGCCAGCTCAGTCAGCCAGCCGGCCAAGCCTCGTGGTCCGTCGACAACCACATCGGACAACTTCGTCAGGGCATCCTCCTCGTCCGAGCTGGAGCAGATGAGCAGGCCAGCTAGGCCTGTCTTCTCAAGATCTCGGACCGCATGGAAGGCAGCTAGATCACCAAGATCATCACCGGCGAAGATCACCTGACGGGCGCCGGTCTCGCTAATGATGGCTCGCAGCGCGCCACCCTTGTCAACGCCTGGCGCTCGGATCTCCCAGACGCTCTTGCCTTGCTCGACGACCAATCTGTGTCTAGCCGCCAGCTCGTGCAGCGGTGCAGAGAGTGTCGTAAACGCGGCACGAGGATTGGGCATCAGGCGGGTATGGATCGCGACAGCCCGGCCCTTGTTCTCGATCTTGACCTCGGCAAGATCAAGTGACTTTACGATCGCCGGCAGTTCACGAGCGACGGCCGTGATCTCGGGCGGATTAGGCGGCAGCAGATAGGCATCCTCGGCTGCGTTCCACCGTTCAAACCCGTACTGACCGAGCACGATCATCGACTTCAAGCCGTCCACCCTCTGAAAGCCGCCGAGGCGAACTGCCGTACGCGCCGGGCGGCCAGTGATGACCACTACCGCGCCGATGCGATGCCCGAGCCGGCCGAGTGCGGCCACAGCATCCGGATCTGCGTACGCCTGCTCGGGATCGTCAACGATCGGCGCAAGGGTGCCGTCGAAATCCGTCGCGAGCAGTGTGTCGGACGGCGAATCTATGATCGCCTCAAGAGCCTTGGCCCCGCTGGCCGTCAGGGGTTCGGGAAGGCTCATGTGCCGAGCCTTCCAGACATCGTGTCGGGGAGCCATACCGCGGGTAACGGGTGGTCCAATCCGGGTGCGCCACCATTCGTGCCTATCTTGTCGCGCCAGGTGCTCGCTAGGCGGTGGACGCAGGGTGCCACTAAGGTCAAGGACAACGCCGTAGGGAGGTCACGACGTTCATGAGTCCGGAACACGAAGAATGGCAGCTCGATCCGGCCTCCTTCGTCGTGGTAGCGAACAGGCTCCCGGTTGACCGTGTGGAAGGTCCTGATGGCACGGCCGATTGGCGACCCTCACCCGGCGGGCTCGTTACGGCTTTCGATCCGATCATGCACAAGCGCCGGGGCGCGTGGGTTGGCTGGCATGGAGCTGCCGATGAGGAGCTTGAACCGTTCGAGGACGACGGCCTCGCGCTCGTGCCGGTCCCGCTCTCGTCATCAGACGTCGCGGAGTACTACGAAGGCTTTTCCAATGCGACGCTGTGGCCGCTTTATCACGACGCCATCGCTACGCCGCAGTTCCACCGGGAATGGTGGGACACCTACGTCGCAGTCAATCAGCGATTTGCCGACTACACGGCGAAGGCGGCCGCGTACGAAGCCGTTGTTTGGGTTCAGGACTACCAACTGCAGCTAGTCCCACAGATGCTGCGCCGACAGCGGCCCGATCTCAGAATCGGGTTCTTCCTGCACATTCCTTTCCCACCCACCGAGCTGTATGTCCAACTGCCGTGGCGGCAGCAAATCCTGGAAGGTCTACTGGGCGCGGATCTGGTCGGATTCCAGCTTCCCGGTGGAGCTCAGAACTTTGTTCGGCTCGTACGGCAACGCCTCGGTCTGGAAACCCAGCGGGATCGGATCCGGCTGCCGAACGGTCGTCAGGTACTCGCCCGTTCCTATCCCATTGCAATCGACGCCAAGGCACTTCACGAACTGGCTGCCAGTGACCCGGCCGCCGAGCGTGCGGCGGATGTGCGGCATGAACTTGGCGACCCCCGGGTCATGTTGCTCGGCGTGGACCGCCTGGACTACACGAAGGGCATCATCGAGCGGATCCAGGCTTTCGGTGAGCTGATTGCGGAAGGACGGATCGACCCAGACGACGCCGTGCTCCTTCAGCTGGCCATTCCCTCTCGAGAGCGAGTGGATCTCTACCGGCAGCTCAGGGACGACATCGACCGGCTGGTGGGCCGCATCAACGCCGACGTGCAGCGGATCGGCAGGCCGCCGATCATCTACCTCAACACTTCCTATCCGCGCGTCGAAATCGCTGGGATCTACCGGGCGGCCGATGTGATGGTGGTGACCCCGTTACGTGACGGCATGAACCTGGTGGCCAAGGAGTATGTCGCGTGCCGTCAGCAAGACGACGGTGCGCTCGTGCTCAGTGAGTTCACCGGTGCGGCGCGGGAGCTGCGCCAGGCGTACCTGGTCAATCCGCACGACATCAATGGCCTCAAGGATCGCCTTGAGGAGGCCATCAACGATTCGCCACGTAACAAGGCTCGCCGCATGAAAGTGATGCGCCGCCAGGTCTTCGAGAACGACATCGACAGATGGGCGAGCACGTTCCTCGACGATCTGGAGAGCTTGAACGGCAAATCGGCGCAAGCGGCCGGCTGAGTCGCAGTTGGGGTGACGCCGGCGCCCAGCTCGGTAGATCAGGCTAGCTCCGCCGGTCGGGAGACGGCCCGTCGTTGAGGGTGCGCTCACCCGATTGCGGCCGCGGCGAGCGCTGTGTCGAGCGTGCTCACGGCGAGCGGGACGCTGGTTTCCGGCAGGCCGTGGATGACGAGTGCGCCGTCGAACCCTGCCTCGTGCAGCTTCTGCACGATCAGGCGCCAGGGCAGCAACCCTTCGCCGGGCCCAACTGGTGCCCGTTTGGCGACGAGTTCTTTGGCGTGCCCGAGCGCGATGTGCGGTCCCAGGGTGGCGATGTCGCCGGTGATCACTGCAGCGGCGGTACCTGGGTCGTAGCCGTCAGGGTCGAGCAGGTTGGCCGCGTCGTAGACGAGCTTGAGGGCGGGCGAGCCGATCTGGTCGAGCATGGTGATCGCCTGGTCGGCGGTGGCGACGACGTTGCTGTGTTCGGGCTCGACGGCGAGTGTGAGGCCGTGATCCTCGGCGAGCTCAGCCAGAGCATGGAGCGTGGTGCGAGAGTCAGACCACGCCTGCGGGGTGGTGTTGTCGGCATGCCAGCGCCACATGTCGTCGGGGTCACGGGACCCGCTGCTGAGAGTGATGATGCGGATCTGCAAGTCTCGGGCGACTGCGCACAGGTGCGGGAACCGGGCCAGGTGGTTCTGCCGCAGCGCCGGGTCCGGGTGGGCGGCGTTGAAGGTGCCGGAGATCGCGGCAAGTGCGACACCGGCCTGATCGGCAGCTGACCGGATGTCCTTGACGATCTCTCGCGGTACGGGCTCGTGCGGAATGGTGGGGATGCCCGCGACGGACAGGTTGAACTGGACGGCGGGTATGCCGGCCTCGGCGACGGCCTGGAGGCAGGAGGCGACGTCGGGCCGGTCGAAGGTCTTGGCGAAGATTCCGAGTTGCATCACACCAGCCCTCCGGTCACGTCGTCGAGCTTGACCCAGTCGCCGGTGGTCACTGACTTGGCGAGGGCGACCATGGCGCGTACGGAGGCGAGCCCGTCTTCGGCCGTCGCACCCCGGGGGGTGGCGCCGGTGGTGGCGGCGTTGACGAGGTCCTCGATCTGGAGGCGGAACACTCCTGCATCGGCGCCGATGGGCTGGTGATACTGGCCGTCTTTGACAGAGAAGGCCTGCACCTCCGCGGCGCGGAGGTGCCACGGGTTGAACAGCTTGCCGATCACGCTGCCCTGGCTGCCGTAGACCTGGAAGCCCTCCCACCAGTCCATCCGGATCGCGACGGTGAGATCGAGTTGACCGAGACAGCCGTTCGCGTAGGCGACCTCTAGGAACCAGCAATGCGTGTCAGCCTTGGTCGACAGTCGAGCCCGGATCGCCTCCAAGGGTCCGCCGAGGTACCGGGCGGTGTCGAGCATATGGCTGCCGTGGCCGAGGACGAGGTAGCGCTGCCGGTCGGCCTTCGGGTCGCCGGGCGGCCGGCGGGCGGCTGAGCTGGACTCGATGATCGGCTGCAGGGTGTCGGTGACGCTGTAGCGATAGGTGGAGTCGCAGTACCAGTGTTTCAGCCCGATCAGTTCGCCGATCTCGTCGCGGATGAAGTCATGTGCGAACGCGACGCCGGGGTCGTAGCGCTTCTCGTGGCCGACCAGTACGACCCGATCGGAAGTCTCAGCCGCCTCCAGCAGGGCCTCGGCATCCTCGACGGTGGTGGCCATCGGCTTCTCGACCAGCACGTGTTTGCCGGCGTCGAGGGCCTTGATCGCCAGGGGGACATGAAACTGATCGGCGACGGCGATGATCACGGCGTCGACGTTGTCATCGGCAAGCATGGCGTCGTAATCGGCGAACGTGGTGGACGGCTGGTGGACGGCGGCCATCCGCTCGCGCAGGTCGTCGGCGGCGTCGCAGATCGCATACAGCTGCGCGGTCTTAGCCTTGCGTGCCGCAGGAAAGTGCGCCGCCTGCGCGATCTGGCCGGCCCCGAGGACGCCGATGTTGAAAGTGGTGCGGGAAAAGATGATCGCTCCTTAGGCGATGACAGTTAAAGCTGCGTTGATTGCGTGGGTCGGTCCCCGCCACATCGGACGGGAACCGGCACACCTACGGGTTCCGATCGGAAAAACGGAGGTAAACAGGAGGCAGCAATACCTCGAAAGGGCAAAAGCCCTAGTCAAGCTCCCCCGGTTGGACTCGAACCAACAACCCTTCGGTTAACAGCCGAATGCTCTGCCAATTGAGCTACAGGGGACTGACAACCACGCGGCTACGTAGATTAGCAGCCAGGTCAGCCTACGTCGTATTCCGCTTTGACTTGCTCCATCGCTTGATCAACGGCGGCTCGTACGCCGTCAGTCTGCCAACTCAGTCCTCGGGTAAGCGTGCTGTGCCACTCAACCGAGCTGCGGCCCAGATCTCGACGAGCCGCAATGATCACTCCCCGCTCTCCAGCTAGCGGGACAAATCTCTCGACCGCGATCGTCGCCGAGACTCGTTCACGGAACAGATCGGGCAGTCGACCAGGCTCGGTCAGCTCGAGGACGCCGCGAGATGGAATCTCCCCCGCCGGGGCGTAGCGTACCCAGCTGAGCTTGTTCAGCTCAGCGTTCCAGCTGCCGCGCTCGATCTCATGCCAGCCGAGATGTTGCCAAGCCCGCTCGTCGCCGTAGGAGAAAGTGGCGGGCGCCGCAATGCAGAACCCGGAAGAGGTTTCTGCCCAAGCGAGGATTCGGGTAGCTGAGTTGCCGTGCGCAGCCAGCGAGGATCGCCACGAGTCATAAGCCGTCTTGGGGAGGCCGCGGCTTCGCGACCACCATGGCGAACTTCGTTCCTTGTCACTTGCCACGCCGCCATTGTGCTCGACCGCTTCAGAGAAGAGCGGACGCCTGCTGCGGACACCATCCGCGGAGCGTCTCCAGAGCCCGCGCCTCCAGACGGCGCACGCGGGTGACCGAGATCTGCAGCGCTCGAGCGGTGTCGACGTAGGACAGCGGCTTACCAGTCGTAAACCCGAGCCGCAACTCCACGACCCGGCGATCAAGATCACTCAGCCGGAGCAGCAGTTCCCTCACGGACTGCCGATCCGCCAGCACGCCGTCCAGCTCGTCACCGGCCTGCAGTCGATCGAGCGTTTCGGCGTCGATCAAGTCCAGCGATCGTGGCCGCTGATGAGCCAGCAAACCTGCTGTCCAGCTTTCGCTGCGGCCCAGCGCGTCGGCCATCTCTTCTACGGTCGGAAGTCGGCCTAAACCCTGACTGAGCTCGACCTCCAGTCCGCGCGCAGCGCGCAGTTGCTCAGCCCGGCTCGTCGGCAGGTTCATCGCTCCGAGAAGTTTGGCGCTCGCCGCACCAACGAAGGCGCGGATCCAGAACAGCGCATACGTCGAGAACCGGTAACCGCGAACATGATCAAACCGCTGCACAGCGGTGATCAGCCCGACGCATCCCTCCTGGAACAGCTCCGCGTCTGGTAGCTGGCGGCGCGCCGCGTACTGGCGACTGATCATTCCGACCAGGCCGAGGTTGGCTCGGATGAACCGTTCTCGTGCGCGCTCTCCAGCGGCCTCCAGCAGTTTCAGTTCGTGATCGGTCGCGTCGGCGAATCCGATGCCTGACAGGCGAGCGTCGAGGGCCAGCAGGCCCGCCTCGATCGCCCGCTGCAGCGCGACAACCTCCGCGGAAGTCAGTTGCGGTTCGCTGAATTCAGTGTCGAAGGGCTCGGTCATCCCGACACTGTGCGGCAATCAGTGCCCGTCGCAACACCTAGTTGCGGCAAATCTGTGGATAACCAGTTGGATTCTGCCCGCGCGGAGGGCGCTCAGTCTTCGGCGCCAATACTCCGGGTATGCAGCGCCTTGCGACGTGCCTCGAGGACGACCAACTCCGAGAACATGTGGTTGTACTTGTGCTGCTCCTCGACGGGATTGGTGCGTTGCAACTTCGACTTGAGCGCCGCAATCGTACGCATCACCGTCAGCAGCTGGAGCGCCGCCGAGTTGGCGACCACATACCGTACGGTCACCTCGCCGTGCACCGGGAGCGGCTCGACCGCCAGTGAGGCAACCAGCGAGCGGATTTCGTCGGCCTCACAAGCTTCCGAGACCTGATGCACCCACTCCGTGCCCGGCGTCACGCCCGCACCTCCGACCTCGACGCTCGCCTTCTCAACAGCGGTGAAAACCGCGGCGTACGCCG
The DNA here is from genome assembly GCA_963798835.1 of uncultured Actinomycetota bacterium. Taxonomy (GTDB): domain Bacteria; phylum Actinomycetota; class Actinomycetes; order Propionibacteriales; family Propionibacteriaceae; genus Microlunatus. Next base: position 5,820 of record CAWCVF010000019.1, on the reverse strand, counting down.
GGTGGGTGAAGTCGGCTGTGGTGAGTCCGTCCCACGCGTCGGGGAAAAGGTTCGGATTTTGAATGAGCAGCTTGGCGGTCTGCCGTTCGGTAGTGAGCAGACGATCGCCGGGACTGGGTAGCAGCGGAAGTGCGGGGCCTCCCTCGTGCTCCGATCCGGCTCGTGCACCGGCGTGCGGCGGCCTTCCGGCGACCTGTCGGCGGCCCGACCGCGCCGCGGCCCGCATCACCTCAGCGCGTACCTCTTCGACGTCCATGCCAAGCAAACCGGCCAGTTCGCGGGCATACCCGGCGACCAGGGCATTGTCCCTAATGCTGGCGACCAGCGGAGCAGCCGATCTCAGCGCAGCGAGCCGGCCGTCGACACGATCAAGATCATGTTGTTTGAGCAGATTGCTCATCACGAAGCGATACAGCGGCACCCGCCGCGCGACGAGCTCCCGTACGGCCGCCTCGCCGCGCTGGAGTCTGACGTCGCAGGGGTCCAGGCCGGTGGGCTCAATGGCCACGTACGTCTGGGTCACGAAGTTCTGATCACCCGCAAAGACCTTCAGGGCGGCTGCCTGTCCGGCCTCATCGCCGTCAAAGGTGAAGATCACCTCGCCAAGGAACGCATCATGATTGCCCATCAATCGCCGCAGCAGCCGCGCATGATCATCACCGAATGCGGTGCCGCAGGACGCGACTGCAGTATCGACACCCGACAAGTGAGCGGCCATCACATCGGTGTAGCCCTCGACGACCACTGCCTGGCTCTTCTTGCTGATCGCCATTCGAGCAAGTTCGAGTCCGTACAACACATGAGACTTCTTGTAGAGCAGCGTTTCCGGAGTGTTGATGTACTTTGCCGGCATTCGATCATCGTCGAAGAGCCGACGTGCCCCGAACCCGACGACTTGCCGCCCCGAGTCGCGAATCGGCCAGATCGCTCGTCCCTGGAAGAAATCCCAGCCGGACTCTCGAACGAGGCCAGCTGAGACCAGCTCTGCGTCGCGAAATCCGCGGCCACGAAGATGCTGCAGCAGCGCACGGCCGTCCCTTGGAGCAAAGCCCACCTGGAACCTCTCCGCTGCCTCACGATCGAAGCCACGTTCGGCGAGAAACTGCCGAGCTGCCACGGCGTCCGGGCTGCTGAGCTGCTCGGCGAAGAAGTCAGCGGCCAGCCGAAGCGCCTCCGCCAGCCGGCTGCGAGCGCCAGGCTCCACCCGTGGGCCCGACTCGTCGGTGTAGCGCAGCTGGATGCCGACTCGATCGGCCAGTCGCTCGACCGCTTCGACGAAGCTGAGATTGTCGATCTTGCGCATGAAGTCGATTACGTCGCCGCCCTCCGCACAGGCGCCGAAGCAATACCAATAGCCGCGGGACGGGGTGACCTGAAAGCTCGGAGTCTTTTCGTCGTGGAAGGGACACAGGCCCTTCATCGTTCCGCCGGCGCTGCGCAGAGTGACGTAGGAGCCGACCACTTCCTCGATGCGAGCCCGATCGCGTACGGCGGCGATGTCTTCCTCGTTGATCCGGCCCCCCACGCAGAGGAGTTTATGTTCCGGTCCTGACGACGCGACGCCCTCAGCGCAAAGTGGTCATACGTCTCAACGAAACAGGCGGCGGATAGGTTGAAAGGGTGGCAATCGAGGTGCGCGAGGTGCCCCTGGTCATCTTCGACGGGGACTGTGGGTTCTGTACCTCCAGCGCGCACTGGGTGGCGCGACGGCTGAACCGCCGGCCCGGCCCGAATGTAGCGCTGGTGCCCTGGCAGTTCACCGACCTGGCAGCGCTCGGTACCACGGCGGAGCGCGCGCAACGTGAGGCTTTGTGGGTCGGCACCGACGGGGAGATCCGTGGAGGAGCAGCGGCCTTTGCGAAGTGGCTCACCTTCCGTGGCGGCGCGTACGCGGTTGCTGGCCGGCTGATGAACCTGCCCCTCGTTCGCTCGCTAGCCGCCGCCGTCTACGGCGTGATCGCGAAGAACCGGCATCGGATGCCGGGCGGATCTCCAGCCTGTGCGCTCCCCCCGTCTGGCTTTGACCCGGCGCAGCCAGGGACCAAGGCGCTCTAGCGGAGCAAACGCCAGCCAGCAGATCGCCGTCGGCGCGAAGTGGATGTACAAGATCGCCAAAGTGAAAACGTGGAATCCCATCCAGAAAATCGCCGCGGCAAGTAGCGCACGGCCCCGCAACCACAGAACGACCACCGCGGTGAGCTCAGCGGTGAACGAGCACCACTGCATGACATGGAGCAGCTCGGGATAGGGCAACAGGAACTGACCGAGCCCGTGAGGTCGCCGCACAATCGCCCAGGTCAGGATCGAGCTGTCGGGCCAGCTGGTGAGACTCCAGCCGCCGCTGCGGATCTTCGTTAGTGCGGACAAAAAGTACGTGAAGATCACCGAAATCTGGATGCACTTGAGCGCCCATCCAGCCTGGGCGGAGCGCTCGGTACTCCGCCACCGTTCGGCGATCACCCCGACCGTGGGCAGCACCCACAATGCGACGACCAACGCGAGATGATCATGATCGACCTTCCCGTAGCTCATGCCGATCGCCGTCCACCACGTGAAGGCCGCAGCCACCACGACACCTGCGAGTCGCGGCAACACATTGGCCGCAGCCACCAGGCAACCGGATACCAAGATCAAATAGAGGGTGATCGTCAGCGGCACGCTGGGTGGTGGCAGGTGAAACATGCGCGCAATCAGCAACGGCTGATACAGCTCGGGATGCCTGCTGAGCGGAATGGGGTCGCGTACGAAGAGATGGATATCGATGATCACGAACAGGTAGAGCACCGTTCGCAGAATGGCGACACGCGACTCAGGCACCACCGGCATGAACCAGGAGACCACTGAACGCACTGTTCTCACGATGGCAGCTCCCAGGTGGCAAGCTCAACGAGTCGGGTGCGACCGAGACGGCCGTCGACGAGGCCGATCTGATCTTGGACCAGCCAGACGCGCCGCAGCGCCGGTTCGCGGTGATGCCGGGCTGTCCAGCCATCGGAGACGGATCGCAGCAGGGACGGGTCAACAGTGATCTGCGGTATCCGAGCTTCGATCTCCGCCCGGCTGATCCCTGCGGTTTCGACCCGCAACGGGAGGTCGATGCGGCGTCCGTCGGCGAGCAGACCCTCAACCCGAGTGATCACGATGGTCGTATCCCTGGCAGGGGAAAACGCGTACTGGGACAGCGGACCGAAGGGCCAGGCATCGTCACTCATCCGCAACGAACCGTTGAACAGCAATCCCACACCGAGCAGAGTTGCGGCGATCCGCCACGCGTACGATGTCCGGCTCATGCCGCGTACGCGCTCCCCCACCGGGCGATTACAGCACAATCCGGTCCGCTCGGACGACGGTTTGGCGCAGCCGGTTGGATTGGCCGGGCGGCTTCCCGGCGATCCTGTGGAGCGAGCGCAGCGAGCGGAGCAATCAAATACGCGGCAACCGCTCGACCGGCCAGCTGATGTGGCGTACGGCCATGTCGAAGGCGTATCTGTCGGTCATGCCCGCCACGTAGGTCACCGCTGCCCGGACCGCAGAGTCGGATTGCGGCTGCAGGTCAAGCCCGTCTGGCATCGCCTCCGGATGCTCGCTGTAGTACTCCACCAACGCGCGTAGCACGTCAATGACCGCACGAGATTGAGCCACGGAGGCAGGTCGCACGTAGATGCGCTCATAGTTGAACGCCCGCAGCGTCGCAAGAGCGGCGGCTTCTTCGGCCGGCATGCCGACTTCACCATGCTCCTCAACGGCCCTCACGACCGCGCGAACGAAGGTGTTCAGCTGCTCTCGTCGGGTTCGCCCGCACACCTCGACGATGCCGGCGGGAAGATCATCTGCAGCGACGATTCCGGCATGAATCGCGTCTTCCAGATCGTGTGCGCAGTAAGCGATCCGGTCGGCCCAGCTCACGATGTGGCCCTCGACGGTCAGCGGTGCCGGCCGTGACCAGGAGTGGTTGCGAATCCCGTCCAACGTCTCGGCGCAGAGGTTGAGATTCTGCAGCACAACGTCGGCACCCCATGGTCCGTGGTCGTACCCCTCGGCAACGAACGCGTCGAACGCGTCTTCGCTGGCGTGTCCCCCAGGTCCATGACCGCAGTCGTGCCCGAGAGCCATCGCCTCGGCGAGGGTCACATTGACGTTGACGCCGCGAGCTATTGAGGTGGCTACTTGGGCGACCTCGAGAGCGTGTGTCAGTCGGGTGCGCTGATGGTCGGTGGGAAAGACGACGACCTGCGTTTTGCCCGCCAGGCGCCGGAAAGCCGTGGAGTGCACAATCCGATCACGGTCCCGTTCGAAGCAGGTGCGCTCCTCATCGGGCTCCTCGGCAATCGCTCGATTCCCCGCTCCATGAGCAAAGGCAGCGCCTGATCGCAGCGTGGCTCGTTCCCGCTCTTCCCGCAACTCGCGCCGGACGATGGGGCCAGCGCCAAGTCGGATGGGGAAACCCGAGTGGGCGCGAACCAGGTCACCATCCGAGTGGCCGGTCATAGTGTCGGCCCAGGCTTTGGCCCGTGGACTGACCTCCTCAGCCACCGGATATGCCCAGCTCCGCAGCCGCCAAATCAAGATCACGGCCGGATGCGTCGGCCAGCCAACCGTCCGGCAACGCAACCTTGGCACGGGGCGCGCCCTGTCGTCCGCGCGGCGAGCCGAGCTCGGAGACCGGGAAGGGAACGTCCGGATCCAGCTGTGCGAGCAGATCGTCCAGCTCGGCGAGAGAGGAGACCATCCCCAAGCGGTGCCGTAGCTCGCCACCAACGGGAAAGCCCTTGAATACCAGGCCATGTGCTTACGAAGATCACTGAGGCCGTGCAGCTCGTCGGACAACGCCACTAACAGCTCAGCGTGGCGACGCACCATCCCCCTCACTTCGCCGAGACTTGGGAGCGTCTGGGTCCGGCTGCCGGCGAACGCGTCGGCCAGATCGCGGAACAGCCACGGCCGGCCGAGGCACCCGCGGCCGATGACGACACCATTCACTTCGGTCTGAGTGATCATCTGGAGCGCATCGCTCGCCTCCCAGATGTCGCCATTTCCGAGCACCGGTATCGAGACGTGGGCCTTCAGCGCCGCGATCGCCTCCCAGTCGGCCTGGCCCGCGTACGCCTGCTGCGCCGTTCGGCCGTGCAGGGCGATGGCCGCGCAGCCGGACTCCTCCGCGATCCGGCCGGCCTCCAGAAATGTCTGGTGATCATGGTCGATGCCGATGCGCGTCTTGATCGTGACGGGTACGGCGTAGCGTGCTGCCGCTTGCACTGTGGCGGTCAAGATCATCCGGAGCCGGTCGCGCTTGTACGGCAGCGCCGCGCCACCGCCCTTGCGGGTGACCTTCGGCACCGGGCAGCCGAAATTCAGATCCACATGATCGACGCGGTATCGCTGCAGAGGATTTCGGTGGCTCGCGCCATGATCACCGGGTCGACGCCGTACGGCTGAACGGACCGAACTCGCTCCCCCGGATCGAACTGAAGCATGGACAGCGTCCTGGGATCCCGTTCGACGAGTCCGCGGGAAGTGATCATCTCGCAGACGTACAAGCCGGCGCCCTGTTCCGGCAGAGCTGCCGGAACGCGGCATTGGTGATCCCAGCCATGGGCGCGAGCACGACCGGCGGATCCACCGTGATAGGCCCGATCTTGAGTGACGCGGGCTGAGCCTGTCGAAGCCCGGCTATGTGCCTTCGACAAGCTCAGGGCCCATATCGACCAGCTCAGAGCGCGTACGTGTCAGCAACCGACCAGCCGTTGAGCGGGGTCTCCATCACCTTGTCCTCAGACACTCGCTCCTCGGTCATCGAGTAGCTTCCCGCTCCCGGACAGT
>CAWCVF010000018.1:0-408327 GCA_963798835.1 uncultured Actinomycetota bacterium | reverse complement strand
TCGTCCTGCTGCGAGGTCGGCTCGTCCAGCAGCAGCAACGGCGCCGAGCTGATCAGCGCGCGCGCGAACGCAGCCCGCTGCCGCTCGCCCCCGGAGAGGAGCTGCACCGGTTGGTCCAGCAGCCGAGTCAGAGCCAGCCGTTCGGCGAGCTCGTCGACGGCGGTGTCCGGCCGCTCGCCCGCCGATCCACGGATGCCCGCGGTGAGCTGCAGGTTCTCGCGTACGGTGAGCGCCTCGAGCATGGCCGGCCGCTGGGGCAGCAGCGCCACCCAACGGCGGCGGTGCTCGGCACGGGCACCGCGCGAGAGGCCGTCCCACTGGCCGTCGCCCACCGTGACCGTCCCGGCCGCGACGGTAGCAGCCCGGCGATGCACTGAGATCAGGGTCGACTTGCCCGAGCCGGAGGGCCCGGTGACCGCCGTCCATGTCCCAGACCGCAGGACGAGGTCGAGTCGGTCGAAGAGCGTCCGGTCGCCGTAGCCCGCCGCCAGACCGGTGAGCTCGGCAAGCACCTCGTACGTGGGTCTCTCGGGTGCCGGCAGCGACCGTGACGGCAGGTCGGGCACGATTTCGGCCGGAGCTCGAGGGATGAGCAACAGACCATCTTCGGTACGGCGCGCCTCCAATGGAGGGACCGGGTCGAGCTCGGGCAGCTCGCTCGCGCGGCACCCGAACCCACCCTCGGCTGTCCGGCAGCTGCTCGACCACCGCGGAGCCCGGCCGCCACTGTTCGGCCGCCCGTCCGTCCCGGACCCGAACGGCCCGGTCGGTGAAGGCGACCGCACGCGGGTCATGGCTGACCAGGATGATGCCGGTGCCGTCGGCCGCAATCCGCGCGAGCAGGTCGTAGACCTCTCCGGCCGACCGCTGGTCCAGCTCACCCGTCGGCTCGTCGGCGAGCAGGAGCTGCGGTCCGTGCGCGACAGCGGCACAGACCGCCACTTTCTGTGCCTCACCCCCGGCCAGTCGTTGCACCGGACGATCCAGCAGGTGATCGATCTCCAACAGGGCACAGGTGTCACGAGCGCGCCGCTCCGCCTCCGCCTTCCGAACTCCCGTCAGGCGGAGCTGCAACGCGACATTCTGCACCACCGACAGCTCGGGCAGTAAGCCGCGGGCGGCAAACTGGTCCACGAACCCCACGGAGCGGGCGCGCCACTCACGACGCTCCCCAGCGGTCAGCTCGTGCAATGCGGTGCCTGACACCACGACGGTGCCGGCGGCGACGGGCTGCTCCCCGGTGATGACGCGCAGCAGGGTCGTCTTCCCGGATCCGTTGGGTCCCTGCACGAGGAGCCGCTCGCCGAGGGCGAGGGTGAGATCGGAGCCCCGCAGGGCCATCACCGAGCCCGCGGCGCCCCGGTAGGCGACGAAGACGTCCCGCACCTGCACCACGATCATGGCTTCATCGTGGAGTCACGGGAGCGACGTCCGCCCTCCCTCAGATTCGAGCGCAGCCGCTCATTCAGCGGCAGTTCCAGGTCGGTCAGTGGCGGCCAGGCCTCCCGGAAGGCCGTCGCCGCCGTGATCAGCGACGCCGCCAACACCCCGACTGCAGCCGTTCCGGCCACGAGGAGCACCGGCAGGCCGCCGAGCACGGGCCGAAGTGGGGGCACGACCACCTCTCCCCCGGGACCCGTCAGCAGCAGCCGTACACCGAGGACGGTCAACAGCACACCGCCGGCCAGCCCGATCGGCACGCCGACGACCGCCACGAGCATGCCGCGCCGTAGCAAGCGAGACCGTAGGCCGGCCGGCGTGACCCCGTCGAGCTCCAGGGCCAGTTGGTCGACCTGCGACTCCTCGACATCGGCCCGGACAGCGGTGCCGGCGGCCACCATGGCCAGCCCCAACGCGACCGCTCCCGCCACCACCAGCAACAGGATGGATCGCCTGGCGACCGGCTCACCGATGATCGCCCGAGCGAGGTCGGCCCGGAAGGACAGGGTCGCCGCCGACGCCGGCGAGGACTCCAGCGTCTCCCGAACGGTGGCCAGACTCTCCTCCGGGACAGCGATCCAGACCCGGCTGACGAACGCGGTGCCTGGTGCGACCTGGTTGAGCAGGGACACGACTGTTGGGCGGTCGGCGACGAGGACGTGCTGGCTACCGACCGGGAACCGGGGCAGCACAGCAACGATCTGAGCGGGAATGCTCTGGCCGTTGACGGTGAGTACCATGCGTCCGGATTCGCCGGCGCGCGCAGCCGTGTCCGGGTCGACGGCGACGGCGAGCGGCGGTCGGGTTCCCGACTTCACGAACCCCGGAGTGATCACGATCCGGGCGTCACCGAACCGGTACCCGATGTCGGCGGTAGCCGGCACGGTCTCTACTTTCGCCTGCCCGCTCCCCCACCTCGACCAGTCCCAGGGGGCTGCTCGCCCGTCGATCCGCAACTGGCTTAGGCGCAGGTGGCCGGCGGTGACCTGATGATCCACCCCACTCTCGCGGGAGTGCTCGCGCGCGGTGAGCCGGATCTCCGACTCGGCGATCTCCAGACCCTGCACGATGTATGCCTCGCCCCCGGGCAGCTCCGCGGTCAGCTCCGGACCCGTGCCGTTGAACCGCACTTGCTGCTGCCGTCCGTCGGCGGTGGTGAGCCACAGCCCGAGGGTGATGTCGGCGTTGAAGCCCTGCGCACTGAGGGTGATCCGCTGCGCTGCGGCGGGAATGACTGGCGCGGCGGGATCCGGCGGCCGATCCGCACTCAGCTGCTGAGCGAGCGCGTCGGCCGTCACCGAGGCGCCCGTCGTCGCGCGAAACTCGTGCATCTCGGTCAGCGCCTCCGGATCGATGCCGGTGAGGGGCAGCACGAGCGCACGCGACGTGCCGCCGAACGCGGTCACCGGGGCGGTGACCACGGGCCGGACCACAGCCCCCGGCGCGACCTCACGCAGATGCTCGGTGTCGAGAGCCTCCAACGGGACAGCGGTCCGAGCACTTGCCGTGACGGAGACGTCGAGCGGGACTCGGTAGGCCGCCTGATCCTCTCCGGACTGCCGCAGGCTCTCCCGGTAGCCGGCGGTGAACACCAGCAGGCAGCACGACGCGGCCAAGAACCCTGCGGTGACCATCGGCAGCAGGGGCCGGCGCCCGGCGATGATCCGGGTGCTGGAAGCCGCCGTCAAGACCTGCGGCGCGCGACGGCCGATCATGACCAGATGAGGCCAGACCGAGGCGGTCAGCAACCCGACGGCCACCACGGATGCGACGACCGCCAGGGTCGGCAGCGAACCCGTGGGCGACGCGCCGGCAACCGAGCCCGAGCGTGCCGATGAGGAGGAAGGTCCCCCGACCTCGCCGCTGAGTACCAGGAAAGGGAGCAGCGCCGAGGCCACCAGCGCCGACACCATGACGGACCGGGCCGCTCCAGCGCCGGTGGCCGGCCAGCGCGTGACCGCGGTGACGCTGACCACGGCGAGCACCGCCAGAGCGATCAGCACCGGTACGGCCGACACCGCCGCGGACGTGGCCGCAGCCAATCCCGCCCCTGTCCCAGAGCCCGATGCTCGAAGCGCCACCACCAGGGCGGCGACGCCGGTGCCGATCAGGACACCGAGGATCACCGCTGGGACCGCCTGCAGCAGCGTCACCCCGGTGATCTGTATAGAACTCGCACCTCTGCGGGCGAGCAGGACACCGACCAGCTGTTGGCGCCGGCGCTGCCAAGCTGCGACCACCAGGCACAGTCCGAGCTGCAACGCTCCGGCACCAGCGCCCAACACGGCGAACCGGTCCGCCGATGCTGCGGCACGAGCCTCGGCGGCGGCGACAGCGTCCGCAGGCCAGGTGACCGACAGCGGTCCCTCACCCGCCAGGTTGACCTCGTCCGAGAGCGCGCTGAGGGCGCGACCGTACCGGTCGACGCCGGTGACGGCGATCGTCCGGCCGTCAAGCGTCCCGAACCAGCCGAGCGTACGGCCGAACAGCTGCAGCGAGGTGAGGTCCGCCATCTGCTCCGGCGCCCCGCCCAGGAGCAACGGTCGGTTGGCCCCGATCAACCCGACCCCGACCAGCCGATAATCGGTGAGCTGGGCGGTGCCGGTGACCACGATGCCCAGCTCACGCTGCGCACGTATGTCCCCGTCGAAGGTTTTCGCGACGCCGGGTAGCTGGACCGACAACACCTCGCACAGGGTCGGGGTACAGACGCTTGGCAACCGGCCGGACGTCAGCAGGACTCGGCTGTCGACCTGGTCGAGGGCAGCCAGGCTGACGACGGTGCTCGCGATCGAGACCGGCTTGAACACCAGAGCACGGGCAACTGATGTCACCCTGGCGTCGCTCAGACCGGTCCGGACGGTGCGGTCGAGACGGGCGGCGGACTCGCCGCGGAGGTTCTGGTAGGTATTGGCGACCACCGTCCTCTCGTACGAGGGGAGGGAGTCGAGGGTGCCGGTCACCGCGGCGACGCCGGACTCCTGGCGCAGGCCCGCAGCGAAGACCGGAAAGCCGACGGCGAGTGCGACCCCAAGGCATAGCAGGAGCCACGGCAGCGGCCGCTGGCGGATGCCGGCTCCCGCCAGGCCCAGCTCCACACGCATGCTCCGATTATGTCTGGCGCTCCTGAGCATCGCGTTCCACCTCGTCGAGGCCGGCATTCGGCAACCCGGTACAAGAGGTAGGCGCGGCCGCCCCGCAGTCTAGACGCGCAAGCTGGCCCGGACTCGAGTTACTTCTTCCCGCTCGATCCGTGCTCGATGACTCCCTCCGCCACCTCCCGCATTGACTTGCGAAGATCCATTGCCGTCTTTTGAATCCAGCGAAAGGCCTCCGGTTCGCTCAACCCCAAGCCGCTTTGCAACAAACCCTTGGCGCGTTCCACCACTTTGCGTGACTCGAGTCGCTCGGTGAGATCGCTGACCTCGGCCTCGACTGCCTGGATCTCGGCAAAGCGTGCGCGGGCGATTTCGATGGCTGGGATGAGATCACCCTTCCCGAATGGCTTGACCACGTACGCCATGGCACCTGCCTGGCTTGCCCGTTCCACCAGCTCCCGCTGGCTGAATGCCGTGAGCATGACTACCGGGGCTATCCGCTCGCTTGCGATCTGCTCGGCGGCACTGATTCCGTCCAGCTTGGGCATTTTGACATCCATCACCACCAGATCCGGTTTGAGATCGGTGGTCAGTGCTACGGCCACTTCCCCGTCCCCCGCTTGGCCGACTACGTCATAACCCTCCTCGGTGAGCATCTCCACCAGATCCAGACGGATGAGCACCTCATCCTCGGCGACGATAACCCGGGTCCTGGTCGCCTCTGCGATCTGGCTGTTGTCTCCAGTCACGGGGACACTTTAGCCAGATGCCAGTGGCGAGCGTGGGGCATTGGAGGACTGCGTCTAGTTAAACAGGGAGGTCGTGCCGGAGAGGGGAGTCGAACACCCCTCAGGCCCGTATCAGCCGGTAGCGCTTGGTCCACTCAACCCGGCTTTTACTAGGCGCTTCGCCGTGGCCCGACGCGTCGTCGTGCCGTCCCGTGCTAACGAGTCCGTTAGCAAACGGTTTGCAAAGCAAGATCAACAAATAAGCGGCCCCAGCGGTAGGCACACCGCCAGGGCATAGGAACCCTACCTGTACTAGGAGCCCTAATGCCCAAGCGTACCGACCTGGCCGCAGGCACGATTAACGGCAACACCCTGCTACGTGTCGAGCTAGTCGAACCGGACCGTGACAAGCCGCCAGTGATCGCAATCGACTGGCCACCAACGCCGACCGTCTGCGAACCCGCCCAGCTAGACGCCGTGGTAGCTGCGGCAATGAGAATCCTGGCAAACAGTGTTGTCACGCTCGCCAGCATCCGAGTACAACGGAAGCTCTAAGCCGCACAGGAGAAGACGCCCCGGATGCCGGGGCGTTCTCATTCCCTATCGAGCAGGCAACGCCAAGCTACGCCGCGCTGCCGACAAGCCCATTGAACGGTCTAGCGGAACGCGACTTGGACCTTGGGCTGCTCGCCCTCGATGATCTCTCGCCAGTACGCGGGAGACAGGATCTTGGGTTGGCTGTCGTCGGGGACGATTTTCAGCACGCCGTTGTCCTCGATCTCGTACCGGCCGGCCGTTGTCCCCGGACACGCAACCAACGACACCGGCGGCCATTGACCAGGCCAGCGAGGAGCCGGAGGCGAGCCAGGAGCCTGAACCAGCGCCGAGCCAAGAAACCGTCAGTGTCGGCGAGAAGGTCCGTGACGACGGCTACCAATTCACCGTCACCAAGGTCAGGTGCGGCGTCAAGCAGGTAGGCAGCGAATACCTAGGCGACAAAGCACAAGGACAGTTCTGCCTCGTCGGACTGAAGATCAAAACGTCTCCAAGAAACCCATCTACTTCTCTGATGAGAATCAGGCCCTGGTCGACACCAAAGGCAAACAGTACAGCCCTGACGATGCGGCGTGGATCTACCTAGACGACGACGAGTCGCCGTTCGGCGAAATCAACCCCGGCAACGCGCTCAAAACCACGGTGCCGTTCGATATCTCGAAGCGCACAAAACCGGATTATCTGCTGTTGAAGGCCGGCGTATTCGGTTTCTCCGAAGGTGTGCGGGTGAAGCCGTCTAGCTAGGTATTGGCAGCCGACAGAGCCTGGTCACCGGATCGTCGCTCTGGCAGTCATCCGGATAGTGCGCGCGGCTGATCGGATGCGTGAAGCGTACGTCCTACGAGACGGCTTTTCGAGGAGCGCGTTCTCAAAGGGCGCGGCCGGCCCGGTCGCGTCCGACAGATAGCGCATCCCATCGGGCACCTTGTCGACGACCGCCTCAAGATAGTTAATGCAGGCAAAACGCATCGTGTCGTCGTCGGTAAGCTGCTTCAGCCGCGCCTCGAGGGCGCTCGGGCTGGCGGTCAGGCAGTAGCGCACCGAGAAATGCGCCGAGTTGTTGGGCTTCACCACCCGGGCCCGGCCAGACTTGAGCAACAGGTGATCGTGGGCCGAGACCGGCCAAAACTGCTCGCGATTGCGGAAGCGGTACGCGGCATTGGCCAGGAATGCGGGCCTGAACTCGTCGAACAGCTGCTCCATCGTCGGCCGGAGCAGCGGGTAAATCATGTGACCGGAGGAAAAGAAATGCTCCGAGGTATAGCCCAACATTTCCGCGCCCAGCAGCTTAGTGGTGCCGAAGAAAGTGTTTCCCTTTTCGAGCTGCTCGTTCCAATTGCTCCAGCGGCCGCGCAGCTTGACTTTGCCTTCGTTTGAAAAGAAGTCGGTTGGCTCGACCGGACCAACCAGCATCATGTCGTCGTTGAAGTACAAGAAGCGATCGGCCAGACCATCGATGCGCCACAGCATGGTTTCGATGGCGTAGGAGTTGAATGTGGGCAGCAACTGCTCATAGCCGCGGAAGATCTCGCGATGATCGACAACGCGGATGTTGTCTCGCTCGGCCTTCGCGCGATCGATCGCCGCCGGAAACTGGTTATCCGTCACCAGCCAGATCGTGCGGGCCCACGGCGCGTAGTTGCGGATCGAGCGCAGGCAGAAGCGGATCTCGTCATTATCGGAAAAGCGCCGCTCATCGTGGGCCCCCCGCTCCAGCTCAGCATCCCCTCCGGGATCCGCAAGATACCGCTTGCGCCTGGCGCGGTGCTCTAGATCCGCCCCGTCGACCCAGGCGATCACTACATCGACGGCATCCTCGGCGCTGCTCGCGATGGCCGAACGGGCGGACCCTTCCGGCCGCCTAAGGTCCTCGGGCGGCATGGTTTATGTGTGGGGACGTTCGACGGATACGAAGCCACTCCCGATATGCGGCACGTCGGATGTTCCATAGGTGAGGACGCGGGTCACGGAAAGCCACTTTTCCAGGTACGTCAGGCTTGCGTCTGGTTTTCGGGGAAGATCCAGTCACTTTCCTCATCAGACAGCGCGTCCGAATCTAGATGTCAAGCCGCACGGTGCCGAGGCGGCCCACTTGATCGGGGTCCCGCTGGTCCAAGAAGAGGTTTACTGCCCTGTCCATGACTGCAATGACCGGCGTGACGGCACCGCCGCAGCTAATGTCTTGTCGGCGAAGGACTGGGCTTCGTGTCTGGGATGCCGAGCGCAAAATTCCTCGTGGGAGTACCAGAGGTGTGGAGTTCTCGGGCGGCATCGTCAATGTCATGTCAGAGGGCGGGTAAAGACACGCGCCAGGTGGCGGCCAGACCTTCATGATCGGGGGGAATTATGCGCAGCCTATTCGTCTGGTTAATAGCGGCCTTGACTCTGCTGGTGCCGTCAGTGGCTTACGCGGCCGACCCGGAAGTGCTGGTCGCCCACCGGGGCGTCGCCGGGGCGAAACAGGTGGAGCTGAACATCCCGGAGAACTCGATCCCTGCGTGGCAGTGGGCGATCGACAACTGCGCCAATATCGTCGACCTGGATGCGCAGAACGCCGCTGACGGCTACGCGGTGATGCACGATGCCACCTTGAACCGGACCACGAACGGCACCGGCTACGTGAAGGACCGCACTCTCAGCTACATCAAGTCGCTGTACCTGGAGCTGCCGGTCGACCGGGACGGTAACGGAAACGACGACAACACCCCGTACCATCCGCCGTCGCTGAACCAGGCGCTCGACTTCCTAAAGGACAAAGTCGACTGCGATGGCAACCCGATCAAGATCGCCTTGGAGATGAAGGGCGGCGGCTGGACACAGGCCAAGGTGACCCGGCTCGCCGATGTGTTGAAGAGCAAAGGGTTCGGCATGTTCGGGCCACGGGTTAACGTGCACGCCGTTTCCGTCACCCAAGTGCAGTATGCGAAGGTCGCCGGGTTCCCGAATCGGGGCTACGTCGCTCTGGGCACAATGTTGCCGGACTGGTCTACGGTGCTGAACTACGCCACCAACGTGTTCGTCGACTACAGGTACATCACCCCCGAGAAGGTCAACGAGTACAACCATCACGGGATCAAGGTGTGGCTGTCGACGATGACGACCGACACGGACTTCGAGCAGGCATGGTTGAACGGCGGCCAGGAGAAGGTCTATGCCTGGGTGGTCAACGACCTGCTGGGCGCCCGCGACTTCATAGCGAGCAAGACATGATCGCCCGGGTCAAGTACCTAGCCCTACGCGCCCGAGCTGTTGGCCGCCGACATGGCCGGGTTCTTCGGTGCGCTCTGACGCGTACCGCAAGCTGACCGTCTTGTGACAGTTCGCTCGGGTGCTACCTCAGGCTGGGGTTGAAAGTGAAGACAAGCGGGAAGTGCCGCTAACCTGTGACGGCTGGTCCAGGGCCAGTCGATTTAGGAGGAGCCCAGTCCTTAGGGCTTGAAGCCCGTGATGCCGTAGGCCGTGATGCCGTAGGTGATCATGGACAGAGCCGCATGCGGAGACTCCCACATCTGTTGAGCCTCATGAGAGCCCAATGCCGATCACCCGCTGCAGATCGCACACACGAGGCAGGTCCATGAAAACGATCCGTCCAACGGCGGTAGTTAGCCGCATTTGGCGCTGGCCGCATCAGGAACGTGACGGCGTCTCATATCACCCGACCGATGAAATGCCCGATGACCGCATCTCAAACGGACGCTGTGTCTCATTTCCTTACCGGAGCTAGAACAACTGATGTATCGGCCTGCGTCAGTCGGGTCTATCGCGCGGGTCATGCGCCCTGAAAAACGCGGGCCTCGTATTAATCCAGTGGTTTATGTTGCTCTTGGTTTGCGTGAGCGTCTGGTGAAGTCGCGGCCACCCGTGAACATGCCACTTCTCGCCGCGTCCGTTGGCTGCTTCGCCACGCTCGATGATGACGACACAGCTGGCGCAGCAGGCCATCGCCCGAGAGTCTCGCCGCACTCCTCAGACTGTGTGCGATGCGCCGCATCGTGCGCGCGTTCAACCACCAGCACCCATTCCCCAGGCTCCTCCGCTACCACCCCATGGCGAGGTCCCTCTGTCTCGATACGCGTTACAACGCACGCAGACTCGGTAGTGCTCATGTGTCTCGGGGTTCTCGCGATCCTCCCACTTATGGAGCCGCAAGAGGCACCTCAAGGGTTTAGCCATGATGGCGATTGTCCTCTATTAGTGGCAGTGATCACGCGATCGAGTAGCAAACTGGTTCAACGTTGAGCAGTTCTCAGGCAAAGCCCCAATCCTCCTGCTTACTGTCGTCGTCATACCTGATGTGCTTGATGTGGTGCCGCTAGGCGTTCACCTGTCGTGGTTGTCCACTACACCAGGGCTCGCCGTACGCACCGTAAGCAGCGCGTTAGCAAACCGCAGCGGCGGCGGCGATGAATAGCACTTTGACATGGGGAACGCTGTGCCGGAGAGGGGAGTCGAACCCCTATGTCCTTTCGGACAGACGGGTTTGAGCCGTCCGCGTATACCATTCCGCCACCCCGGCTTGGGGATCATGATCAAGCACGCAGGGTCAACCCGCGAGCCCGATCATTCTGCCACAGCGGTGAGGTGAGATGACTGGATGTGCGCGGGACCGGGACTTCGCATCAGTTACTTGGTCACTGATGCGGAGTGGGTCCCTTTCCTAGAGCGGCGCGCCGATGCGGCGTACCCGGATCATGTTGGTCTGACCGGCGACACCTGGCGGGGAGCCGGCAACGATCACGACTCTCTCACCGTCGGCGATACGGCCACTTTCGGTGAGGGACTTGTCGACTTCGCGGATCATCTCGTCGGTGTGGCCGACCATCGGCGCCATGAAGGTTTCGACGCCCCAGTTCAACGTCAAGGCCGCACGGGTTGCCTCGTACGGGGTGAACGCCAACACCGGGATGGGTGAGCGAAGCCGAGTCAGGCGGCGCGCCGAGTCGCCGGAGGTGGTGAACGTTACGAGGAACTTGGCGCCGACCCGTTGTGCGACCTCCTCGGCGGCCTTGGTGATCACGCCACTGGTGGTATGCGGATCCCAGTCGATGCCGTGCATCTGGTCCATGCCGTGGGCTTCGGTGTTCTCCACAATCCGCGCCATGGTCTCCACGGCCAGCACCGGATATTCGCCAACGCTGGTTTCTCCGGACAACATCACGGCGTCGGCACCATCGAGAATCGCATTCGCTACGTCGGAGGCCTCGGCGCGCGTCGGACGAGGCGAGGAGATCATGGACTCGAGCATCTGAGTCGCGACAATCACCGGCTTCGCCCAGCGCCGAGCCGCGGTGACGATCTTCTTCTGAACTAGCGGTACCTCTTCCAACGGCAACTCGACACCAAGATCACCGCGCGCGACCATGAAGGCGTCGAAGGCGTCGATGATCTCTGTCAGGTTGTCGACGGCCTGGGGCTTCTCCAGCTTCGCGATCACCGGGATACGGCGCCCTTCGGCATCCATCACTTCATGCACGGGCTTGATGTCCTCGGCGCTACGGACAAACGACAAGGCCACCATGTCGACGCCATTGCGCAGCGCCCAGCGCAAGTCCTCGGTGTCCTTCTCACTCATCGCCGGAACGCTGACGGCGACTCCTGGGAGATTGATTCCCTTGTTGTTGCTGACCGGTCCGCCGACGACCACTTCGGTGATCACGTCGGTGCTGGTGACTTCGTTCGCCCGCAGTGCGATGCGACCGTCGTCGATCAAGATCACGTCGCCGGGCTGGACATCTCCGCACAAGCCTTTGTAGGTCGTGGAGCACCGCTCGACGGTTCCATCGATGTCCTCGACGGTGATCGCAAATGTCGCGCCGACGCGCAGCTTTTCCTTGCCATTGGTAAAGCGGCCGAGCCGGATCTTCGGGCCCTGAAGGTCGGCCAACACGCCGACCGGGCGGTTCGCCGCTACCGCGGCCTCGCGGACACCGCGGAGATTTCTCTCATGATCGGCATAGTCGCCATGACTCATGTTGAGCCGGGCGACGTCCATTCCTGCCGCGACTAGCTCCGACAGGCGCTCCGGACTCGAGGAAGCTGGTCCGAGCGTGCACACAATTTTCGCTCTACGCACGAGTTGACCCTAGCGAAGTTGGCTGAGCAGTGGGAGAGCCAATCAAGCAGTGGTCTACCAGTTGCTGATCAAGTCCAAGGCGTGCCGAAGATCAGCCGGATAGGCAGATTCAAACTCCATCAGCTCACCCGACGTCGGATGCACAAAACTCAGCCGAACTGCATGCAACCATTGGCGTTCCAGGTCCAGCTTGGCTGCCAGAACCGGGTCAGCCCCATACATCACATCACCTACGCAGGGATGCCGAATCGCTGCCATGTGAACCCGGATCTGATGGGTACGGCCCGTCTCGAGTTTGATCTCAAGCAAGGTTGCTGCCACAAACGCCTCAAGGGTCGCGTAATGCGTGACGCTGTGCCGGCCCTTGTCCAGCACCGCCATCTTGTAGTCCGCGCCCGGATGCCTGCCGATCGGCGCATCAATGGTGCCTTCGAAGGGGTCCGGATGACCCTGTACCAGCGCGTGGTAGAACTTCTCGACGCTGCGTGACCGGAACGCGCGTTTCAAGATCGTGTACGCGTGCTCGCTCTTGGCGACCACCATCAATCCGGAGGTGCCCACATCGAGCCGCTGCACGATGCCACGTCGTTCGGCAACTCCGGAGGTAGAGATGCGGAATCCCGCGCCCGCAAGGTGACTGAGTACGTCCGGCCCGCTCCAACCAAGGCTGGGATGGGCCGCAACGCCGACTGGCTTGTCGATCACCACTATGTCGTCGTCGTCATAGACGATGACAACTCCTTCGACCTGCTCCGGCTGTACCGTCGCGGCGCGTGGCTGATCGGCGAGCTCAACCTCGAGCATTGAGCCAACGCTGACCCGATCCGACTTGGTGATCGTGGCGCCGTCCACGAGGACCCGCCCTGCCTCAATCAACTCCACAACCTGATTCCGCGACAACCCGAGCATGCGCGCTATTGCAGCGTCGACCCGCTCGCCGCTCAAGCCCTCCGGCACGAGCACGACTTTCTGCTCAGCCACGCGCGACGGTGCTCCGATCATGGCCACCATCATCGCCGGTGCCCCCGCCACGGCCATGCCGCTGGCCGGTGATGCTGATGCCCTTCACGACGGAGAGGAACATGATCATGATGGCGGCGGCGGTGATACACATGTCGGCCACGTTGAAGATCGGCCAGTGTGGCAGCTCGAGAAAGTCGATCACGTGACCACGAAGCGGACCAGGCGGTCTAACCAACCGATCGGTGAGATTGCCTGCCACACCAGCACACAGCAGACCGATAGCGACAGCCCACGCGGGATGGCCGATCCGCGGCACGAGTTTGATGATCACAAAAGCCAGCACAATGATCCCGGCGATGGCGAAGACATAGGTAAAGCGCTGACCCTGACTAAAGGCGGCACCGGGGTTCCGAATGAGCCGCAGCGTGAGCAGCCCGCCAAGCAACCGGACCGAGGCCAGCGGCTCGAGCTGGGTTACGGCGATGATCTTGGTGGCGATATCGGCCGCGAGCCCGGCAACGGCCACCAGAGCGACGATAAGCCGTAAGCGCCGTCGCTCGATCGGGGCTGCGTCGCTGACTGAGGTTATCGCCGTTCCTCGCGCTGCTTGCACGTAACGCACAAAGTGGCACGCGGGAAAGCCTGCAACCGGCCCTTGCCAATGGGCTGACCACAGTTGTCGCAGCTGCCATAGGTGCCGAGCTCGATGTGTCGCAGCGCGAGCCTGGACTGATCGAGCATCTCTCGGGCGTTGTTGGCTAGCGACATTTCCGCATCGCGCTCGAAGTTCGCCGAACCAACATCAGCTGGATCGCGTCCGGCACCCTCGCTGCCGTCGCGAAGCAATCCGACAAGCTCGGCCGTGGAAATTTCGATTTGGCTTTCGAAGCGCGCAATGTCTTCTACAAGGGCCTGCTTGACCTCGTTGATTTCGGCCTTGGTCCAGGGATCTTCGCCCGGACGGACCGGCAAGGACTTGGGATTCATCGGTTTTCCAGGCTTGTCTTGATGGTCGACAGGTACCGCATGCACCGTTGGAGCGGCCTTGGCGGGGGCCTTCCGATTCGTGGTGGCGCGACCGCCGTTCTCGGCTGCGGGGCTGGCCGCAGCGCTGGATTTAGCGGTGGTCATGGGATCCCCATTTCTTGGTCAGCACAGCAGAGGTGGAAGTGACGCAGAGACAGTAGGCCGCAAAAGCAGTTTCTTCAACGACCCGCGCTGATAACTCGCTGAAATTCCAGTCCCTCGCACAAAACCATAGGGCCCGCCGAAGCGGACCCTACGGGTGTTGATCGTTGGTGAACCCGGTTAGCGCTGGTCTCCCAAGAGAGCGTCGAGGCGAGGCGTGTTACTGCTGGGCCCCCCGCTGTAGCTGGGCGCCTCTTCACGTTGATCAGGGACGCCATGCTCGCCCTGACCCGAGCCGATGCCATTGGCGTGTCCCTCGACCGGCTTGTGCTCGCGTACCACATCCGGAACCTCGCCGGGCTCCGCGCGGCCGGACTCCAGTGTCTCGATTTGCTTGCGCAGATGGCTGGTGAGATTGGTGCGATACGCCGTCTCGAAGTTGCGCAATGAATCGACAGCCGCAGTGAGGTCATCGCGCTGCCGTTCCAGGTCGCCGAACATCTCGCCGCGCCGAGACTCGATCTCGCGATCAAGCTTCTCAGCTCGACCAAGTGCGTCTGCCTGCAACCGCTCCGCGTTGACCCGAGCCTCCGACTCGACCCGCTCCGCACGGGTACGGGCGTCGGTGGTGAGCTGATGAGCGGTCCGGTTGGCCTCTTCCCGAATCCGGTTGGCGTCCTCGGTCGCTTCCTCGACCAGGCGCTCGGCCTGCTCGGTGGACATCTCGACGAGGCGTACGACGGCGGCGCTGGCTTCTTTACCCGTGGTGACGACAATCGTGCCGGACTGAGGCTGCGACGGCGCTGGCTGCCGCGGCGGGGGCGGTGGCGCCTGAACCGTAGGAGCGGGGGGAGCCGCCGTGTGCTGGGGTGGTGGAGGCGCGGCCTTGAGGGCCTCGACCTGTTTCTTGAGGTTCTGGTTTTCCTCGATGAGCTGCGCGAAGCTCTCCTCGACCTCGTCGACGAATTCGTCAACTTCCAAGACCTCATAGCCGGACTTGCGCGCCATACGGAACCGCTTGTTGCGAACGTCGTCGAGTGTCAGCGTCATCGTGCACCTCGGGTATCTAGGTGGAACTTTCAGGTGGGGCCGGGCGCCTCACCCGCCCTACCGTACCCAATTTGGTCTGGGCGTACAGCCCAGTCAAAGAAGTGGGATAAGTCGGTGGGCGACGAAATTTAGAAGAACAAACTGCGGTTCACCTGCATCAAGATGCTGACTAGGATGGCGAGGCCTATGAAGGCTAGATCCAGCATCATGTTGCCGATTCTGACCGGCTTCAGGACCTTACGTAGCAGGCGGAGTGGCGGGTCGGTAATCGAGTAGATGATCTCGGCGAAGACCAGCATTGGTCCCCGTGGCTCCCAGTCGCGGACGAGTACCGGGACCCACGACAAAATCATGCGTGCAAAGAGAATCAGCAGAAAGATCCACAGGATCCAGTTGATGATTAGTCCCACGTAAACCACGGTTGAGGCCTGCCTGTTGAGCTCGGTGTACTACGCGTGACACCAGCCTAGGTGCGCAGACCAGCCTTGCGGGTTCTCTACAACTAGCTTTGGTTGAAGAACCCGCCAGCAATCCGCTCCTTGTCTTCCGCAGCGACGGTCACATCGTGAGGCGAGAGCAGGAACACCTTGCTGGTGACGCGTTCGATACTGCCACGCAGACCAAAGATGAGACCAGCCGCAAAGTCGACCAGTCGCTTTGCGTCTATGTCCTCCATGTCGGACAAATTCATGATGACCGGCACGCCGTCGCGGAAGTGCTCGCCGATGACGCGTGCCTCGTTATAGGTGCGGGGGTGAACAGTGACGATTCGTGACACATCGGCCGTCCGTGCGTGGGGAGCGAGGGTCGGGCCGCCAGCCGGTGCAAGAGAGGCCGCGGCTAGCGCGGTTGCGCGCCGGCTTTCAAGTGGGGTCACCGTGGCTGCCTTGTCAGTAGCCTCGAGTGGCTCAACGACACTGTCTTCCTCGGTCGCGTCCCCGTAATCCGCGGCATCGTCGTAGTCCGCGTACCGATCGTCGGTGACTAAGCCCAGCCACGCTGCTGCGCGCTTCAGTCGTTCCGCCATCTCATCCGCCTCGAGTCGTGCCGTTTGATGTGAGCCTTCGGTCTGGGCCCTCTGATCTGTGCCTCTGCTCGGGTCACCGTGCCTTGCTGTGCCGCCACAGGCAACGCGTACGTGTTGTTGAGATTACCGTTCGAGCACGGTGATCATCCGGCCCGACACGCGCTACTTGAGGAAGTCAGGAACGTCTAGATCATCTTCGTATGAGGGCCTGCTCGGCACCGTGACGCGAGTCGGTGCTAGCGGTACTGGGGGCGGCTGAGGCGCCGGCGGTGGCGGCTCAACTGGTGAGACATGGTTGTTCAGGTGATTGGCGTTCGGCGCAACGCCGACGGGCTCAGGCTCAGGGACCGGTGGCGGCGTCGGCCTAGCCTGATGGTTGCGGAGATCGGCAGCTCGGCTGACGCCGGGTTGTCGCCGAGGCGGCTGACCGCCCTCGAAGCCGGCTGCGATGACCGTCACTCGAACTTCGTCACCGAGTGCGTCATCGATCACGGTGCCGAAGATGATGTTCGCATCCTCGTGCGCGGCTCCTTGAATGAGATTCGCGGCAGCGGAGACCTCGAACAGACCAAGATCAGAACCGCCCGCAATGGACAACAGCACACCATGGGCACCTTCGATGCTGGCCTCAAGCAGCGGCGAGGACACCGCCGTTTCCGCAGCAGCCCGGGCGCGATCCTCACCACGTGCGGAGCCGATTCCCATCAATGCCGAGCCCGCGTTTGACATGACGGCCTTCACATCGGCGAAGTCCAAGTTGATCAAGCCCGGTGTGGTGATCAAGTCGGTGATACCTGAGACTCCCTGCATGAGCACCTGATCTGCCTGCTTGAAGGCGTCCAAGATCGCGATCTGATGGTCGATCATCTGGAGCAGCTTGTCGTTTGGAATCACGATCAAGGTGTCAACCTCTTCCCGGAGGTTGACGATGCCCTGCTCAGCCTGGACCGCTCGGCGCTTGCCCTCAAAAGAGAACGGCCGGGTGACCACGCCGATCGTCAATGCACCAAGCGCGCGGGCGATGCGCGCCACCACCGGCGCACCACCGGTGCCAGTGCCGCCACCCTCGCCGGCTGTGACGAAGACCATGTCGGCACCCTTGAGCGCGTCCTCGATGTCTTGGGCATGGTCCTCAGCCGCTTGGCGACCCTTGTCAGGATCCGCACCAGCACCGAGACCGCGGGTCAGATCACGGCCGATGTCGAGCTTCACGTCCGCATCGCTCATCAGCAACGCCTGCGCGTCGGTGTTGACCGCGATGAATTCGACACCCCGGAGCCCGGCTTCGATCATGCGGTTGACCGCATTGACGCCGCCGCCGCCGACGCCGACGACCTTGATGATCGCCAAGTAGTTCTGTGATGCAGAAACCACGGTTCCGCCTCTTCTTCCATGTCTGCGGACTGGGTGGTCGCACGTTGCTTCTCAACCGATGGGGTTCTCGACCTGCGGGTCTCAACCTGCAGTCAATAGTTAAGTTCCTACGGAAGAGAAACAGTGCGGTGTTTCTTGAGGCTACGAGATGGGTGTCGTGGGATGCGTCGTGACACGCCACGATCAGCAATTATCGTGAATTGCTATATCTCAAGTAGAGGTTGAGGAGCCCAATCCGGTTCACGGGAGGTCAATATCCCACGCTGCGTGGGATGTGGACGCTGTACATGGCATGCATGCACGTACAGCGGTAACAAGGCATGTACAGCTGGTGATGGTTACGCTGCAGCCCTTCTACGGCACTGGGGCGTTAGGGTCACCCGCAGTCAGCGGGTGGCCGGATTGTGCGGACTGGAGACATCGATCGAGGACTGAGGCTTCCGCTTCAGCAGCGCCATAACGACCTGCGCCTTCAGCTCCGAATCGGCTGAGCTGCCCCACGCCACCGTCCGTCCAGATCCCAAGAGCAGCGTGATGCTGTCGCGGCTGCTGGCCGTGATCAGCTTGACCTTTCGGCTGAGCTTCTCCGGCATGGCCGTCGCGACAACCGCGATCTCCCCGAGCAGAGGTTGATCTTGGGGATTGACATCGGCGAGGACGGCCTTCGGCGGCGGCGTCGGCTGTGTCTGATAGGCAACTCCGTGCTTGTCGACCACGAGGTAACCGTCCGGCTGAAGCACTGCGAACACCGGTTGCCGTTCGATCACCGACACCGTGATGGTGTTCGGCCAGCTACGAGTGACCGTCGCTGCCTCAATCGCCGGCATCGTGGTGACCCGTTCGGAAATCGCGTCCAGGTCCTGACGAGCCAGTGGCACCCCTACGGGCACTTGCGCCGTAAAGCTGACTTGGACGGGATTCAGGTCGCGAGTGCCGATCACATTGACCCGCTTGGTGACCAAGGCATTTGAGTAATAGACGACCCACAGACTTCCGGCAAGCAGCGCCAGCACTACGGCGACGACGAGCACGGCCAATGCCGTGCGGCGAAACGACCGGCGCTGTTTCTTCTTTCTCTTCTTTGTCGCGCTCTTCTTTGTCGCGCCCTTCGGACGCGAACGCCGAGTGGCCGTCGCCGTTGCGGTCAACGTGGCACCCCAGCAAGTCGCTGAATCTCCGCGACGATCTTGGGCGCCACCTTGGTGACATCGCCACAGCCAACGGTGATCACCAGATCCCCGGGCCGGGCGATCTTGGCGACTGTCGGCGCAGCCTCATCCCAGATGGGCTCGTAGGTCACGTTTGCGGTGCCCGGAGCCACCGCATTGGCCACCATGGCGCCATCGACGCCGGGAATGGGATCTTCGCGATCGCCGCAGACATCCATCACGATGGCCTCGTCCGCTTGCTCCAGGGCATGCCCGAGCTCACGCCAGAAGTCTCGAGTCCGGGTGTACAGGTGAGGCTGGAAGCAGACCACGACGCGACCCTCCCCCACACCGGTACGCGCCGCGATCAAGGTGTTCAGCACCTCGGTCGGATGATGGGCGTAATCGTCGTACACGCGGATGTCGTTGGGCGTGCCGATCAACTGAAACCGCCGGTAGGTGCCTTGGTACCTGCACAGCTCGCGCCGCACCTCGCCCTCGTCAGCGCCGAGCCAGACCGCCACCGCGTACGCCGCGGCAGCGTTGAGCACGTTGTAGTGTCCGGGTACCGAAAGCTCAACTGGGCCCGAGGAACCCTGCCAGCGAAGCTCGAAGCTCGAGCCGGTACCTGCAGTGCTCGCGCCGACGATCCGCACGTCCGCGTTGGCCGACGTGCCGAAGGTGATGACCTCCGGCCCCGCCGCTCCAGCGGCCGTACGCCGCCTAATCCGATCGGTGAGCATGACGGCACCGGGATCGTCGGCACTGGTCACCACCAGCCGAACCGAATCCGCGGTGGCGAAGCGCAAGAAACCGTCGGCGTAATTGTCCGCATTTCCCCAGTTGCTGAGGTGGTCGGGATCGATGTTGGTCACCACGGCGATCTCGCGCGGGTACTGCAGGAAGGAGCCGTCGCTCTCGTCCGCCTCGACGACCATGACATCGCCGTTCCCCAGGTACCCGCCGGTGGCTGTGCCGGTCAGCGCTCCACCGATGACGAAAGACGGATCGAATCCGCAGCCGCTCAGTACGTGCGCGATCATCGCCGTCGTCGTGGTTTTGCCATGAGTCCCGGCGACGGCAATGCCACGCCGTTCCAGCATGAGCGAGCCGAGCGCGGCGCTGCGATGCAGCACCCGCAGGCCGCGGCGCCTGGCCTCAGCCAGCTCGGGGTTGTCATCCCGGATGGCCGAGGATGCCACCACGGTGTTGGCATCACCCAATTGCTCAGCACGATGCCCCACGTAGACGCGTGCTCCCTGGGCCTCCAGCGACCGCAGGTATTTGGAGTCCTGCCGGTCGCTACCGCTCACTGGAATGCCCGCAGCCAACATCACGGAGGCGATCCCGTTCATGCCGGACCCGCCGATGGCAATGAAGTGCACCGCGCCCAGCTCATCCAACCGTGGCAGCTGAATGGGTGTGAGCAGACCCATCAGCGGATCACCTCCAAAACTCGCGACGCCAACACGGTAGCCGCGTCCAGCCGCGCAACGCCGGCGAGCGCTTGACTCATTCCGGCCAGCCGGTCCTGATGCGCAAATAGGGCGGGAATCTCCTGGGCCACCCAGGTCGCGGTGCAATCGCCGTCGGCCAGCATGATCCCTCCGCCTGCGGTGACCACCATCCCGGCATTGAGAGCCTGCTCGCCGTTGCCGTGGGGATAGGGAACAAACACCGCAGGTAGTCCGACAGCAGCAGTCTCCAGGACTGTGCCCGCTCCACTACGCGCGAGCATCAGGTCGGCCGCCGCGTACGCCCGCTCCATCTGCGCTACGTACGCCACCGGTTGGTAGATGGCGCCGGTCTGCTCATCGACACTGCGCTCGATGCCAGGCAGGAGGTTCTTCGGTCCGAGTACGTGCAGAATTTGGATCCCGTTGGACAGCAGCTCCGGCAACGCCCCCGCCACCGCGGTGTTGATCCTCAGTGCGCCTTGAGAGCCTCCGCTGACCAGCAACGTCGGCAGCTCGGGGTCCAGTTCGAATCCGATACGCGCCTCGCGCCGCAGCCCAATGCGATCAAGATCGGTAATGGCACGGCGCATCGGCAGCCCTATGCAGCGAGCGTGCGGCAGGGATGTCTGCGGAAATGAGGTGTAAACGTCTCTGGTGAGGCGCGCGGCAAGCTTGTTGGCGAGGCCGGGCAACACATTTTGTTCGTGAATGACTAGAGCGAGCCCGAGCCGGCGGGCAGCGAGATAGGCCGGAGTCGAGACATAGCCACCAAATCCGAGGACGACATCAGCCTCCAGCCTGCGCAGCAGTTTCACGGTCGCGCTTACTGCCTTCAGGAGCCGCGGTCCGACCAACGCGAAATCCTTGCCGACTCGCCGTGGCATGGGTACCGGAGGTATCAGTTCCAGGTCCAGCCCGGCTGCCGGCACCACGGTGGTCTCTAGGCCTCGGGCTGTACCGAGCGCCGTCACCGTGACTGCGTCGTCCAGCCGGCGCAGCTCCAGGCCGGTGGCGATCAATGGTGAGGTGTGCCCCGCGGTGCCGCCACCGGCGAGCACCACCGAGCCAGAACCAGATCTGGTCATGGATCGGTACGGCCGTGGCCGGTACGCGATCCAACGACTGCGGTCATCCGCCGCGCCGGCCGCATCGCCTTCGTCGCCAGTAGCTTTCGGGCTTCGGTTTCGCGTCGAGCGCAGGCGAGCAGCACGCCGACCGCCAGCAGATTGGCGATCAGGGCGGAGCCACCGTACGACAGCAACGGCAACGGAACCCCGGCAATGGGAAGCAGCCGGAGCACCACGGCCAAGTTGATCAGCGCCTGCACCATGAACCAAGTCGTAATCCCGCCGGCCGCATAACGCAGGAAGAGATCATCGGCGCGCATCGCGATCCGGAGCCCGGCGTAGCCCAAAACGCCAATCATCGCGAGTACGACGAGGCTGCCGAACAAGCCGAACTCTTCACCGAGCACAGCGAAGATGAAATCGGTATGTGCCTCTGGCAGGCTTCCCCACTTTTGCCGGCTCGCGCCCAGACCAACCCCCCACCAGCCGCCAGAGGCGATGGCGAACATGCCGGCGTTGGCCTGGTGGTTGGCGCCGCCGACATCAAGACTGGGGTCGAGAAAGGCCGCCAAGCGACGCATCCGTACCGACGACGTGACGAAAATTGCGATCATGCCGACCACGCCGGCAGAGGCCAGGGCCGTGAGGAGCCGCAGCGGAGCCCCGACGATCCACAAAATGCCCGCGGCGATGGCTGCCATGACAACCGCCGTGCCGGCGTCACCCTGGAACAACACGAGCAACACCAAAATGGCGCTCACCGGAAGGAACGGCACCAACAAGTGCTTCGGCTGATCGAGCAGCCGATACTTGCGGGCCAGCACGTCAGCTCCCCAAATGATCATGGCCAGCTTGGTGAACTCAGCGGGCTGAATGGAGAAGACTGAGGAACCGAGATAGAGCCAGTTGCGGTTGCCGTTCACCGAGATGCCGAGCGGGGTATAGGTCAAGATCAACAAGACGGTGGACCCGGCAACTGCGAACCAGCTCAGCAGCCGCAACGTCGAGGTCGGCAGCTTCATGATCGTCAGCGCGCCCAGTAAGCCGACGGTGAGGAAGATCACCTGCCGTTTGACGTAGAAGTAGGAGTCGCCGTGGCTGAGATAGGCGTTCACGCTGGACGCCGATAGCACCATCATGACGCCGACGATCAGCAGCAAGGCGACTGACCCGAGTACCAGGTGATAGCTGGTCAGCGGCCGGTCCAGTACCGAGCGGAGCCAGCGCAACAGCTCGAGCGCCGAAACGGGGCGCCCAACAGACTGGCCCTGCGGGGTCAGGGTCGCCACTGACCTCTACTCCTTTGCGAATGCACGCACCGCGGCAGCGAAGGCATCCCCGCGTGCGGCGTAGTCGGTGAACATGTCCTTGCTGGCGCACCCCGGGGCAAGCAGGACAGCATCACCAGGTCTGGCCAGGGAAGCGGCCGCCGCAACGGCTTGTGCCATTGCTCTAGTGTCGACCGACTCGATGAGTTGCGTGGGGACTTCGGGCGCGTGTCGAGCGAGGGCTTGGGCGATGATGTCGCGATCGGTGCCAAGCAGCACAGCGCCACGCAGTCGCTGCCGGTGAGTGGTGATCAATTCATCGAAAGTAGTGCCTTTGGCCTGGCCACCGGCAATCCACACCACCGAGTCGAAGGCGCGCAGAGATGCGTCGGCTGCGTGCGGGTTGGTGGCCTTGGAATCGTCGACCCAGGAGACGCCGTCGCGTTCCAGGACCGTTTGGATCTTGTGAGGTCCCACTCTCACCGATCGCAATCCATGCCGCACCGCGATTGCCGGCACACCGTACGAGCGAGCCAGCGCTGCGGCAGCCAATGCGTTGGCCACGTTGTGCGGCGCAGCCGGACTGACATCGCTGACACTCGCCAGCTCGAGCGCAGAGTCATGGCGCTGTTCGACGAAGGCCCGATCAACCAGCAGATCATCAACGATTCCGAGCATTGAGATTGCGGGGATGCCCAGTGTGAAACCGATCGCTCGTGCGCCCTCCACGACTTCGGCATCTTCGACCATCCGTTCGGTGACCGGATCGTCGACGTTGTAGACACAGCTCGCCTCAACGCCGGAGTAGATCTTGGCCTTGGCGTCGCGGTAGGCCGCGTACGAGCCGTGCCACTCCAGATGATCGGCCTGCACATTGAGGACGGCGGCGGAGTGCAGCGACAACGAGTTGGACCAGTGCAGTTGATGACTGGACAGCTCGACGGCAAGTACGTCGTAGTGCTGCGGGTCCAGAACGATCTCCATGATCGGGCGGCCAATGTTGCCCACTGCCGCCGTCCGCCAGCCGGCCGCTGCAAGGATCGACTCCAGCATCTGGGTCGTGGTGGTCTTGCCGTTCGTGCCAGTTATCCCGAGCCACGGAATGATCTTGTCCGGGCGACTGAGCCGCCACGCCAGCTCGACTTCGCTCCAGATCGGCAGCTCCCGCTCGGCAGCCTGACGCAGCAGCGGCGCCGTCGCAGGCCAGCCGGTGGTGATGACAAGATCGGCATCGTCCGGAAGAGTCGCGGTGGCGCCCGGCCCGAGGCGTACGGAGCCACCGAGCACTTCCAGCAGCTTCCCCTTGTCGGAGGTTCGCTCATCGAGCTTGTCGTCCAGTACCGTGACCCGAGCACCGAACTGGAGCAGCCCGTCGGCGGCTGCGAAACCCGAAACGCCGATGCCGGCCACTACCACGTGTGCCTGCGGCCAGGGCGAGTTACCATCGGCCTGCGGCAACCAGGACGGGCTCATGTGCCTGCCACCCACTCTGCGTAGAAGATGCCTAGACCTGCAGCTACGAAGAGCCCAGCGATGATCCAGAAGCGCATCACGATCGTCACTTGTTGCCAGTTCAGAAGCTCGAAGTGGTGATGAATGGGCGACATCTTGAACAATCGCCTGCCACGCGTCAGCTTGAAGAAACCGACCTGCAAGATCACCGACATGACCTCGATGACGAGCAGTCCGCCCAAGATCACCAGTAGTAACTCCGTACGGGTGAAGATCGCCATCCCGGCAAGCGCGCCGCCGAGGGAGAGCGACCCGGTATCGCCCATGAAGATCTTGGCCGGCTCGGCATTCCACCACAGAAAGCCAAAGCACGCCCCCGCCAGCGCTACGGCGACCACGGCGAGGTCGTAGGGGTCGCGCACCTCATAACACTTCGGTCCAGCTGACGCGGTGTAGGCACAGGACTGGTTGTACTGCCAGATATTGACCAGCGTGTACGCGCCGAAGATCATCACGCAGGCGCCACAGGCGAGTCCGTCCAGCCCATCGGTCAAGTTGACGCCGTTGCTGGCCGCAGCGATCAACAGCAACACCCAGATGATCACCAAGATAAGGGGCAATTGGAGCCATTCGATGTCGCGCAGGAACGAAATTGCAGGTGATGCAGGCGTAATGCCCCGCTCGTCGGGGAACTGCAGCGACGCCACGGCAAACACAATGGCCACGACTGACTGGCCGGCGATCTTGGCCTTGCTCCGCAATCCCAGGGAGCGCTGCTTACTGATCTTGATGTAATCATCCAGAAACCCGACTACGCCGAGACCGGTAAACAAGAACAGCACCAGCAGTGCCGACGCGGACGGCGCCGAGAAGATGATCAGATGGCTGCCGAAGTACGCCAGCAGTACGGCGGCGATGATGACCAGTCCACCCATGGTCGGGGTTCCCCGCTTCACATGGTGAGAGGTCGGGCCGTCGTCGCGAATCAGCTGTCCATAGCCCTTCCTGACCAGCACGAGGATGGCAAGTCGAGTGCCGAGCAACGTCGCGATCAGCGCGAGGCCGCCGGCAAGGACGATCGTCTTCACCCGGGATCCTCGAGCGGAGGTGGCGCAACGGCGGTCAGGATGTCGTCGGCCACGGTGTCCAAGGCTAAGCCACGGGATGCCTTGACCAAGACGACGTCGCGCGGTCCAAGACCAACCGTCAGCAACGCAACGGCTTCCGGTTTGTCGGCCACTGCTCTTGCCGATCCGGGCGCTAAACCAGCGTCTACAGCTGCTTCGGTCATGCGCTTGGCGTGCTCACCGATGGTGATCAGGTGTTCGACCCCGATCTGCGCAGCGAACCGGCCGATCGCCTCATGCTCATCTGCTGCGGTATCGCCGAGCTCGAGCATGTCGCCCAGCACGGCCCAGGTGCGCCGACCACCTCGACCAAGCTCGGCGAGCGCGGACAATGCGGCACGCATGGAATCTGGATTGGCGTTGTAGGAATCGTTGATCACGGTAACGCCGTCTGGACGGTCCTGCAGCTCCATGCGCCAGCGGGAGCGTGGTGTAGCACCGTTCAGTCCGGCCGCAACCAGGTCCAGCTCAAGCCCTAGGGCCAGGGCGGCGGCGGCCGCTGCTAGTGCGTTCGCGACCTGATGTCGCCCAGTCAGTCTCAGCTGAACAGCCGCCTGGTGCTCGTCTAGACCCTCTCGCCGTTCGTGAAGCAGAAAGGAATACCGCCCGTACGCATCACCGGTCAATGCGGAGGCCCACACGCCTTCACGAAGTTGCTGGCTCGTCGACCACGGCAGTAACCGCGCGCTGGTCCGGCGCCGCATGGCCCAGACCAGCGGATCGTCGTAGTTGAGAACGGCCCAGCCGTCGCCAGGCAAGCTCTCGACCAACTCACCTTTCGCCTGAGCAATCGCCGCCTGGCCGCCGAACTCTCCAACATGGGCCTGACCAACATTGAGCACCAGACCGACCCGAGGCGGCGCGATTTCACAGAGATAGGCGATGTGTCCAATGCCACGGGCACCCATCTCCACAACCAGGAACCGCGTGTCCCCTTTAATACGACCGACGGTTAGCGGCACGCCGAGTTCATTGTTGAGATTGCCCGCCGCCGCTACCGTAGGGCCGACCTGCTCGAGCAGTTGCGCTAGCAGATCCTTGGTCGAGGTTTTCCCGACCGAACCGGTGATGCCGATGACGTGCAGACCGTTCGACGCTCGAGCGATCGATGATGTAGCGCGACAGGCGGCCGAGCGCAACCATTGGATCCGTCACGACCAGACACGGCGCTCCTTCGATGGGATACCTGGTCAGCGCTGCGGCAGCGCCTGCCGCAGCCGCCGCCGCAACGTAGTCATGGCCATCAACCCGCTCACCCGGCAACGCAACGAACAGAGCGCCGGGAACCACCGTCCGGGAGTCAGCGGTCAGCGCGGTGACGATGGTCGCTTGGTTCCCCGGCCCCAGAAGCGGCGCGCCGAGCACCTTGGCGATCTCATCGACCGTCAGTGGGATCACGGTGTCGGACCCTGCTGACCGGTCTGCCGACCCAGGTCCGGGTAGAGCACGGCCCATTCCTCGGCCGCCACTTCCGGATCGCTGAATGGCAGTACCGTCCCAGCCACCTCCTGACCGAGCTCATGGCCTTTGCCGAGAATCGCGACAACATCGCCCGGCGACGCAAGCCGCAGGGCCAGGCGAATCGCTGAGCGTCGATCGCCGCCATTGATCACCTCGGTCGCGAGGCCGTCCCGCTGCACGGCGGCGCGCGCGCCAGTGATCAACTCCGCTCGAATGGCGGCGGGGTCCTCAGTACGGGGGTTGTCGTCGGTAGCAATCACCACGTCAGCAAATCGGGCTGCAGACTCTCCCATCGGTCCACGCTTCTGCGGATCCCGATCTCCGCCGCAGCCGAGGACAACGATCCGGCGCCGGGTGCCGACCGCCTGCAGCGCGGCAGCGATTGCTTGCGGCGTATGGGCGAAGTCCACGTAGACCAGCGGCGCACGTGGGCCAAGTTCCACGCGCTGCATCCGTCCTGCGACGTGCGCCTGCCCCAAACCGATCGTCGCACGTTCCAGATCACCGCCGATCGCATCGACCATGGCTAGTGCCGTCAAACCATTGCGGATGTTGAAGTCACCGGGCAGGTTGAGGCTGAAGTTCAGAATGCGGCCTCGAAGATCGGCGCGCACCGCTGTCCGCCCATCCGCCTGCACCTCATACGCCAATGCCCGGCAAGCCGCATCGCCGTTCAGGCTCACCGTCGTAAGCTCCATCCCGGAGTGGCGACCAATGCGGTGCACCAGCTCGCGCCCACGCGGATCGTCGACGTTGATCACCGCGTGTGTGGTCCGCTCTGGGGTGAAGAGCGAGGCCTTGGCCTCGAAGTAGGACTCCAGGTCGCCGTGAAAATCCAGATGATCTCTACCTAGGTTGGTGAAAGCCGCGACGTCGAAGCTGATCGCCTCCGCACGACCGAGCACCAGCGCATGGGAAGAGACCTCCATGACGACGGTCCTAGCTCCCTCCTCGAGCAAAAAGGCCAACAGGCCCTGAAGGTCGGTGGACTCGGGCGTTGTCACGGTGGTCGGCACACAGTCCAATGCCACACCGTTGAGACGGAAACCGACGGTACCGACCAGCCCGGTGCTCACTCCCCCCGCGCGCAGCGCGGCCTCCAGAAGAAAGGTCGTCGTCGTTTTGCCATTCGTACCGGTGACCGCGCACATAGTCAGCGCATCCGCTGGTCGTCCGTAGATGGTGGCGGCGAGCTCGGCCATCGCCTGCCGAGGATGGTCGACAACAATGATCGGAAGCGGCACCTCGTGAGCAAGCTGGCTGCCGGCCGTGTCAGTGAGAATGGCCACGGCGCCCGCTTCGGCGGCCTGCCAGGCGAATTCCGCGCCGTGGTGATGCGCGCCAGACAATGCGACGTACAGGTCGCCAGGACGTACCAGCCGGGAGTCGATGCTGATGCCGCTAATAAGCGGATCGCTAACCGCGGCCCCATCCCCGAGCAGTTCGGCCAAACCGATCTGGTGTCTGGTGCGTGGCCGAATCATGCCCCCCCGTAGAGCAGTAGACACGCTGTTGACGTTACCGCCTCACCACTGGGTAGGCAGCGGCTTATGCCGCTTGGCATCAGGCGCCACGGAATAGCGCGGCAGCGCCATGTTCATGATGTCGCGGTACGCCGGTGCTGCGGTGATCGATCCGGTATCCCCTGCCCTCGGGTTGCTGATCACGACATAGGTCAGGATCTGTGGGTCGTCGACAGGCGCAAAACCTACGAATGACGTGACGTAGCCCCGATAACAACCACAGCTGGTATCGGCACGTTGTGCAGTGCCGGTCTTACCGCCACTGGTATACCGGTCAAGCTTCAAGTT
Organism: uncultured Actinomycetota bacterium; assembly: GCA_963798835.1. GTDB lineage: Bacteria > Actinomycetota > Actinomycetes > Propionibacteriales > Propionibacteriaceae > Microlunatus. The sequence goes on along the minus strand of CAWCVF010000018.1, from coordinate 380,100 downwards.
TCGCTGCCCGTTGACGCTGTCGACGACCGCCTGCATCAGGTCGCGTACCTGCGCGGAGCTTTGCTCTGAGATGACCCGCCTTGGCGGCGTACGCGGCACGACCACCTCCCGGCCTTCTCCGTCGGTGGCTGACTTGATCACTGTCGGCGGGTGGTAGATCCCGTCGTTCACGATCCCAGCGATGGCTGCAGCCTCTTGGATTCCGGTCACGGCAATCGCCTGCCCGAAGGCGACCTGATCGCGTTGCCCGTCCGACATGTCGGATTTGGGAATGATGCCCGCGGACTCACCAGGCAGTTCAAGGCTGGTGGTAGAGCCGAGGCCGAAGCTCACCAGGTAGTCGCGCAAGGTCTGCTTGTCGAGCTGGCGGGTCAGCAGGGCGGTGCCGATATTGGAGGAGTCCGCGATCACTCCGCGCATCGTGTAGTGCAGCACGCCGTGCGAAAAATGATCTTTGATGTGACGGCCACCCGAGGCCAGGCGATTGGGGACCACCACTCGGGTGTTCGGGTTAGCCGTACCCGAGTCGATCAACGCCGCCGAGGTCAAGACCTTCTCAACGCTGCCCGGCTCGTACGGAGCGGAGATGGCACGGTTACCCCGGTCTGCGGCGTTGGCGGCCTGCGGCCTCGAGGAGTCATATGTCGGGGCGTTCGCCAGTGCAATGACCTGACCGGTCTTGACGTCCATGACGATGGCGAAGCCCGAGTCGGCGCGGTTCCGGGCTACCTGCTCAGCCAGCCGCTGCTCAGCCGCCCACTGCACCTCGGAGTCCAGAGTCAGCTGATAGCTGAGGCCGTTTCGCGCCGGGGTGACGGAGCTCCGGCCGAGCGGAATCTTGCCGCCGTTGGGCGCGCTCTCGTAGGTCTCTTTGCCTTCCACACCTGCCAGTTGCGCGTTAAAGGTGCGCTCCAGCCCCGCCAGGCCCTCACCATCTGCGCCGACAAATCCAACGACCGAGGCACCAACGGATCCATTCGGATAGGTACGGATCGGGTCGCTTTCTCTAAAGATGCCGTGCAGTCGCCGGCTTGACAGGTCGGCAGCCAGCGCGCTGTAGGTCAGCGCCGGCACCTTCTTCTTGAGATAGACAAATCGGGTACCCGTTTTGGTGAGCAACGGCATGAGCTCCGCCACGGACATGCCGAGGTGCACGGCGAGCACAGCCGCGATCTCCGGGGCCTGGGACGTTGTCAGCTTTGGATCCGCAGTTACGGCTACCGCAGGCTGAGTGGAGGCAAGAACCAGCCCGTTGCGATCGGTGATCTCACCACGCGCCGGCAGCAAGGGCAGCGTACGGGTGAGCGCGTCGATGCTGTAGGAGGAGGAGTCAAAGCCCTGAAGCTGCAGCAGCCGTCCTGCGCACAGGGACAGCGCCATAGCAACGATGATCAGCAGTGTGTGCAGCCGGCGTGGGGCTGAGGCGAGTGGTAGCCGTAGCGGTGGCCGCCGCCGAACGACCGGTGGCGGTTGGCGAACGACCGGTAGCGGTTGGCGAACCCGAGGTCGCCGAGTGCGCGTCCGTCCGTCATGCAGCGCTTGACTTCGCGGCGGACGAGCCGTCAGGAGACTATCCGGCTCCTTGATCACGGCCGTTTGGCCTTCTGCTGCTCTCGCTTCCCAGCCTGCACTCCTGCTAGCGCCGCTGCCTTTGCCTCGGCGCGAGCACGTTCCGCAGCCTTTGCCTCCGCGCGAGCACGTTTGGCAGCCTGCTCGGCCGCGATTTCGGCAGGCGTCTTCACAATGAAGGCAGGCACCTCATCGCCCCGCACGGGAGTGGGCTTGCCGACGACCTTGCCCCTCGGTAGCACCAGAAACGCCGGATACGGGTTGGAGCGCATCCCCAGGGCGGACGCACGGCGCGCCAACTCCTGGGGAGCGGCCAGTGCATTCAGCTGGTTTTCAAGATCAGCCTGGGCGTACGCGAGTTCGGTGGCTTGGCGGTTGAGGGTGCGTGACTGGAACGCCTGGCCTTGCAGCGTCGTGTTGAGCATGAGCAGGCCGGCCATGCCGATCCCGAAGATTCCGATCAGTACCAATAGGTAAGGAAACCGGGCTAACCGTGGCGCCGGTTTGGCCACCGCACGCAGCGGCCGACGAACCGTCCTGATCTCCTCACGCCGGCCGGTGATCGGCGCCCAGAGCGCGCTCATCCGGCCACCGCTAGTTCGGCGATACGTTCCGCCGCACGAAGCCGCGCTGACGCCGCGCGTGGATTTCGAGCGATCTCGGCCGCACTAGGACGCATCGCGCCGCGGGTCAACAGCCGCAGCTGCGGCTGCAGCTCAGCCGGGACGACGGGCATGTCCCGCGGCGCCCGGTTTCGGGAAGCGAGGCCGAGAATCTGTTTGACCAACCGATCCTCGAGCGAGTGGTAGGCCAAGACGACGATCCTGCCGCGCAGCGCCAATGCCGCAATGGCATCAGGCAGCACGGACTCCAGCGCGTGCAGCTCGCCGTTCACCTCGATTCGCAGCGCTTGGAAGGTCCGCTTGGCAGGGTGTCCACCCGACTTGCGGGAGGCTGCTGGTACGGCGTCATAGAGAAGCCGCACCAGTCGCTCGGAGCTGCGGAAAGGCTCCCGCTCTCGCTCGGCAACAATCCGGCCGGCGATTCGGTCGGCGAACCGCTCCTCACCATAGGTGCGCAGGATTCGGGTGAGTTCGGCCTTGGAATATGTATTGAGAACCTGCGCCGCCGTCAGCTGTTGAGGTCCCATCCGCATGTCCAGCGGCGCGTCCTGCGCGTAGGCGAAACCGCGCTGGGCTTCATCGATCTGGAGTGAGGACACACCAAGATCAAATAGGATCCCCTGAACCTTGGGCTGAGCGAGCCTCGCGAGCACCTCGGGAAGCTCGTCGAACACTGCTTCGACGAGCGTCACACGATCGGAGAACTCGGCCAGCCGCTGCCCGGCCAAGGCCAGCGCTTGCGGATCACGGTCTAACCCAATAAGTCGGGCTTGGGGGCACGCGGCCAGGAGCGCGTACGCATGACCGCCAAGGCCGAGCGTGCAATCGACGAGGACGCAGTCGCTTTCGCCGGCCGATCTAGTCGACGGAGTTTCCAGCGCAGGTGCCAGCAATGCAACGACTTCCGCCAGCATGACGGGTACGTGCTCTGGCTGGGCACTCATTTCGACCCTTCGACTCGCGCCAGGCTCAGGGCGCATATCTGCTCAGTTGTTGCTCGTGTAGAGGGGTTTCAACCCGAGATCCGCGGGGAGTCCTACCTGGCACCGGGGAAGTTGCGTCAGGGAGTCGAACCTGCGGGTTGAAGCCTCTCTACACGAGCCGTCTTGCCTGTCTTTGTTTGTGCGCCTCAGCCGCCGGGGAAGAGGGTTTGATTCAGTTCGGCAAAAGCCGGTTCCTTCTCCGCGGAGTACTGATCCCATGCGGCCGGATCCCAGATCTCCACCCGATCGATTGCCCCCACCACGACGCAGTCCTTGTCCAGGCCTGCGTACGACCTCAGATCGGGCGGGATGGTGATCCTGCCCTGCCGATCTGGTGTCTCGTTCGAGGCCCCAGAGGCGAGCATCCGCTGGTAGTCCCGAACACCTTGCTGGCTGGAGGAGGCACTCCTCACGGTTTGAGTCATCTTGACGAACTCGCTGACCGGCCAGATGGCCAGGCATCGCTCTTGAAACTTCGCGATCACCAGACCCTCAGCAAGCTCGTCGCGGAACCGAGCCGGAAGGATCAGGCGGCCCTTGTCGTCGAGCTTTGGAGTGTGGGTCCCGAGAAACACGGACCACCCTCCTCACCCCACCCACGGACCACCTTGCTCCACTTTCCGCCACTGTACCCCACTTTCCTCCACTTGGTACACCATCATCGCTCGGATGCCCCGTCCGGGCGTGTTGTCTGTGGTGTTCGGACGGGTAGAGAACACGTAGGGTTTGGACATGTCCTTGGGCTACGAGAAGGCCGCCGAGGTCGGGCAGCGCCCCGATGCGACCTACTCGCTAAGCGACGTGGTCCGGGTCATGGGTCAGGTACGGCACGCGATGGAGAGCGTTATCGAGGGCAAGCGCAGCTCGATCGACCTCGCACTGGTCGTGCTGCTGGCCGAGGGTCACTTGCTGGTTGAGGACGTGCCAGGGGTCGGCAAGACGATGCTCGCCAAGGCACTCGGTCGCTCGATCGCCTGTTCGGTACGCCGGGTGCAATTCACGCCGGACCTACTGCCTTCCGACATCACCGGCGTATCGGTGTTCAACCAGGAGACGCGCGACTTCGAGTTCAAGCCGGGCGGCATCTTCGCCAACATCGTGGTTGGTGACGAGATCAACCGAGCCTCACCCAAGACGCAGTCGGCCTTGCTGGAGTCAATGGAGGAACGTCAGGTCAGCGTCGACGGGACGACTTACCTGTTGGAACCGCCGTTCATGGTGGTCGCGACCCAGAACCCGATCGAGATGGAAGGCACCTATCCGCTGCCTGAAGCGCAGCGGGACCGGTTCATGGCCCGCATTCAGATGGGTTATCCAACTCCCAACTCAGAGCTAGACATGCTGGACTCTCACGGCTCCTCCGATCCACTCGGCGAGCTGCAACCGGTGACCGATGGGGCAACGATCCGCGGCCTGATCGATGCGGTCAAGCGGGTCTATGTCAGCCCTGCCGTCAAGCACTATCTCGTTCAAGTGGTCAATGCCACGCGTAACTCGCGCGATTTGCGGCTCGGCGCCTCCCCGCGTGCGACGCTGCAACTCTTGCGCGCGAGCCGCGCCTTCGCGGCGCTGTCGGGCCGCGACTATGTCACGCCTGACGATGTTGCAGCTCTCGGCGTATCGGTTCTCGCCCATCGGGTACTGCCATCTACTGATGCTCAGCTGGCGCGACGTACGGTGAATGACGTCATTGCGCAAGCAATTTCGTCTGTGCACATTCCCGACCGGAGATAGCAATCGTGTCGCGACCATGGCGGCTGCTCACCCATCGGGGGCGGTTCTTCATCGTGATCGGCCTCGCCGTGGTCCTGGTGGCGATGGCGGCCGGCCAGCGTGATGTGATGCGACTCGGCTTGCTTCTTGTCGCGTTACCGGTCATTGCGGCCATCCTGGTTGCCCGCGCCAGGCTGCGGATGTCGTGTGAGCGCAGCATCGAGCCCGCACAGGTGCCACTCGGCTCGCCGATGAAAGGCCAGATCACTCTCGGCCAGGATGGCAGGTTGGCGGCGGGCATTCTGCTGCTCGAAGACGCGGTGCCCCGTGAGCTGGGCAGTCGTCCGCGGTTCCTGGTGGACCGGGCGGATGTGCGCTGGCACCGCGTCATCGAGTATCCGCTGCTTGGTCGGGTACGCGGCCGCTTCTCGACGGGGCCGCTGACCGTACGAACGGTTGATCCGTTCGGTCTCGTGCAGCTTGATCGCCAGTTCGTTGCGACAAGCGAGGTGATGGTGACCCCTCGGATCGTGCCGCTTCCGACCATCCGGACCGCGGGTGGCGGCGGCAGTACCGGCGAAGCTCGACCGCATCGGGTTGGCATCGTGGGTCAAGACGACGCGCTCGTACGGGAGTATCGCCAAGGTGACGATGTGCGCCGGATCCATTGGCGCAGCACAGCCCGCTGGGGCGACCTGATGGTGCGCCGCGAAGAACAGGCCTGGGATCCCAGCGCAAGCATCGTGCTCGATTCGCGAGCAAGTGCCCACGACGGTCGCGGCATGCAGAACTCTTTGGAATGGGCGATCTCGGCGGCCGCATCGATCGGCATCCACTTCCTGGACGATGGATTCGCTATTGAGATCTATGAGGCCGACGGGCCGTTGCACATCAGCGGCACGATGGGTCAGCACAGCTCGGCATCGCAAGAACTGGTGATCAGCCGGCTGACCGATCTCAAGGCCCGGCCGACGCCTACCATCCACTACGCCGTGGAGTCCGCTGCCGTTGACCGGCCCGGTCAGCTGGCGATCGCAATCATGGGCCGAATGAACGCCCAAGATGCGAACTCCCTGCTACGGGTACGCCGCAACCGCGCGCAAGGTCTGGCGATGCTATTGGATGTCGACACCTGGGCAGACGAACCTGCCAGCGCACAGCAACGAGCGCAGCACGAGCTGGCTGAGCAAGTTCTGCGCGACAATCAGTGGCGGGTCATCGACGTGCCGCGCGGCATGAGTGTGGCCGACGCGTGGTCGGCCCTCGAACAACTCAATACGGCGGCGTGATCATGCAACGTGCCACCGAAGCGACCCCCGATCCGAGCGGTGAGCTGTGATGCGCACCTCGGATCGCAGCACCATCGCGGTGATCATTTCGGTGATGCTCGCCTGCTTGACGGTGATCCCGTTGACCCAGGACTCCAGCTTCATCGCCTTCAGCTGGATCTTGATCATTGCCATTGGTGCCGCCAGCATGGGGCTGCGACGTGCCGGCTTGGCGAGCGCTCCAGTGCTCGGCGCCCAGCTTGTGGTGCTGCTGCTGTACTCTCTCGGCTTCGGCCTGACCCTTACTGCGGCGGATCGCCTCAGTGGCGCGACCTGGTTGGAGCGCTATGCCTCGCTCTGGGCCGGCGGCATCGAGCACATGCGCACCCAAGCTTCCCCCATGGAGCCCAACAGCGGCGTAACGCTGATCTTCGTAACCGTGATCGGCATGATCATGATCATGACCGATCTGCTGGTCTCGGGATTGGCTCGACCGGCTTGGGCCATCGCCCCGCCCGCCACGTTGTTCCTGGTACCCGCACTCGGCTTGGGCACCGACACTGGAGTACTCAGCTTCTGCTGCATCGCAGTCGGTTACCTAGCGATCTTGATCGCCGAGGGACTGAACGGCACCGGCCGCTGGACGCGGGGGCTCTCCCGCGACTCCGCCGAAGGTTTTGCCGCCGCAACGCCGGTAGTCTGGCGCGCTGCTGGCTATCTCGGTGTTCCGGCCATCATTGCGACCATCATTCTTGGATTTGCCTTGCCGACCTTGTCCTTGCCCGGCATTGGTTTCGCCAACGTTCCTGGTGGCAACGGTCCGCTGCAGCTCACCGACCCCACTCTTGATCTGCGCCGCAATCTCAATCAGCCGGAGAATCGCACCGTCATTGAGTATCAGACCACCTCCTCGGACGGGGTCTATCTGCGATTGGCGTCGCTGCCGCAGTTCAACGCGAACGGCTGGAGCAACGTACCGATCCAGCTGAAGAGCGGACAGACCCTGCCAGCCATCCCGGGGGTAAGCGGCGAACCCAACAGCAAACGTCGTACCACGATCAAAGTGCTGGACTTCTCCTCGCAATACTTGCCCTTGCCGTACGCGCCGCGAGCCTTCGATGCGCCTGGGGAATGGCGATACGACGCCAACTCTTTGGTTGTGATGGACGCTCGCGAGCGCTCCCTAGGGCTGCGACGCCTGAGCTACAGCGTCGAGAGCGTCGACATCAAGCCGGATCTCAGCGATCTGAGCAAGGCGACCGCCGGCACGCCCGTAGACGCCGGGGTAACCGCTGTTGTTCCGCCCGATCTACCGGATTCGTTGATCCAGTTGGCCAATCGGATTACGGCTAAGGCCGATACGGCCGCTGAGAAGGCAGCCGCGATTCAGGCGTACCTGCGCGGCAGTCAGTTCACCTACAGCACCGAGCCACTGCCCGGCAGCGGCTATGAGGCCATGCAGAACTTCCTGCTGCGGGATCGCAAGGGCTATTGCGAACAGTTCGCATCGGCGATGGCGATGATGGCGCGAATAGTCGGCATCCCGTCTCGCGTGTCGGTCGGTTTTTTGCCTGGTGAACAAGAGGAGGACGGCTGGAAGGTCTCGATCCGGGACATGCATGCCTGGCCGGAGCTGTACTTCGCCAATTACGGTTGGGTACGGTTCGAGCCGACGCCGGCGAGTGTGACGGGGTCGGCACCGTCCTGGACGGTGCAAGACTCGGGCTCCTCGGCCGGGGATCCGACGGCCGACCCCACCTCTGAGTCGAATGAAGAGCAGACAGCGCCCGGCGATCAGCCGTCGCTCGAGCCGAGCCTGCAACCGAACGCGCCTGGAGAAGCAGGCGGAGCCGGTTGGGGGCGGACGCTGCTGTGGGTGGGCGTCTCCCTGGTCCTCTTGGTGATCTTGGCCGCCCCGGCGACGATCCGGCTGCAGCGTCGTCGCGGCAGGCTGAACGGAAACGGTCCGGCCGAGGAACAGGTGGAGGCTGCCTGGGCCGAGATCAGAGACACGGTGTTGGACTACGGCGGATCCTGGCCGGAGGGTTCACCGCGCGTAATTGGGCGTGAGGTGGCCGAGCGGCTCGATGAGCAGGAATCTGAATCGATGGGCCGGGTTGCCACCCTCGTCGAGCGATCGCGCTACGCGCGCACTTTTGTCGATGGTGCCGGTGTGGATCAGCTTCCGGTGATGACCTCAGACATCCGACATGGAGTGGCGGCTCCGTCAGATTGGCGACGCAAGCTGATGGCGCTCGTGCTACCTCGGTCGCTGTTCCGGCGTAGAAACACGGACGGTTAGCGGGACTTCAGAGACCCTCGGGTTCAGCGGCGCCGGCGATCTTTACGGCGGATTTACAGACCTTCGTCGCGGCGACGACGCCAGCGCTCCTCCATCTTGTCCATGAATCCTTGTGTGTCATGGGCGCGGGAGCCCTGCGAGGTCTTAGCCCGGTCACGGCCGTTCCCGGCATCTGCGCTGCCGCCAACATGCTGCCAGGAGTAGATAGCTGTTACGGCTGCGGCGACCATGATCACAAAGCCGAGGACGCTCAAGAACGGATTGATCGAGATGCCTGCGATGAGGAGGCCCAGACCGGCAAAGAATCCCACACCGGCAAGCGCCGCACGGCGCCGATGAACTCGCCGGGAGCTGGTTCCGCGCAGCGCGTTGACCAGCTTTGGATCCTCGGCCGCAAGCGCGGCTTCCATCTGCTCGAGAAGCCGTTGCTCCTCATCTGAGAGGGCCACTGGCCACCTCCCAATGGTCTCGTCGTACGCGTGCCGTCATGATACGCCCCTCACACGAAGGAGGAGATTCCATCCGGTTTGGATACTGAATACCCACCGACATGTGACCTTCACCCATACTTAGCCAGGCGATGTGGGTCCAGTTTAGGTTGCGGCCGGGTGTCTGGGAAACACCCAAAAGTCACCATTTGATGCGCAGCCGAGCGGTCAGAAGCGCCGCGTCAACACTGCACGCTGAACCGCCGTGGGCCCGAATTTCAACACAGCCGCGTCGATAGCAAGATCGGCTTCTCGCCAGCCTCGCTCAGGGTCGGTGAGCTGTGGCTGGAGATAGGCACGGTGCCGATCCACGAGTTGTTCCATCCGCACCCCGACACGCCGGATCCGCGCGCGGCCGACGTCGAGCCTTTCGTACAGCTGCACGGCGTGCGCGTAGATCTCATCGGTGACGTCGGTCGGTGTCAGCAGCGTGGTGGAGCGGGTCAGCTCTGTGAAATCGGCGAACCGTACCGAGATGGTGATAGTGCGGCCCAGCATCCGCTGTTTGCGCATCCGGCGGGCAGTGCGATCCGCCATTCGGAGCAGCTCGCGGCGTACGGTATCGGGATCGTCGGTATCGCGGCCGAAGGTCTCCTGTGAACCGACACTGTGCTCCGGCTCGAGCGGCGTAACCCGGCGGCGATCACGGCCCCAGGCCAGTTCGCTCAGCATGCCGCTCGCATGCGGCCCAAAAGCGGGACGCAAGGTGGAGCGTGGCGTGTGCGCAAGGTCGCCCACGGTGAAGATGCCAAGCCTGTGCAGCTTTTGGGCAGTCGCGTTTCCGACACCCCACATCGCCTCCACGGGCATGGGGTGCAGAAACGCCACCACGCCGTCCGGAGGCACATTGACCAATCCGTCCGGCTTTGCAGCTCTGGAGGCGACTTTGGCCACGAACTTGGTCGGACCGATGCCGACCGAACACGTGATCTGCTGTTCGTCGGACACCACAGCACGCACGTACTCGCCGATGTGGGCCGGAGTACCAAACATCCGTACTGCGCCGGTGAGATCGAGAAATGCCTCATCGATGGACGCCGATTCGACGACTGCGCTGACTGATCGGAAGACCGCCACAATCGAGTTGGACACCGCGGTGTAGCTGTCGAAGTCCGGTGCAAGGAATGTCGCACGCGGCGCGAGACGCCGTGCTTCTGTCGAGGACATGCCGGACCGTACGCCGAGCGCCCTGGCCTCGTACGTCGCGGACAGCACCACACCGCGAGGCGAGCCACCGACGATCACCGGGGTGCCGCGCAGCTCGGGTCGCCGGCGCAACTCGACGGAGGCGTAGAACGCATCCATGTCAACGTGCATCACGATGCGTTGAGCATCGGGTCGTCGAGTAGTGAGCGCGGCCGGCATTCGAGCTCCTATCGAATACGTGTTCGATATCAGCCTAACAGCCCTCAGTATTCTGTGGACGCTTATGTCACTGCGGCGGTGTTGGCTCCGTAATGCGTACGACGATCCGTCGGCAGCGCGTCGCCGGAATGCGCCCTGCGAGCAAGATCAGCCGAAACACCAGCCCGTATTTGGTGGTCAGCGCGTACCCGCCCGTATTTGGTGGTCAGCGCGTACCCGAGAGGTATGTCGAAGCCGCTTGATCTTCCCAGTGCCGAGCTGGGTGGTGACGACAAGTGCGGATCCGTCAGCGGCTACCCAAACCGGTGTCGACACTGGCTCGCCGCTGCGTCGAAAGGTCATCAACGAAATGAACTGCTCATCCCTCAGCTGTTCGAAGACCGTGCTCACGTGGCGAACGTACCGGCCTGCCCAGAGCTGAGATGCGGGAGCCGACCTCAGTTTCGCGGAACGACGATCACCGGCAGTCGCGCGTGCCGGAGCAGCCGTGAGGAGACACCGCCGAGGAGTACGCGCCGCGCTGGGCCGTAACCTCGTGAGCCGCAGACCAGGACATCGGCGTCTTCCGGTCGAAGATCGGCCAAGGCATCGACCACCGGTCCGCCGAGCAGTCGCGTGCTCGGGACGAGTCCTTCGGGCAAGATGCGGCTCGCTTCGTCCAGCGCGGCTGCATAACTGTCTCGTTCCTCATCCCGGTAGATGCTTGGCTCGCCCAGCGATGGCATCACTCTGGTGTCTGGTGCCACGGTGACCAACTGCAGCTCAGCATGCAGTTCCAGGGCCATGCTCGCCGCGGTCAGGAGGGCCGCGCGACCATCCTCGGTGTTGATGTAAGCCACGGCCACTCGCCTGACCGGCACGTCAGGAGCCGCTTCGTAATCCCACGGCACCAGGCCAACGGGACCGGGTGCGCCATGGAGCAGCCGTTCGGCCGTATTCCCTGGTGCCGTACGCCGGACTCCACGTGTCTTACGCGAGCCAAGGATCAGGATCGAGTCGGGCCCGGCTTGCTCCTGTACGTCGTGCAGCCCTCGGGCTGCCGAATCGGACGGGACGGCGACGAACTCGGCGTCGCACTCCTTGAGCAGGCCACGCGCCTCGTCCAGGAGCGCGTTTGCCTCCTCGTGGTTGTAGGCAACCCACTCGGCGTCGACGCGGCCCATGCTGATTGGTGCGGGGCCGGGATAGATAGTGACGACCCTCAGCGGCCGCCCGCTTGCCTGACTCCATACCTTCCCGAACATCAGAACGTCCGGACCGGCCTCGCCCTTGTACGCCGCAATCAGCGGCGGGAGTGCATTCACGACGACTCCAATGCGGCCCTACTCTGCGCAGCTTCGAGCCTGGCCCGGGAGTGCCGGCGCGAATAAGCGAAGTAAATGATCAGTCCGATGATCAGCCAGATCAAGAAGCGGATCCAGGTGATGCCAGGTAGCTGAAACATCAGGTAAACGCAGAAGGCGATGCCGATCAACGGAAACACCGGGGAGAACGGCACCTTGAAGGGTCGTTTCATCTCCGGCCGCGTACGACGAAGCACGATGACGCCGACATTGACCAGAACGAAGGCGAAGAGCGTTCCGATGTTGACGAGCTCGACGATGGCTCCCAATGGCACGAAGGCGGCCAGCAACGAGATCAGGATGCCGAAGCCAATCGTCAGCCTGGCCGGCGTGCCGAACCGCGGGTGCACATGCGCAAGCCGCCGCGGGAAGAGCCCGTCACGGCACATGGCGAAAAAGATTCGGGTCTGGCCATACATGATCACCAAGACGACGCTGGTGATAGCGATGAGCGCACCGAGGGCCAGCACCCCACCCGCCCAGGCGATGCCCGCGCCCTCTCGAAGTCCCGCTGCGAGCGGCGCGTCGCTGCCGGTCAGCGTCTCGATTGGAGCCACGCCAATTGCTGCGATCGCCACGATGACATAGAGCACGGTCGAGATCAGCAAGGAGCCGATGACGGCGATGGGCAGGTCACGACCCGGGTTCTTGGACTCCTCTGACCCGGTCGAGACAGCGTCGAAGCCGATATAGGCGAAGAAAATCACTCCGGCCGCGGCGGCGACGCCTCCGACGCCCTGGGGTGCGAACGGCACGAAGTTGCCGCCGTTGAAGGCGGTGAACGCCACCACTACGAAGAAGAGCAAGATCGCCAGCTTGATGACCACCATGACGGCGTTGACCCGAGCACTCTCTCGGGTGCCCAGCGTCAGCAAGACCGTGATGCAGGCAACGATGAACACGGCGGGAATATTGAAAACACCGCCTTCAGATGGCGACTTGGAGATCGCCTGCGGGAGCTCGAAGCCGAAAGCGGCGAGCAGGAACTCGTTGACGTTACCGCCCCAGCCGACCGCCACGCCGGCGACCGAGACGCCGTACTCCAAGATCAAGTCCCAGCCGATGATGAAGGCGACCAGCTCACCCAAGGTGGCGTAGGAAAAGGTGTAGGCACTGCCCGAAATCGGCACGCTGGAGGACAGTTCTGCATACGAGAGAGCAGAGAATGTGCAGGTCACCGCGGCCAGAATGAAGGAGATCACCAGCGCAGGTCCGGCGATCCCAGCGCCCTTGCCAATGACGACGAAGATGCCGGTGCCGATGATCGCGCCGACGCCGAGCGCTGTCAGCCCGAACGCGCCGATGGATCTCCGCAGCTCCTCGCCCTGACCATGGGTTTCCTCCAGCAAAGCGGTGATGTCTCTGGTGATGAATAGGTCCTTCAGCTGCATTCCGACCTCCCAACACACATGTTGTTAGTCACTATGGCGTAGCCGCTGCAGCAACGTCGAGAGGGCGAATCCGCATGGCGCTGAATCCGACCGCCCGCTCGACGAGACGGAGGAAGGCTTCCACATCTCTGACAAGATCATCTGCCTCGCGGGCGCTGACGATGGATGTGGCACCGGCCCGAACCGCATCTCGCTTGGCTTGGGTGGCCGCGAAGAACGCGGCCCACTCGGCGAGTTCTGGGGCCACCTCGGCGAGCATCCGCCAGGCATTGCGAGGCCGGCCGCTCGGTCGCGCCATACCCGACCGGGCGCGGTGGGTCAGCACGATTGCGACGACACGTAATGCGGTCATATGGGCGGCCAGATAACGATCGCTGGGTCGTTCGGCCAGCTCGGCTTCTGCCAATGCGCTACGTGCTCGCCGTAGATCATCGGTGCTGGCCGTTACCATGGCATGCGGTTCCTCGGGCACGTTAGTCCTCTGGTCGGATCGTATGGTAGAGCTCTTCAGGGTTTATATAGAACGCCTGTTCGAACAGGCCCTTACGCTACACCTGCGGACCGACAAATCGTCAAGTGAATCTACGCTGACCGACGCAGGTACACTCGACGACTCGTCGAGACCTAGCGGCCGGGTTGCCAAACCCTGCCGGACGACGACTCGTTCCCACTACATTCGCGCTCAGACCCTCCTAGCCAGGAGCCGCAGACCCCATGCCGCAGCCGCATCAGCCCTTCCTGCACGACTTGATCACTGTTCTCGCCGCACCAACTCAGATGCTTTCCCAGCGCACCGGCGAGATTGCGGCATTTTCCGATCGACAGACAGTCCAGGGATTGATTCATGCAGATGTGCGGATATTGAGTGAGCTAGCAGTCAAGGTGAACGGTCACCCTTGGGAACATCTGACGACCACCTTCCAGGACGCCAATCGAGCGCAGTTCACTCTCCTGCTGCCGACCGTCGCGAGCGATATCGTCTCCCCCGACCCGCAACTGCGTCTGGACTGCTTCCGCCGCATCGAACCAGGCCAGCTGAGCGAGACGCTCGTGATCAGCTCACAGCTCCCACGGAGTACCGAGGTCGATGTCGCGGTTGAGCTGAGCTGCGATTTCGCGCGGCTGAATGTGATCAAGGCGGGCCAGCCGACGAGGGCGCGGCCGATTCCGGTCATCTCTGGTGATCAGTTTGCCTGGGTGGAGGAGGACATAGCCCTCTCACTCGAGGCCGATGGCGCCGATCTCCAGCTGTCCGACGATCGCTGCCAACTCACCGTAGGTTGGCACGTCGTGGTGCCGGCTCATGGCGAGGTCAGCGTGTCCTGGCGGCTACAGATGGATGACATTCGGGCTGTCCTGATGCCTGCAACGTTGCCGATCACGCTCTGGGAGCGGACCAATGCGGCCGGTGGCGCCGACGATCGGCTGCAGCCTTGGCTCAAGAGGTCGCTCGAGGATCTGCGGACGTTGTGGATGGCAACTCGGGACGCGCCCCAGGACGGCTTCTTTGCGGCGGGCGCGCCGTGGTACCTCACGCTTTTCGGTAGGGACAGCATCTGGACAGCGCGAATGCTGTTGCCGCTTGAGATTGAACCGGCCAGGCGTACGCTGCGCACCCTTGCCCGTCGCCAGGGCCAACGAGTGAATGTCCAGGCCGCTGAGGAGCCGGGCAAGATCCTGCATGAACAGCGACGGGAGACCTACGGCTTCGGCACGATGTCGCTACCGCCCGTCTACTACGGCACAATCGACGCGACCCCGTTGTGGATCTGTTTGCTGCACGACGCCTGGCAAGCAGGTCTTCCCGACCATGATGTGATCGAGTTGCTGCCCGCGCTGGAGCAGGCAATGGCGTGGATGATCGATTACGGCGATGCCGACGGCGACGGCTTTCTGGAGTACCAGGACTCGGGCAGGCGCGGTCTGGTCAACCAGGGCTGGAAGGACTCCGCCGACGGGATCCGCTTTCGCGACGGCCGCATCGCCGAGGGGCCGATCGCGCTCTGTGAGGTGCAAGGCTACGCGTACGAGGCGGCGATGGGCGGAGCCGCGCTTCTGGAAGCCTTCGACCGGGTCGGTGCCGATCAGTACCGGTTATGGGCCAAGGATCTGGCGACGCGGTTCCGAGCGCGCTTCTGGTGTGAGCAGGGAGATGATCGCTATCCGGCGATTGCGTTGGACGGTGCGAAACGGCGGGTCGACTCCCTCACCAGCAACATCGGCCACCTCCTCGGCACGGGCATGCTGAGTGGCGATGAGGAGCTACTGATTGCCCGCCTGATCACCAGCCCAGCTTTGGATTCCGGACTTGGACTGAGAACGATGGCGACTACTGATGCGGGCTATGCGCCACTGAGCTATCACTGTGGATCGGTGTGGCCGCACGACACAGCGATCGTCATTGCCGGGCTGGTACGCGCCGGACTCGCTGACTTCTCCGCCGGACTTCTCGAAGGTCTGCTGCGCGCATCGGTTGCCTTCGAGCAACGGCTGCCCGAGCTGTGGAGCGGCGAAGGCCGCCCGGTCCCCTATCCCGCCGCGTGCCGCCCCCAGGCCTGGTCGGCCGCCTCCGCGATAGTCGCCGCCCGCGCGCTCAATGCCCTCTGATCAACGGGCCATATGATCCAGCACATGGCCGACAACTCAATCAAAACTGCGCTCGTCACCGGCGCATCATCCGGCATCGGCGAGGCTACTGCCCTGCAGCTTGCCGAACTCGGCTACACCGTCTTTGCCGCCGCTCGAAGGGTCGAGCGGATGTCCGATCTGGCAGATCGTGGCATCCGTACCACGTCGGTCGATGTCACCGACGACCCGTCCATGGTGGCGCTGATCGAGATGATCATCGCCGAGACCGGACGGGTCGACGTGCTCGTGAACAACGCTGGTTACGGCTTGTACGGCGCCTTGGAAGATGTGCCCATTGAGGAGGCCCGGCGGCAATTCGAGGTGAACGTCTTCGGCCTGGCGCGTCTCACTCAACTGGTGCTTCCGCAGATGCGGGCGCAACGGGACGGCTATATCGTCAACATCTCCTCGATGGGCGGCAAGATTTGGGAACCGCTGGGCAGCTGGTACCACGCGAGCAAGTTCGCTGTCGAGGGGCTCAGCGACAGCCTGCGCGTCGAGGTCGCGGAATTCGGCATCAAGGTCGTGATCATTCAGCCTGGAACCATCCGCAGCGAGTGGTCGGGAATCGCCGCGGACAAGCTCGAAGCGACCTCTACGAACACCCCGTACGCCGCACAGGCCAGGCTAGTTGGCGGCGGCCTGCGCGCAGTTGATCAGATGCGGATGGCATCCGGACCCGAGGTGGTAGCCGAGGCCGTTGCCAAGGCTGTGCAGAGTCCGAAGCCGCGGACCCGATATGTCGTCGGCGGCGGAGCTCGCGGCATTCTGCTGGCCGAGGCCGTACTGCCTGATCGCGGCTTCGACCGCTTCATTCAGCTGGGCTACCGAATGGCCTCGCGCTAGATCCCTCGCCGGGCGGCAAGCAAACCCGGATCGCGCCCGTCGCCGTGCTGAGGAGGAGCGAGGGGACACGCTTTTCCGTCCCTGAGCGACGACGAAGTAGGCGACTTCACAGGCGCGATCCGCGCGGAGCGAGCGCAGCCGAGCGGAGCAAATCAAATTGGCTAGCTCCCCCAGCCCATGTTGAACACTTCGAAGGTGGCGGCCATAGGGACTCCGAAGCGGGTGCCGGCTTGCCGCGCTCCGCTTTCCAGGAATTCTTCCGGGTCGAAGAACTCCCATCCGAGCCCGTCGATATAGGCCTTGTGGGCGGCTAGCGAGGCAACGCCGCGCTCGAAGGTCTGAGTGGTTTCCACCGCATGCTTGCCGTCTGGGGAGAAAGCAGCCCACACCTCGCGTACGCCGTCCCAACGTTCCAGTCCGTCAGCGATCTGCTCAGAAAACACCCAGCGGTTGGCGGCGTCCCGTACCGCGTCCAAGGTGGCTCGGCCGGTCGCAATGTGGTCGGCCTGATTGAGATTTCGGCCACCCCAGGTGTCCCGGAAATTGTTGGTGATCACAATCTCAGGTCGGTGGCGGCGTACGGTTGCGCAGATGGCGCGACGCAGCCCGACGCCGTATTCGAGTACGCCATCCGCCAACCCGAGAAAGTCGACAGTGTCAACGCCCACGATCCGTGCCGACTCCAGCTGCTCGGCTTCGCGTACGCTACGCGCCTCTTCCGGATCCATGCCGTCGATGCCGGCCTCACCGCTGGTCACCATGGCGTAGACCACGGTCTTTCCTTGATCAGTCCAGCGAGCCACGGCTGCCGCGGTGCCGAATTCAAGATCATCAGGATGGGCAACGACACAAAGCGCGGTGGACCAGGATTCGTCCACGGGTTCCAGATCTGGCATGCGGCTTAGCCTAGGGCTGCGAGCGTCGGGAATCGCGCGCCGCCGCACGGAGGAGAAGCGAGTGGAGGTGTCTTTCCCTCCGTGAGTGACGACGACGGCGACGGCGGACTCCAAGCGCGATGCGCGAGCAGTCCAAGAAGGGGGCGCTGATGCCCGATCCGGTGATTGTGATCGGTGGCGGTCCGGCGGGCCTGGCAGCGGCCGCTCGCCTGGCCAAGGCCGGACACCGGGTGGAGCTCTACGAGCAGTCCGACACGCCGGGAGGCACCTGGGCGCCATATCGGGTGGGCAGCGGTCTCGTCGTCGACAATGCGCCGGCGATCATCGGCTTCCCCGCGCCGTGGCGAGATTTGTTCCGCAAGAGCGGCCGGCCCCTGGAGGCGGAAGTGGCCAGAATGGGCTACGCCTTAGTGCCTGCGGAGCCGCCGACCATGATCTTCGCAGACGGCACAGAACTGATCTTGCCTACCGACCGCGGTGGCCAGTACACCACCCTCACCGGCGCCTATGGTCAACAGGTCGCCGAGCGGTGGCAGCGGCTGCTTGACCGACTTGGCGAGGTCTGGCAGACCCTCCGCGGACTCGGCGTGGAGGCCGAGCTGCGCGGCCGCCGGCAGCTGAACCGAGCGACGCGGCGATCCCTGTTCGGACGAAGTGCCACGCTCGCCGACCTCGCCATTTCAATTGATCATCAGCATCTCGGATCGATCATCCGCAGCGTGGCCTACCGTAGCGGCTCGGTGCCTGAGCTCACACCGGCCTTTGCGGCAGTCGAGCTCTATCTCTCCCGCACCTTCGGGCGTTGGCAGCTGCAGCCCCTCGACGCCGAGTTACGGCCCGATGTCGGCCGATCTTCAGTTCTGGTGGAGGCTCTCGCAGCACGCCTCGCGCTCCGCAAGGTTGAGGTCCATCTCAGTTGTCCAGTCTCCGCCATCACACTTCGCGACGGCCGGGCCCTCGCCGTCGAAACCAGCGCTGGAATACGCCCCGCTGCGGCGGTCATTGCGACATGCGATCCCTGGCAGATCTTCAACACGTTGCTGCCGATTGCCGCGACTCGGCCGATCCGACGCCGGTTGCGCGACCTCAGCCCGGCGGCCGCGCCGACGATCAGCCACGACGTAACGGCGGGGCTGACCGCACCCGTCGCCGAGACGATCGCGCTGAACGAGACCGGCGTACCCACCGTGAGCTACCGGCGCCGCGTGGTTGGCGGCGGAATCCACACTGTCCACGACTTCAACCAGACGGTGCCCAGACCGTCGTACGGGGTCGCCTGGAACGGTTTCGACAGCTGGCTGCGCCGACCGCCGGTGACAACCCAGATTCCTGGCCTCTACACAGCTGGACCCTTCTCCCCGGCTGGTCCGAGCCCATCGCACGTCGTGCTCTCGGCAGCCCTGGCGGCGTACGCCTGCCACGACTACCTGCGGGCCAGCGGGTAGGCATTGGGCGCGCCGCAAGAACTTTGGGGACCCAGACAACTTCCGTATACTCAGATGTTTGTTTCTCTGACTAAGGATCATCCTTCTTGACTCACGCGCAGAGCGACACGGGTTCCGACAGCGTGGCAGATAGATCTCCGGCAGCTAGCACCTTGGAGCAGGAGCTGGCCGTCGAGCAGGCACATGTCGATCTGGTGTATGCACGGCTCGCCGAGGCGACCCGATCCGCCCAGCAGGTGGCCCGTGCTGGCCTTTCGCTTTACCAGTCAGACCGCACCTCCTTCGTACGCGAGGAGGATGGGACAGGTCTGTACGAGCGCGACGTGTTCGCGTTCCAGGCTGCCCGGCGGCTGGCGGTCCTAGCTGCTGAGCAGGAAGGACTGGTATTCGGCCGGCTGGACCGCACCGATGGTGAGATCCGTTATGTCGGCCGAATCGGCGTACGTGATGCCGAATACGAACCGCTGGTGATCGACTGGCGCGCACCGGCCGCTGAGCCGTTCTACCGGGCCACCCCCAGCAACCCGATGCAGGTCATCCGTCGCCGGGTGCTGCACTGCCGCGGCGATCGGGTGGTGGGCATTGAGGACGACCTGCTGGATGGCCAGAGCGCCGACCAAGAGCTGGTAGTGATCGGCGAAGGGTCGCTGCTCGCGGCGTTGACCCGCGCACGTGATCACACCATGCACGACATTGTCGCCACCATTCAGGCCGAGCAGGACGAGGCGATCCGGGCCCCATACCAGGGCTTCACAATGATCTCCGGCGGACCTGGAACCGGCAAGACCGTCGTCGCGCTGCACCGTGCGGCTTATCTGCTGTACTCCAACCGGCGCCGTTTCGAGTCCGGCGGCGTGCTGGTCGTCGGGCCGAGCCGAGTGTTCATGAACTACATCGCGCGCGTGCTGCCGTCCCTCGGTGAGGAGTCGGTGACCTTGCGCTCGATCGGGTCGGTTGCCTCCGACGTCGTTCGCATCACCGGTGATCGAGCTGATGATCCGCCGACTGCCGCTGTCAAAGGCAGCCTGCGTATGGTGCGGTTGCTGCGTCGCCTGCTGCACGAGCCACCGCAGGAGGTGCCGCTGGAGCTGCAGATCACCGTGCAGGGCAACGTTTTGGTCCTTGCTGCCGAGACGTTGACACGGATCCGATCCCAGGTGCTCGCCCACCACAAGCTCAACACCGGCCGGGAAGCAGCCGCAAAGGAACTACTGAACGCGCTCTGGCGCCGGTGGCAGCCTTACCTCGACGACTCCGTAGATCCCGATCATGAACGTGAGGAATTCAACGACCGGGTTTCCGAACTTGCCACCTTCAGGATGTTCTTGAACGCCTGGTGGCCGGCGGTCAGCGCGCCGGCGGCGCTGGCGCGGCTGGCCGATGTCGCGCTGCTCCGCCGCATCTCGACGTCGATCTTGTCCGATGAGGAGTGCGAGCTGCTCAGCAGTAGCTATCGAGACGCGACGGACTGGACTGCCGCGGACGGCGCGCTGCTTGATGAGTTGGTGCATCTGCTCGGACCCATGCCCATCGCCGAGGAGGAGCAGCTATCGGGCCTTCCTGATCTTGACTCCGACATACCGGAGGTCTTCACTACCGCGGACTTGCTCTCTCCGGCGGCCCGGGAACCGGATCCCTTTGAGCTGCCCCATGAGACGTACGCGCACCTGCTGATCGACGAGGCGCAAGATGTCAGCCCCATGCAATGGCGGATGCTGCGACGGCGCGGCGGAAGCGCCAGCTGGACCATCGTCGGCGACCCTGCTCAGAGCTCCTGGCCCGACGCCCATGAGGCCGATCGGGCCATCGAAGAGATCATCGGCACGGCTCCGGTACGCCACTTCCGGATGAGCACGAACTACCGCAGCCCGTCGGAGGTCTTCGATCTGGCCGCCAAGATCGTCGTGGCCGACTTCCCGGACGCCGATCTGCCGACCGCAGTCCGCTCCACCGGACACGAGCCACGCCTCCTCGTACCGGCCGAGGTCGTTGCGGACGATGCCACGATCGCGGCGGCCATGATCACTATCGTGCGATCGCTGCTTGCCGAGGTGGACGGAACGGTCGGCGTAATTTGCCCGCCGGCCAGCCGCGACGAGCTCGCCGCCGAGCTCGAGCAGGCCCAGCTGACCGGACCCGAACGTCTTGCCGTGATCACACCACTGCAGTCAAAGGGCCTGGAGTATGACGCTGTGCTCGTGATCACTCCGGATGACATCGTTGATCAATCACCGGGCGGTGTTCGGGCACTCTATGTCGCGCTCACCCGGCCGACCCAGCGGCTGGTCACGCTCGACGCCGCACCTGATGCAAGTTGGCGTAAATCTCTCGAGTAGCCCTGGACCTGTTCTGGGTGAAGAAATGCAGTCCCGGTGCACCCCGGCCCAACAACTCCTCCGACAGCTCAGTGCCGATCTTGATCCCCACTCGACGCACTTGATCATCATCATCGGCAACCTCATTGACCCGGTCGGTCACGGAGCGAGGTAACGCCGCACCGGACAGCTCGGCGAACCTGGTCACCTGGCGTAGGTTGGTGATCGGCATGATCCCCGGAATGATCGGCAGCTCGCAGCCGAGCGCGCGTACCCGGGCTACCAACGCGAAGTAGTCATCGGCGGTGAAGAACAGCTGAGTGATCGCGAAACTGGCTCCCGCTTCGGCCTTGGCCACCAACACCTGGGCATCAAGATCAAAATCACTTCGTTCGGGATGCGCATCGGGGAACGCCGCTACGCCGATGCAGAAGTGCCCCAGCTCGTGAACCATCGCCACCAGCTCGGTGGCGTTGTGCAGGCCTTCCGGGTGGGCCTCCCACTGCACCCGTGGACCGCCCGGCATGTCGCCGCGGATGGCGAGCACATGGTGGATACCGGCGGCCGCGTACGAACCGATCACGCGTCGCAGTTGATCACGACTCTGACTCGCGCAGGTGAGGTGCGCCATGGACCTCAGCGTGGTGTGCAGCGCGATCGCTTCGGTGGCTTTGATCGTGCGGTCCCTGTTGGAGCCGCTGGCCCCGTAGGTCACCGAGACGAAATCAGGCCCAAGCGACTCCAGCTCACGCACGGTCTGCCAGAGCTGGCGCTGCTGAATCTCGTCCTTCGGCGGAAAGAATTCGAAGGAGAACAGCGGCCGGTCGCCAGCGGCCAGTAGATCCGCGATGCTCGGCGTACGCAGGCGCCAAAAACGGTCGCGACCCGGCATGCGAACACCCTAAGGACGAGTTCACAGCTGGGGTTCGTAGGCTCAGCATGTGGTCAACAAACCGCTGATAACCAGCGCTGACGCCGTGCTGGATCCTGAGGCGCCGCTGGCCCAGGCGTTCCGGGACGCGGTGTCGGCAGAGATCACCACCTTCCTGACCGAGCAGTCATCGGTGCTGGATTCCATGGGCCCCGAACTCGTGCCGGTCCATCTGATGGCCAGCCAGATGCTCTGCGGGGGCAAAAGGATGCGGCCTGCGTTTTGCGTGTGGGGCTACGTTGCGGCCGCCGGAATTCCGACCGACTTCGACCTGAAGCCCCTGCTCGCAGCGGCGGGCAGCCTGGATGTGCTGCACGTCAGTGCCCTGGTACATGACGACCTGATGGATTCCTCGGACCTACGACGTGGGCGTCCGGCGGCTCATCGACAGTTCGAGGCGTTGCATGCCAACGCAGGCTGGCTGGGCGACTCGGCCGCATTCGGCAAGGCAGGCGCGATCCTCCTCGGCGACCTGCTGGTCATGTGGTCGGCCCAGATGTTGCACGGCGCAGGCGTAGACCAGTCTGCTCTGGAGCGAACGTTGCCGATTGTCGAGGCGATGCGTACCGAGGTGACCTGCGGGCAGTACCTCGACATGGTCGCCCAAGCTCACCCGCTGCGGCAACGGGCTCCGGCAATCGGATCGTTGCGCCCGACTATCGAGCTCGCTCTCGACGACGCCAGCCGGGTGGTGGAGTACAAGGCGGCCCGCTACACCGTGCAACGGCCGTGTCAGATCGGCGCAGCGCTGGGGGGCGGCAACGACGAGCTGTACTTTGGGCTCGGCGCGTACGGTTCGCCGCTCGGTCGGGCTTTCCAGTTCCGCGATGACCTGCTCGGCGTCTTCGGTGACCCGCAGATCACCGGCAAGCCGGCCGGAGATGATCTTCGCGAGGGCAAGCGCACAGTGCTGGTGGCACACGCGTACGCGCACGCCAGCGAGGCGGGCCAGAAGCTGCTGTTGCAGCGCCTCGGGGATCCTGATCTTGACGAGGCGGGGATCAGTGAGCTGCAGCAGGTGATCACCGAATCTGGCGCCCGGGAAGCGGTTGAGTCGATGATCAACGAGAACCACGAGCGAGCCCTGAAAGCGTTACACGACACCGAGATCACCGAGGAGGGCCGCACCGGTCTTACGGCGCTGGCCGAGGCCGCCGTACGCCGCGAGTTCTAGTGCGCCTTGCCAGGTGCTGACAGCGCCTGGAACACGTAGCGCTCCATCGCCGGATCGGCCTTCCATGCGGCGCGCAGCTGGCTACTCAGTTGATCAGCCGCGGCCTGCGGGTCATCGGCCCGAGTGATCGCTCGGACGACGCAGACCCGTCGAGCGCCGGCGGCAATGACGTCGGAGAGGTTATTCATGGAGATCCCGCCGATCGCGAACCACGGCTTGGAAGAAATGGCGGCAACGGGGGCCCTCTTGGCGGCGTATCGAACCAGGTCGAGGCCCACCGGTTCGTAATCGGGTTTGGTGGAGGTCGCATATACCGGCCCGACGCAGAAGTAGTCGACGTTGGAATCCTTAATCGCCTTGTCTGCCTGCCGCGGTGCGTGGGTCGATCTGCCAAGAAGAGCCCAACGGTGCAAGTATTTGCGTGCCTTCGCCGACGGACCGTCGGTTTGCCCCAGATGCAACATGTCAGCCTGGAAGCGGCCGGCCACCTCGGCCGAATCGTTGACACAGACGATCGCCTGATACGGCATCGCAGCCTCTCGGGCGATCTCCAGCGCCGCCAGCTCAGCTTCGGGCTTCATGTTCTTTTGCCGAATCTGCACGATGTCGACGCCGCCGGCAAACGCAGCCTGCAGGAAGCTGCCAAGATCACCTTGCTTCTCTCGAGCGTCGGTGCACAAGTAGAGGCGAGCAAGCCGAAGGCGAGCTTCCAGGCCCATCAGCGCGGTCACGAGGCCACGATAGTGGGCAGGGTTCGGGACCTCTCGGACCTAACCCCCTTGTCCCGTCCCGCTGCAGTATCGACGTTTCTCCGCACAAGGCCACGAATATCAGCCAGAACGGCGATTTTTGCCTGCATATGTGGCCTTGTGCGGAGAAACGTCAGGAGTCAGCGACGGCTTTCTCAGCGTCGAGTAGCTCGACGCGGCGGCTAGCGAGCTAGGTCTGCGCCGCGAGCCGTGCGGCGAACTCGCGAAACCGTGACGCTGCCTCGCGTGATATCGGCTTGCCGTGCCCAAACACAGCCGCCTCGAAAGTGAGCTCTGCGAGCCGCGTGATGCTCGCGGACTCCGCGGCAGGGTCCTCGGTCACCATCCGCGGCGAACGGCGGACTCGCCCGTTGCGCCCACCACCCGCCGCGTCGCCCGCGAACAGCACGCCACCGCCGCGGTCGAGCAGAAAGGAAGTATGCCCGCGGGTGTGGCCCGGGGTATGGAGCGCCGTGAAACCCGGAACCGACAGCGGCCCGTCACCAGTCAGCACCTCATCAACCGGAACCGGCTCCGGAGACCGCATGATCGCTCCGACGATGCGGAGGAACCGCTTTGACGATCGGTTTTCCTCGCCGGAAATCACGGGTGCATCGATTCCGTGGGCGACAATGCGCGCCCGGGATCGACGACGGAGATCGGCGACTCCGCCGACATGGTCAGGATGCCAATGGGTCAGCAAGATCGTGTGTACGTCACCGATGCGGCGCCGGGCGGCCACCACGGCACTTGCCACCTTGTCGGCCCGTCCCGGTAATCCGGTGTCGATCAACACCACGCCGTCGTCGACGACGACTGCGTACGCATTCACGTATCCGATTGGGATCTCAATGACGCCATCGACGACCTCGCGCACGCTGTCATTGTCGCCGCATGTGCCCTGAGCTTGTCGAACGGCACCAGCATCAGGCTGGCGATCGCGCTTCCAGCTCGTGGCGTACCAGCGGTGCAACCTCGGTGCCGAACAGCTCGATCGAGCGCATCGTCAAGGCATGATCAACATGAGATACGTGCAGCTCGAAACGATCAATGTCCATCAGCTGATGCAGTCGAATGATCTTCTCGGCCACCGCCTCTGGCCGCCCGAAGAACAAGGCACCGTCAGGCGCGACGAGGTCCTCAACGGCAGCATCCGACATCGGTGGCCAGCCACGCTCCCGACCGATCTTGGCGAACGTACGACGGTAGGCAGGCAGGAACTCCGAGCGCGCCCCGCGCTCGTCGCTGAACACGTACCCGTGGCTGTGCACCGCGAGCGGCGTACCGGGGTCATGCTCTCCGTATTCCAAAGCCTTGCGGTACAGCTCGACATGTGGAGTGAAGGCCGACAACCGGCCACCGATTATCGCGAGCGCCATCGGCAGGCCGAGGGCGCCGGCCCGGATGACTGAGTTCGGCGTACCGCCGACCGCGATCCAGATTGGCAGCGCGCGCACCTCCTGGAGGGGATAGATCGTGGCATCCTCCAGCGGCGGCCGGAACTTGCCCTGCCAGGTCACCGGTTGGGCATCGCGCAGCGCGAGCAACAAATCGAGCTTCTCGGTGAAGAGCTCGTCGTAGTCGGACAGCGAATAGCCGAACAATGGAAATGATTCGGTGAACGAGCCGCGGCCGACCATGAGCTCCGCCCGCCCGTGAGATACCAGGTCGAGCGTGACGAAGTTCTGGAACGTCCGTACCGGATCAGCAGAGCTCAGCACAATGACGGCGCTCGAAAGCTTGATCGTTTTCGTGCACCCCGCGATGGCGGCAAGAACGATTTCCGGGGCTGAGGCTGCCATGTCAGGACGGTGGTGCTCGCCTATCGCATAGATCTCCAGCCCCACCTCGTCGGCGAGCTTGGCCTCCTCGACCACCTGCCGCAACCGCTCACCGGCTGACACGCTGGAGTCGGTGATCTCAGCGAATGTGGTCAGTCCAAGCTCCATGGCGCGACAGTACGCGACACTAAACTGACTCAGTGAGCGCCGTCCGGATCTCTCAGACCGCTGACGTGGTAGTCATCGGTGGCGGCCTGATCGGTACCTCAATTAGCTGGCGACTCCGCCAGGCGGGCCTCGATGTCGTCGTCGTGATCGGTGAGCGGTCCGCAGCCGCATCGCAGGTCGCCGCCGGCATGTTGGCTCCAATCACGGAGACGACCTTCACTGAGCCGAAGCTCATGCAACTCAACTTGGCATCGCTCAGCCGCTACGCCGACTTCGTCACCGAAGTGGAAGCTGGAAGCGAACTGCCAGCCGGCCTGCGTCGTGCGCCCAATCTGTCCGTGGCCTACGACGCCGATGACGCTGCCCGACTTACGACTTTCGCGGACTTCCTCGAACGATCCGGTCACTCGGGCGAACGGTTGACGAGCCGGCAATGCCGAAGTCATGAGCCACTCCTGGCGCCGGCCGTTCGGAGCGGTCTGTTGGTCGAGGGCGACTGGAGCTGCGATAACCGGCTGCTGTGGCGGGCGGTGATCGAGGCCGGCCACCGAATCGGCGTACGAGATGTGCCCGGCTTCGCGCACAGCGTGACATCCGCCGACGGCCGGCTCACGGGCGTGCAGCTCGCGGACGGGAGCAGCATTGCGGCCGGCCACGTGGTGATAGCGAACGGCGCCTGGGCACGTCAGATCGACGGGCTGCCTGATCTTCCGGTACGGCCGGTCAAGGGCCAGATCATTCGCCTGGACTCAGGCCGCCTGCCGGGGCCGAGCCTGACGATACGGGCGTACGTCCGGGGCGCTGAGATCTACCTGGTGCCGCGGGAAGGTAGCCGGGAGGTAGTTGTTGGCGCGACCGTCGAAGAGCTCGGCTTTGATCATCGGGTCACTGCAGGTGCGGTTTACGAGCTGCTCCGAGATGCACGTAGCGTGATGCCGATGACGGCTGAATACGCGCTTTCGGAGACCTCCGTCGGCTGGCGACCCGGTACGCCGGACAACGCACCGATCTTGGGCCGCTGCGACATCGACGGTCTGCTGCTGGCCACCGGCCACTATCGCAACGGCGTACTACTCACCCCGATTACCGCCGAAATCATCGCAAAATTGATCACCAGCGGTGAGCTGGACAACGTCGCGGAATCATTCACACTTGATCGTTTCGCACTGACGGCCAGCGGGCGTACCCGATGATCATCCGGGTCAATGGGCGGCTCCGAGAATTTGCTCCGCCGGTCCGCCTCAGCGACGTACTTGATCTATCCCCGGGTGGTGCGAGCGGCACTCGCGGCATGGCGGTTGCCGTAAACGGTCAGGTCATTCCGCGGAGCCAGCACGCCACTACCGAGCTGACGGAGGGAGCCACGGTGGAGATCGTTACGGCGGTGCAGGGTGGTTGAGTTGCGCACAACGGCCGATTTCGCGATCGGCGAAGCTGATCAGCTGAACATTGCCGGCAAGAAGTTCAATTCACGGCTCATCATGGGCACCGGTGGTGCACCGAGCCTGGAGGTCATGGAGGCTGCGTTGCTGGCATCCGGCACCGAGCTGACCACGGTTGCCATGCGTCGCATCGATGTCGCCGCACCTGGGTCCCTACTCGACATCCTCGATCGTCATCAAATTGCCGTGCTGCCGAATACGGCCGGCTGTTACACCAGCGCGGACGCGGTACTGACCGCACAGCTCGCGCGCGAGGCACTGGAGACCGACTGGATCAAGCTGGAGGTGATCGCCGATGAGATCACCCTGCTGCCCGATCCGATTGAGCTGCTCGATGCCGCGGAACGTCTCGTCGCCGATGGGTTCGTCGTGCTGCCGTACACGAACGACGATCCGATCCTGGCGCGGAAGCTGGCCGATGCCGGCTGCGCAGCGGTAATGCCGCTCGGCGCACCCATTGGCTCCGGGCTCGGTATCCGCAATCCGCACAACATCGAGCTCATCGTTGAGCAGGTGAGCGTGCCGGTCGTCCTTGACGCCGGCATTGGTACTGCCTCGGAGGCGGCGCTGGCCATGGAGCTGGGCTGCGATGCTGTGCTGCTGGCCTCGGCGGTTACCCGCGCTGAGGATCCGGTACGAATGGCGGAGGCGATGAAGCATGCGGTTCGAGCCGGCTGGCTGGCTCGTGGCGCCGGGCGCATTCCGGTTCGTCGTTACGCTGAGGCATCCTCGATGAATGCCGGACGGATCGATTAGCCGTTGATGCGCGACGAATCGAGCAGCGGCGGCGCGCCTAGGCCGTGGCAGAACGAGGTGACTTCTAGACTCGGGCCCGAGGCCAGCACGGCCACCTTCCCCACCGTGTATGGAGCAGACGTGACGATGACGACCGTTGGCGACCCTTTGGTGGGCCGCATTCTGGACGGTCGTTACGAAATCACCCAACGTTTGGCGCGTGGTGGCATGGCCACGGTCTATCAAGCAGTGGACACCCGCCTGACGCGTACGGTCGCGGTCAAGGTGATGCATGTCGGACTCGGCGATGAGGCGGAGTTCGCGCGGAAGTTCGATCGCGAGGCGCGAGCGGCGGCCAAGCTGTCCCATCCGAACGTGGTGTCGGTTTTTGATCAAGGTCAAGATCTTGAAGGGCCGAACAGTCGACCCTACATCGTGATGGAGTATGTGCCGGGCCAGACGCTGCGCGATGTACTCAATCGGGAAGCGCCGATGACGCCGAGCCGAGCGCTGGAGATCATGGAGCCGGTACTCGCTGCCCTTGCGGTGGCGCACGACGCGGGCCTGGTGCACCGCGATGTGAAGCCGGAGAACGTGTTGATCAGCGACCGGGGTCGCATCAAGGTGGCCGACTTCGGATTGGCCAAAGCCGTCTCGTCACAAACCAACACCGCTACTCAGGGACTGCTGATCGGTACGGTCTCCTATTTGCCGCCCGAGTTGGTGATGGCAGGGCGAGCAGACTCGCGTTCCGACGTCTACAGCGCGGGAGTCGTGCTGTTCGAGCTACTCACCGGCCGCAAGCCGCATACCGGTGAGACGCCAATCCAGATCGCGTACGCGCATGTGCACCGCGACGTGCCGCCGCCCTCGGCGGGTCCGACCGCGGGCCGCATTCCGCCGTACATCGACGCTCTGGTTACCCGCGCGACGGCTCGGGATGCGAATCTTCGCCAACCCGATGCGAGAGTTCTGCTGGGCCAGGTACGACGCGCTCGACTCGCACTGCAGCGCGGTCTTGCGGATGATCCCGAGCTGACCCGTGAGTTACGCACTCCCTCGGGACAGGCAGCCGGCAAAACGAAGCCGCGGGAACGCGCCGACTATGAGGCGACGCAACGGGTGGCGGCGCCAACGACTGCCGGCCGCGTGGCCTCCCCAAGCTCCGCTGGATCCCGTACCGTGATCGACGCGCCGCCGCCGCGAGTGGCCAGATCACTGCACGAACCGTCTCCCGACCGGCTTGCTGCCGAGCGCGAGCGTCGGGCTCGCAAGCGTCGCCGCGGCTGGTTGGCAGTCTTGCTGGTGGTGATGCTGTCGGCTACGGCGGCGCTGGCCGGCTGGTACTTGACGGAAGGCCGGTTCACGACGGCGCCCGATCTGGCGTCGCTGAGCAAAGCCCAGGCCGAGCAGACGGCGAGCAAGTCAGGCCTGTCGGTTGACTTCTCCGACGCGTACAGCGAAACAATCGGCCGGGGATTGGTGATCTCGACGACTCCCGGGCCTGGCTCCAAGGTGGCGCGCGGCAGCACCATCGAGGCTGCGCTGTCACAGGGCCCGGAACGGTATCCCATGCCCGTGGTCGTTGGTCTGACGCGGTCCGCGGCTGAGTCGGCGATCGAGAACGCGAAGCTGTCGGTGGGCAAGGTTGCCGATGGATATAGCGAAAAGGTTGCTGCCGGCATCGTGCTGCGCGCCTCCGAGTCATCCGGCGCCCGTTTGAAGAAGGGCACTCGTATCAATCTGGTGGTCTCTGTCGGGCCGAAGCCCCTCGTGATCACCAACTACCAGGGCACGCCATACGACGCAGCAGTCGCCGCACTGAGTGCAGCCGGGTTCCGAGTGGTCGAGCGAAGCGCGTACTCCAACAACGTCGCCAAGGATCTGGTGCTTAAGCAGAACCCGAGCTCTGGTCGCGGCGAGCCAGGCGACAGCATCACCCTCACCCGATCGCTCGGATCCAAGCTGATTACGGTTCCCGATGTGCAACGGATGGCGCTTCCCGCAGCGAAGAAAGCGATGCGGCAAGCCGGCTTCAAGACCAAGGCGCAGCCGGTCGGCGTGAATCGCGCCGGAGCCGGCTTGGTGATCTACAGCAACCCACGGGCGGGTTCCCAGGCGCCCAAAGGCTCAACAATCATCCTGTTTGTGGTCTGACTGCAGCGGGCCAACTCTCCCGTTACTCCGCACAAGGCCACGAATGAGGGCTCCAGCGGCCCTTTTGAGCTGCATTCGTGGCTTTGTGGGGAGAAACAGCGTCTTCCCGGAGGAGAATTCTCAAGTCAACTGGCTCAGGATGCCGCGATAGTTGGGCGCGGCCCGGCCAACGGGGTCGCTCTAGGCTAGGGCGATGCTCGCTGCCAGGTCGCGTACGGAAATGCTGGCGTTCCTGGCGCTGCTGGTCATGACTGCGGCGTGGGGCTCGACGTTCTTTCTGATCAAGGACGTGGTGACACGAATCCCAGTCCCTGATCTATTGGCGATCCGGTTCGCCATCGCGAGCCTTGCGCTCGGCCTCATCGCCGCCCGGCGGCTGCATTTCTCGCGGCCCGTCATGCTTTACGGCGTCCTGCTCGGTCTGCTGTACGGCTCGGCACAGATTCTGCAAACCGCAGGGCTGGCGCACACCGCTGCCAGCGTCTCGGGCTTCGTCACCGGACTTTACGTGGTGGCAACGCCGTTGCTGACAGCGCTCATCCTGCGACGCCGGATCCCACCGTTGACCTGGTTGGCGGCGGTTCTCGCCACCGTCGGGCTCGGCGTACTGGCCTTGCACGGCTTTGCGATCGGTTACGGCGAGCTGCTGACCCTCATCGGAGCGGTGATCTACGCCGGTCACATCGTCGCCCTCGGCCAGTTCAGCACGCCCGAGACAACGCTCAGCCTCAGCCTGATACAGCTGGTGATGATCACGCTGGTGGCCACAGGAGCCGCGCTCTGGCCGACAGCAGGATCAGCTCCCGGCATCCAGCTGCCTGGCAGCAATCACGACTGGCTCGTTGTGCTCTACCTTGCCTTAGTCGCCAGTGCGCTGACGATGGTGCTGCAAACCTGGGCGCAGGCACACATCGAGCCATCCCGCGCGGCGGTGATCATGGCGATGGAGCCAGTCTGGGCAGCGGCATTCGCGGTGGCACTCGGTGGGGAAAGCATTACCGGACGCATGATCATCGGCGGACTTGCCATCGTGTCGGCGATGTACCTCGTGGAGCGGCCACAAGGACGCCGTACCCGGACCAAGGAGTACGCGTTATGAGCACGACCGCAATCATCCTGCTCGTGGTCGCGGTCGTAGCGCTCGGATTGATCACCTTCTTCATCATCCGTCGGCAGCGCTATGTACGCGCGCTGCGCGGCCGCGGCTGGATCTTCGAATCCCGGCCAGCGCTGGAGTCGGTATTTGATCATCATGCACCACCCTTCGGGCTCGGCTTCGTACGCAAAGTGGACGACGCCATTTCCGGTCAAGCCAGTGCCGGCGTGCCGTTCCGCGTGTTTGAGTACTCCAGCAGCGACGGCGGCCCAAAATTCGACGACCGGGTAGCCAGTGTGCAGCTGCCGTTGCCGCTGCCCGACCTCTTCGTGTCCACGAATCAGCCCCGGGCCGGCATACACCTGCCAGCGGTCGAGGTCGATCCGCGGTTTCAGGTACACGCCGCCGACCCGGACTATGCCCGTTCAGCGATGTCGGCTGCTGTGCTCGACGCCATCGCTGCCTTCGGCCGCCACGGCCGCGTAGTCGATCTCAGCATTGATGGGCAGCAATTGGTCGCGGTCGGCGCACCTAAAGATCCTGACGATTTGCAGAGCTACCTCGAGCAGCTGGCGGCCGTCGCGCAGGCGATCAACCCAGAGAGTCTGGCGCCGTACCGGGTGATACCTCAGCAACCAGGATTCGGCTTTTACGGTCATCCTGATTGGCAACTCATCGGTCGTGACGACACGCTGATCACAAAATACGAGCTGACCAGAGCCGGCTTCGGACACACCACCGAAAAAGTGATCCGTGGCGCCAATGACGGGCTGCCCATCGAGGCGTTTATTCATCGTTGGAAGACCGAACGCACCGAGACCTACACCGATTCAGAAGGCCACAGCCATACCCGAACGGTGACCGAAGATCATTCCGAGATCGTGACCGCCGTCCGGATGCCCTTCACATTCCCGCTGCTGTCGGTGGGCGGCGGTTGGGGCGGCAAGAAGGTCCGATTCGAGAGTGAAGAGTTCAACAAGCGCTTCACCGTACGTACTGACGATGCCAAGTTCGCATCGGATGTGATTCACCCCCGCACGATGGAGTTTCTGATGGCGAGGCAGCCGCCAGGCTTCCGGATTCAGGCCGATGTGATGCGCTTTTCAGTCGACAAGCACGACACAGAACTGATCGGCTTCTGCGCCGACTTCGCCCATGAGTTCTTCGCCCGGGTGCCGTCATTTGTCTGGAAGAACCTGCAGATCACTCCCCCAGAGTTTCGGCGCATGCCCTCGAGCACTGGCCTGTGGGGCAGTGATCGCGACGTCTAAGACACGAGCGATGGGCACCCCAGGCCGGTAAGCCAAATGCACGTACGACGGTGCGTCCAGCAAGCTGAGATCTGCCCGAGTGCCAACAACCAGCCGACCAATGTCGGTACGCCGCAGTGACTTTGCGGAGCCCGCCGTAGCGGCGAAGAGGGCCTGAGCTGGCGTCATGCCCATCTCACGTACCGCCAGTGAGATCACCCACGGGACCGAGCTCGAGTAGCAGGTTCCAGGATTGCAATCGGTCGCCAACGCGATCGAGACCCCCGAAGCGAGCAGCCGTGCGGCATCGGGATAGGGAGAGCGAGTGCAGAACTCGACGCCGGGCAGCAGCGTGGCAACCGTCGTCTCCGCCGCAGCCGCGAGCGCGTCGACATCGGCGTCATCGAGAAAGGTGCAGTGATCGACACTCGCCGCGCCCAGCTCCACAGCCAACTGAACGCCGGGTCCCGGTCCCAGCTGATTGCCATGCACTCGCAGACCAAGCCCGGCCGCGGCTCCTGCCTTGAGGATGTGATGAGCTTCCTCGGCATCGAAGGCATGTGCGGAGTGCGGCTCGCAGAAGACATCGATCCAGCGCGCGTACGGAGCAGCTGCCACCAGCATCGGTCCGGTCACGAGATCGAGGTAGGCCGCCCGGTCCTGCGCGTACTCGGCCGGCACGACGTGGGCACCCAGGAATGTGGTCTCGGTGCTGAACTCCCGAGCGATCTTCAGCGCCCGGACTTCATCTGCAACAGTCAGCCCATAGCCACTCTTGATCTCGATCGTGGTGGTGCCCAGTGATCGCAGCTCGGCGATCCGAGCGGCGAGCAACCGCCGCAACTCAGCGTCGCTGGCGGCGCGGGTGGCCGCCACTGTGACGCCTATGCCTCCCCCGTCGTAGGGCCGGCCGGTCATCCGAGCTGCGAATTCCAGGCCCCGGTCGCCAGCGAAGACGAGGTGGCTGTGCGAGTCGACGAAACCTGGGATGAGGGCTCGTCCGCCGACATCGATTCTGGTGTCACAGGCTGGCGCGTCCGCCGCAGCTCCGATCCATGCAAGGGTGTCGTCCATGATCACAACGGCGGCGTTCGAGCGGACGCCGAGCGAGTCAGGGCCGGTGCCGTCGCAGGTCACGAGCTCGTTGATTCCCGTGATCACTGTGCTGCTCATCCGGCATCCAGTTGATCAAGAGCAGTTGCGAGCAGCCGGGCGGGTGAGCCCAGCCGATGCTGCCCGTCCCGGACGATTACCTCACCCGCCACAACGACCTGATCGACGTCGGCGGCGGTCGCGGCGTATCCAATTTGATCGGGACTAGCGCCGGTGGTTCGTACCGAATCTGATTTCACTACGACGAAGTCCGCCAGCGCTCCGTCGGCGATCCGACCGCCACTGGGCCAGCCGAGGCTGCGATAGCCGGCCTCGCCGCCGATCATGATCAAATCCGCGGGCGTGAAGCGGCCGCGTTCGCCGGTGGCGAGCCGCTCGTGCATCTCGATGCCGCGCAGTTCCTCGAAGGGGTCGATCACGGCATGTTGATCAGAGCCGATGCTCAGTGGGCTGCCCGCATCGGATAACCGGCGGGCTGGACCGATGCCGTCGCCAAGATCGCGCTCGGTCGTTGGACAGAAGCAGACCGAGGTCTGGTTCGCACCGAGTGTCTTTATGTCGCTGTCGGTGAGATGCGTGGCATGCACGGCAGTCGTACGCGATCCGAGTAGACCATGATCATCGAGCAGCTCGGTGGGCGTGCAGCCGTAAAAGGCCTGGGTAGCAGCATTTTCGGCCAGTTGTTCGCTGAGATGGACATGCAGGGGGCGCTCCGCCACTGCCTCCCCGATCGTGCTCAGCGCCTCGGCCGGCACCGCACGCACCGAATGGATGGCGGCGCCCACGCGTACCAGATCACTATCCTCGAGCAAGCTCACGCGGTGCCGCCAGTGATCAACATCGCCGTCGCCGAACCGGGTCTGCAGCTGATCCAGTGGCAGGTGCCCGGTTGCGGCGAGGCCGCCCGCGAGATAACAGGCGTCCAGCAGGGTGAGCCGGATGCCCGCCTCAGCGGCGGCCTGGATCAAGGCCGCGCCCATGGCGTTGGGATCCGCGTACGGGCGACCGCGTTGATCATGATGCAGATAGTGGAATTCGCCGGCAACGGTGTATCCGGCCAGCGCCATCTCGGCGAAGGTCGCGCGCGCCAGCGCGAGGTAGGAATCCGGATCGAGCCGGGCCGCAACCACATACATCTGCCGCCGCCAGGTCCAGAAGCTGCCGCCACTCGCGTGGGTACGCCCACGCAGAGCCCGATGGAAGGCATGGCTATGACCGTTGGCGAGACCGGGAAGCGTTACCCCGTTCAGGATCCGCTGACCGGGCTCGGGTTGGAGACCGCCTCGCACTTCGGCAAAGCGCCCGTCGTGCACCTCGAAGCTGACGCCGGCCTGGCAACCCTCCGGGAGCGACGCGTAGGCGGCCCAATAGGAGCTCACTGCTCGGCTCCAGCCAGGTCCGCCAGCGCTCTCGCCAGAGCGTTCACACCGGCAAGGCAGTCCTCAGGCTCGGCCCACTCGGCCGGGGTGTGAGATGCCCCGGTGGGGTTGCGGACGAAGATCATTGCGGCCGGTACGCCGGCGTTCGCCAGAATCCCGGCATCATGCCCGGCGCCAGTGCTCATCACCGGAGCGTCATCGAGCAGGCCCGCCAGCCGAGCCACGAGCGCACCGTCGAACGCGGTCTGCGGGGTCCACGACTCCTGTGCCAGGACGCCGCCCGAGGCAGCGACCTCCTCAGTGATCTGAGCGACGGTGTCACCGAGGGTGGGCTCATCGGCCGCGCGAGCGTCGAGCCATGCGGTAGCCGAACTGGCAATGGCGTTCACGCCGCCGGGCATGATGCTGATCTTGCCTACCGTCGCGAGGCTGCCATGCGCCTCTGCCGCAGCGCGCGCGGCCAGCACAGCCCTTGCGCATCCGATCATCGCATCCTGGCGATCGGCCAGCCTGGTGGTGCCGGCGTGGTTTGCCTCACCGGGCATGTCGATCCGCCATCGACCGTGCGCCCACAAGCCGTCGCAGACCGCAACAGCACGGTCGAGGTCGATCAGGCCGCGACCCTGCTCAATGTGGAGTTCGAGAAACGATCCGACGCGAGCGAGAGCCTCAGGATCTGGGCCGAGGCGTTCCGGATCGCGTCCGGCCCGACGCATTGCCTCCGCCATGGTCACGCCATCGGCATCACGCAGCCCTAGTGCCCGATCGGGACTCAGCACGCCGGTGATCACGCGCGATCCGGCACACGAAACACCAAAGCGGGCTCCCTCCTCGTCGACGAAGTTCGCTACAGCGATCGGGCGCCGCGGTGCGAAGCCGTCTGAGCGCAGCCGGTCGATGGCCAGCAATCCACTCACCACACCGAGCGGCCCGTCGAAGGCGCCGCCGTCCGGCACGCTGTCCAGATGCGATCCGGTGACAATACCGCCGGTCGGTGAGCTATCGGGATCACCCCACCAGGCCCACTGGTTGCCCATTCGGTCCTCGGTGAGATCCAGTCCTCGCCTTGCGCACTCACCGCTGAACCACTTCCGCATGCTCAGGTCGGCATCGGTCCAGGCGAAACGGCGGTAACCGCCGGTGATCGGATCGCGGCCCATGTCCGCAATCTCCGACCACAGCTGCTTGAACGCTAATTCGCTTATCTCAACTCCTCGATGACAAGGCCCAGCAGGTGCTCAACAGCTATCGGACTTGGGAATCACGCTATCGACGACCGCTACTCCGCTTTCGCTGATCCTCGCTACGAGGAGCTGTTAGATCGAGGAACGGTCGGGTGAAGCTCAGGGCTTGATCCATTGCAGTTGCTTGTTGTGCTAACAATTCCCCGGCCTGCTTCAAAGCCTCACCGGCAGCGCGAGTGGTGTCGACGGCCTGCTTCAGGCCCTCAATCACCTGCCGCATAGGAGCAAACGCCTGTTCGGTCAGTTCTCGATTGAACTCTGCTTGCGTTTCCAAGGCTTTCTGGACGAGGTCCAATTGTTGCTTCATTGGAGCCAACATCATCTGCAGAGGCTCCGGCGCATTCGAGCTAAAAGCAGCCTTCTGAAACTGCTCGATCATTTCCTGCCAGGCCTTCATCGGATCAGCCAAACCGGTCATGTGATCCGCTCCTATCCTCGCCCTTCAAGTACTATCTGCGACCTCAAGGTAGAGTCCGCCTAGCTGGAGACGAATCGTCAGCGATCAGCACCCCGGCACCCCAATCTAGACGAGGAAAGAAGATCACTGTTAGCTTCCTTCCTTCATGGGGATCCGCACGGCGCGTTCGACGGCGACCTCCTCGGCCCGCTCGTAGCCCGCGTCGACGTGCCTGATTACTCCCATGCCGGGATCGTTGGTCAGCACGCGGGCGAGCTTCTGCGCGGCCAATTCCGTGCCGTCGGCGAGGGAGACTTGACCGGCATGAATAGACCGGCCGATACCGACTCCGCCGCCATGGTGAATCGAGACCCAGGAGGCCCCGGAAGCGGTGTTGATCATGGCATTGAGCAGCGGCCAGTCCGCAATCGCGTCTGAGCCGTCGAGCATCGCCTCGGTTTCCCGATACGGGCTGGCGACCGAGCCGCAGTCTAGATGATCACGGCCGATGACGATCGGCGCGCTGATCTTGCCCGCTGCGACCAGGTCGTTGAAGGCCAAGCCGGCCTTGTCGCGCTCGCCGTAACCGAGCCAGCAAATCCGGGCAGGCAGCCCTTGGAAACTGATCTTCTCTCGAGCGCCGCGCAGCCACTTATGGAGCCGATCATTGTCGGGAAACAGATCCAATACAGCGTGGTCGGTAACTTCGATGTCTCGCGGGTCGCCGGACAGTGCGACCCAGCGGAACGGTCCTTTGCCCTCACAAAACAGCGGCCGGATGTAGGCCGGCACGAAGCCCGGGAACTCAAAGGCACGTTCGTAGCCGCCGAGCCGAGCCTCGTCGCGAATCGAGTTGCCGTAGTCGAATACCTCAGCGCCGGCGTCTTGGAACTCCACCATCGCCTGCACGTGACGCGCCATGCTGGCTCGTGCTCGGTCGGTGAACTCCTCCGGCTTCTGCTCCGCGTAGTGAGCCCAGTCCTCGACGCTGATGCCCTCGGGTAGATAGGACAGTGGATCGTGCGCACTGGTCTGGTCGGTGACGATGTCGATAGGCACCCCACGTCGGAGCAGCTCGGGGAACACTTCCGCGCAGTTGCCGACCACACCAATGGAGGTCGCGCGCCGTTCGTCCTTGGCGGCCACCGCACGTGACACTGCCTGATCAAGATCATCGGCGATCTCATCGAGATAGCGATGATCAACTCGACGCTGCAGCCGGGACCGATCAACGTCGACAATCAGGCAGACGCCATCGTTGAGCGTCACCGCCAATGGTTGAGCGCCACCCATCCCTCCACAGCCGCCGGTGAGGGTCAGCGTGCCGGACAGCGTGCCGTTGAACCGTTTCTCTGCGACTGCAGCAAAGGTTTCATACGTCCCCTGCACGATGCCCTGTGTGCCGATGTAGATCCATGAACCCGCCGTCATCTGCCCGTACATGGTCAGGCCGAGTTTTTCCAGGCGGCGGAACTCCGGCCAGGTGGCCCAGTCCGGCACCAAGTTGGAATTGGCCAAGATCACCCGTGGCGCCCATTCGTGGGTCCGCATCACCCCGACCGGGCGACCAGACTGAACCAGCATCGTCTCGTCCGGCCCCAGCGTCGTCAGCGTACGGACCATCGCATCGAATGCCCGCCAGTCCCGTGCGGCCCTGCCGGTGCCGCCGTACACGACAAGGTCATCAGGGCGTTCCGCGTTCTCCGGATCGAGATTGTTCATCAGCATCCGCAGCGGAGCCTCAGTGGTCCACGAGCGCGCGGTCAGAGTGGTGCCGCGCGGTGCGCGTACGGGTCGAGCGCCTTCCATGATGGAATCTCCTTCTGCGTTGATAGAGCTGCTCGCACAATTCCGATGCTCGCAGCTCGGTGATTGAGATCAGTTGAGAGAGCCGGTCACCGACTCGACGGCAGCGACGACAGTGCCGCTGGCGACCAGTTCGACGACGATGTCGATCTCCGGTGCGAGCCATCGATCGGTGTCAGGCGCCGGGGCGCCGGCCTGACGAAGAGCGGCGAGCGCGGCCGCGGTGGCCGGTGCTGGCTGCAGTGGCGAGCGCAGCTCGATGCCGCGTGCGGCAGTCAGCAGTTCGATGGCCAGCACCCGGGTCAGCCCATCGATCGCCCGACGCAGCTTGCGTGCTGCCGACCAGCCCATCGACACATGGTCCTCTTGCATGGCCGAACTGGGAATCGAGTCGACGGAAGCAGGCGCCGCAAGACGCTTGAGCTCAGAAACGATCGCAGCCTGGGTGTACTGCGCGATCATGTAGCCGGAGTCCACACCAGGGTCGGCTGCAAGAAATGCATTCAGGCCGACATTCCGCGCCCGATCCAGGAAGCGGTCCGTACGCCGCTCGGAGATGCTGGCCAGGTCCGCCACCGCAATGGCCAGAAAGTCCAGCACGTAACCGAGCGGTGCACCGTGAAAATTGCCGTTGGACTCGACGCGACCGTCGAAAGTGATCACCGGATTGTCGATCGCCGATGCCAGCTCGATCAACGCGACCCGCTCCGCATGATCAACAGTGTCGCGCACTGCGCCGGCTACCTGGGGTGCGCAGCGCAGCGAATAAGCGTCCTGGACTCGAGTGCACGCCTCCGTGCGGTGGCTTTCCCGGATTTCACTGCCAGCCATGATCGCGCGCAGATTGCTTGCCGAGGCAGCCTGGCCGGGATGGGGTCGTAGCGCAGAAAGATCATCGGCGAAGACGTCGTCGGTGCCGAGCAGACCTTCGACACTCATCGCGGTCGCAATATCAGCGATCCTCAGCAGCCGCCGCAAATCGGTGATCGCGAGCAGCAACATGCCGAGCATCCCGTCTGTGCCGTTGATCAACGCCAGGCCTTCCTTCTCGGCCAGCGTCACGGGCGCGATTCCCGCCGCGTCGAACGCCTCCCTGGTCGGCATCAGAGCCCCGGTCGCGTCGCGGACGATTCCCTCTCCCATCAGCGCCAGTGCACAGTGGGCAAGCGGGGCAAGGTCGCCCGAGCAGCCAAGGCTCCCGTACTCATAGACCACCGGAGTGAGGCCCGCGTTGAGCAGCGCGACGTAGCTGCGCAGCGTCTCCGCGCGGACGCCAGTACGGCCAGTGGCGAGAGTCGAGATCCGCAGCAGCATGAGCGCTCGTATCACCTCACGCTCGACTTCCGGCCCGGATCCCGCGGCGTGTGAGCGAACCAGGCTGCGCTGCAGCTGAGCCCGCAGCTCGATCGGGATGTGCCGGGTGGCGAGCGCCCCGAAGCCGGTGGACACTCCGTAGTGCGGTTCTTGATCATCGGCCAGAGCCTCGATGATTTCGCGTGACTTGCGAACCTCGGCCCAAGCGTCGTCGGCGATGACGACCGTCGCGTCGTATCGCGCCACTGCAACGACGTCTGCAGGTAAGACGGGGCCGACACCAACCGTGACGCTGCCTTGTTCCATATATCCATTGCAATCCACCCGGTGCCAGCTGGGCAGAGCCGCAGACGAAACTATGTCTCAGATCTGAGACATAGTTACCCGCGAAGATCAGGAGGCGATATGTCGGCGGCACCCGCAGCTGATCATGTTCTCAGAATGCTCGCGCTGCTCTCGCATCACCCGGAGCCGGTGTCGGCAGGCATGGTCGCAGCGACTCTCCGGCTCCCGCGCTCGACCACCTACCGACTGCTCTCGGTGCTCGTCGACCATGGCTTCGTCCACTACCTGTCAGAGGAACGGCGTTACGGACTAAGCGTCGCGGCGTACGAGCTGGGGTCGGCGTACGCACGGCAAGCTCCCCTGCAGCGCATTGCCCGGCCGATCGTGCGACAGCTGGTCGACCGGATGAAGCAGAACGCCCACCTTGCGGTGCTGCACGGACGCGACGTGCTCTATCTGATCGAGGAGCGAGCGGTTGGCCGCCCAATGTTGATCACTGATGTTGGAGTTCGGCTGCCTGCCGTGACGACGGCGAGTGGCCTGGCCATGCTCGCTCAGCTGCCTGGTGCCCAGGTACGAGCACTGTTTCCGAATGCGGCGGCCATTGTCGAGACCCATCATGGGCCAGCGACGCCAACCGCACTCCGGCAGCTGCTGAGCGATATCCGGAACCGGGGATATGCCACCGAAGCAGGTTCGGTGACTAGCGGTTTCTCCTCAGTGGCGCAAGCGGTGCTGGACCATACGAGCCATCCCGCTGCCGCCATCGCCGTCACTTACGTGGGTGAGGACGTAGACCGCGAAACCGAATCGCGACTCGCTAGCGCCGTAAACGGAGCCGCTGCCCAACTATCGCGCCGACTGGGATTTCGTGCGACGGTCAGAACTCGTGGGTAGTGCCGCCGCGGAGGTCCAGCATGTTCGTCGTGGTCATCTCCCCGAGGCGTTGAAGCACCAGCGTCCGACCCCGGTCGTTCAGCAACTCGTCGTGGATCGGGAACCCTTCCAGCGCACCGACCGCGCGAACAAAGTCGATCGTCTCCTTCATCGCCGCCCACGGTCCATACGCCGGAACGGCCAGGATGTCGACGCCATCCGGAACCGCTTCGAGGGCATCGCCCGGGTGGAAAAGACTGGGCTCGCTCTCGGACCGCAGCACGTAACCAACATTGCCGATGCGTGGGATGTCGCGATGGATCACAGCATGCTGGCCGCCGACGGCCGTGATCAACACATCTCCGACGGCTCTCTGTTCCTGGGGTGACAACCCGATAGCGTCTTCGCCCAGCGACGGCAGCGTCCCAGCGGCGATCAGGTCAAGGATCGACGGCTCGAGGAGGACGCGGGCTTGTTGGTTCGCGTCCAGCAAATCCGGTAGATGCTGAGGATCGAGATGGTCGGGATGTTGGTGGGTCACCAGCACGGCGTCGAGATCGGTAAGCGAATGCCACCTGTCGCTGACATTCCCTGGATCAATGAGAATCCGCGCGTTGTCTGTCTCGGCCAGCACGGCCGCATGGCCCAGGTGGGTGATCCGCATTCCCCCACCGTAGAGTGCCGCTTTCACGCCATCTGCTGCGGGGCAATCGCTGAAAGGTTCACTCCAGCGGAGAGCTGACGCCGCGCGCTGAGGTAAATTCAGGCCGCGGAGGTTCGGCTGGAGTGAAGTTTCCAGCGAACTGCTAGCCGGCGAGCAGTTTGCCGACGAGCTGGCCGGCCGACCCACAATCGTCCGCCGTGACGTCCAGATGCGTGACCGCCCTGATCATGAACGGTCCCAGAGCGGAGACCTGGACTCCTCCGTCAGCCGCAGCCGCAGCAATTGGGGCGGCCGGGATCACGCCGGTGTTGATCACCACAACATTCGTCTCAACAGCGTTGGGATCGACTGCGTCCGGGATCTGGCTCGCCACCTCGTCAGCGAAGACACGCGCAGCCGCGTGATCATCGGCTAGACGCTGCACGTGATGATCAAGTGCATATAGGCATGCGGCGGCGAGTATGCCGGCCTGGCGCCAGCCACCGCCCAGCCGCTTGCGCATTACTCGGGCGCGCGCGATGTTCTCGGCGCTGCTCACCAGCACGGATCCGACCGGAGCTCCGAGACCCTTGGAGAAGCAGACGCTGACCGTGTCGAACAAGCGCCCATAAGCCTCGAGTGCCACACCCGTTGCAACATGCGCGTTCCAGAGGCGCGCCCCGTCGAGGTGATAGCCGATGCCATGCTCACGACACAGCTCAGCCACCGCTGTCAACTCATCGAAGGGCTGGATCGTGCCGCCGCCAAAGTTGTGGGTGTTCTCCACCGCGACCGCGGCTGTCGATACCAGGTAGGGACCGGCCGACGGCGAGATGATCTTCGCCACCTCGGTTAGCTGCACCTTGCCACTAACGGAAGGAAAGGTGCGCATAGTCACGCCTTGGATCGCAGCATGGGCGCCCATCTCGGCGCGAGCAATGTGAGCCTGGACGTCGCAAATCACCTCTCGCCCCGGCTCCACCAGCAACCTGATCCCGAGCACGTTGCACATTGACCCGCTGACGCAGAACAAACCCGCTTCATGTCCGAGCAGCCCCGCCACCCGCCGCTCCAGTTCGTTGACTGTGGGGTCCTCGGCATAGACGTCATCGCCGACTGCCGCAGCCAGCATTGCCTCCCGCATCTGCGGAGTCGGCTTGGTCACGGTGTCGGAGCGCAGATCAATCACAGAGAAAAGTCTGTCGCAAGGACGCTATCCCGCCTTGCCGGCTGCCTCTTCCTGGGCAACTGGTTCCTCCACGACGGCTCCCCGGGCTTGAGAGTCCCAGGCGCGGAACAGCACCGCGTTGGCAACACCCATTGCCTCGCCTTGCATCGCAGTGAAGCTTGAAATCATCGTCCGAGGCGCAGGATGGCCGGGAATCGCGGCCAGGTACTCCGCATGTGCCTCCAGCGAGGCGATACCGCGCTCCAGCGGTTCACCACTGATATCCACGCCGTGCGTCGCGTTCTCGAAGCCGTTGGTGAGAAGCCATCGAGTCGAATGTGGCTCGAGTGCCTCGTCAAGCAGTTCAGGGAACACCCACCGATTGCCGGCATCGCGCATAGCGTCTACGGCAGCCAATCCGGCGACCCGGTGATCTGCCTGATTCAAGCCAATCGGGAACTCGACATCCCAAGGAGTGACCACCAGCGCGTCCGGCTGGAACGACCGGATCGCCCGCGCGATATCGCGGCGCATGGCAAGGCTGTACTCGAGCACACCGTCGGGATACTCCAGGAAGTCAACCCGAGTCACGCCGACCTCCGCTGAGGCTTTGATCTGCTCGCGCACCCGCAGCTCCGCCGTTGCCTTCGGATCCATCGTGTCGATCCCGGCTTCGCCACGGGTCAGCAGCAGATAGGCGGCCTCGATACCTTTGGCCGTCCAGGCCGCGACCGCCGATGAAGTCCCATACTCGACGTCGTCAGGGTGCGCAACTACGCAGAGCACCCGAGAAAACGCGTCATCGGGGAACGTCACTACCGGTGGAAAGTCCATACAGCCTCAGAAGGTAAGGGGCACGTACGCCTGGACGGGGTTGGTCCGCTTGATTCCGCCACGAGTCAGCCGTTCCGCGACCAAGAACGCCAATTCCAGCGACTGATTGCGGTTCAGCCGCGGGTCACACAGCGTTTGGTAGCGGCTCGCCAGATCCGCCTCGACCAGGTCGTCACCGCCACCGACGCACTCGGTCACGTCGTCGCCGGTCAGTTCGACGTGGACGCCGCCCGGCCAGGTGCCCAGCTCCTCGTGTACGTCGAAGAAGCCATTGAGCTCGGCCATCACATCCGAGAACGCTCGTGTCTTGTAGCCGTTGCGGGCCTCAAACGTGTTGCCATGCATTGGATCGCTGACCCAGGCCACCTGCCGACCGCTGGCGGTCACCTTCGCGACGATGTCGGGCAAAACCTCTCGCACCTTGCCGGCGCCCATCCGGGTGATGAAGGTGATTCGTCCCGCTTCATGATCAGGATCGAGGCGGTCGGCGAGCTCCAGCGCATGGTCGGCGGTAGTGGTTGGTCCGAGTTTCACTCCGAGCGGATTGCGGACGTGCCGGAGTAGC
Organism: uncultured Actinomycetota bacterium; assembly: GCA_963798835.1. Lineage (GTDB taxonomy): Bacteria > Actinomycetota > Actinomycetes > Propionibacteriales > Propionibacteriaceae > Microlunatus. The sequence goes on along the minus strand of CAWCVF010000018.1, from coordinate 335,818 downwards.
TCGATGTGCGCGCCATGGAGCTGGCGGGTGCGCTCCCCCACCCACAAGAAGTGTCCGGAGGTGTCGTACGGCTGACCGGTCCGGGAGTCGATGCGGGTCAGCGCGTGCTCGTACTCCAAGATCAACGCCTCGTGACTGGAGTAGAAGTCGACCGTCCGGAACACGTCGTCGTCGATCCCACAGGCCACCATGAAGGCCAGAGCGCGATCAATCTCGTTTGCGAGGTTTTGGTACTGCACGCCGGCCGCCGAGTTCTTCACGAAGTCGGCGTTCCAGCTGTGCACGCTCCGCAGGTGGGCGAATCCGCCCGTGACGAACGCGCGGGTGAGATTCAAGGTGGCGGCTGAGGCGTTGTAGACCTCCAGAAGCCGCTGCGGATCTGGCTCGCGCGCCTCGGGTGTGAAATCGAACCCATTGACGGCGTCACCCCGGTACGCCGGCAGCGTCGCCCCGTTCCGGGTTTCGGTAGCCGAGCTGCGCGGCTTCGCAAACTGGCCGGCCATCCTGCCGACCTTGACGATCGGTACCTGGGCGGCGTAGGTCAGCACGACAGCCATGGAAAGCAGAGTCCGGAGTTTGCCTTGGATGTTCGCCGCCGTCACTTCGGCGAAGGTCTCGGCGCAGTCGCCGCCCTGCAGCATGAAGGCCTCCCCGGCCGCAACGCTGGCCATCTTGACGCGCAGCTTGTCGCACTCGGCGGCGAAGACGAGGGGTGGCAGCGTACCCAACTTGGCAACCACATCGGCAAGATCGGTGGCTGACGGATAGTCCGGCTGCTGCAGCGGGCTTAGCGCATGCAGCGCTTTGAGGGAGGGGACCTGACTCGTCAGCGACACGCAGACACTGTAGACGCTCACTCTCACACGGGCAGCCGACTTATCGGCGACTGGACCGTCACCCAGAATGGCTGCATGTCTCAGCGATGTTTCGTCCTCGTCCCGGGCGCAGGAGGTGCGGCTTCGTGGCAGCTGGTTGCGCCGCTGATTCAGGATGGCGGCTTCGAGAGCATCGTGGTGTCGCTGCCGAACTGGCCGGGCGCAACCTTCGACGACCAAGCAAAGACCATCGTCGACGCAGCCGGGGGATGCGACAACATCACATTGGTCGCCCTGTCGATGGGTGCCTTCAGTGCTCCAGTGGCCAGCGTTCAGCTTCCCGTGGCAGAACTCGTACTCGTCAACGCGATGATTCCGGTGCCTGGCGAAACCGCAGGTGAGTGGTGGACCAACACCGGACAGGTCGAGGCCATGCGGATGAGCGACCTTCGCAATGGTCGCGACCCGGATGCCGGCTTTGATGAGCAGTTTCACTTCGTCCATGACTTTCCGTCTGGGGTTCTCGAAACATTGATGTCGTCCGACGACGCCAGTCCACCGGCGGCCTCGCTTTTTCAGTGCGGCTTTGCGCTGAGCGGCTGGCCGGACGTGCCGACCACTGTCCTCGCTGGCCGCGACGACCGGTTCTTCCCGTACGAGTTCCAGCGTCGGATAGCCAAGGAGCGCCTCGGGCTCGAGGCGGAACAGCTGCCCGGTGGTCACCTCCTTGCCCTCAGCCATCCAAGGCCACTGGTAGCGCGCCTGCTACGCGACCTGTGGCAGTCCTAGGGTTTCTTCACACCTCGCCCGGGGAATGGATCCTGCAACAGTGCCGCATATCTGATCGGGCGACCCATGGACAGCATCACCTTCATCGGCACCGCAACGACGATCGTGCGGTTGGGTGCGTTCACGGTGCTGACCGATCCCAACTTCTTGCATCGGGGCCAGCGGGCCTACCTCGGCAAGGGATTGTGGTCGCGGCGACTGACCGAGCCAGCAATGCAGCCTCAAGACCTGCCAGCGCTCGACGCCGTAGTGCTGTCTCATCTGCATGGCGACCACTTCGACCGGGTTGCGCGGCGGCAGCTGGACCGTACGGTGCCGTTCGTCACGACCGAGCATGCGGCATCTCGGCTGCGTCGGTACGGGTTCAGCTGTTATGGATTGGAGCCATGGAGTAGCCATGAACAGACCCAGGGCGACGAGTCCCTCACGGTCGAGTCGCTGCCAGCCGTGCACGCGTACGGCATGCTCGGAAAGTTGCTGCCGCCCGTGATGGGTTCGCTGCTGGTGCATCGGGTGGCCGGGGAGGTCCGCCGGCGGGTCTATCTCAGTGGCGACACGCTCACTGGTGATCATCTGGATGAGATCAGGGAGCGGCACCCTGAGATCGACACGGCGGTGGTGCATCTCGGCGGCACCCGGATTCTGCTCTGGACCGTCACAATGGATGCCAGTCAAGGCGTGGATTTCCTGCACCGGGTCAGACCGCGGCTTGCAGTACCGGTGCATTACGACGACTACCGGGTCTTCCGTTCGCCGTTGTCGGACTTCCTTGCCGCCGTCAAGCGCGATGCACCGGTCCAATTGCTCAACGTGCCGGCCCGTGGCGAGACCTTGCTGCTCGGGGAGTGATCGATCACTGCCCGAGTGATCGGGAACAAGATCACGACATTGGGTGCTGCTTGATCTCGCATGCGAGCTGCATTCGTGGCCCTGTCTTTGGACGATCCTCCACCGCCAGGATGTCGTTTCTCCGCACAGGGCCACGAATGGAGCTCAAAGGGGGCGCTGGCGCCCTTATTCGTGGCCTTGTGCGGAGTAACGCGAGAGTTGGCGCGCCCGCGTCCGGTCAGCCGTTCCCGACCACCATTTTCACGGTTCCCTGGCCATTCTCCTGTGCCCCGACGTGGCGGACACGATGCTAGGCCTGCGGGGAGACTTCGTCGATCTCTTGCGCCTTGGCTTCGCGCACCGCCGCCTCTTTTGCGGCTGGGGCGTAGGAGTCAACGTACTCCTGGCCCGAGAGCTCCATGATCGCGTACATGATCTCGTCGGTGATCGACCGCAAGATAAAACGATCTTCGCTCATCCCCTGATAACGCGAGAAATCCAACGGCTCACCGAACTTCACGGTGGGACTGACGATCTTGGTAATGATCTTCCCGGGAGGCGCGATGATGTCGGTGCCAATGATCGCCGATGGAATAACCGGCGCTCCGGACAGCAAGGCCAGCCGCGCAACGCCGGTTCGTCCTTTGTAGAGCCGCCCGTCATGGCTACGCGTTCCCTCAGGGTAGATGCCGAACAACTCCCCCCGCTGGAGCACCTTCAGCCCAGCTCGCAGAGCTCCCTCGCTTGCCCGGCCGCCAGATCGATCGATCGGCACCTGCCCGGTTCCGGCGAAGAAACGCTTCTGCGCCCAGCCTTTGATGCCGGCCCTGGTGAAGTAGTCCGACTTGGCGACGAAGGTGATGCGACGGTCCAGGGCCAGTGGTGTGAACAACCAGTCGGCAAAGGAGAGATGGTTGCTGGCGATGATCGCCGCACCTCTGCCCGGCACGTTCTCAGTACCCTCGTGGATCGGTCGGAAGATCTTGGCAATCGCCGGGCCGATCAAGACGTTCTTCAACGTCCAGTACACAGCTCGGCCAGCACCAGAGCCCGACTCGATCATGACCTTTCCGTCTCCATCGACCGAAACCAGGTCATCGCTCAGGGCTTGACGTCGGGAAGGGCGGCCCGTGGATGGGCCTTTGCTCATGCGCTCACATCCGAGACCGGCGGAACTTCGAGGCGCCGCCCCGCAGCTGGGACGGGCGGCACCGGTCGTCCGGCGCCCGGACGGTGACCGGCGCTCGCCGGGGGTGTCTTGCCCGCTTCCAAAGCAGCCTTGGCGACAGTGCCATACGCGTCGACGTATTCCTGGCCGGACAGCTCCATGACTGCGTTCATGATTTCGTCGGTGATCCAGCGCAGCACATCGCGGTCGTTGCCGGCCTGCGCATAGGCGCTGAAATCGATCGGCTTGCCGATCCTGATCTTGGGTCGTCGCATCATGGGTATCTTGAACAACCGCGATGGGACGAGCTCGGTGTCGATCATGCCAACCGGAATGACCGGTACGCCAGCCTGCAATACGAGCCGCGCGACGCCAGTTTTGCCCTTGTAGAGGCGGCCGTCCGGAGACCGTGTGCCCTCGGGATAGATGCCGAGCAGATCCCCCTTGCGCAATACATCAAGCACGCTCTCCATGCCGCTAGCGCTGGCCCGACCACCGGAGCGATCCATCGGGCGTTGACCGACCATCGTGAGGAACCAACTCAAGAGTCTGCCCTTCACGCCTCGGCCGAGGAAAAGTTCGATCTTGGCTGGAAAGGTGACCCGTCGCCTGATCATTGATGGCAACAAGAAGGTGTCGCCGGCGGAGATGTGATTGCTGACCAGAATTCCCGCGCCTGATTTCGGAATGTTCGTAGCTCCACTCACCGAAGGTCTGAAGAGCAACCGGCACAAGGGCGCGAACGCCACATATTTGAAGACCCAGTAGAGCAAAGACCGACCTCCGCTTCGACCCCATCGTAGGGCGAAACAACACTAGTGGGGATCAGCAGATCGAGCTTTCGTGGTGCTGGCAGAACGTGCCACGATTCATTCGTGGTTTCCATCGCAGCGCGCCCGTCCAGCAAGGGCAGCGTGCGCCGGAGACGTCTCCCACACTCACCACCCGTCGCAGCGGTCGTCCAGCCAGACGCTCAGCCGTACGAGGGCGGCGATGGTCCTGCGGGCGTGCTGCTCTGTCACGGCTTCTGCGGCTCCACGAAGTCAATGATTGGTTGGGCACGGCGTCTCGAGGCCGCCGGGTTTCGCGTACTGCTGCCTCGGCTACCTGGCCACGGCACCAGCTGGCAGGAGCTCAATCAGACGGCGTGGATGGATTGGTACTCCTGCGTCGACGAAGCCTTCGCAACTCTCCGCGCTCGCTGTGATCAGGTGTTTCTCGCTGGCTTGTCGATGGGCGCAGCGTTGGCACTCCGGCTGGCCGAACAGCACGGCCCTCGGGTGTCAGGGCTTTCACTAGTCAATCCAGTGATCAACACCAATGATCCGCGCTTGCCGATCCTGCCGATCCTGAGACTGCTGCCGTCGTTTGCGGGGATCGTCAATGACATCGCCATGCCTGACCAAGACGAGTGCGGTTACGACCGTTTGCCGCTACGTGCGATGCATTCACAGACCTATCTGTGGGCCGATGTGCGCCGAAATCTCGACCGTGTTGATCAGCCGCTGCTGGTCTATCGGGCAATTCATGATCACGTAGGTGATCCGTCCTCGGTGAGATTGATCAAGGCCGGCGTGAGATCGGAGGATCAGACTTACGTCGAGTTGCGGCGTAGTTACCATGTAGCCACCCTCGACTACGACGCGGAGCAGATCTTCGACGGAAGCCTCGGGTTCTTCCGTCGACTCACGAAGGAGGCCGATGGCACTGCCGAGTGAGGATGACCGGGACGCGATCGACCGCGCCTTTGCTGAGATGGTCGCTGGTTACCACCTGACCGCGGACCAGCCTGATATGCACGGTGTGGAGAAATCGGAGGAAGCAGCCCCGACCGCGGACAGCAACGCACCTTTCGCGCCGGACACCACCGCCGGCATCGTGATCTGGGCCGCCGATCACCCACTCTTTCGCCCCGTGGACAGACCCGCCGATGCCAGGCCACCAGTCGAGGAGGAAGCCACCGAGGAGCGCTACGTACCCGAGCCGCTGCCGCCCATTCAACGGCCCGGCATACCGGCGCTGCTCGGCTGGATCGGCATCGGCTACGCGATCCTCATCGTCCTCGCAGCCACCTTTGGTGTGCACTTTCCCGTCTGGGCCGGCTGGATCGCCGTCGGCAGCTTCGTTGGCGGCTTCGGCATCCTGATGACCCGGTTGCCCCGCGAACGACCGCCTGGCTCCGGTGATGGAGCGGTGGTCTGAAGTCCCCCTAGGACTGGACCCGGGTTCGGAGCGAATCTCGGCGTTGCCGTGTCTTCCGTACCCTGCGCTTGCGGCGCCGCGGCCAGAAGCCGAACTGGGCCGACTCAGGCGGTTCGATCATGGCGTGTCGTGCCAGATCGGCGGCGCCGATCAATCCCGCGTCATTGCGAAAGTGGGCGAGCACCAGCCTGGCTTCCTCGCGGAAGCCACGGCCGGTCAAGGAATGGCTGAAAGCCCGCTGCGCAGGTTGTAGCAGAAGATCACCGGCAGCGCTCACTCCCCCACCGATCACCACCACCTCCGGATCCAACGCTGCGGCGATATCGGCGATTCCGCGACCAAGCCAGGTCCCGACATCGGCCAGCAGCTCCACGGAGGTGGGTTCGCCGGAAATCGCCGCGGCAGTCACGTCCTCGCCGGTGATCTTGTCCGGATCGCCACCGACGATTTCCAACAGCCGAAAGGCGGTCGGGGAATTGGTACGGGCTAGCGCCCTGGCATCACGCACCAACGCGTTGCCCGAGGCGTACTGCTCCCAGCAGCCACGGTTACCGCATTCACACCAGTGACCGTACGGAACCGAGATCATGTGGCCCCACTCCCCCGCCATGCCGTACGCGCCGCGAAAGAGCCTGCCGCCGATCACCAGGCCGCCACCGATGCCGGTACCCAGCGTGATACACACCATCACCGACGAGCCGCGCCCTGCGCCGTATCGATATTCCGCCCAGGCGGCGGCGTTCGCATCATTGTCCACGATCAGTGGCAGCTCGATGCGCCCGCTGAGCTGCGCCTTGAGAGGCTCGGATCGCCAGGCGAGATGGGGAGAGAACCGAACCACCGCTTGGTCGTTGTCCACCCAACCCGCGGCGCCGATGCCTACGGCCTCAACCTGATGCCGCTGACGCAATCGCTTGACCGCGCGCACAATCGCGTCCTCAACGGCCTGCGGGCTATGGGAGGGCGTCGGTTCGTGCCAGCGGTCGAGGATGCGGCCGTCTTCATCGACCACGCCAGCGGCAACCTTGGTGCCGCCGATGTCGACGCCGATAGCCAGCGGCGGGAGCGCCGCCATTCTGGCCATGCTCCGCCGTGTCGTCGTCCCTAGGGCGGTCAGCCTTCGACTCTCTTCTTGAGGCCCTTGAGTGCGCTGTCGATGATCGTCTTCTCCGCTCGGCGCTTGAACATCGAAATCATCGGCATGTTGATGTCCACAGTCAGTGTGTAGGTCACCGTAGTGCTCGCGCCGTTCGGTTTGAGGATGTAGGAACCGTCCATGGCCTTGAGCAAGGTGCCCTCGATGAGCTGCCAGCTCACTGCGCGCGGCTTCCAGTCATAGGCCAAGACGTAATCATCTTTCACCAAGGTGTGATCGAGAACCATCCGGACGGTCTTCGGCTTGCCTGCAGCTGAGGTGAGCACCTCGGCGCTCTTCATGGAATCGACCCAATCCGGGTAGTGGTCGAAGTCGACGATGACTGCCATAACCTCATCGGGCTTTGCCGCGATGGTGATGCTGGCGCTCGTCTGATCCGCCACAAGCCATAGCGTACGCGGGTTGACTGCTTCGCTCGCCAAGCTCGCTCAGCGCGGAGTTCACAGATCAAGCGCCTGACGCAGCGTCGTTCGCGCCAGATCGCTGCCGAAATGCTGCGTCACATAGCTGCGGCCGCGGCGGCCCATGTCTCGGGCCAGGGCCGGATTGTCCAGCAGTTGGGTGAGGCGCGCCGCGAGCAGATGATGATCATCAGAAGGTACGACGAAGCCGCTACTGCCATCGCAAACCGTCTCAGGTGCGCCGCCGGAGTCACCGATGATCACCGGCAATCCGCATGCCGCTGCCTCGAGCGCAGCCAAGCACAGTCCTTCAGGATTGAGCCCCGCTAGGCGGGTACGTACCGGAAGCGCGAACACGTCGGCGTGCTGCAGATAAGTGATCACTTGAGCGCGTGGCACTGCCCCGACGAGGCGTACGGAATCTGACAAGTCGAGCTTGTGGACGGTGCGTTCCAGACGCGGCCTTAGTGGGCCTTCACCGACAATGATCAGCTCCCGGGGAGCTTCGCCTGGACGCGCCCGGTCCAGCACATCTCGCCAGGCCAGCAGCAGCGTCATCAGCCCCTTCTGGGCAATCAGCCGAGCGACACTGATGCAGCGCACCGCACGTCGATCATCGGGGAGCTGCGATGGTCGAAAACGTTCGATATCAACGGGCGGGGCCAGCCGCAAAAGCTGGCGCCGGGCGGCTGGGCTGAGAGCGCTGCCAATCCGGCGTTCGGTGTAGGCCGAGATAGCAGTGAGGTGATCGCAGCCATTCCCGATCCGGCGGAGCATGTGGCGGGCCACGGGCAGCCGGGCCCACCAGGTCTCGTGCCCGTGCGTGAGACCGAGAATCTGACGAGCACCGGCACGACGTAACGACGGAGCCAGCAGGCCGATGGGCGCTGCCGCCCCGAAGATCACCCGTGTTGCTCCTGTGGCCCGGAGCAGCGCAACAGCCCGGGCCGCAACCCGCGGCGTTGGCACCAGCAACGGTCCATCGCGAACAACCCGAAAGGGACGATCGAGGTCTGAGGCCGCTGCAGCGGGGGATCCTGACGCATACACCAGCACGTCATGATCGAGAAGGGTGCAAATCTCACTGACGAATGACTCGATACCGCCGATCCGTGGCGGAAAGTCATTGGTGATGATCAAGGTCGACGGCACGATCAATAGCGTGCGAGTTGATCAAGATACTCTCGCCATTGAGTGGTCAGCGCAGTTCCACTGAGGCCGAAAGTGGACCGGCTCGCCTCGTCCACGGAACGTCCGTCGTTGAGCTGGGCGTAGAACCGAGCCAGTTGAGCTTCGGAATACCGATCAGCGATGAAACGGCAGGCGAGCCAAGCTTCAGCGTACGCCAGGTGGAGATTGCGGGCACCGGCCTGAAATTGTCGGTCGGTAGGAAATGAGGAGGGCGCGCCGTCGCTGCGTACCCGGATCAGCACCTCATCGGTACCCTCGCTTCGCTGGCCTTGATGTGCTCGCAACGAGACCCATTCGGCGACTCCTTCCTCCGCCCAGATGGGTGCAGGCGAGTCGGGTGAGCGAGTCGCGACATGGACCATCTCGTGCTCCAAGACCGTTTGCAAAGCCTTCGAGCTGAGCTGTGCCGCCTTCGGGTTGGCGACAATACGGATTGCCGCTCCCGAGGCGCCTGCGTGATGGGTGACCGCCGCAATGGAGCTGTAATCGCCGGCGGGCTTACCCAACACCGATTCGAAATCGCGTTGAGTTGCCGGCACCTCGATGACGATGTCGCCGTTCCACGGGATTCCCAGACCGGCGGGCAGTTCCTGTCGCACATTGGCAAGGGCGGCGGCCGCAAGCTTGGTCCACCGATCAAGGGACTGGCCGGAGCCTGCCAGTAGGGTGACCCCGCTTCGCTCGCGAGCGGCGATGGGGCCTAACCACCAACTCGGTTGCTGCACCTTGCTTTTACCGGATTGTTCGTCGCTCGTGCCGGCGAGTTTGACCTCCCCGGCGGCCTCGAGGAACGTCAACCAGATCACGTGCTCAACCTCGGTGCCATCACCTGGAAGCCGCCAGATGACCACTCCGCGCTGAGCCCAGGCGCTCGGCCCGAGGACCACCTTCCGCCGGGCATCGGTAAGCGCGAATTCAGTGGGTTCCATGCGGATCTGAAGCCTGGTCAGAGGCAGGGTGCTCAGGTTGTCATACAGGAGTCTCGCGCGATCGGGAAAGCTTGGATCCCGATCACTGATCAACCGATAGAAGCCTGCGCGGTCGTCTGCGCGAGCCGTTTTGACAAGGGCATCAACGGTTGCTCTGGTCAGACCTTGACGCGAATTACTCGATGCCGTCGACTGCGTCGCGGACGGCGTGGGGGCCGGCTCGACAGCCGAAGCGGAACAGCCGAGCAGCGGCAACATCAGTGCGATGGCAGCCAACCGTCGCAGGTTGACGCGGCTGCTGCTGGCTGACACAGAAGGCAGCGTATGCGGGCTCGGCTTGGAACGTCGGGAAATCGCAAGCCCGCTGCTGACAGCTTCCTCGTCAGCCCGGTCGACGGGCCCCTTCGTACGGCATGTAGGAAATCTTGATGTATTCGACTGATGCTCCGGGATGTGGCGCGTGGATGACGCGGCCACCGCCAGCGTAAATACCCACATGGCTGATGCCGCTGTAGAAGAAAACCAGATCGCCGAGTTGCAGATCAGCCCTTGCTACCGGCCTGCCTCGGTTGTACTGCTGTCCCGACGAATGCGGCAGGCTGACCCCAACTGAGCCCCACGCCCTCATCGTGAGGCCGGAGCAGTCCCACGAGCTGGGCCCGGCGGCATTGCGAACGTACGGTTCGCCGAGCTGCGCCTTTGCGAACGCCAGCGCTCTGACGCCCTTGCTGCTACCGCTGATCGGGCCGCGGGCGGCGTCCCGAGAGGCCGCAGCTCCGGCCGCGTTGGCCCGCGCCGCCGCTCTCTTCTGCTCAGCGGAAAGCCGTTGGCGCTGTGCCGCACTGAGCTTGTTCATCACCTTTGTCGCCTCGGCGATCTTCTGGTCCGAGGCGTCCTTGAGGGACTTGAGCTGCTTTTTCTTCTCGGCGAGGGTAGCGAGGTCCGTCTCGGAAGAGCGCTCAAGTGCGGCGAGGTTGGCTTGGGCTTGTTGGTAGTCCTGCAGGATTGAGTTCTGATTCTCACTGACCTTCTGGACAGTTGAAATCTGGCTCAAGAACCGGTCGGTGTCAGGGGTGACGATGAGCTGTGCAGCGGTATCAAGGCTGCGATTCTGGAACTGAGCGAGCGCGACCTGGCCGACCTGAAGCTTCATGTGTGCGACCTTCTCGGTCTGCGCCTGCACATCGGCTTGCTTCACGCGGAGTTGTGCCCGGCCCTGCTTGATTTGTTCGACGACACCCGAGTACTGCTGGTCAATGGCACCCGCATCGGTCCGCAGTTGGGCGACCAGTGCCTTCGCCTCGGCAACGGTGACCGGCGGAGTCGCCGCCGCCGGCACGCTGGTAGGAACCAGGAACAATGCCGTCAGGGTCACCGAAGCGAGCCCTAGAGCGGCAATGCGTGCCTGGCGAAAGATCGATGGCGTTACTTTGCTTGCGCGTGAGGTCACGCGCGCAGTGAAATTCACAGTTCCCCGACTCCTGCGTTCCCCGACTCCTGCGCGCAGCTCCCACCAAACGCTGGCCCTTGCCTCCCCAGGCCTGAGCACAGCTGAGAGCTGTTATGGACGTGCCTGCTGCGCGGTGCATGACGCTTTCGTGATCTCTTGGTCAGCCATGGTGGTCACCGAGCAGCCGTTGACACATTAGGTCACGATTAGATCACTGGCAATGCGGATCGCCGATATTTGCTTGAAGAGATTTTGTCAACCACGCGAGCGCGCGAGTCTTTACGCGTAGTCCTGCCAGTCGAGGTGGGGCTGGACACTGCGAACCGGGCGGGCCCCTTGAATAAGCCGTAGCGGCGGCACCAAGCCGGAATCGGCTAGTGCCTCGAGCGCGGCACGCTCGTCTTGGTCGAGATCCACCACACCACCAGGCGCGCCGAGGAGCACAGTCACGACGCAGTCGTTGCAGGCCGCTCCTCTCGCGATGCAGGTGCCGCAATCCACGTGCAACACGTCCATCCTTGATTCCTTCCGCGTAAGACCCGCATCTTTAACCCGCTGGTCGTAGGGTCTCTCCCAGGACTGACAGTTTTGGGCGCGGGCCCCTTTTCTCTGGAAAGTGGTCACCGACGACAGCGATCAGCGAAGATTTTGTGTCGATTCCGACCACTTGGTGCGTGCAAACGGGAACTTTTCGTCGGATTCCCGCGGCGCAGCTCCGCATTCGCTCTAGTAAGAAACTTCAAGTAAGTTAGGGGACTCTAGGGGAGTCTCTTGGGGGAAATGTGGTACAGGCACGACGGGCGAAAGTCCGGCCAGCGCGCGTCATCATTCCGCTGGCAGTGGCTGCAGCACTCCTAGTGGGCGGATCGTTTGCTGCATGGAAGTTTTGGCCCACCGCGACAACCGCGGATCCACAAGCCCAGGTGAGCACGACAGCTGCGTCACAGGCTCCAAGCACGGCAGTGTCCAGTCCATCACCGTCTGTTGACGCGTCCAGCTCAGCTCAGCCAGCGAGCGCCGCCGCCGAGAAAGCCCTTGTGGCATGTCAAAAACGGGTACGCGCCGCCGACAAGGTGCTGAACGAGGGCAAGACGGGCGTACAGCACTGGGCTACTCACATCCGAGCTCAAGCCGACAACTTCGACGGCAAGATATCGCTCGAAGAGATGAAGACCAAGTTCAAGAAAACCCGGCTTAAGGGGCCCGGCGACCTCGAGCGCTATAACAAAGCACTAGCGGCCTACAAGGACGCCAAAGGCTCTTGCGGGAAGGTCGACGATGCGGACAGCGCCGTAGCAGCCTCCTTGGCAAAGTGTCAGAAGCGGAGCAATGCCCAGAAGTCCGTCATGGCAGCCACCGCGGCCGGCATGAAGGACTGGAAGAATCACCAAAAGCTGATGCAGGCGAACAAAGATCACCAGGCTGGTACCCCATCAGAGGCACAGTCCGCCTGGCTGAAGCAGTGGCGCGCCGCACCCAAAAACATCAATGCATTCAAGAAAGCAACGGCCAAGTTCAAGGCACCCGACTGCTGACTCAGCAGAACACCGGACGGCCCAACTAAGCGATCCGCGCGTAGCGAGCGGAGCAGTTAGCCCACCTGCGCACGATTAGCGTGGCGCGAGCGGCAGTGAGCGGAGCAATCAAGCACCGGATCGCGCGCCGGCGTGCTGAGGAGGAGGAAGCGGAGGCGTTCTTTCCTCCGCGAGCGACGACGAAGTAGCCGGATTCCACGCGCGATCCGCGCAGGCGGTGTTCGCGCCGCCGATCTGCAGGAGAAGCGGACGAAACGGGTAGCGAGCAGGCCTAATTCTTCGACACAAGCGTTTCGTCGGATTCGACGAAGACGGCGGCTCCGTGGCGAACATCGCTGCGAGCGGAGTGAGCCAATAAGTACAGCGAGCGCCAGCGAGCGACGCAATTAAACACTGTCGGAGTCGATCTCTAGTGTCGCCATCGTGGCACTGCAGGCCTCCTTCGATGATCTTGGGACACATCTGTCTCAGGTCACGTTCTGCGTTGTCGATCTAGAAACCACTGGCGGCGCCGAGACGGACATGATCACTGAGGTTGGCGCTGTCAAGGTACGTGGCGGTGAAGTGCTGGGTGAGTTTCAGACCCTGGTCAATCCGAAGGCTCACATTCCGCCGCTTATTGCCGTACTCACCGGCATCACGAACCAAATGGTGGCGAGCGCACCTGGGTTGAATCAGGTGCTGCCATCGTTCCTTGCATTTGCGCAGGGAACTGTGATCGTCGCTCACAATGCGCCGTTCGACGTTGGTTTCCTACGGCGCGCTTGCGAGGCATGCGATTATCCGTTCCCACGTTGGCCGGTCGTCGACACCGCGGCCCTAGCTCGACAGATCCTGCTCCGCGACGAAGTGCCGAACTGCAGACTGGCCACACTGGCGCGGCACTTTCACACAGCCGTCACGCCGAACCATCGTGCGCTGACCGATGCCCAGGCCACGGTCGAGGTCCTCCACGGTCTGCTCGAACGGGTCGGCAATCTCGGCGTTCACACGCTGGAGGATCTGGCCGAGTTCAGCCGAAAGGTCTCACCGCAGCGACGGGCCAAGCGCACCTGGGCCGCCGCACTGCCTGCCGTACCCGGTGTCTATCTTTTCGTCGCCGAACACAGCGAGCAGCGCCACATTCTTTACGTCGGGAAGTCCAGAAACATTCGGGCCAGGGTGCGCAACTACTTCACAGCGGCCGAGAAACGGCCGCGGATCGACGAGATGGTTCGGCTGGCTACGGGCGTGGAAGCAGTCCCCTGCCTTACCCAGCTGCAGGCCGACGTCACCGAGCTGCGGTTGATCGGCAGCCACGCACCGCGCTATAACCGCCGCTCGAAGTTTCCTGAACGCACTCAGTGGATCAAGATCACTGACGAGGCCTTTCCCCGGCTTTCCGTAGTTCGGGTGGTGCGCGATGACGGTGCAACCTACTTCGGCCCTTTCACCCGCCGCCAGTCGGCCGAGGACGTGACGCTGGCCATTTACGACGGCTTTCCGATCCGGCAGTGCACGCCGCGGTTGAGCAGCAACGCGCTGAGCACTGCCTGCGCCCTCGCTGGCATGGGCCGATGTGCAGCGCCCTGTGACGGCACGATCTCCCGGGACGGATACCGCGAGATCGTCGAGGCCGTACGCGGCGCCTTGTCGCTGGACGCGCGGCCTGCTGTGCTCGGCGTCCAGGCACGCTTGCAGCGTCTGATCAGCCAGCAGCGATTCGAGGAGGCGGCGATCATCCGACGGCGCTTGGAAGCGCTGACACGTACGGCGGCTCGCTTCCATCGGATCCGCAGTCTCGCGGCATGCGGTGAAATCGTGGCGGCGCGGAAGGTGGACCTCAACTGGGAGATACACGTGATTCGTTACGGCCGGCTCGCGGGTGCCGGACTGGCGACTCCTCATGAGGTGCCACAGGCGGTCGCACGTGCCGTACGCGCTACCTCCGAAACCGTGGTCAGGCCCCCGGACCCATTGCCTGCGGCTGGTATCGAGGAGACGGAGCGAATCGCGGACTGGCTCGAGCAGCCCGGCATTCGCTTGATTGACATCAGTGGAGATTGGATGTGGCCGCTGCACGCGGTGCTCGACCACGAAACGCTGGTGCAGTACGCGCTCGGTGATGCCGCTCACGGCACACCATCACCGGCGGCACCAAGATTAGGATGACCGCCATGGTCACTGCGATCGTCTTCGTGAACGCCGAGGTAGCTCGTATTCCACAAGTTGCGGAGCAAATTGCCGCCCTCAGCGGGGTGAGCGAGGTCTACTCCGTGACCGGAACAATAGATCTGATCGTCATGATCAGAGTCGCGAATCATGATCAAATAGCCGAGGTCGTCGCAGACAAGCTCAACAAGGTGCCCGGCGTGGTGAGCACTGAGACCCACATCGCCTTCCGCACGTACTCCGCACATGATCTTGAGGCGGCGTTCTCCCTTGGCGGTTAACGATCAGCGAACCTCGGCTGGCCGGCGCGTCGCCGGGGTATCCACCACCATGTTGATGATCGCAACAGTTGTCCTGCTGCTCGCGCTCGCCGCGGCAGCAATCGCGGCGTGGGTGATCACCCGGCAGCCGCCCGAGCAACCTCTACAAGTCCCCTCCGCATCGCAGGCTTAGCGTGCTCTCCACGCTTGTCAAACGATCATCAATTTCGCGAAGACACCGACCAGGCAGAGCGTAATCACTCCGAGCAGGCCGACCACCTGTACGGTGTTCCGATTGCGGCGAGGCGCGTACGCCAAGACCACACCGACCAGTGCGCCGACGATGATGCCGCCGATCAGCATCAACCAGCCGAAGCTTCGGAAGCCGATCAAGATGCTGTACAGAATCAGCAGGATGAACAGCCCGATGTCGGCCCGAACGTCCTCGCGCATCTTGTACTTGAAGATCGCGTTTGCCGCCAGTAGGCCGATGACCGCAGCCGCAGCGCCGTATCCGCCGCTTCCGGGAGGGCCGAAGACGAAGAGCATGGTGGCGCCACCCAGACCCGCCGCGAGGTAGAGCGCGACGAACCGCCAGGCGCCCAACTCCGACTCGATGGCTCGGCCCGCGATCCAGAGCACCAGCAGATTCATCAACAATCCCACGATCGTCCCCGATGTCAGTGCCGCAGTGAAGAGCCGCCAAAACTGACCGAGATAGACGGCTTGGTTGCTCATCACCAGCAGTTGATCAAGGAGCCTCCCGCTGAGCAGAGCGAGCAGCCATTCCACTGCGAGCACTGCCATGACCACTTTTGTCGCGGTTCCGCCTCCGGGCTTCAAGATCGCGCCGAACGCCGTACGCGGGGCCCGTGCCGCGGCTCGACCGGACGCGACACACGAGGGACATTGAAAACCGACCGACGCCGGGTTCATACATTCGCCGCAGATTGGTTTATGGCAGCGCTGGCAGGAAATGCCGGTCATCCGCTCCGGATGGCGGTAGCAGGGAGCGAAGCCCGGCGGCGAGAAGTCCGGGCCGGCGCCCGGGGACTGGCTCACCTGGAGACGTCACCCGACTCATTGGTCCCTGAATCGATCGTCACTGACTTGATGATCACCGGATTCACCGGATGATCACCTCGTCCAGTTTGTACTTGCGCGATTTCGTCGACGACGTCACGACTGCGCTGATCCGCCACTTCACCGAAGATCGTGTGCTTGCGGTTCAGATGCGGTTGCGGGCCGAGGGTGATGAAGAACTGAGAACCGTTCGTGCCTGGCCCTGCGTTTGCCATGGCAAGCAGGTAAGGCTTGTTGAAGACAAGATCAGGATGGATTTCGTCTCCGAACTGGTAGCCCGGGCCGCCGGTGCCTGTCCCGAGCGGGCAACCTCCTTGGATCATGAAGCCGTTGATCACCCGATGAAAGCTCAGCCCGTCGTAGAAGTTGCCGGTTGTCCTGACTCCTGTCTTCGGGTCGGCATACTCTTTGCTGCCGGAGGCAAGACCCACGAAGTTGTCGACTGTCTTGGGAGCTTGATCACCGAAAAGCTGCAGAGTGATATCGCCGTGATTGGTATGCAGCGTTACCGTTTGCTGTGCCACCTCTAAGGCACCTTTCTGTCATGATCATCTCGAGTGATGATCGGCTGGACTTGGTCCGGCAGCCATCCTGTCAGACCGAACAAGATGGCGATACGGTGGGAAATGCTCCATCCGGGAGTGTTGGGTTTCTCATAACGGAGGAAACGTGTTCAAGAGTTCCCGCCGCGCAGAAGCCGCCCGAAAGCAGGCTGTGCCAGCCGCCGATGATTTCGTGCATTCGGCCGCTGATCGTGTTGGACCGATGGTTCACACCGCAGCTGATCGAGTAGGGCCGCTCGCGCAGTCCGCCGCCACCCGAGTAGGGCCGCTCGCTGGAGCCGCCGCTGATCGGATCGGCGCGGCCGCTGACAAGGTATCTCCGATCGCTCATTCCGCAGCGGATCGGCTGGGCCCGTTAGCCCAGACGGCCGCCGAGCGGGTGGGCCCGATAACCCACGAGGCCGCCGATCGACTAGCTCCGCTCGCTCATTCGGCTGCGGATCGAATCGCCCCACTGACGAATACCGCTATTGACCGAATGTCGCCCTACGCTCAGCAAGCCGCCGACCGCATCGCGCCTATCGCAACCTCTGCAAGGCAACAAGGCGCTCGTGTCGCTCACGACGCACTCGAGAAGCTCGGACCGGCCCTCGACGAAGCGCTCGAAAAGGTCAGCCCGGCGGTCGAGGCCGCACGCGGCAAGGTGTCGGACGACATATTGCCCAAGCTCAGCGAAGTCCTGAGCGCCGCCGCTGGTGCGCCAGTTGTCGTCGAGGCGACCAAACGCGGCAAGGCCGCTGTCGCCGCAGCGAAGGGTGAACTGCAACTACCCGAGGAAAAGACGAAGAAGAAAGGCCGCTGGTTGATGCGGATCGCTATCGTCGCGGCGATCGCGGGCGCTGCGGTGTTCGTCATCCGCCGCTTCCTCGGCAGTCAAGATGCGGACTGGCAGGCTGCCCGACCGACTACTCCGTACGTGCCACCCAGGCCTGCCGAGACCTCGCATTCAGCCGAGGCAGCCGCAACACCAGCAGCGACTTCGGTCGCAGATGAAGCTGACGCGGGCGATGATCCGCAGAGCGGCGCGTCCGCGCACTTGATCAATCTGGAAGCCGACGGCGAAGCGGTGCCGGACCAGCCAGCTGAAGGTGGCGAGGCCGAGGCCATAGGCGAGTCCGTCACGGCCGTCGAGGAAGCGCTGTTCGAGAGCCCGACGGGTGAGGAGACGCCAATCGAAGCCGCCCCAGAGCCCGAGATTGCCGCGGAGCCAGAGATCACCCCAGAGCGCGGGACCGTAGAGCCTGCTTCAGCGGACGACCTGGTCGAGGCGCCCGCCGTGAATCAGCACGATGCCTTCGGCACCGACGCTGTAGCTGCCGCCGACGCCCGGAGCGAGCGATTCCAGGGTGAGGGTGTCTACGTCGGCCACGAGCCGCCCGAGGGATTCACCATCAAGGGCAACGAGCGGTCGATGAAGTATCACGTACCGGAGTCGTCCGGTTACGCCCGCACGGTTGCCGAAGTTTGGTTCAACAGCGAGGAGGCAGCGCAACAGGCCGGGTTCGTCCGCGCCCAGCGTTAGAACCTTCGTACAGCAGAAGCTCAGCACGGCATCGCACGCACGAGCTCTTACGGCCGGTTGATCCTTAATCGGCAAAATCTCGCAAATTTGCGGCTTCGGTTAACATCCGACCCCTTCGCGAGGCCTTCTACGAATAGGAGGCCTCGATGAAGGGATATTTGCATGGCACGGCTTGCCGAACACGCCGGATTGACCGAGGAATGGGTGGACGCCCGCCCTTTCCGAGCACAGTTGCGCTACCTCATGGCAAGTGGCGCGCTGGGTGTCGATGATGTAGCCGCAGTTGCGGGAATCTCAGCCCGATTGGCCGACCGGCTGCTTCATGGCCGTGATGGCCGGCCGTTGCGGCGGATCAGTCCGGAAACGGCGCTGCGGCTGATTCAGATTTCCGAACAGCAGGTCCGGGCGCTGCGACGGATCATGGTGCCTGCCGCTCCCGCTCGACTGCAACTGCGGCGTCTGCATCGGACAGGTTGGGATGACCTGCGGATCGCCGAACGGGTACGCGTGGCCGTTCCGGAGCTGCTCGACCTGGCAGGCGGTGCCGACACCTGCTCCTTGCTACTGACGGTTCGATTGACCGCGGCGGCGCGCGCCGAGGACAGCGCCCGCTGTCGGCGCCGGCTCGCGTGCTTGCCCAATGAGCACGCAGCATGAAAGACGATGTCAATAGGATCGCCGGGTGATCGGGGCTCTGCCGACCGTTGCCGTCGCATTCACTGTTGCGATAACCGCGACGCTGCTGACGCGCCCCGTGCTACGAAGACTCCCCGAACCGGCCAACGGAGATGGCAAGCCGCTCTACCGTGATCTCGGCAGCACCGCTTTCTGCCTCAGCTGCGGTGTGCTTGCGGGAGCGGCGGCTGCTCTCAGCTGGCTAAGCCTGCCGCACTACGTACAACCGCCGTGGGCCGTGCTCGCAATCTTGGGAGTACTGCTGGCCGCAATCGATGCACGGACGAGCTGGTTACCGCTACGACTGACCCGGGCTGCCTGGCTGGTGATGGCTGGCGCCACGATGCTAGCAGCCTTTATCGGCGGCGGTTTCGGGATCGCACTCCGAGCGGGAGCCGGTGCGGCGATTGCCGGTGGGCTGTATCTGCTGGTGTGGTGGCTCTCGCGCGGCGGCTTCGGTTTCGGCGACGTGCGGTTCGCTCCGCTACTCGGAGCCGCCGCGGCCGCGGGCTCGTGGGCGTTGCTGTGGTTCACCCTGCTGCTTGGAACGGTAGTGGGTGGCTTGGTGGGGTTGCTGCGACTTGCCCAGGGTCGGCGCGGTGCATTTCCCTACGCTCCATCGATGCTCGTCGGCGCCTATGCGGCGTGCACTATCGCTCTGCTCACGTGATCATTTCTCAGTTGATCATGCTTGGCTGCTCCACGCCAAGCACATACAGCGCTGCCCGGGCGTACGCGTTGGCCGGGTCAGCTTCGGCTTCGGTGTGATAGGCCTTGCCGGGGCCGCTGACCGTGACAACAAAGCCGCCGGCCGAGGAGTCAAGCGACAAGAAGTACTCACCGAGCATCTCGCGTAATTGATCTTCACGAGGAAGCCAGACCACTCCGTCGGACTCCACCGAATCGAGCGCCCATTCGACGGTGCCATTGAAGTGAAAGCGCGATTCTCCCCCAGCCACAATGAGCTCGACGACCATGTCACTGACAGTGAACACAGAATCGGCGATCTCGGGCCGCGGAATGAAGAACATGTCGCCGTTGGCCGGCCGCCATGTCAGATGCGGCGCCAGGCGCTGGGCAAGATCGCGGGAGATCACGGGTGCAGTATCGCGCGGCGCTCAAGAGCAGCGCCACGGGATGAGTCATGACGCAGCTGTCAGCCCGCGGCCAGCCGGACTGCGAGAGGCCCGCATAGGCTCGAAGGCGTGAGTGTTGCGCCGAGACCTGGGTGGTATCCGGACCCAGCCGGTGCTACCGACCTCTATCGCTGGTGGGACGGCCACCAGTGGGCTGAGGTGACCAGCGACTCCGTCCAGGCGCCACCGCCCATTTCAGTTCCGGCCGAACCGGCGCACCAGGGCTTCGCCTCCTCCCGCACTGCCTCGCCGCTGCGCGTTGCCACGGCTCTCTCCCTCGGATTTGCACTGTTCATCAGCGCTTCGATCGGCCTGGGCGTGGTGATCTGGCGAGATCGGTCCAGCACCTCGGCAGATCGGGTGTCGAGTGGCTCAGCGGGTCGACCGAGCGCGGGAGGCGTCAGCAGCGCTCCAGTCGGTTACCTGGATGAGGGCACCCGGACAGCGACTATTGGGGCGGCCTCACTCACCATGCCCGGCGAGCCGTATGTCTTGTCGCCCGACCCCATGGCCATTCGTGGCGTGCTCGACCTGGTGTTCTGGGCCAGCGCACCCATCCATCCTCGCTACGACGGCCAGCGCAATTGGTCGTCCGGGGTCCTGCTCGGTCGGATATCAGAATCGAGTAGCCATGGTGATCTTGAAACGGAGGGCCGGCTGGCCCTGCACCGGCTGAGCACTGCGATCTTCGATGAGCATCCGACGCAGCTGACAAAGCTGAGCTCGGACGCGCAGACGATCGGCGGCCGACCTGCAATGCTGTTCTCGGCCCAGGTGCATTACCGCGTGGATCGACTGCCGAGCCGGTATGACACAGTCACTGCACTCGTGGTACGGCTGGATGACGGGTCGTTGATCATGGCTGCCAGCTCGGTACCGAACGACGCTAATTCCGACGTCGCCCGCCAGGCGGCCGAGGCACTCCAGACGCTGACCATTCGCTAGCAGTCGCCGGCTTGATCACTCCATCGCCATCGTATTGTGACCATCCCCCGTCTTGGCGGGACCAGAGCGAAGGAACAACGCTCCGACCGCGGCAAGCGCAGTGAAGGCGGCGGTCAGCAGGAACACGTTGGCGTACGAGTCGGCCAGCACTGACACTTGAGTGCGCCGGTATAGCCCGAAGAGCTGGAGGAAGTGTAGGTGCCCTGCCTGGCTCGTACCCTCCAGCAGATCCGCCCGGCCCTGCGCCAGCTGTGCCTGCTGAGCGGTCGCCATGGCTGTCAGTGCCGCCAGTCCGAGGGCCGCACTGACCCGCTGCACAACGGTATTGATCGCGCTCCCGCTGTTGGTCAGCTGTGGGTTGAGCGAGGCGAGGCCGCCGGTCATGATCGACATCATCGCCATCCCGACCCCGGCGGCGCGGATGCACATCCACATGACGACCTCTTCGCGCGTCACGTCGGGATTGATTCCGGCGAGCCCGTAGCTGCCGAATGCGGCCACCAGTAGTCCTGACACCACCAACCATCGGGGCCCGATCTTGTCGTACAAGCGACCGCTGATCGGCATCAGGAAAGCCATCACCAGCGCCTGCGGGAGGAGGAGCAGCCCGGTGTCGAGCGCCTGATATCCCTGTCCGGCCTGCAGGAAGAGAGGTATGTAGAACAACGTGGCGAACATCCCGGTCATCATCACGCCCATGATGATCAAAGATGTCGTGTACGCAGCGCTGTGGAAAACCCTGAGATCCAGCAGCGGGTGATCGACTTCGAGCTCGATCGTGACGAACAGGGCGAGTAGCAGTAAGCCGCCGACAATCAAGATCAGCACACGGTAGCTGAACCAGCCCCAAGATTGGCCCTCGGAAAAGGCCAACAGCAAGGCGACCAACCCCGTCGCCACCGTGAAGAAACCCCAGATGTCGAACGGGCGCGTCGGAGCTCGAGTGAACTTCGGCAGCGCGATCGCGGCTGCGATCAATGCCAGAACCGCCACGGGGACGTTGATGTAGAACACCAGACGCCAGCTCACGTACTCGACGAGGTAACCGCCGAGCGTGGGACCGATGGCGGGAGCGAACACGATGCCCAGGCCATACATGCCCATTGCGGTGCCGATCTTGTGCCGCGGCACGATCCGATACACCATCGTCAGCGTCACAACAGGTAGCAACCCACCGGGAATCGCCTGAATCACCCGGAAAGCGACCAAGCTGTTGAGACTCCACGCAAGCCCACATAGCGCTGAGGCAAGGGCGAAGCCTCCCAGCGAGATCATGTAGACGCGATCGAGTCCGAACCGATCACCCAACCAGGCGCTGGCCGGGACGACGACACCGAGGACGAGGCTGTAAGCCGTCGTGATCCACGCAACGTCCGCAGTGCTGCCACCGAAATCGGATTGGATCGTCGCAATGGCGACGTTCACGATGCTGACGTCGAGGATGGACATGAACATTCCGCCGATCAGCACGGCGAGCGGGATGCGCCAGCCCGTGGAGGACGGCTCCGGGACCGGCTTGGCCCGGCTGGGCTCGGCAGGACGGCGCGGACGCTCAGGCGCACCTAAGGCAACGTCGTCACGGACAGCCGCACTGGCCGCGGCCGTGTCAGTGCTCATCAGCGACCTACTTACCTCGCGACCCTGGTGGGCCTACAGCGCCAGCATATTCCGGGCACTATGCGCCCTGAGCCTGTCGAAGGGTGCACTTCGACGAGCTCAGCGCACATCCCGGAGCTTGCAGAGCACCATGCTCACTCACGGTGGATCTTGACCGTGACGTTCATGCCGGGAACCAGCGGCAGATTCTTCAGATCGTCGATTGTGATCTTGACCGGAATGACCTGGGTGACCTTTTGGAAATTCCCCGACGTATTGGATTGCGGGAACAGCGAGAAGACGCCAGCCGCCCCAGTCTGGACCTCGATGACCCGGCCGCTCAGATCCTCGCCAGGGAACGCGTCCACCGTGATGTCGACGGCGCGGCCAACCTGCACCTTGTCGATGTCTGTCTCCTTCACCCGAGCAGTGACGAAGACTCCGGCGCTGTCGTAGGCGATGGCCAGCTGGGTGCCGGCGGCGACGAAGGATCCTTCGACGCCGTTGTTGACCGCGACGACTCCGTCCGCGGGTGATCGAATCACCATTTGGGGCTGCACAAAGCCGCCCTGGATCTCGATCCTTCCTACCGGCGCGTTCTTGCGCAGCGACGTCCCTTGCTGCCCGCGCCAGTCGATCAGCGTGCCGGTCGCCGGCGCGTTGATCGATATCTGGTTGCCGTCGACCTGGGCATTATCGGTGGTCACGTAATTGCTGGTGTTGAAGATGTAGTAGACGAGGAAAGCCGCCGCCGCCAGTAGTGCGAGGACCAGAATGACAAGCAATCTGATCTTCGTCGCACGCTTCAGAGGCCGCCGGCGTGCCGGTTCGCTGGTCGCTGATTCCGCAGGCGGTGCCTCCGGTTCGCTGGCTGACTCAGTTACCGCATTCTCCGTCATAGCTCCCTCCAGAGGCCGATCATCGACCTGCGCTGAGGAGCACGCGTTGCCCTTCGGAGAGGCCGGACAGCACCTCGGTACGGTCGGCGTCGACGATCCCCGTTCGAACTGTCGCGATCCGCTGCTGGCCGTCTGGCTCCACGACGACCACGGTAGTCGCGTCACCCTGTCGCCGGATGGCCGTGTTGGGCACACTGAGCACGTCCTGTCGCTCAGCAGTGGTTACCTCGACGCGCGCGGTTTGACCGTCTCTCAGCTGAGAGTTCCGGCGCTCAAGACGCACCGTCACGAAGTAGCTGATGACCCCTGAGATCGCGCTCGCAGATGGTGCCACCGCCACAACCGTTCCCTCTTCGGTCAGGTCAGGAATGGCGTCGAACCGTACCGTGACGCGCTGATCAGCCGAGATCTGGGCTGCGTCCGATTCCTCGAACGGGACCACCACTTGGAAGCTCCTCACACGTGACAGCACGAGGAACTGGGATCCGCCGGGTCGGATCGCCGCTGCGGCGGCCCCGGCCGCACCTGCGCCCGCTCCGCTCGCAGCGGAGCCCGAGCCGGGGATCGCGGCCCGGCTACCGGGGGCCAACGCCGTCGTCCCGGTACTCGGGGAGAGATACTCGCCGACCACGCCATTGATCGCTGACACAACGCTGTCAGCTGGAGCGGTCAGGGTGCCATCCTTGACATCTTTCTCTGCCGATCGAACCAGGACTTCTGCGCCGCGTACCAGCGCCAGCTGTTGGTCGATGGTGTGCGGCCGATCCGTCGACGCTGAATCCAGTGCGTTCTGCGCGGTCACGACACCTTGCCGGGAGGTTTCCACCGACACCTGGCCGGCGGCGGCGTCCACCTTCTTCTTCTGCTCCGCGGCCACCAGAGTGGTCTTCGCCGCCTCCACACCCTGTTCGGCTGATGCCTGCGCCGAGCTAGCCGATGCGACCTGCGCATTGCAGGTCGCAGGGGGCGTACCCGGCACCTTGCAGGCAGCCTGCGCCGCGTCGACCGCGTCGTCTGCTTTCGCCTCTGTCCTTCGTGCAGCGTGCAGCTGGGCGCGCGCCCGGCGGATGGCGGAATCGTCCGCCGTTGCAACGGCACTGACTTGGCGCCGCGTCGCATTAAGAATGACCCGTGACTGGCTCAGAGTGGCTCTTGCGCCCGAGACCGAGGGACTGTCGATGACCCGGTCCAGCGCTGCCTCCTGCGCCGCCAGATTAGCCCTTTGCTGCTTGAGGAGCTGCCTTGCCGCATACGTGTCGATGGTGGCGAGCACCTCACCCGATTTCACTCGATCACCGACCCTGACTTTCAACGAGGTGAGCTTTCCGCCCTTGGCAAATCCCAAATTCTCAGTTGCCGCGGCTGACACGGCGCCGCTGGAGCTGACCTGGTCGGTGATGGTCGCGCGTTCGACGAGTGCGGTACTTCCGACCGATGGACGGCCGGTCGTGCATGCACCGAGGGTCAGAGGCAGGAGAACGGCAATCGCCGTAGTCCGCCAGCCTGGCGCAGCCATACATCCCCCTGTCGCGGCGTCGATATTAACTCATCAAACGATGAAATACTGCCGCCCGACTGGCCGCTCGCGGCGACCCGATCGTCAGAAATCCCTTAGGAAGGCTAACGTCTAGCAGAGGTGGTGTAGACCTGTTCCGCGCGCTGACGTGACCAGCATCACCGAAGAGACTGGGTAACTGCGATCCACTCACGGAGCTTGCTTTGCGCGGCGCCGGAGTCGATGGCTTGTCTCGCTCGCTGGAGCTCGTCGGCAAAGTCGTGCTCCAATCTCCCCGGAGTTGGCTTCCCGTACGCGACCAGCGCGGCAGCCGCGTTGATGACGACAACATCCTGGATTGGGCCCGGACGGCCGGCGACCACCTCACGCACCACCTGCGCGTTCACCGCCGCGTCTCCGCCAACCAAGTCCGCGACAGTGGCCCTCGGCACTCCAAGCAGCTCGGGATCAAGCTCAACCCGCGTAACGTCCTGATCCGCGTACACCCAGACCGTCGACGATGTTGTCGTGGTCAACTCGTCAAGCCCGTCGCCGCCATGCACGACAAGTCCGTAGTTTCCCCGTGATGCAAAGACGCCGGCCATGAGCTCAGCCATCCTTGGATCGGCAACCCCGACCGCCTGCGAGATGGGTTGGGCCGGGTTGGCCAGGGGACCAAGGAAGTTGAAGATTGTGGGGATACCGAGCTCGCGCCGCGTCGCCGATGCGTGCCGCAACGCGGGGTGATACTGCGCCGCGAAGAGAAACCCGATGCCAACCTGGTCCACTACCTGCTGCTGAACTTCGGGCGCGAGGTCGAGCACGACGCCGAGTGCCTCGAGAACATCCGCAGCACCGCAGGCCGATGAGGCAGCGCGGTTGCCGTGCTTGACAACCCTGGCCCCTGCGGCCGCTGCGACGATCGCCGCCATGGTGGAAATGTTGACGGTGTTGGACCGATCACCACCGCTGCCGACGACGTCGACCGCGGGTCCGCCGATCTCGATCGGCGTCGCGAATTCGATCATCATGTCCGCAAGGCCAGTCAGTTCTTGGACCGTTTCGCCTTTACTGCGCAATCCAATGACGAACCCCGCCATCTGCGCCGGCGTAGCCTCGCCGTTGAGAATCGCCTCCATTGCCCAGGCGGTGGCCTCGGCCGGTTGATCTTCGCCTCTAACCAGGCTGCTGAGAAGTTCTGGCCAATTCATCGTGACGGCATCTTGTCAGCCTATTGACGTGGTACGCGCCACCGCGGTCTCGGCGGACATCCGGGGGCGCAGCAACTCGGCAACCGCGGCGGGCAGCCGAACAGGGTCGATCGGATGCGAGACCGCGCCGTCGGCCCGCGCCCATGTCGCCAGCCATGCGTCGTCTCGGCGCCCGATCAGCAGCAAGATCGGGGGGCAGCGCAAGACCTCATCCTTGAGCTGACGGCACAGCCCCATCCCACCCGGTACTGCTTCACCGTCCAAGATCGCGAGGTCGATGCCGCCGGCGTCCATGGCAGTGAGCAGAGCCGGCTGAGTCGCTACCTCGAGTACCCGAACCGACGGCAGGTCGGTTGCCACCTTGCGTCCCAACGCCAGCCGGACGTCTTCGCGGGTAGCTCGGTTTGAGGCGTACAACAGGATTGTCAGGACCTGTGCATCGTGAGGTTCCTTCTCGCTGGCCATTGATCATCTCCAGATTTGTCCGCTCCAGCCGACAGGCTTGTGCCGTGGCTACTCTTTGCCAGTCCGGCCGGGCTTGATCGTAGCGTGCTGGACTGACCGAAGAGCGTCTCCCAGGGACCACCGACAGCGTTCCGAGCCTAGTCCAAAGGGCATCGGCGATCGAATAACAAAGTTGTGCCGTGGGGTGACCTCCGCGCGGGTTCCGGCAATAATGACCTCGTGGCTATGCACACGCACGCAGTCTCCGGATCCATGACGATGCCAGAGGGTTCGCTGCACCCCATCCCGCTGTCCCGACTGCGTGGGCGTGACAATCGGCCAGAGCCGGTTGCTGTGGGCACGATCATCTGGCTTGCATCGGAGCTGATGTTCTTCGCAGCCCTGTTCGCGGCCTACTTCACCATCCGAAACGTGACCAACACACAGGCCGCCGCCACAGGAACTGAATCGCTGTGGCAGTCCCAGGGTGACTTGATCAACATCCCGTTCGCGATCCTCAACACCAGCGTGCTGGTCGCGAGCTCCTTCACCTGCCAGATGGGTGTCTTCGCAGCAGAACGGGCGCAAGTCACGCGGACCGGCTCACTGTTCAATCTGCGGCGTTGGGGGCTGCGGGAGTGGTACACCCTGACCTTCCTCATGGGAGCCTTTTTCATCGGCGGTCAGGTCTATGAATACTCGGCGTTGATCAGCGAAGGTATGACGATCTCGTCCAATGTCTTCGGCTCGGTCTTCTACCTCGCTACCGGCTTCCACGGACTGCATGTCACCGGTGGCCTGTTCGCCTTCCTGCTGCTGATGGGACGAACATTCCTGGCCCGGACCTTCACTCACGAGCAGGCCGTCAGCGCGATCGTCGTGTCCTACTACTGGCACTTCGTGGATGTCGTCTGGATCGCGCTGTTCGGCGTCATCTACATTTTGCGATAGACGGAAGAAACCAACGGAGCGTGCGTCCGTTGGGCCCCGAACAACTGAATAGAAGCTATATATATGTTTGGCCCACTACAGTGCATCAAAGACACGAGAGGGACCCGCGTGCGACTCCTGTCTTCACGGCGCCGGCACCCAGCAGCCAAGGCCTTGCTCCTGGTGTCCGGGCTCTTTTTGATGGGCGCCCTCTATACGGTCATTGCTCCGCCGGCCCAAGTGTCGGCTGACACTGGAAACAGCCAGCAGATCGCCGAAGGCAAGGCGCTCTTCGCCGTCGGTTGCGCGTCTTGTCACGGACTCAATGGCGAAGGCCAGGTCACTGGCGAGATTCAGGGCCCGCCGCTGGCTGGCGTCGGTGCCGCCGCTGTGGACTTCCAGGTGAGCACTGGACGGATGCCGATGGCCAGGCCTGGACCGCAGGCTCCGGTGAAGCCCAACCTTTACTCCGAAGAGGAGATTGCCGCGCTCGCGGCGTTCGTAGCCTCACTCGGTCCGGGGCCAGCCATCCCGGAGCCCGCACAATACGAGCCCGCGAATCTGAGCGCCGAGGATTTGGCACGTGGCGGCGAGCTGTTCCGTACCAACTGCTCCGCCTGCCACAACTTCGAAGGTGCCGGCGGTGCACTTCCCAACGGCAAGTACGCGCCATCGCTCGTCGGTCTGGACCCCGAGCGGATCTATCTCGCGATGTTGACTGGCCCGCAGCAGATGCCGGTCTTCGATGACGAAGTGCTTACACCCGAGGACAAGCGGGCCATCATCGGCTATCTCGAAGATCTCCACAGTCGACCCACCGACGGAGGTTTAGGACTTGGTGGCCTGGGTCCCGTGAGCGAGGGGCTCTGGGCGTGGATCATCGGTCTAGGTAGCTTGATCTTCTTTGCCATGTGGATTGCAGCCAAGGGGGCGAAAGCCAAGTGAGTGAGGATACAACCCACGGCCAGCCCGGCACCGAGGTTGTGACAGTCGACGAAGAGCGGTACCCAGTTCCGGACCCGGGTCTAGAACCACATCTGCCTCGGTTCACCGACGTCGATGAGAAGGCTGCCGATCGGGCGACCCGTCAGGTGGCCACCTTCTTCGGCTTGGTGCCAGTTCTGTCGATTGGATTCGCCGTCGTCTACTTCGCCGTGCCGGGAGACGCTTACATCGACTTCGGCCCGTTGCGTGCCAACACCCGAAACCTGCTGCTTGGCATGACCTTTGGCCTCGCCCTGCTCTTCCTCGGCGTGGGCGCCGTGCAATGGGCTCGCAAGCTCATGGACGACAAGGAGATGATCGACTACCGGCACGGTGCCGCGTCCAGCGAGAGCGACAAGACCTACATGCTGACCGAGCTGGACAAGGTCGTCGATGAGGCCAAGCTCACCAGGCGGAAGGTCATCGGTCGTACACTGCTCGCCGCACTGGCCACGATCTTGCTGCCCATGATCGTTGGACTCGCCGACCTTGGGCCGTGGCCCACCAAGAAGAAGCGTGCTGAGACCATCGAGCGGACCATCTGGGCACCGGGCGTCCGGGTGGTTAACGACGTCACGTTCGAACCGATCAAGCCGGAGAACGTCGAGATCGGGCAGCTCATCAATGCCGAGCCGGCGAATCTCGAAGATCTGGAAGGTGCCGAGTTCCAGATCGAGAAGGCCAAAGCCGCGGTGATCGTCGTCCGGATGGATCCGAACACGATCACGATTCCGCCGTCGCGGGAGACGTGGCAGATCGGCGGCATCTTGTGCTACTCCAAGATATGCACGCACGTGGGATGCCCGATCAGTCTGTGGGAGCAGCAGACACACCATCTGCTGTGCCCGTGTCACCAGTCCACTTTTGACCTCGGGGATGCCGGAGTTGTGGTCTTCGGCCCGGCGGCGCGGTCGCTTCCGCAGCTGCCGATCGCAGTTGATGCTGAGGGCTACATTGTGGCTCAGCGCGACTTCCTCGTCCCGCCTGGACCAAGCTACTTCGAGCGGGACTCGCGAAATGATTACAAGCGAGGCGATAACTGATGGCTGAACCAGCTGCCACGATCAACGACGAGAGCGCAGTCAGACCCGAGACGCCCAAAAAGGAGCTTGGGCCCGTCTTCAAAGTCGCTGCCGGCCCCACCAAGTGGCTCGACGATCGGATCGGCATCGCCGGACTGACTAGACCATTCTTCCGCAAGGTTTTCCCAGACCACTGGTCCTTCCTCCTCGGTGAGATTGCGCTGTATTCATTCATCGTTTTGCTCCTGAGCGGTGTCTTTCTGACCATCTGGTTCAAGCCCTCGATGTCGGAGGTCGAATATCAGGGCAGCTACGAGCTGCTGCGTGGCCTGCAGATGTCGGACGCCTACGCCTCTACCCTCAACCTCTCCTTCGACATTCGCGGTGGCCTGCTGCTCCGGCAGATGCATCACTGGGCTGCCATGCTGTTTGTCGCCGCCATGCTCACCCACAGCCTTCGCATCTTCTTCACTGGCGCATTCCGCAAGCCGCGCGAGATCAACTGGCTCCTCGGCGTCGCCATGCTCAGCCTTGGGCTAATCGAAGGTTTCGCCGGCTACTCCCTGCCAGACGATCTGCTGTCAGGCACCGGCCTGCGTTTCGTTGACGGTCTGATCCGGTCGATTCCGCTGATCGGAACATGGGCCGAATTCTTCGCCTTCGGCGGTGAGTTCCCCGGCGAGCTGATCATCCCGCGGCTCTACATGGTGCACATCCTGCTCGTACCGGCCATACTCCTTGGGCTCATCGCGGCGCACCTGGCGCTGGTCGTTTACCACAAGCACACCCAATATCCCGGGCCGGGCCGGACGAGTGGCAATGTGGTCGGTTACCCGGTCTTCCCGGTGTACGCCGCGAAAGCCGGCGGGTTCTTCCTCATCGTCTTCGGCGTCCTGACCTTGATGGGCGCGACAATGCAGATCAACCCGGTCTGGGTGTTCGGGCCTTATAACCCCGCCGAGATCACAGCCGGCTCGCAGCCGGACTGGTACATGGGCTTCGTCGAGGGCGCCATTCGGATCATGCCGAACTGGGAATGGCACATCGGGTCGACGACCTGGTCATGGAACGTCTTCCTGCCCGGCATCGGCGTCATGACCCTGTTTTTCGGGATTATGGCCATTTATCCCTTCGCGGAAGCCTGGGTCACGGGCGACAAGCGTGAGCATCATGTGCTGGACCGTCCGCGCAACAACCCGACGCGCACTGCTTTCGGCGTTGCGGCGATGACGGCGTACGCGATGCTGTGGATCGGTGGGGGCAACGACCTGGTTGCCACTCAGTTCCATGTCTCACTGAATTCGGTGACCTACTTCCTGCGGGTTGCCGTATTCGTGGCGCCGGTGATCGCATTCCTGGTCACCAAGCGAATTTGCATCGGACTCCAGCACGCCAATCATGACCGGATGCTGCACGGGGCCGAATCTGGTGTCATCGATCGCGCTCCGTCTGGCAAGTACTCGGAGCGCCATCGGCCGATCAGCGCGGGCGAGGCCTTCACGCTGACCGAGCACGAAGACCTTCCCGCACTGCTGCCGCTGGCCGAGGTTGACGGGATGTCGGAGAAGGAGATCAAGTCCGAACAGCGCCGACGCAGAGCGACCAGGTTCTATTTCATCGACACGCTGCGCCGGCCGACTCGGGCCGAAATAGAAGAGGCTGCGCAACACCACCTGCATCCCATGCACCTGGAAGGCGATGGCAACGGCGAGCACCATGCGATCGAAGCTGAGGAGGACGAGCACCACCTAGCGAGGTAGCTGGATTTCTCAGCCGCGCCCCGCTTGCTCTTGAGAGCGTGCGGGGCGTTGGTCTTTCGGCCGGCTGTCCCAATTCCCGAACTCGCCTTCGCTTTGGCAGGCAGCCCCGTATACCTTGGTTCATCTACGGCGGCTGGCCTGCCGGTCACCGTCCGCGCGGGGTGTGTGATTGCTCACTTCCCGTGAAACCTGACAACGATCCGGAACTAGTGGGTGTTGACGCGTCTGGACGAGGCCGTCCCGACGGTCACTGCGCGCCCGAGTAGACGCAACGAGGACATGAGCACTAATCAGAGACTGACAAATCCGCATCGTACGACTGAATCCACGATCGCCAAGCCAGGTGAGAAGACCAAGAAGGGCCTCGACCTTTCGATCACCCAGATGGTCGGCGGTGCGCTAGCCGCGATGACGGCGGCCGCCTTGGGCTCTCAATTGAGCGCAGCCGGCACCGTGATAGGCGCGGCCCTCGCCAGCATTGTCGCGGCCGTCGCCGGCTCGCTGTACACGGCTTCGCTGCGTCGTACAAGCGACAAAGTGAAGACCGTGTTCTACACCGAAGATCCGAATGCGGTTCAAGAACCCACAGTCATGGAGATCTTGCCGGACAGTGACGGTCACGTTGGCGGACAGCGCAGCCACTTGGTGGCACCTGAGCCCGATCCGAATCAAAAGCCCCGCGGCCCGAAGTTGAATTGGAAACGGATTCTCGTCGTCGCTCTTGCCACATTCGGTATTGCGGCCGTCGCTCTGACGACGTTCGAGTTGGTTACCGGACATGCCCTATCCGGCGGCCAGGGAACCACATTCCAGCAGGTCAGCGAGGCGTCGCCGCAGAAGAAGTCAGATACCAAGAAGAAGGAACCGTCGAAGAAGTCGACGCCGACCGCGACGGCGGATTCCGCGAGCGAGGAGCCGACCGCTGAGCCGCGGGCGCAGGCTTCGACAGCGGCGCCTGAAGAGACAGCTGAACCCACAACTGAGGCGCCGACACCGAACGCCAACAAGGCCACCAAGGAACCGAGCTCGGTTCCGAGCAGTAGCGGCTAGCGAGCCCGGCCCTTTGCTCCTGAGCCGGCTGACTGGAAGTTGACCGACATGGATGGCTGAGGCGTTTACATGCGCCAGCCCACTACGAACCGGGCTGACCGAGTGCCGGGCAGGTGTTAGGCAAACTTGTGCGCCGACAGTGAGAATGTGCAGGTGCGATTTCTTAAGAACCTGCCGCCGTACGACCTGACCTACTCCGACGTTTTCATGGTTCCGCGCCGATCAGCCGTAGCGTCGCGGCTTGATGTGGATCTCACCAGCACCGACGGGATTGGCACCACGCTACCGATCGTCGTGGCCAATATGACCGCGGTTTCTGGCCGGAGGATGGCCGAGACCGTGGCTCGCCGCGGTGGGGTCGCCATCCTTCCGCAGGACATTCCAACCGATGTCGTCGCCGAGGTGGTAGGCAAGGTCAAGCGGTCTCATCCGGTCTACGACACTCCGGTCTCAGTGACTCCTCATACGACGGTCGGTGAGGCTCTCTCGCTCATCCCGAAGCGAGCCCACGGGCTCGCAGTCGTGATCGAGAACGGTCAGCCGCTGGGCACTGTCAGCGAGGCGGAGACGGCTGGTGTCGACCGGTTCGCTCAAGTCCATCAGGTGATGTCTTACGACCTACTCATCACGACGCCGGAGTCGTCGTCAATCGAGATCTTCGACGAGCTCGCCCATCGGCACCTCGAGGTCGCACTACTGGTGGAGAACGGCAAGTTACTCGGCGTCATGACGCGAAAGCACGCCTTGCGATCCACGCTGTACCGCCCGGCGCTCGATCCCGCGGGCCGGCTCATGATCGGCGCTGCGGTTGGAATCAACGGTGATGTTGCCGTTAGAGCTGAAGCGCTGCTTGACGCGGGCATCGATGTCCTGGTTGTTGACACTGCGCACGGCCACCAAGATCGAATGGTGGAGTCGCTGAAGTCCGTACGGGAGGTGCGGGACCGGCTAGCCGACACCCAAGGACGCCGCGCCTCGCTGGTCGCCGGCAACGTGGTGTCCACTGATGGCGTCAATGACCTGGTGGGGGCCGGCGCGGACGTTGTGAAGGTAGGCGTCGGACCAGGTGCGATGTGTACGACGCGAATGATGACCGGAGTCGGCCGGCCGCAGTTCAGCGCCGTTCTGGAATGCGCCGAGGCTGCCCGAGCAGCGGGTCGATCGATTTGGGCGGACGGCGGGGTACGCTACCCGCGCGATGTGGCGCTGGCGCTTGCCGCTGGAGCCGGCAGCGTCATGATCGGCTCGTGGTTTGCGGGGACGTACGAGAGCACCGGCAACCTGATGACCGATGCCGAAGGGCGAATGTACAAGGAGTCCTACGGCATGGCGTCGGCGCGTGCGGTCAAGCTGCGTACCAAAGACTCCTCCGGGTTCGACCGCGCTCGCGCAGGTCTGTTCGAGGAGGGAATTTCGACCGGCCAAATGTATCTGGACCCGGAACGGCCGAGTGTCGAGGATCTCATCGACTCCATCGTTGCGGGGCTGCGCAGCAGTGCCACGTACGCCGGAGCGGCCAATCTCGAGGAATTTCACGAGCTGGCCGTCGTTGGCGTGCAGTCGAGCTCTGGCTATGAGGAGGGCCAGCCGCGCAATCTGAGCTGGTAAGGCCGGCCTGCGACTGACCGGAGCAGTGCCATTGCCGGGCTAGTCGTCAATGCGATAGGCGGCGCCGGTCACCCGTACGCCGGGTTCGCCGCCGATGACGCTCACTGCGATCTCGCTCGGCCGGCCAATGTCAACACCCTGGCTGATGGTGAACTCAGCGTTTTCGCCGATGATGTCGAGCTCACGTAGGTAACCCCCGAATGCGGCCGCCGCGGCGCCGCTAGCCGGATCCTCGACAACCCCCATTCCAGCAGCCAGGTTGCGTGCGTGGTATCGCTCCTTGGACTCGGGCCAGACCAACAACACCGTGACCAGGCCATGCTCATTCATGAGCTCGGCAAGGCCGTCGAAGTCGTCGGCCAGATTCGCGAGCCGCTCCCTGGTATTCGTCACGAGCACCAGATGCTCCGACCCTGCGTTCGCCAACAGCACCGGATAGTCCGGGTTGAGATCATCCACGGACCAGCGGAGCGCGTCGAGTACGGCGGGAAGTAGGTCCGGCGGTGGCCCAGCGGTCCGCGGAGCGACGCTTGTCAGCTCTGCCACGAGCTCATCGGTCTCATTCCTGAACGTCGCAATGCTCACGAACCCCGCCGGCGTATGAAAGATCAGCTCATCCGCTGGAGTGCGTTCGACCAGCGCAATCGCTGCGGCGATGGTGGCATGTCCGCAGAACGGCACTTCTTGGGTGGGGGAGAAGTAGCGGACGGCGTAGACATTCGGCTGCGGACCTCTGGCCACTAAGAAGGCGGTTTCGGCGTCGCAGACGTCAGCTGCTATGGCCTGCATCTGAGCGGCATCGAGGCCGCTGGCGTCCAGGACTACGCCCGCAGGATTTCCGCCATGTCCATCGACGGTGAACGCGGCATAGCGCAGTACGTCAGCGGTCACGGTGCAACAGTGGCGAAGCGATTGGCTGATCGCTCCCGAGCCTTGGCAGCCTCCACCTCACGATTCTTGGGCGGCGCACTGGAGACCAACTCATCCAACAGATGCTGGGTGGCGTGGGCAATCTCGCTGACAGCCCGCTGGAACGCCGCCTCGTTAGCCTTCGACGGCTTCGACGTCCCCGCCACCTTCCGTACATATTGCAAGGCCGCGTCGTGCACCTCAGCACTGCTCGCTGGCGGCTCGAAGTTGTTCAACGGACGGATATTTCGACACATGCCGACCATTCTGCCGGACGTCAGAGATGCTGCCCTTCGACAGGCTCAGGGCGCATCCCCAATGGGCTCGGGGCGCATCAGCCGCGCGAAACTTCGGTGCGGCCGCCTTTTGTTCGGTAGGGCCGAGCGGGCAGGCGCCAGAAGCTAAGGAGCTCCGAACGACTCCCAAGCGAGCCCACTCAGTGCGCGTGATCTCCTCTATAGAACTCGTAGAGCAGTCCAGTCAAAGTGATGAAGCCGAAGCCGAAGCCAATGAGCATCAGCCACCAGCCGAAAACGGGAGCCAACACCACAGGTACGAAAGTGAGGGAGAGGAAAAACGGCCACTTGCTCTGCGGTGGAAAGAAGCCCAGCTCCCCCGCGCCTTCAGCGATCTCGCCGGTCTTCTTGTCCTCGGGCCGCGGCTCCATGCGCCGTGCCACCAACAGCAGATAGACGAAGATCATCAGCACCAGAAAGGTCGTCAGGATCAACGCGACGGTGCCAGTGATCTCGGGCACACCGGCGGCGTTTGCGGTAATCAGCCAGTACACCGGCGTAACGATGGCCATGAAGATCGTCAACGAGCCGAAGATCCAGGCCTCGACCTTCACTTCTGATCCTCCTCGGCCTTCGGCGACTGCCCGTGGTGTCCGTACTCGTACTGTGCCGCAAGATCGCTCGTGTCACCTGCGACGCGGTGCCTTAGCTCTGACTTGCGGCCGGTGTCCGAACCGGCGTCCACCGATGATCGATCGAACTCGGCATCCTCCTCGCCCTGGTCACCGCCGTATTCCATGAGTGCGATCTCTGGGTGATGCAGATCAAAAGCCGGCGACTCCGACCGGATCTTCGGCAGCTGGGTGAAGTTGTGGCGCGGGGGCGGGCAGCTGGTCGCCCACTCCAGCGAACGACCCCATCCCCACGGATCGTCCTCACTGACCTTTGGGTGATTCCGGCTCTTCCAGACGTTCCAGAAAAACACCAGAGTCGACGCGCCGAGCAAGAACGCCCCCGCCGAGGAGATCTGGTTGCCGATTGTGAAACCGTCGCTCGGCAGATAGTCCGCGTAGCGGCGCGGCATGCCTTCCACGCCAAGCCAATGCTGAATGAGGAAGGTGGTGTGGAAGCCGATGAACAGCAGCCAGAAGTGGATCTTCCCGAGCGTCTCGTCCAACATTCGGCCGGTCAGCTTGGGCCACCAGAAGTAGAAGCCGGCGAACATCGCGAAGACGACAGTGCCGAACACGACGTAATGGAAGTGCGCGACTACGAAATACGAGTCAGAAACCGCGAAGTCCAGCGGAGGGCTGGCTAGCACGACGCCGGTAAGGCCACCGAACAGGAATGTCGTCAAGAAGCCGACCGCCCAGAGCATGGGCGTGCGCATAGCAATGTTGCCGCCCCACATCGTCCCTATCCAGTTGAAGAACTTCACCCCGGTAGGTATGGCGATGAGGAACGTCATAAAGGAGAAGAACGGGAGGTTGACCGCCCCGGTGACGAACATGTGGTGTGCCCACACGGCGACTGACAAGGCGCCAATCAGCATGGTCGCGAGGACCAGGCCGACGTAGCCGAAGATTGGCTTCCGGCTGAACACCGGCAAGACCTCGGTGATGATGCCGAAGAACGGCAAGGCAATGATGTAGACCTCGGGATGGCCGAAGAACCAGAACAGGTGTTGCCACAGGATCGGGCCGCCGTTGGCAGCGTCGAAGATATGAGCTCCGAGGACCCGGTCAGCCTCGAGTACCAGCAGCGCCGCGGCAAGAATTGGGAAGACGACTAGGACGAGGAACGACGTCACCAAGATGTTCCATGTGAAGATCGGCATCCGGAACATCGTCATGCCGGGTGCTCGCATCGTCAGGATCGTAGTGGTGAAGTTGACCGCGCCGAGGATGGTGCCCAGGCCGGCCATGTAGAGACCCATGATCCATAGGTCGCCACCGACGCCAGGCGAATTGACCTCGCTGTTCAGCGGGGCGTACGCGAACCAACCGAAGCTTGCCGCGCCGGACGGGGACAGGAAGCCTGCTGAGGCGATCAGCCCACCGAAAAGATAGAACCAGTACGCCAGCATGTTCAGGCGCGGGAACGCTACATCGGGTGCGCCGATCTGCAGCGGCATGATCGCGTTCGCGAAGCCAGCAAACAATGGCGTCGCGAAGAGCAACAACATGATCGTGCCGTGCATGGTGAAGAACTGGTTGTAGACCTCGTAGGAGAGGTACTGCAAGCCTGGCCACGCCAGTTCGGCCCGGATTGCTAGAGCGAGAATGCCGCCGAAGAGGAAGAAGAGCATCGACGTCACGAAATAGAGATTGCCGATCACTTTATGGTCGGT
The DNA here is from genome assembly GCA_963798835.1 of uncultured Actinomycetota bacterium. Classification (GTDB taxonomy): domain Bacteria; phylum Actinomycetota; class Actinomycetes; order Propionibacteriales; family Propionibacteriaceae; genus Microlunatus. The sequence goes on along the minus strand of CAWCVF010000018.1, from coordinate 298,525 downwards.
AGTGACCATCCACTTCCAGGCAATACGACCAAGCTGACGCCTGGGCGCCGCGATTTCGGCGGCGGTGGCCGTACGCTGCAGCGTCGTCATCGCGTGCCCTCCTCGGAACCTGTCTTGACGGGGGAGTTCGCCAGAGCCGGACCTTTGGCTTCACCAATCTGTCCCTTGGCCACCAGCGACTTCAGGTACGTGTTGTAATCACTTTCGCTCACGACGTGCACATTGAAAAGCATCGCCGAGTGGTAGGTCCCGCACAGCTCAGCACACTTCCCGGCGTAGATACCCTGCGCCGTCGGTGTCATCTGCAGGCTGTTGTGGCGACCCGGGATAACGTCCAACTTTTCGTAGAAGGAAGGGACCCAGAAGGAGTGGATCACATCGGGCGAAGAGAGATTGAACTGAATGAGCTTGCCGACGGGGAGGTACAGATCTGGGGTTTTGTTGATCGTCCCCGCCTCCCAGACGTCCTGACCGACGGCTGGGTTATTAGCTGCCTTGTAGTTGAATGTCCATGACCATTTCTGACCGACGACGTCAATTGTGACCTGGGGATCGGCCACCTTCTTTGTTACCGCGTTCTGAGCCAACACCGTGTAGTAGAAGAGCACCGCGATGATGATGAACGGCGCAATCGTGTAAAAGATCTCCATCGGCAAGTTGTAGCGATTCTGCTTCGGCATTTTGGCGTGCTTGGTCTTGTAGCGGTTCGCCGCCCACAAGATCAGCGCCCACACCAAAACACCGACGGCAATCGCAGCGATCCAGGTGCCGATCCAAAGATTCAAAATATCGGGAGATCGATCGCTGGCCGGCGGTGGAAAACCCAGGCGCTTGAACTGTGCAGTTAATTCTGCCGAGCAGCCCGTAAGGAACAACAGCCCGAACAATGAAAGGCTCAGCGCAACGGTGCGGAAGCGCACGGTTGCGCGATGGCGGCCGATGAGCACTTTCATATCGTCCCTAGCGGACCGTTCAGTCCTGCCACCCACGTTGTGCCTTTCGTCGGATCAGTACACACCGAGCAGCGGTGCTTGCCCATGCGCCGAGCAACCACCCGTGTCTTTGTGTTCACCCTAACGTAGGAACACGCTCCGATCACCGTGCGGGCGTTGCGTTTTTGGTGGTTCGCGCGGCACCCGCAACGCGCTAGTTTCGAGGCGTGGCCGAACCCGTTTCCGAGGTCTTCTTGGACAGTTCTTCGGGTGAGCCGATGCTGCCGGATGCACGTCAGGCTTGGCTCGATGCGCAGCAGGCCGGCTGGGGTGATCCGGCGCGGTTGCACCGTCCTGGTCGGCTCGCCGCTCAGGCGTTGGACCAGGCGCGGGAAGTGGTCGCGGCTGCGGTCGGAGCGCGGCCCGATGAGGTCATCTTCACTGCGTCGGCCCCGCACTCGAACTACGCCGCCATCGCCGGGCTCGCGTTAGGCCGGCGCCGCGTTGGGTCCCAGGTTGTCACGACCGCCATTGATCATTCGTCGGTACTCGCGGCGGCTGCTGCTGCAGGATCGCATGCCGTAGTCAAAGTCGATCATGAAGGTCATGCCGACCTGGACGAGTGGACCGCTGCGGTGGGTATAGCCGGCACGGCCGCCGCGTGCATTCAGGTGGCCAATCATGAGGTCGGCACGCTGCAGCCATTTTCGGACGCGGCCGAGATCTGTCAACGAGCCGACGTGCCGTTGGTCCTGGATGCGACGGCCGCGCTCGGACGCATCGACCTAGCCGGTGTGGGCGGCTGGTCAGCGCTGACCGGTTGGGCCGGAGCATTCGGCGGCCCGGCATCGGTCGGCATCCTGGTGATCAAGAAAAGCGCCCGCTGGCGAGCTCCTTACCTCACTGACGACTATCAACAGGGCCGTTGGCCCGGCGTGCCCGACGTACCCGCTATCTACGCGGCGGCAGTCGCCTTGGACCGCTGGCAGCAAGCGGGCCGCGCCATCGGTGAGCACCAGCATGACCTGATTGACCAGCTGCGCGTTGGAATCGCACAGCGAGTGCCGGATGTGGACGTGGTTGGCGATCCGGTACGCCGAGTACCGCACCTGCTGACCTTCTCGGCTCTCTATGTGGACGGTGAAGCCCTAACCCTGGAACTGGACAAGGTGGGGTTTGCCGTGGCGAGCGGGTCAGCATGCAGTGCGAGCAGCGAACATCCCTCTCACGTGCTGGCAGCCATGGGCGCACTGACCCATGGCAACGTACGAATCGGGCTCACCTGGACGACCACGGCCAGCGAGATCGATCGGTTCCTGAACGTGCTGCCGCCGATCGTCGCCGGAATTCGGGCAACCGTGGGCGCCTCATGAGTGACAAGGCAACGTCTCACGCGGCATTGTCAGTGGACTGTCAAGGCATGAAATGCCCGCAGCCGATCATCGAAATTGCCCGTCGTATCGGCGAAGTGAGTGTCGGCGCCATCGTCGAGTTGCTGGCCGACGACCCAGCCGCGGGCCCAGACCTTGCCGCGTGGTGTCGGATGCGCAAACAGACGCTCATCGCATCCGATCCGCCCCGTTTCCTGGTACGGCGCGAGTCCTGAAATGGCAAACTCCCCGCCTGCCGGCGGGGAGTTTGCTATTTCAGATCAGTGGAAGCTGTCGCCGCAAGCGCAGGAACCGGTGGCATTCGGGTTGTCGATGGTGAAGCCCTGCTTCTCAATGGTGTCAACGAAGTCGATCGTGGCGCCCATCAGGTACGGGGCACTCATCCGGTCGGTGACGACACCGACGCCGCCGAACACCTTGACAATGTCGCCTTCGAAGCTGCGATCGTCAAAGAAAAGCTGGTAACGCAGCCCCGAGCAGCCGCCCGGCTGCACAGCCACGCGGAGCGCGAGATCTTCGCGGCCTTCACCTTCCAGGAGGGCCTTGACCTTGGCCGCAGCCCCGTCGGTCAAGATGATGCCGTCTGCTACGACTGAGGTGTCGAAGGTCTGTTCGGTTGCCGTCATGCGTGTCATTCTAGGGGCGCCTGCCAGCCCGTCCAAGCTGGTTCGGCGTGTGCCGCGTCACCAACTCCAGGATCGGGCAACCCGACGAGCAATTTCAGCGAGCTCCTCTTCACTCACTTCACCAACCGGTACGTCGGAAGTTGACTCGCGCACGGCGTACGCAGCTTCGATTCCCATGGTGCGCATTTCCCGTGAGCCGATCAGTACCTCGCCCGCGATAACGATGCAGGGACTGAGCGAAGCCGAGGCTGCATCGGCCATTGCTGCGACGACTCCCCCGCCGCGGCTGGCAAAGTCGAACACCGAACAGCCCGTGACGACGAGGTCCACGCCGTGTCGTGTTGCCTGCCCCGCGTCCGACGCGAGCGCAAGGGCCGGTCCCGTAGTCAATCTCCCGCCCAACGCGAGCACCGCGAATCCCAAGCCACCGCAGGCGCCGGCACCGCGAACAAGCTCCTTCGAAGCATCGGCCAACCGGACAAATGCTTCGAGAGTTGCATCGGTCCGAAGCATCAGCTCAGGATCGGCATTCGCCTCACGACCAGCGCGAGCGGTAATTCCGCGCAAACCCAAGAGCACCTGGTCGCGCTCCGCGACTGGCACTACGCCGATCAGCTCCGTCTCACCCAGCAGAGCTCGGGCTGGCGCAAGATCAAATTGACTAAGCCCGTGAAGTTCGTCGACACCTCGATCGAGCGGGCGATCTCCCCTTGCGCCGAGCGCGGCGAGCAGACCGGCTCCGGCGTCATGGATCCACAAGCCTGCCAAGTCCACAGCAAGTTGTGCCGGCGCTTGCTGGCGAACCACCTGCACAATGGCCTGCCCGAGCGGCCGGGACGTGCGCTCGAACGGGATACCGGTGCCGTGAACGGAGTCCAGCACCTGAACCAGACCGGTATCGGACCCAGCGCCGGTAGTGACGACAAGCCCATCACCCACCCGCTCAGTTGAGATCGTCACATCGGCCAGGTCGGCGTACGCGGTGATAAAGCCGTCCCCAGCTTCCCCGACGGGTAGGACGGAGACATCGGCGCTTGGCCGCCACCCCGAGGCGATGAGCTCACCTGCCTGACGCGAAGGCAGCGGGCCGATGGCATCGGTCGCGACCAGGATTCGCACGCTCGCCCGCCCTCCTCCTATAGATTGCCGGGTGCCATCGTAGAGACGATGGGCTTGCGCAACGCGCTTAGTACATTTGTTGCGTGACCAGCACTCCTACATCGGCACTCAGATCCGGGACGCCGCTATCGCTGTTCGTTCTCGGACAGGAGTCCGACCCGCGGTCTGAGCGAGGCGTCGAGTGTCCAGGCGATCTGCCGCCGGCCTCCGACCCTGCCCTCGTCGAGCGGGCGCGGCGAGCGAAGGCTGCCCTGGGCGATCGGCTCTTCGTCCTCGGGCATCACTATCAACGCGACGAGGTCATCCAGTTCGCGGATGTCACCGGTGACTCTTTCAAGCTCGCTCGTGACGCCGCGGCCCGACCCGATGCGGAGTTCATCGTCTTCTGCGGCGTGCATTTCATGGCTGAGTCAGCCGACATCCTCACCGCGCCGGAGCAGAAGGTGATCTTGCCTGATCTGGCTGCGGGCTGCTCGATGGCCGACATGGCCCGACTCGCACAGGTCGAGGACGCCTGGGATGTGCTCGCCGATGCCGGCGTCGCCGATCGCACTGTCCCGGTGACCTACATGAATTCCTCGGCGGACATCAAGGCCTTCTGCGGCAAGCATGACGGTGTGGTATGCACCTCCTCCAACGCTAAGTCGGTGCTCGAGTGGGCCCTCAAGCGCGGCGACAAAGTGCTCTTCCTACCCGACCAACATCTGGGCCGCAATACCGCAGTGCTCCAGATGGGAATGAGCCTGGACGACTGCGTGCTCTACGACCCCCGGCAATACAACGGCGGCCTCACGGCGGAGGAACTGCAAGCCGCGACCATGATCTTGTGGAAGGGCCATTGCTCAGTGCACGGACGGTTCACCGAGCAAGCCGTAGATGACGTACGCGCGCGGATGCCTGACGTCAATGTGCTGGTACATCCGGAATGTCAGCACGAAGTGGTGCTCAAGGCCGACTTCATCGGCTCTACAGAGTTCATCATCAAGACCATTTCGCAGGCCGAACCCGGCTCGAAGTGGGCCGTCGGCACTGAGCTGAATCTCGTCAAGCGTCTCGCCCATGATCATCCCGACAAGGAAGTCGTCTTCCTCGAGCAGCACGTCTGCTACTGCGCCACGATGAACCGGATCGACCTGCCGCACCTGGTCTGGGCGCTGGAGAACCTCGCCCAAGGGCATGTCGTCAACCAGATCACCGTTGATCCCGAGACTGAGCACTACGCCAAGCTCGCTTTGCAACGAATGCTCGATCTACCCGGCGAGACGGCCCGCGATTAGTCGCCGCTGCTAGCGGCCTTCGACAAGCTCGGGGCATATCGGCCGATGGGTTTCGTGTTTGGGGAAGGTCGATATGAACATGCCCGAGTTCGCCACGCTGCTTGAAGATCGTGCTCTGGTCGAGTCACCCCGTTGGCACGATGATCGACTCCTGTTCTCCGATTGGGGTGCCGGGGAGGTCATTGCTGTCGACCTCAAAGGCGCCCATCAGATGATCACTCAAATCAACGCCATGCCGTTCTGCCTGGACCGGCTACCCGACGGGCGCTTACTGATCGTTGCCGGTGATCAATTGCTGATCCGCGCAGTCGACGACGCCTTGAGCTCTTACGCCGATTTGAGCGCAATCTCGACGAAGCCCTGGAATGACATCGTGACGGACGGACGTGGCAACACCTACGTCAACAACATCGGCTTCGGCTTTCCTGACGAGGAATTCGTCCCCGGCCTGATTGCGCTGGTGCGCCCAGACGGATCGGTTCATCAGGTTGCCGAAGGCCTGGCGTTTCCCAACGGCATGGCCGTGACCCCCGACAATTCGACTTTGATCGTGGCGGAGTCGTACGGCGGAGTGCTCACTGCGTACGACATCGCCGCTGATGGTGGTCTGACCCGGCGTCGCGTCTGGGCCGATCTGGATGGCGCTGCACCAGACGGAATTTGCATTGACGCGGAAGGTGCGGTGTGGTTCGCGGAGGTGCCAGGTCGGCGCTGCGTTCGGGTACGCGAGGGCGGCGAAGTGCTGCAGACCATCACATCCGACCTAGGCTGCTTCGCCTGCACTCTCGGCGGCCCGACCGGTACGACTCTTTTCGTGACCGCAGCCGCCTGGCCCGACGCAATGTCGCCCGGCTCGCGTACGGGTCAGATCCTCACCGCAGAAGTGTCAGTCCCCGGAGCGGGCTGGCCTGCCTAGGCAGCGCGGCTTGGCCAGAAACTACCCGGGGATAAGGCCCTCTTCGGACTCGCTCAACAGCTGCCTTACCTCCTCGAGTGTCGAGTCAGCAGCGGGCAAGATCAGATCGGAGTCTTCGAGTTCCTCATCCGGTACTCGAGTTCCGGTAGTTCGGATGCGGTCCAGCAGCGTATGCAGCGCTGTAGTCAGCTGATCTTGATCAGCGGCGGTGACAGCCTGCTCAACCGCATCGTCGAAGGAATTCAGTCCCTGGACGGCGTCGTCGGTCAGCCGCCACTGGCCCTCGTTGAGGATCCGAACGATCATCGCAAGTCACCCTGCGGTTGAGCCGGAGGCGCCTCCTGGCCTTGGCTCGGAGGAGCTTGGAACTCCTGAGGTGCTTGGAAGTCCTGAGGTGATTGAGCGTCCAGGCTGGGCGGAGGAGCGGCCTGTGTCGGCGGCTGCTGACTCGGAATCTGCTGGCCCTCAATCGCCTGAGGTGCGGCTGAGGGACCGGCCGAGAGGGACGCCTTCATACGAGCCAGCTCATTCTCGACATCGGAGGTGGAAGCCAGCTGCTCGAGCTCGAGAGTGATGTCGTCCTTGGCCACGCCGGTCGGGTCATCCAACGCACCACTCGCAAGTAGCTCGTCGATCGCGCCGGCGCGCGCCTGCATCTGCGCGGTCTTGTCCTCGGCACGCTGGATCGCCAAGCCGACGTCACCCATCTCTTCACTGATGCCAGAGAAGGCTTCGTTGATCCGGGTCTGCGCTTCGGCGGCGGAGTAGGTGGCCTTGATGGTCTCCTTCTTGGTCCGGAACGCGTCCACCTTGGCCTGCAGCCGCTGGCTGGCGCGGGTGAGCTTCTCCTCCTCGCCCTGCAATTGCGCGTGCTGAACCTGAAGGTCAGCGAGCTGCTGCTGTATACCGGACCGTCGCGTCAGGGCTTCACGAGCAAGATCTTCACGACCGACCTCAAGGGCCTTCTGAGCTTGATTGGTCAGCTTGTCGGCCTGGGTATTCAGTTGGTTGGCTTGCAACTCAATCCGCTTACGACTAGTCGCGACATCGGCGACTCCGCGGCGGACTTTCTGCAACAACTCGAGTTGGCGCTGGTAGGAGTAGTCGAGGGTTTGGCGCGGATCTTCAAGCTTGTCCAGGGCCTTGTCGGTCTTGGCGCGAAAGATCATCGAGATCCGCTGAAAAATGCCGCTCATGAGATGTCAGCTAGTCCTTCCAGACTCCGGTTGCGCGGCCTGGGGCCGCTCACAGGCTTCCACCGTATCTCTGCAGGGAAACCGAACACAGCGAGGGAGCAGGGTAGTTTCGTCTTTGGGGTGATCCCCTGAGACAATCCAGGGCCAGACCCGCTAAACCCCTGCTCACGCAGCACTAGGACTAGTCAAGAGGGACCCGTGGCACTCTTCCGCCGCAACAGCCAACCCGCCCCGGAGCCGACGACGACGGTCGAGTCAGCGCCGACCGGCAAGAAAGATCGTCCGACACCGACGCGTAAAGAGGCCGAGGCGGCGCGACGCCAGCGCATGAGCACCACACTGAGCAAGAAGGAGTCCCGGGCAGCCGCCGGCCGGCAGTCTCGATCGGATCGGATGAGGGCGATCAGCGCCCGGGAGGCCACGCCCGAAAAGATACTGATGCGTGACTACATCGACGCTCGCTTCAATATCGGCGAATTCCTGCTGCCGTCCGTTGTCGTGATCTTGGCGGTCACCGTCCTCGGCAGCTACTGGCCAAGGGTGACGTTGATCGCGACACTGGCGATGTACCTCTTCATTCTCGCGGTGTTTGTGGACGGTTATCTGATGTGGCGCGGCTTCAAGAAGGTGCTCGCCGCCCGGCTGCCCAAGACATCACCCAAAGGCCTGCTGCTCTATGGAATGACCCGCAGCACCCAGATCAGGCGGTTCCGATCACCCGCACCACGAATCAAGCGTGGCGAAGCCTATTGAGCGGCATGTCGAGCTCCAAGCAGGTGATCTGATGAGCTGGCGCTGGGTGCCGGACCATAAACCGAGTTCGAACCGCTCCACCGCCGCCGCACCTTCAATCAACCGCACCTTCCAGACCCAAGGCGAGGCGGAGACCTGGTTGGGCGAGTTCTATCCGAGCCTGCTGCGCGCCGGCGTACGAGCAGTCAGTCTTTACGAGGCTGACCGGCTGGTCTACGGACCCATGTCGCTGGAACCTGACGTTTAGCTTTCGAGCTGAATTGGGTCGGACCCGTTAGGGTCGCCTGGTGCCGACTCCCGAATACATCGCCGCGATACGGCGCACGTACGGGAAGGGCAGGTTGTTACTGCCCGGCGTATCTGCGGTGGTGGTCCGAACGGATCTGCCGGGCGACCGGCATCTGCTGCTGGTCAAACGCAGCGATACGGGACTGTGGAGTCTGCCGTCGGGAATCGTGGAACCGTCCGAGCAGCCAGCGGCGAGCATGCTGCGGGAACTGTACGAGGAAACCCGGGTCATCGCTCACGTCGAGCGGCTCGCACTGTTGACCACAGATCCGGATGTGACCTACCCGAACGGTGACACCTGCCAATATGTCGCGATGTGCTTCCGCTGCCGGTACGTCGCTGGCGACGCCCAAGTAGGCGATGAGGAGTCCCTCGAGGTCGCCTGGTTCCCAGCTGACGAGCTACCCGAAGATCTCAATGAGATCCAGCGACGCCGCATTCGCTGCGCTCTAGAAGATCGCGCTGACTGCGTCTTCGATCTTTAGAGAGCTCTTCGATTGCTCCACTCGCTCCGCTCGCTCCGGGCGGATCGCGCTTCGGTGCGCGATCCGACTCACACTTCGCGTACGCCAGGCGTCACGAATGGCGGCTTGGTGATCACGAAGGGCTCTTGGCGGCCACGGATGTCGACGGTGACGACATCGTCGTTGGCTAGCCCGGATGTAATCAGTGCAAGCGCAATCCCGATCTTCAGGGTGGGTGAGAAGGTGCCTGAGGTAACGCGCCCGACCTCCCCGCCGTCGGGCGCATGTACCACCATGCCAGGACGCGGAATTCCTCGGCCGGTGGCTTGTAGCCCACGCAGCAAGCGCTTGGGACCGAGAAGTTTCTCGGCGCGCAGTGCGTCGGCACCGAAGAAGGATTCCTTGGCCCATCCCACCGCCCAGCCGAGCCGCGCTTGGACGGGAGTGATCGACGGTGAGATGTCTTGACCATGCAGTGCATAGCCCATCTCGGTCCGTAGCGTGTCCCGCGCCCCTAGCCCGGCGGGCTGCAATCCGTAGCCTTCGCCGGCCGCCAGCACCGCATCCCATACAGCCTCCGCAGCGTCCACCGGCACTACCAGCTCATAGCCTCGCTCACCGGTGTAGCCAGTCCGGCATACCGTGAGTGGAGCGCCGTCGTAATGCTCGCCGACAAAGGTCATGTAGTCGTGGCCAGCTGGGAGGCCGGCAGTCGTGAGCACCTCGTCAGACAAAGTGCCCTGTACCGCCAACACGGCGAAATCCCGATGCTGGTTGGTTACCGTGACATCGGGTGGCGCAGCCTCGGCAAGCAGCGCGACAACCTGCGCACAATTCGCGGCATTGGGGATCAGAAAAACCTCGTCGGCCGACTTGAGGTAAACGATCATGTCGTCGACAACGCCGCCGTCGGAGTTGCAGATCAAGGTGTACTGCGCCTGCCCCGGGCCGATCTTGCCAAGGTCTGCTGTCAAACACCGGTTGATGAAGTCGGCCGCTCCCGAACCGGTCACCGTGGCCTTGCCAAGATGGCTGACGTCGAAGATGCCCACTGCGTTTCGGACCGCCGCATGCTCGGCCAGTACTCCTGCGCCGGCGTACTCCAGCGGCATCGACCAGCCGCTGAACGCCGCGAACTTCGCCCCTGCGGCAACATGCCGTTCGTGTAGCGGTGATCTCAGTAACGCTTCGGGCTGGGCATGCTCCGCCACGCTCGCTCCATTTCTTATGCCAGCAAAGGGCTAACCTGTTCAAGCCTCATTGGATCACGCCTACTCAGTAGAAGGATGTGGCTGTCGTGCCCAGTCGCACATTGCCCTCACTTGCAATCACCAAGGCACTACCCCGCCATGTCGACGTGCTTGTGGTGGGCTTGAGCGAATCAGGCGCCCGCGAGGTGCCGAAGATCATCGGCAGCGCGTTTCAGAAGCGCTTTGGGATGTCGGTTACTGAGATGGCAACCTCACTTGGGGCAAAGACGAGCGCCGATTCCAAGCGAACACTGCCCGCCGCCGACGGCGCCCCCCGCATTGTGGTCGTCGGGTTGGGCCCTGAGCTGCCGAGTGCGGAGGATTTACGCCGGGCGGCGGCGGCCGGAGTCCGCCAGGCAGCCTCGCTGGCCGATGTCGATGCCGATGCCCTGTCGATCGCTGTCTCGCTGGGCAGTGACGACGCGGAAGAGCTTTCAGCGGTTGCTGAAGGTGCACTGCTCGGCACCTACGACTACGAGCCGATCAGTGTTGCGCCGAATGGCAACAGCAAGATCAACGCCATCACCGTCATCCATGCCGGCGATGTGAAGGGCGATGCGATTGCCGATGCTGCCACGATCGTGGTCCAGGCCGTGGTGACCGCGCGAGACTGGGTGAACATCCCGGCGAATTTGCTCTATCCGGAATCGTTCGCCAACCAAGTGCGCGGTCTGGTACGCGGCAGCAAGATCGCGATCGACGTGCTGGACGAGACAGCATTGAGCCGCGACGGCTACGGCGGCTTGATGGCGGTTGGGGGTGGCTCAGCCAGGCCACCACGACTGGTGCGGCTGAGCTACCGCCCGCGTGGCGCGACATTCCATCTTGCCCTGGTCGGCAAGGGCATCACTTTCGACACTGGCGGGCTCAACCTCAAACCAGCCGAGGGCATGTACACCATGAAATGCGATATGGCTGGCGCCGCGGCGGTATTCGCTGCGGTATCCGCAATCGCCCAACTCGGTCTCAAGATCAACATCACTGCGTACGGAGCCTTGGCGGAGAACATGCCGTCAGGAAGCGCCTATCGACCATCCGACGTGTTGTCCATCTATGGCGGCAAGACGGTCGAGAACGGCAATTCCGACGCGGAGGGTCGCCTGGTCATGGCCGACGCAATCGCTCGGGCCAACGAAGACAATCCAGACATGGTGGTTGACATCGCAACGCTGACGGGCGCTTGTGTGGTTGCCCTCGGGGAACGTACAGCAGGTCTGATGGCCACCGATGACGCCACAGCTGGGCTGGTGCTCGACGCCGCGGAGGTGGCAGGCGAGGACGTCTGGCATCTCCCGATCCCCAGAGAGGTCCGGAGCAAGATCGATTCAAAGGTGGCCGATCTGCGCTCGGTTGCACCCGATCGTTGGGGTGGCGCCTTGGTGGCAGCCGCCTTTCTCCGGGAATTCGTGGCCGATGGCACCCCATGGGCGCACCTCGATATTGCCGGACCGGGGTTCTCCGACAACAAGCAATACGGGTATGTCGCTGCTGGTGGCACTGGCGTTGGCGTACGAACGCTCATCGCCCTGGCCCGCTCGCTTGCCGATGCCTCCACGCGGCAGAAGGACCAGCCGCGCTGAAGCTACGGGTCGTGTGAGTTCCTGACGTTTTTTCGCACAAAGCCACATACGAGGCCCGATTCGGGCTTTTCGAGCAGCATTCGTGGCCTTGTGCGGAGAAACGTCTCACGGACCGGGGCGAGTTGCAGACCAGCCAACGTCTTGCGGCCGGCGCCCAACCGGTCGATTGCCTGACGCCTAGCGCAAATCGGGATGCTTCTTGTTGCGCGTGTTGTAGTCCCGCATGCGCTGCGGATAGCCCACCACGGCCGCGTCGTAACCGGGTATCTGCAGGTGTTCTGCGAAAGCGTGCGCCCATTCAGGGGAGGGCACCACGCGTCGGGTCCACTCGCCATCGAACGCAACCAGCAAGAGGGTCGTCTGAGTCACCGCAGTCTTGGGCTCGACGAATGCTTCGACGCCGCGACGGGTTCGGGCGAACTGAGTCAGATGCGACGTCACGGCGTCGTCAACAGCGCGACTCTGCGACGCATAGCGGCCCTTTTTCTTGACCCTGGTCGCCGTCCGCCGGAACCAACTCATGCGCCAATTATGGCCGCAACGTTGAAGGATCGCGGGTCCTTCGCCGCCTGAGAGGATGGCGTCATGGGAGGATCCTTTGATCTCGTCATCCTCGGTGCGGGCAGCGGGGGTTACGCCTGTGCCCTGCGAGCGGCTCAATTGGGTTTCAGCGTCGCGCTAGTGGAACAGGACAAGGTTGGAGGCACCTGCCTCCATCGGGGGTGCATTCCCACCAAGGCGATGTTGCACGCCGCAGAAGTGGCGGACTCGGTGCGCCTGGGCAGCGAAGTCGGCATCCATGCCGCCATCGACAAAGTTGATCTTGCTGGTGTCGTGTCCTACGCCGACGGCGTGGTCACGCGGATGTACAAAGGGGTCTCCGGTCTTCTCAACGCTGGTGGCGTCACCGTTGTGCAAGGCGCGGGTCGGCTGACCGAAGCCGACGGACGCCCAGCCGTCGCCGTCGGAGGTGAAACCTATGCCGCGCCCCATCTCGTGCTGGCTACCGGGTCGTATCCCCGCTCGCTGCCGGGCCTCGACGTAGACGGCGCGAAGACCCTCCACAGTCAGCACGCACTTCGACTCGACCGACTGCCGGCATCGGCGATCGTGCTAGGCGGCGGAGTGATCGGCGTGGAATTCGCCTCGATATGGCGATCGTTTGGTGTCGACGTCACCATCGTTGAAGCACTCCCCCGGCTCGTATCCGGCGAAGACCCGAGCATCTCTACGGCGCTGGAACGCGCCTTTGGGAGACGCAAGATCAAGGTGCTCACCGGCAGCGAGCTAACTGCCTGTGAGACCCAAGAGTCTGGCGTACGCGTGGAGGTTGCGAACGGTCAGGTGCTGGAGGCCGAGCTGATGCTCGTTGCCGTCGGACGTGGGCCGTACAGCGCTGACCTCGGATATCAAGAGGCGGGCATTGAACTGGAGGATGGTTTCGTACGCGTTAACGAGCGACTGGAAACCTCCGTCCCAGGCGTCTTTGCGTTGGGCGATCTGGTGCGCGGACTGCAGTTGGCGCATCGGGGTTTTGCCCAGGGAATCTTCGTCGCCGAGGAGATTGCTCATCGGGTTGGCTCGCGGGATCGAGCGCCGGCAGCTATTCCCGACGAGCAGATCCCGCGGGTCACCTACTGTGGCCCGGAAATCGCATCCGTGGGACTCACTGAAGATCAAGCACGGAGCCGCTTCGGCGATGTGGAGACTCTCAGCTACGACCTCGCCGGAAATGGCAAGTCGCGAATTCTCAAGACTCGGGGTTTCGTCAAGCTGGTACGGCGGCCGAATGGTCCGGTCGTCGGCGTTCACATGATCGGTGCCCGGGTCAGCGAACTCGCTGCAGAAGCGCAGCTGATCACCAACTGGGATGCATTCCCTGAGGATGTCGCGGGCTTGATCCACCCTCATCCGACGCAGAGCGAAGCGCTCGGCGAGGCACACCTCGCACTCGCGGGGAAGCCACTGCACGCCCATAGCTGACGCCACCATGATCATGCGGAAGGCCTAGTCGGAAGTCCACGGTAAGAACCAGTAACGTGCTCGCGCCGTGGCGAGCCGCTGAGGCTAGGCTGTGGCCCACCGGCACGGACGAGGCCTGATCGAGTTCCGTCTGTGCCACCATGCGACACCAGGACCAACCGAGCAGCAAGCACGACAAAGGAGTCCTTAGTAGCCATGTCGACCTCTGTAACCCTTCCAGCACTCGGCGAGAGCGTCACTGAAGGAACCGTGAGCCGGTGGCTCAAGCAGGTCGGTGACACCATTGAAGCTGACGAGCCCTTGCTCGAAGTGTCCACGGACAAGGTCGACACCGAGATCCCCTCCCCCGCCTCGGGCGTCTTGTTGGAGATCAAGGCGCAGGAGGACGAGACAGTCGAGGTGGGCGCAGTGCTAGCTGTGATCGGTGAACCGAGTGAGGCTGACGGTGGCGGGCCGGCGTCCGAGGCACCCAGTGCAGAAGACGCCCCACGTGAAGGCACGCCAGAAGAAGCGGCGCCGCCAGCCGAGGCAGCCCCGGCCCCGGAGCCGGCAGCGCAGGAGTCTGAGCCTCCCGCCCCGGAACCGGCGCCGGTCGCCGAGACACCCAGCGAAGACGGGCAAAGTTCAGACGGCGCTTCTGAGGTGACCCTGCCCGAATTGGGCGAGAGCGTTACGGAGGGCACGGTAAGCCGCTGGCTCAAGCAAGTCGGTGAGTCTGTCAAGACGGATGAGCCGCTGCTGGAGGTCTCCACCGACAAAGTTGACACTGAAATCCCATCGCCGGCAGCCGGCACGTTGCTCGAAATCCGCGTGCAGGAAGATGAGACGGTCGAGGTCGGCGCTGTGCTGGCAGTCATCGGCGAGGCGGGTGCCGCCCCAGCGCGCGAAGCACCGCGCCAACCGGCACCAGAGACCGCGCAGCCCGCAGCTGAGCCGGAGCCCACCCCTCAACGCGCGCGTGAACCTGAGCCCGCGCGGCAACCGGAGCCGAAGGTCGCGGCGCCCACTGCAAAGGAAGACGCCCGTCCGGAGCAACACGGTCCCGCGGCCGCTGCTCCGCCTCGCCCAACACCGGTCGTAAGCGATGCCGACTCCAGCTACGTCACACCGCTGGTGCGCAAGCTGGCCAAGGAGCATGGCGTCGACCTCGGATCGATCAATGGGACCGGAGTCGGCGGTCGGATCCGTAAGCAGGATGTACTAGCCGCCGCCGAGGCGGCAAAGGAAGCCGCCGCAGCGCCGGCTGCTCAAGCCCCGGCGGAGCTCCAACCTCCCGCGGAGCCGGCAGCCGCTCCGGCGGCGCGAGCTGCAGCCCCCCAGGTCAGTACGCTGCGTGGCACCACCGAGAAGATGTCGCGGCTGCGCCAGACCATCGCCAAGCGCATGGTGGAGTCTCTTCAGGTCGCAGCTCAGCTGACCGCCACGGTCGAAGTCGACTTGACGGCCATCTCGCAGATCCGCGCCAAGGTCAAGGACGAATTCAAGAAGCGCGAGGGCGCCTCCCTGTCCTACCTGCCCTTCATTGCGAAGGCTTCCATCGAGGCGCTCAAGGCCTACCCAACGTTGAACGCGACGATCGACACCGAGGAACGCACGATCACCTATCCGGACGCCGAACATCTCGGCATCGCCGTGGATACCGAAAAGGGCTTGCTCGTCCCGGTGATCAAAGACGCGGGAGACCTGAGCATCGCCGGGCTGGCCAAGCGGATCGCCGACTTGGCGGCGCGTACCCGGCAGAACAAGGTCACACCCGACGAGCTGACCGGTGGGACCTTCACGATTACGAATTACGGCTCGGCCGGCACCTTGATGGATACGCCGATCATCAACCAGCCGCAAGTGGCGATCCTGGGCACGGGTGCACTAGTGAAACGACCGGTGGTGATCTCCGATCCGCGGCTGGGTCAGGTCATTGCGATCCGCGACATGATGTATCTGTCCGTGTCCTACGACCACCGGCTGGTCGACGGCGCAGTGGCGGCCAGGTTCCTCAGTGCTCTCAAGGCGCGTCTGGAGGAAGGTGACTTCGGCGCCGAGCTCGGCCTATGAAAGTTGTCGTCTTTGGTGCCACCGGAAACGTCGGCAGCAGTGTCGTCGAGGCGCTTGCTGCAGATCCTGCCGTCACTGAGATCCTCGGGCTCGCCCGACGTACGCCGTCGTCGTGGCAGCCGGCCAAGACCCGGTTCGCAGCCGCAGACGTCCAGTCCCCAGAGGTCAAAGAGCATCTCGCTGGCGCGGACGCTGTGGTGGCCTTGGCATGGGCGTTCCAGCCGACTCACCGGCCACTGACGACCTGGGACACCAACGTTCTGGGCAACATCAACGTTTTGCAGGCAGCGGCCGATGCAGGTGTTCCGACGGTCGTCTACGCGTCGTCACTGGCCGCGTACTCGCCCGGACCTGGTCACCACGTGGACGAGAGCTGGCCGACGCACAGCATGCCGACGGCGGCTTACGGGCGGGAGAAGGCCTATCTAGAGCGTTACCTCGACGCGTACGAGTTGCGCCATCCAGAGATTCGGGTCGTGCGGATGCGTACGTCCTTCATCTTCAAGCGCTCCTCAGCCAGCGAGCAGCGCCGGATCTTCGCGGGGCCATTGATCCCGCGAGCGTTGCTCAAGCCCGGACGCCTACCTGCGGTGCCCCTTCCTGCCGGACTACGGTTCCAGGCCATGCACGGCGACGATGCTGGGGAGGCCTACCGG
The DNA here is from genome assembly GCA_963798835.1 of uncultured Actinomycetota bacterium. GTDB lineage: Bacteria > Actinomycetota > Actinomycetes > Propionibacteriales > Propionibacteriaceae > Microlunatus. The sequence goes on along the minus strand of CAWCVF010000018.1, from coordinate 282,042 downwards.
CTCGCGGTAATGAGCGATGCTAGGGGTGCCTACAACGTGGCGGCTGATCCGGTGATTGATGGCGAAGCGCTCGGAGAGCTGCTGCAAGCACGGGCCTTCACGGTGCCGAAGCAGGCTGTCGCGGCGACGATGGCAGGCGCGTGGCGCCTGCGCCTCATTCCGTCCCCCGAGTCGCTGCTCAAACTGTTCCTCTCGCTGCCGACGCTCGACACCAGCCGGATTCGCGCTGAGCTTGGCTGGGAGCCGCAGCGGTCCGGGCTCGATGCGTTGCGAGAGGTTATGTACGCCATGGCCGAGGGCGCCGGCGGTCCAACCCCGCCGCTGCACCCCACGGGCGCCGACGAACAGTGATCACATGAGGTGGTTACTGGCAGGCGCGTCGGGCTTTCTGGGCACCGCACTTCGGGTGCGACTTGCCGGTGAGGGTCAAGAGGTGGTCCGTCTGGTACGCCGTGAGCCAGCAACATCGACCGAGTTTCGGTGGGATCCCAATTCCGGCACGATCGACTCGGCGGCGTTTGACGGGGTCGACGTTGCAGTCAACCTCGCCGGCGTGGCCGTAGCTCCACTGCCGTGGACCGAGTCCCGCCGAAAGCAGATCCTGTCATCGCGGGTCGATACCACGGGCACTATCGCGAACGGACTGGCGGCGCTGACTGACGGTCGTCGGCGGGTCATGATCCAGATGAGCGGCATCGCTCGCTACGGCACGGTCTCCGGAGCCGAGCCGTACACCGAGGACTCGCCGGCGGCAGCGGACTACCTTGCTCAGGTCACCACGAAGTGGGAAGCCGCCGCTCAGCCCGCCATCGATGCGGGAGCGCGCGTCGCCATCCTCCGCACCAGCCCGGTGATGGACGCCAGCGGCGGGACGTTGGTGCCGCTGAAGCTGGCCTGGTCTGTCGGTCTCGGTGCAACGCTTGGCGACGGCAGTCAGCGGATGCCGATGATCAGCCTCCGCGACTACCTCAATGTTGTGCAATGGGCCGCCGCAACCGAGCACGCTTCAGGGCCGTACAACGTGACCTTGCCACAGCCGACGACCAATGCCGAATTCAGTGACGCCCTCGCTGCCGCGTTGCACCGGCCGAGATTCCTCCGCGTCCCGACGCCGATCATCCGCACTGCTCTCGGCGAGTTGGCCGGGCAGCTGGTCGGCGACATGTACGCAGTCCCGGAGCGGCTGACCGCTGATGGTTTCGTCTTCAGCGATCCCACCGTCACCGATGTTGTCGCGGCCGCGCTGAAACGGTAATGAGGGAGACGCGACATTAGACTCAGCGCCATGGAACTCGTGTTCCGCGATCTTGGATTGGGCAGCGAGTACGTCGACTACCAGGCGGCGTGGGACGTGCAGCGGGCCGTACATGCAGAGGTCTCCGAGGGCACCCGCCCGGACACCGTGCTGCTGCTCGAGCACAGCAGCGTCTACACCGCCGGCAAGCGCACAGAGCCCCAGGAACGACCCTTCGACGGCACACCGGTGATCGATGTGGACCGCGGGGGCAAGATCACCTGGCACGGTCCGGGACAGCTCGTCGGTTACCCGATCGTACGGTTGCCCGAGTCCGTGCTGGTCGTCGACTACGTGCGCCGGCTCGAAGAGGCGTTGATCACGATGCTTGCCGCCTATGGTCTGCAGACTGGCCGAATTCGCGGCCGCTCCGGCGTCTGGTTGGCAGCAGATGATCATCGGCTGGAGCGCAAGATCGCCGCGATCGGGGTCCGTGTCGCCGCCGGGACGACGATGCACGGCTTTGCGCTCAATGTCGATCCTGATCTTCGTTCATTCGACCGGATCATCCCCTGCGGACTCACCGGGGTGGGCGTGACGTCCATGAGCGCCGAGCTGGGCCGGCCAATCACCGTCACGGATGCGGCACAGGCGCTGCGTCCCCAGCTGCAGCGCTACCTGGCTTTCGAGGAGTACACGCAGTCGCCCGACATCGGGTCCGCGCCCGATACCGCTCATCCCAGGCTTACCGTTGGCGCCGCCTAGTCCGCGTACATCACCTACTGCAGCGGGTCGTCGGGGAGTTGTGGGGGCGCCTGCGATCGACTACGCCATTGAGGCGTACAGCCTGGAGAAGATCTACCGGACGCGCAATGGCAGACAAGCGGCCGTCGACAAGCTGGACCTGAGAGTGCCCGTCGGCGGCGTACACGGCTTCTTAGGTCCCAACGGATCCGGCAAGACAACGACGATCAGGATGTTGCTGGGCTTGATCGCCGCTGACGCCGGCCATATCCGGATCTTTGATCACGAGGTACCGCTCGCAATTGACCGCGTCATTGATCGGGTGGGTGCCATCGTCGAGCAGCCGAAGTTCTTTCCCGCATTCTCTGGGGAGAAGAACCTGCGGCTGCTGGCCCGGGCAATTGGTGCGCCACAACAGCGGGTTGCGGCCGTGCTCAAAGAGGTGGGGTTGGCACGCCGCGGCGGCGACAAGTTCCGCAAGTACTCCCTCGGCATGAAACAGCGCCTGGCCATCGCCGCCACGCTGCTCAAAGATCCGGACTTGCTGATCTTCGACGAGCCCACCAACGGACTTGACCCAGCCGGCATTTCCGAGATTCGCAGCATGATGCGTGGCCTGGCGCGGCGGGGCAAGACGGTGCTCGTCTCCAGCCACATTCTCAGCGAGGTGCAGCAGATCGCCGACACGGTCACCATCATCGGCCGTGGCCGACTGCTCGCCGAGGGCAAGGTCAGCGACATCCTTTCCGCCGATGGACAGGTGTCGGCTCGGGTCGGGGTGTCTGATCATCTCGGAGCCACCGAGGTTCTCACGAAGGCCGGCTTCACTGTCGAACCCCTGGCGGGTCGGCTTATCAGGGTCAGTTTGAGCAACCAGCGGCTTGATCTCGCGGTCATCACTCGACTGCTGGCCGATCAGGGGCTGTACGTCTCAGAGCTCACCCCCATACAGCCGGACCTCGAATCGGTGTTCCTGAGTCTCACGGCCGGTGATCATCTAGGTGCGCGGCAGCAGCGGCGTCGCGAGTGGAGCGGGCGGATATGACCCGGCTAGTCGCGGCCGAGATCAGCAGGCTTCTCGGCCGACGGTTCACCGCGATTGCCCTGATTGTGCTGCTGCTAGGGCTGGGCGGATATCAGCTGGTGGTCAACGATTCCCTTTCGCCGTTGACCGGCGAACAACTCGCTGGAGCGCAACGCGCGTACGAGCAATCGCACAAGGACTGGATCGAGAACCACGAGAAGTACGAAAGGGATTGCCGAGACACCGGTGGCACCCCAGACGAGTGCACCATCCCGGAGGCCACTTTGGCGGACTTCAGTGTGGAGCCCACACCATTCAAGGAGGCGGCAAGCACAGCCCTCCTGGTGTCCACCATCCTTGTCGCGCTTACTGCGTTCATGATCGCTGCCAGCTTCATCGGCGCCGAGTACAGCTCCGGTTCGATTGCCAACTGGCTTACGTTCATCCCACGCCGTGGGCAGGTCTTCTGGTCGAAGTTGCTCACCATCATCGGTTTTGCAGCGCTGCTCGCGGCGTTCGCTGCCGCGCTCGTGATCATTGCGGCTGTGGGGTTGGCACGGTTTTACGGGTCCCCGATCGGATCACTGTCGAACATCGGCGCCATGGGAGCGCGGAGTGTGGTGGCCGTTGTGGCGATCACCGTACTCGGCTTCAGCGCAGCCTTGGTGACTCGGCATACCGCCGGCGCGATTGGTGTGTTGCTTGGCTACGTGGTTGTCTGGTTCCTTCGCAGTGGGCCATTGAGCTCACTAGCTTGGGCGCAACGTATGACGCCCTGGACTCCCGAGGCGAGTCTCGCGGCAATTGTCCAGCACGGCTTCCACTACACCGTGCCGATCGAGAAGCTGACGCCGGAGGGTGTGAGCATCGAATGGGTCGAGCGGACCGTGAGCTTCGCCCACGGCGCGGTGTATTGGGCCGTCCTCATCGCTTCGGTGATCATCGTGTCGCTACTGATCTTCCGCCGCCGCGACGTCGTCTGAGTGAATGGTGCGGGCCTTGCTCAGCGAGCTTGACGGCGGCGTCAGCGTGGTTGCGTTTCCCGTCTCGAGACGGCAAACGTGGGTTTCCTCGCGCGATTTGACCCTCTTTAGCCGTCTCGAGACGGCAAACGTCGAATCATGGCTGAGTTCAGTCGAGAGCGAGCAGCGCACGGAGCGAGGCAATCAGAACGCGTAAGGTGATGGGGTGACCATCGCTCCGGAAGGCCGCAAACTCCTGCGCCTGGAAGTTCGCAATGCGAACACCCCGGTGGAGAAGAAGCCGTCGTGGATCAAGACGACAGCACGGATGGGGCCGGAGTATCGCGAGCTTTCTGAATTGGTTAAGAGCCAGGGCTTGCACACGGTCTGCCAGGAAGCCGGTTGTCCGAACATTTTCGAATGCTGGGAGGATCGTGAGGCTACCTTCTTGATCGGCGGCGACGTCTGCACGCGGCGCTGCGACTTCTGCCAGATCGACACCGGCAAGCCGGCCAATTTCGACGCCAGCGAGCCGCTCCGGGTTGCCGAGTCGGTGCGGACAATGGGTCTTCGCTATGCGACGGTTACCGGGGTCTGCCGCGATGATCTCCCCGACGAGGGGGCTTGGCTGTACGCCGAGACGATTCGCAAGATTCACCAACTCAACCCGGACACCGGCGTTGAGATGCTCGCTCCCGACTTCTCCGGCAACTCCGACTATCTGGCCCAGATTTTCGAGACCGAGCCGGAGGTCTTCGCCCACAATGTCGAAACCGTTCCCCGGATCTTCCGACGCATCAGGCCGGGCTTCCGTTACGAGCGTTCCCTGGATGTGCTGCGAGCCTCACGTGCCGCTGGCCTGGTGACCAAGTCAAATCTGATCCTCGGCATGGGTGAGACACGGTCCGAGATCAGTGAGGCGCTGCAGGACTTGTACGACGCTGGCGCCGAGATTGTCACCATCACCCAGTACCTGCGGCCATCGCCACGCCATCATCCGGTCGATCGCTGGGTGAAGCCCGAAGAGTTCGTCGAGTTAGCAGACGAGGCAACTGCCATCGGTTTCGCTGGCGTGATGAGCGGACCACTCGTACGCTCCTCCTATCGTGCGGGCCGGCTCTACCGCCAGGCGCTGCACAACCGCGAGGCTCTGTCAGTTGGCGCTTCGGCGGTTTAGAAACCACAGCAACGTAGGAATCGAGAGCTGAAAGTGAGTGGCGATGGCTGACGCGGCGTCCCGGAGCGCCAAGAGCGGCACCACGGCGTCAAAGGCTGCGGCCCAGAATCCAAAGACCGCGGCCAAGGAAGCCAAGGTCAACGCCAAAGAGGCAAAAAAGGCCGAGAAGGCTCGGAAGAAGGCAAGCGACAACCCGGCCGACATGGGCCGGATTCGGCAAATCATTCGCGCGTACCAGGTCACGCATGAATACGACAAGGCGCTGCCGTACCTGCTGATCGGCGCCTTTCTGCTGCCGATCGCGATCGGCATCGTCATCGGCCTGACGTGGGGCTACGCCTTCAACTTGATCTTCGCCGGCGTGATGGTCGGCCTCTTGGCCGCCATGTTCATGTTGGTACGCCGGGCAAAGTCCGCCACCTTCAAGCGCTATGCCGGGAAGGCGGGCTCAGCCGAGGTGGCCCTCGGTATGCTGCCCAAGAAGTGGGTCTCGACGCCGATCATCGCGGCAAATCGCAACCGAGATATCGTGCATCGCACCATCGGCCCCGGCGGCTTGGTACTCATCGGCGAAGGCGAGACCGGTCGGGTGCGGCAACTCCTCGCCAGCGAAGTCAAGAAGCACGAGCGGGTCGCGTATGGCATCACGGTGACCACGGTGATCATGGGCGACAAAGAAGGTCAGGTGCCGCTGAACAAGCTGGCTGACCACATCCGCAAGCTACCCAAGGTGCTCCAGCCTCACCAGATCACCGACCTCAGGCAGCGGTTACGCGCGCTTGATGCGCTCCGGCCACCCGTACCGATCCCCAAGGGACCGATGCCGACCAGTCCGCGGCAAGTCAAGGGTGCCCGGCAAGCTATGCGCGGTCGCTGAGGAAGAGCTGCGCGTCCAAGCCCTTCCGCCCTAGGTGCGACAAACGCCTGATTGATCCATGACCAACCTCGTCAACGCCGAACGCATCACGATGAGCTACGGCGTCCGCATCTTGTTCGAAGACGTCAGCCTCGGCCTGGGCCGTGGCGACGTGGTTGGCGTGGTGGGTCGCAATGGATCGGGAAAGACCACCCTGCTACGTATCCTCGCTGAGACCGTGACGCCGGACAGCGGTCGGATTACCCACACTGGTCACCTCTCGATCGGTTTTTTGGATCAGATCGACGATCCGCCGGCCAATGTCTCGGTTCGCGACTTCATCGTTGGCGGCGCAGCAGACCATGTGTGGGCAGCCAACCCTGATACCCGGCCGATCGTTGCGCATCTGCTGGCTGATGTTGATCTTGACGCGCCGCTGGACAGCCTGAGCGGCGGTGAGAGTCGCCGCGCCGCGCTCGTGAGATTGTTGCTTACTGATCATGACCTGCTGATTCTGGATGAGCCGACCAACCATCTTGATGTAGACGCGATCGACTGGCTTGCCACGCATCTGAATGAGCGGCAGGCGGCTGATGTGGCGATGCTGATCGTCAGCCACGACCGCTGGTTTTTGGACGCCATATGCACCCGTATCTGGGAAGTGCATGACAGCAGAGTTCACGCATACGAAGGCGGCTATGCGGCGTACGTGCTGGCGCGGGCAGAGCGCGCACGCCAGGCTGCCATGATTGCCGCACGTCGCAATAACCTGCTACGCAAGGAACTCGCATGGCTACGCCGGGGCCCACCCGCCCGTACCTCTAAGCCGAAGTTCCGGCTGGATGCGGCCGCGGCGCTGATCGCCGATGAGCCCGAGCCGCGCGACCGACTGCAGTTACAGCGCTTTGCGACGACGCGCCTGGGCAAAGACGTCTTTGATCTGGAACGAGTGAGTGTGCAGCTGGGCGACCGGACGCTTCTTGATGATCTTTCCTGGTCGATCGGGCCCGGCATGCGAATTGGCATCGTCGGTGTGAACGGCGCCGGAAAGACGACCTTGCTGCGGCTGCTCGACGGTGAGATCACGCCAGACTCAGGACGCGTCAAACGAGGCAAGACACTGCGTATCGGCTATCTGAGCCAGGACGTGGCCGAGCTTCGCGGGAGTGAACGGGTCCTGGAATCGGTCGATCGGCTCCGACGTCAGGCGAAGCTGGCCTCTGGTGGCGAAGTGAGTGCCAGCTCGCTGCTGGAGGACTTCGGATTTACCGGTGACAGACTGACGACCCGGCTCGACGACCTGTCCGGTGGCGAACGGCGGCGACTTCAGGTTCTTCGCATACTCCTGAACGAACCGAATGTGCTACTGCTCGATGAGCCCACCAATGACCTCGACATTGACACATTGACCGTGTTCGAGGATTACCTCGACACGTGGCCGGGCACCCTCCTTGTGGTGACGCACGACCGCTATTTTCTGGAACGGGTTTGCGATGTGACCTACGCGTTGCTAGGCGACGGCTCCTGTGTCTTGCTGCCGGGTGGTGTTGATCACTATCTGCAGCTGCGCCGCGACCGGTCGCCGGAGATCTCCCTTACCCGAACACCGTCGCAGCGTGACTCCCGAACCTCCAACGCTGCGACACGTCAAGCGAGGAAGGATCTCGCGCGCCTAGAGCAACAGATCGCCCGCCTCGACCAGCGGATTACGGCATTGCATGAGCAGATGACTGCGGCTGCCAGCGACTATCAACAGCTTGCTGACCTGCAGCGCACGATCGAGGAGATCACCGCCAGCAAAGACGAGCTAGAACTCGCTTGGCTCGAGGCGGCCGAGATCGCCGGCTAGTGTCGCTCCGCGGCGCGAACGCTAGCTTGGTCGGCATGGAGACTGCGTTGCAGCAGCTTGTGGCGATCCTCGGCGATGCCGTACGCACCGACCCCGTGAGCTGCGAGAAGTACCGCTTCGACTGGTCCCGTGACGCGACGGCTGGAGTTCCGATCGCCGTGGTTCGACCCCGCGACGCGTCGCAGGTGGCGACGGCGGTTCAATGGGCGGCCGAGCACCGCGTACCTGTGGTTCCGCGAGGTGCGGGCAGCGGCCTCTCCGGTGGAGCCTCGGCCGTTTCCGGCGGCATTGTGCTGAGTCTGGAGCGGATGAATTCGATCGAGATCGACGTCGCTACCCGAGTCGCCGTGGTTGAAGCCGGTGCCTTCAATGCGGATGTCAAGGCGGCGGCGGCTGAGCATGGCCTGTGGTATCCGCCGGACCCGTCGTCATATGAAATCTGCTCCATCGGTGGCAACATCGCGACGAATGCGGGCGGACTGTGCTGCGTCAAGTACGGCGTCACCACTGACTACGTCCTCGGGCTCGACGTCGTACTCGCTGATGGGACCTTGATCACTTTGGGCGGCAAGCGGATCAAGGACGTAGCCGGATTGTCGTTGCTCAAGCTCTTCGTCGGCAGCGGCGGCACCCTCGGCGTCATTACTCGCGCCATTCTCCGACTAATACCGACGCAGGGAGCGCGGTCGACACTGGTCGCCTACTTTCCGACGGTGCAGGCTGCGGCCGACACCGTCGTCACGATCGGTCGGACGCTTCGCGCATCGATGATGGAACTGATGGATCAGGCCTCGATCAACGCAGTCGAGGACTATCGCGCGATGGGGCTGGATCGCTCGGCCGGCGCCTTGCTCCTGACCCAGTCCGATGCGCCCGGCGCGGCATGTGCGGCAGAGATCGAGTTCATGGAGGCCGCGTGTACGACGGCTGGCGCCAAGGAAGTCTTTGTGACGAATGATCCGGAGGAGGGCGAGCTGTTTGTCGCCGCTCGCCGCGCGGCGTTTCCTGCCATCGAGGCTCGTGGCTCGATTCTGCTGGAGGACGTTGGTGCACCGGTGCCTCGACTGCCGGAGCTCCTCACAGGCATTGCCGCCGTGGCGGACCGGTATGCAGTTGAGATTCCGGTGGTCGCACACGCCGGAGATGGCAATACTCATCCAATCGTCATTTATGACCGCGGTGATCCGGACGCTCGGGACCGCGCCTACCGCGCGTTCGAGGAGATCATGCAGCTGGCCATCAGCCTGGGCGGCACGATCACGGGCGAGCACGGTGTCGGGCGAGCTAAGAAGGCGGCCCTGCCGGCCCAGCTCGGGCCGGAGGTGATGGCTCTGTCACGGACGATCAAGAACGCCCTCGACCCACTCGGCATCCTCAATCCCGGGGCCATCTTCTAGGTGATCATCAACGACGGTTGATCACCACGGTGCCGGCGGCTAGATCCTGCAGACCACGGCGTTCGGTGGAAATGATCAAAGGTGGCAACGCCAGCGACACCAGAAAGGCACGCAGCAGGGCGCGCGGCAGGCCAAGCGGCTTCACGTCCAGGCGGACGACGGCAATACGACTGATCAGCTGCCCGAAGCTGCCGCCGGCCAGCCAGGACAGCACCGTCGACTCCACGAAGAACGTTGCCAAGATCATCCACGCCCGCCAGCCACCGCCGGTGAGGACACCAGATCCGAAGAAACCGAGGGCGATGATCATGCACGCAGCCCAGTCGATGATCAACGCACCGACCCGGGAGCGCCAACTGGCCAGCGAACCACGACCCTCGGGCGGCAAGCCCAGGCTCTGGCCGGGATACGCTTCTTCGGCTGCAGTGGTATCGGGCGCGTCGTCAGCCACGTGGCCGAGGTTACCTGGGGCCATGAGGTGGATCCTGAGACTGGCCGCGGCCCTGTTACATCCATGAAACATTGTGCAACTAGACGGAAATCGCGGTTCTATTAGGCTTCCGGAACAACCGGACGCGGAGCGAGAAGTCCGCGTTCGTCCAGCTTCTGCTCAGCGTGAAGCCTGCCTGTGCTCAAGGCTGAGCAGGTTGTCCATCTTCGTGCCCTCGGGCGCGTACCACAGAGCGTGCTGAGAGGCACGACCTACCTCACCGGAGGACAGATGTTCCAAGGAGCCGACGACCTGTTGGCCTTCGTCAAGGATGAGGGCGTCGAGTTCATCGACATTCGCTTCTGCGACCTGCCCGGCATCATGCAGCACTTCACCGTCCCGGTGGGCACGTTCGGCCCCGAGTACTTCGAGGATGGAGTCAACTTCGACGGTTCGTCGATCCGTGGCTTCCAGAAGATTCACGAGTCGGACATGGCCCTGTTTCCAGACCCCGCGACGGCCTACATGGACCCGTTCCGGGTAGCGAAGACACTCTGCATCAACTTCTTCGTCCACGACCCGCTGACCAAAGAGCCCTACAGCCGCGACCCGCGCAACATCGCCCGGAAGGCGGAGAGCTATCTCGCCTCGACCGGCATCGGTGATACCGCGTACTTCGCCCCTGAGGCGGAGTTCTACATGTTCGACGACATACGGTTCGAGACCAAGCAACAGACTGGTTACTACGCGATCGACTCCGTGGCCGGCGCCTGGAACACCGGGCGGATCGAAGATGGCGGCAACCGCGGCTACAAAGTGCGCTACAAGGGCGGCTACTTCCCGGTCCCCCCGGTCGACCACTTCGCTGATCTTCGCGACGCCATTGTGAAGAACCTCGAGGCCTCCGGCCTCAGCGTGGAGCGCGCGCACCACGAGGTCGGCACCGCCGGCCAGGCCGAGATCAACTACCGCTTTGCCACGATGCTCCAGGCGGGCGATGACCTCCAGAAGTACAAGTACATCGTCAAGAACACCGCCTGGGCAGCCGGCAAGACTGCGACCTTCATGCCCAAGCCGATCTTCGGCGACAACGGCTCGGGCATGCACGTCCACTCCTCCATCTGGAACGAGGGCGAGCCGCTGTTCTACGACGAGGCGGGCTATGGCGGTCTATCCGATGTCGCGCGCTGGTACATCGGTGGCATTCTCGAGCACGCTCCATCGCTGCTGGCCTTTACGAATCCGACGACGAACTCCTACCATCGCCTGGTTCCCGGCTTCGAGGCGCCGGTCAATCTGGTGTACAGCTCGCGCAACCGCTCGGCCGCTATGCGCATCCCGATCACCGGGTCTAATCCCAAAGCCAAGCGAGTCGAGTTCCGCTGCCCCGATCCGTCATCGAACCCGTACCTGGCTTTTGCAGCGATCCTGCTCGCCGGGGTCGACGGCATCCTGAACAAGACCGAGCCCGCCGCGCCGATCGACAAGGACCTGTACGAGCTGCCGCCAGAGGAACACGCGTCGGTGAGCACGGTCCCAGACAGCCTGGATGGCGTGCTGGACAACCTGGAAGCCGATCACGACTACCTTCTGGCCGGCGATGTGTTCACACCCGATCTGATCGAGACTTGGATCGAGTTGAAGCGCGACGACATCGACGCAGTGCGGCTGCGCCCGCACCCGCACGAGTTCGAGCTCTACTACGACGTCTGATCCGGATATCGCTCTGACTAGACATCCCACGACCGGAAGCGGTCGTGGGATGTCTAGTCGGGGGCTGCTAACTTCCGGTAGGCCCGTGCAGCGGGTCCGGTGCACGGGCCTAGCGGAAGTTGTCCGGGCTGCGGATGGACTGCTCTAGGGCGTGCGGCGCTCCCGTTGACCCGCCTCCATAGAGAGCTGTTGATCTTCGTCCCCGAGCGGTTCACAGCCACAGCTTTGAGTCTGTGTTGCTGGCCAGCCGGCATAGATCAGGTGATGAGAGCGGGGCTGACCGAGTTGCTAATTTAGTTACCTCAATCTGGCAAGACGATCAGAGGCACGCCTGGTGTCGTTGATCCTGACGGCCCTTCAAGCTGCTGATCTTCGTCCTGTCAACGGTGAGCGTTGGCCCTGGTGAATGTGAGTCAGGCGGGGATCCGGTGAAGCGAAAGCCTCAGCGGATCCCATCCGCACCGGAAGCTATTGTGCTGTGTCAGTGCAGACGGCCGATACAGTCGACGGCATGCTGCTGAGATCTACGCGCACCCGCCGCGGGCGCAGAATCCTGGCGCTTGTGCTGGCCATCGTCGCCATTGGGCTGGTTGTCCTAGAACCGTTCCCCAAGGGTGACGTGCTGCTCCCGCTTACTCATACGCACGGCGTCGATACCGGCGACATCCCCGCCCTTGCGATGCTGATTGTCGCGGCCGCCCTCGCCGTCTGAACCTCGCTGGTGCCGCGTGATCCTCTTCCTCCTGAATCGTAGACATGTTCTAATGACGTCTGTTCGATCCCACGGTCAGCGTTTCGGGTGATCATTTCAGCGATTCGAGGAGCGCGTTGGCTGCCTTGATGCTCTTGATGATCGTGATCCGCCAGTCCGTCCACAACCCGGGGCGCACCGCTTCGAGATCCGACTGGAGCTGCTTGGTCTCGTTCTTGAAATACGCAGCGGCGAGCGCCTCCACCGACGAGAAGGTGACGAGGAGCCGAAGCGCACCGAGTACTTCGGGATAGGCATCATCGCTCCGGCCGACCTTCGCCGCGTCGCACACGCGACGCGTGAAGAACTCAGTCGCTCCTTCGTTCACCTTCCAGTGCTGGTCGCTGATCCACGTTCGATCCGAGTGCAGGTGGAGCGCCTCGTGCACGATCGTTCCCGCGTCGCCCTTGTCGCGGTTGAGGTGGATCACATTGGTATCCAAATCTGTGAACCCGTTAACAAACGTCTCTTGCGATCGTGTGTCGACGTCATGCTTCTTCGCATACGCGAGGTACAGGGCCTTCAGATCGGGGCCGGAATGGGTCTCGACTTTCAACGCGCCACCGCCCTTCTTACCGACGTAATTGGCGACCACCGGGTCGAGGGCGAGGAAGCCGGGGACCTTGGCCGGTGCCGTGTCGGTCGCGGACTTGCGTTGCACCACGATCGACGTGACGGCGCGATTGCCCGCCGTGCGCTGCAATTGGAGCAGCGGATGGGTGCCGGGCGCCGACCGACGGACGGCCAGCGCCGACTGGGCGAGTCGCTCGCGGTCGCGGCTTGAGTACGTCCGCACATTCGTGAGGATACGACTCTCGCCAGACCGCAGCGAGGATGTTGGCGAGCGGACGGCCCGCCAACGGTGAGCGCTGACCGCTAGCGTTCCTCCGGTGAGCCGATGGAAGCAGATTGAGAACGGCTCCCTGTTCTCTGTCCGGCAAGCGGCGCAGCCTGCAACCTCAGTCAGCCCGTCGTGCCCAGATGGCTCACCCTCGGGTTGCTGCGCTCTGGCGCTACCGCGTTCTCGAGTGGTGTTGCCGTGCTCGAGGTCGTCCGGGCGGGCGGCCGTCAGGGCAGCCTCGTTAGGCAGCTAGGTACTTAGCCGTGTCTGCGGCGTTGCCCCCGCCGGTGATAACGGTCTTGAAGCCGGCCTGGGGACCCGGCGCGTATGTGTCAGGATTGCCCACGTAAACGAAGGTAGTGGGGCCGGCCTGGGCGAGGGCTTCAGCCATGGCGGCATCGCTGGGGCTATCTCCGATGGCAGTAAACGCTTGGGGGTGGATGTCGTGGCGACCGAGCCACCTGAGCACGGCTTCGGCGCCGCGATGCTTGCCCGCCAACTTGTGCTCCACGTCGGTGGCTATGACGGTCGCGTCGACTTTGAAATCTGTGAGTTTATGTTTATCGATCATTCTTTCTAGCAGCGAATCCAAAACAGCCTGGGCTTCGTGGTATTCCTGCAGAGCAACACCCGGCCGGCGCTCGATGGAAATCATCGTGAGCTTGGTGCCGTCCCAAAACATCGAGTCCGATAACTTCCACCCGCCCTGGTCCTGGTCCAGCAGGGCTTTGACCCAGGCTCGGAAGTCGTCCGGTGGGGTAAGCGCACGGTCGACATAGGTCTGCAATCTGCCATTCGGGAATGAACTGACGACGGCGCCTTTCTCGCAAACAGCCAGCAGCCGGCCGAATTCGCCAGGCGAAAGGTCCCCGAGGAGTGGAAAAATTCTGTCCTCAAGCCACTCTGTGGACCGGCCGGTGTTGAAGGCAACCGGAATGCCGGCCTTCAGGTCCGCGGCCACTGCCTGGATGACCTCGGGATTTACGGCACCGGAACCGGGGTCCGTCAGCACCCCGTCAACGTCGAGGACAAAGACATTGGCGGGGCGAGTCTGATGGCCGGTCATGTATACGCCAAGTCCCCGCTCACGTCGGCGGCCACAAGCTCAAAGCTGTACTCCGTGGAGCCCGACCACGGCGCCGCGAGCCAGCGAAGGGTCTCGCTCACCTCGTTCCATCCGCGCCAGACCGGCACCTTCGCGCCGAACAGGGTCACCGGGTCTTGCATCGATGTCATCGCCAGGCGCGGTCCCGGGTCGCCGTTGATCAGCGCCTGCTCTGCTTCATCCTGGCGGGCGAGGGTCCACGTTAGGAAGTCCTCGAGTTCAGCCATTGCCACCCTCCCAGACTGCGCCGCCTTGCGCTCAGTTTCCCAAGTCTGGGTTGCCCGATTCTCCACCAGCAAGCAAGGCTGAGAATCAAGCCAGCAAGCCGTGTGAAGATGCCGTCTCGCCGCGACGGAGGAGGAACGCAGACGCCGCAGCGTTCGTCGGTGGAGCATCCGTGATCGGGCCTGGGGCTCCCGAAGCTGGGCGAGCCGTACGATCATCAGAGCCACAGGCACAAGGTGTGAGGTTTGCCGGTAGGTGCGCCGTCAGGGTGCTCGTTGCGACCGCAACACGAGTGCGACGGTTACCGCCAGGATGATCGTGCCGATGGATTCCACCACCAGCGTGGTGGGCACCAGCTTGAAGGTTAGTACCTCGTGAATGCCAAACAGCCCTACGGTCAGCGCAAGCACCAGCGCAAGCAGCGTGCCCGCCATGAACAGCAGGCTCAGCACCGTTGCCAGCGACAAGAGCCGCCCGCGCAGCACGATGACCGCGATTGCCAACACAAGCGCGCCAACCGCGTTGAGCACGAACAGCGCGCCAAGCAAGCCGCCGACTCCGTAGAACACGAGGTAGAGATGGATCCCGCCCATCACCAGCAGCATGATCACACTAAGTAGTCGCCAGGTCATCAGCGTGCGGTGGCTGACACCGGATGAACGGACTGAAGCGGTTGCCGAAGGTTGCGATGACATGTCCTGACCTGCCTACACCTGTGGGCCCCGTGCAAGCCGAGGCCTCTACAGATGAACACGGACGATCCGGCCCAATAGTTCAGCCTGATGATCCCAGCTGCACCGCCGCTGACCGTACCGCCGACCGCCCCGACCTAAGCGCACCGATCAGTGGCGCATGCCCGCGTAGTGCTGGGCCAGCAGGTCCCCGGCGAAGTCGCGGCGCAGGTCGCGCCACACGGAGTGGATGTGATTGGCCTTGTCCTGGGTGTTGTCGTACTCGATGAGCAGGCTCGGACCGCTGAGCGCGTAATAGTGGCCGGCGCCTGGCTCGACCGGCCCCGCCCATCCGAAGCACACCTGGTCGAGTCCGGCGTCGGTGATGTCGGTCCAGGCCTGGTTGGCGACGGCGGAGGCTGCCCGATCGACGTACTGCCGGAGCAGCGACACGAACAGCTCACGCTGCAACCGGTCCAGCCGTGCGTACGAGATGCCGCGCGGCTGCTCCGGTAGCGCAGCCACCGGGTCCCAACGGGAGGCGATGTCCGCGGGTGCCTTGACCGCGATCTGTGCCATCCGCCGCTGGTCCTCCTGCAGTGCCAGCAGCAGCTCTCTCGCCAGGTCCTCCTCCCGGGGCAGGGCGCGCAAGCCGGCGTGCGGGCCCTCCAGCACCGTGGCCGGCTCCGCGCCGAAGAAGTGCGGGACGCCGTTGACCTGATCGCCCACCACCGTGGCCTGCGCCAGCAGGTGGTGGCCGTTGAGCCGCCAGGCCCAGGGATCGGTGCTCGTCGGATCTCCCAGCACCACCAACCAGTACGGCAGGTCCCGGTATGGATCAACCCCAGCTCGGCCGGCCTGCTGGAGCGACAACTCTCGCCGGACAGCTTCAATCCGGATCACCAGCTGCGTGTCGGACCAGCCCCGCACGCTATGGACGAGCTGCAGCAGATCCAGCGCCGGCTGCAGCTGCTCGTCGCTCAGGTCGCCGAGTCGAAGCCCGGGTCGCTGACCCGGGAGGTAGGTCCACCGCTTGTGCGTGTCGCCGTCGAACGGGAAGACCAATTGACGGCGTTGCTCGGTGTCCAGGCGGTCGACCAGACCGCGGACAGCCGCCCGCATCGCCGCGGCAAGATCCGGCATGGTGAGCTCGACCATGCCGCCAACCTAGCGGCCGCCTTCACGGGCAAGCGTGGCCGCCAGCAGAGATAGGCGCGGTGCTTGTAGACATTCCACAGCGCCAACGGCGCCTCCCTCGATCGTCCGCTGATCGCCTCAGCCGCTCGGCGAGCGCGATCGTTGTTGTCGAGCAGTCGGCGGACCTTCTTGGAACCGAACTGGCTGCCGCGGTCCGAGTGCAGAATCGTCCCTGCCGGGCTCCGGAGCGCGATGGCGTTGCGGTCGGATCGCGGACGGCGCCAGTCCTCATCCGACAAGATCCGCCTGATTCCTCTCGGCTTGACGCATGCCGATATGGGCATATGATGGACGGATGGCACGAGCAGCGGTTACGTCGGACGTCTTCAACGCGATCGCCGAGCCGCAGCGCCGGGAGATCCTGGTGCTGCTGGGGCCGGGTGAGCGGCCGGTGACGGAGTTGGCCCGGGAGTTGGGGATGACCCAACCGCGCGCGTCCAAACACCT
Source organism: uncultured Actinomycetota bacterium (assembly GCA_963798835.1). Lineage (GTDB taxonomy): Bacteria > Actinomycetota > Actinomycetes > Propionibacteriales > Propionibacteriaceae > Microlunatus. The sequence continues at coordinate 265,419 of CAWCVF010000018.1, read as the reverse complement.
GCGGGTACTCCGGGAGGTCGGGTTGGTGCGGGACCGCAAGGCAGGCAAACAGCGCCTGTACGGCCTTGACGCCCGCGGGCTGCGACCGGTCCACGAGTGGACCGCTGGATTCGAGCGGTTCTGGAACGAAAGCTTCGACCGGCTGGACGCGTACGTGCAGGACCTGAAGCAGGAAGGCAGGAGGAGTAGCTGATGAGCGCGACGGGACGAGGAGCGCCGGCGCAGTCCGCGACGGCCAACCGCGAGATCGTCATCTCCCGGGTCATCGACGCCCCACATGAGCTGGTGTTCGAGGCGTTTACCGAGGTGCGGCACCTGTCGCGGTGGTGGGGGCCAGAGGGGTTCACCACCACCACGCGGTCCTTCGAGTTCCGCGTCGGCGGGGAGTGGGACTTCGTGATGCACGGACCAGACGGGACGGACTACACCGAGTGGATCTGCTGGACCGAGATCGCCCCGCCGGTGCGGATCGCGCTGCTCCACGGTGAGTCCCGCGGCGACCCGAACGCCTTCGAGTCAGTCCTCACGTTCGCGGCCGACGGTGCGGCGACCCGCATCGAGCTGCGCACAGTGTTCCCCACCAAGGAACTGCGCGAGGAGGCGGTCGAGAAGTACCACGCGATCGAGGGCGGCCAGCAGACCCTGAGCAACCTAGCTGCCTACGTCACCGAGATCGTTCAGAAGGGAGCGAAGGGCTGATGGCCGGGAAGGTGTTCTTCAGCGTGTCGATGTCGCTGGACGGGTTCATCGCGCCCGAGTCCCTTGAGGACTTGATGGGGCAGCAGTGGATGGAACTGCAGCAGTGGATCTTCCCGCAGCGGTTCTTCCGGGAGAACCTGAAGATCGGCGAGGGCGGCGAGGAGGGACGCGACAACGAGATCGCGCGGGAGACGTTCGAGCGCACCGGCGCGAGCGTGATGGGCAAGCGCATGTTCGACGCCGGCGAGCAGGCGTGGCCGGAGGAGGCGCCGTTCCACACGCCGGTGTTCGTCGTGACGCACGAGAAGCGTGACCCCTGGGAGCGGCCCGGCGGCACGACCTTCAACTTCGTCAACGACGGCATCGAGGCAGCGCTCGACCAGGCCCGCGAGGCCGCCGGCGACCGCGACGTCCGCATCGCGGGCGGCGGCGCGACGATCCTGCAATACCTGAACGCCGGCTTGATCGACGAGTTCTCGATCACGCTCTCACCCGTGCTGTTCGGCTCCGGGATCCGCCTGTTCGAGGGCGTGGACGCGGGGCGCGTAGCCCTGGAGCCGGTCCGCGCGGAGCCCTCCCCGAGGGTGACGCACCTGACCTACGCCGTGCGCCCACGGTAGCCGCGCGAACCCTGGAGCCGGATCAGCCTTGGATGCCTTGAGTGCAGGGCGAAGCACAGCATCGCGGCACACAGGGCTGCCAAATTGCTGCCAAGAAAGTCGGAAGCCTGTCAGACGAAGAGCGGCTCCAGCCCGAAGGCGGCCTCCAATTCGCCCATCTGCTCATCGCTTGGCCGTTGCGTAAAGCGTTCCGCGGCGTCGATCACCTTTGGCAGGATGTGAACGTCGCCAACAGTGTTGAGGAAGATACCGTCACGGCCCAGCACCCAGCTCACCGCGATGTCAATGGCGTCCTGGTCGGTGAGGGGCTCATACCAGGTATTGGCAGTCTGCTTGTGATCACCCCACGGCCCCCGGGTGATGGCCTTGATCGTCTGGACGGCGACGCGGCGTTCGGCGCACAGCGCGAGCAGCGCCTCAAAATCTGCGACGTAGCTGGCATTGCGCGACATCGGGAAGTTGTAGGGCAACAGCACAGAGTCGAACGGGTACTCCTTCAGCGACCGCAGGTGCTGCGCGGCAACGGTCGCACCATGACCAGTAACTCCGATGAATCGGACCAGCCCCTCGTCTCGGGCCTGTACAACGGCTTCCAGAACTCCGCCCGACGAGAAGGCCGTCTGCCACTCATCCTCATCGACGAGGTTGTGCAGTTGAATCAGGTCCAACCGGTCGGTGCGCAACCGTTCCAGCGAGCGCCCGATCTCTGCGTACGCCTCCGTGCGAGTGCGCTCGCCAGTCTTTGTGGCAAGAAAGAACTCGTCACGGTGACTCTCCATCCAAGGCCCGAGGCGCAGCTCCGCGTCGCCATAGCTGGCTGCGGTGTCGATGTGGTTGATCCCGTGTTCACGGATCAGCTCCATGGTCTGATCCGCCTCGTCCTGGTCCACATTGCCAATGGCGGCGGCGCCGAAGAGGAGGCGAGTGCTTTCGTGCCCGGTGCGACCGAACGGCTGAAGGGCGATCATAGGTTTCATTCTGCTTGGTCTCCCTCTCGGTCAGCAGCAGGGGTATCGGAGTTTGAGCTCTAACTGCGACGTCTGACCCCGTCGTTCGCCGAACCGCCAGATTCCCGGGTGTTACGGCGCGGTCAGAGCGTTGGAAGCTTGCGTGCCGCCAGCTACAGATGGCACTGCCTATGCGGTTGTGGCACACTTAGACGCGCTGTTGCAATTCTTGAGCCGTGGTCAGTGCTACGCCCCTCGGACTTTGCGTGGGCGTTTTGGCTAAGTACTGACGTCCGACAGCAGACAGAGAGTCGCGCGGTGCGACCTCCAGATGCTAGGAGATGTTCATGGCACAAGGAACCGTGAAGTGGTTCAACGGCGAGAAGGGCTTCGGCTTCATTGCTGTCGATGGTGGCGGTGCGGACGTGTTCGTGCACTACAGCGCGATCGAGTCGACCGGCTACCGCTCACTTGAGGAGGGGCAGCGGGTGGAATTCGAAACGACCCAGGGCCCGAAGGGCCCTCAGGCGGAGAAGGTTCGCGCTATCTAGCCGCAACTACAAGTCTGTAGAAGCGTCGGTCATCGGACCGGCGCTTCTTTGTTTAAAGCGCGTTACACGCTGCGCCGTTTCTCCGCACAGCGCCACGAATGTTGGGCGGATACGCCGATTCGGGCCTCGTTCGTGGCCGTGTGCGGAGAAACGCCATTAAGAGGTTCGCCCGGAGCCGAGTCGCGTCAGTCATGTCATCGGGATGATGACAACTTGCGGTACGCGCCCGGCGTCGTACCGCAGTACCGGACAAACGCCGCCGACAGCGCCGACTCCGATCCGTAGCCGACCTGCGAGGCGACCGCAGCAACGGTCAGATGGTCGTTGCGCAGCAGTGTCTCAGCGCGGCGCATTCGAGTGCCGAACACGTATTCCATGGGACTCTGACCAACCAACGCTGTGAACCGAGCGGCGAAAGCGGTCCGTGACAAGGCCGCCACGCGCGCGAGGCCAGCGACGGTCCAGGGGTGCGAAAGGTCGCGATGCAAGGCTGCGAGCGCTCGCGAGATAGCGGGATCGCGCAGCCCGTGCAGCCAACCCGGGTCATCCGTGGTCTCGAGGTGATAGCGCAGCGCCCGAGTGACCAGCGCATCGGACAACCTGGCCATCACCACATCACTACCCGGTCCCCGCTCGGTCGCTTCGGCCACCACAGCCTGGGTGAGTCCGGCAAGCCAGGGTGCCTGGTCCGCACCAGCAGGCACATGAATGCAAGAGGGAAACCCGACGACAGCCGGATGATCCTCGTCAGCGAAGAAGAACACACCGCAGATGATCTTGGTCTCCGGAGCGCCCGTACCGAAGACCGTCTCGACGTACGGCGAGCTGTCCGCCAACTTGAGAGAGGAGTACGACGGCCCTCGTAGGTCTGCCGCGGAGCTCATGGTGTGCGCATCGGCCCTAGGTAGCACTACCAGGTCGCCCGGCCCGAGCGAGCGAGTCGTGCCGTCGTCTAGAGCAAGGTGCGGGTAGCCAGAGACGACGATATGGACGCCGCGCAGCGGACCATCGAAGCGCAACCGCCATTCCCCGCGCAGTGACAGTGACCGAAAGCTTGCACTATCCAGCCGAAGCTCGCGCAGCACTTGGCTCAGCAGGTCGGTGTGAAAGTTGCGGCCGTCCTGGACGGGTGAGGAAGAACCGTGGACGCTCACACATGGAGAATGCCTCGGCGCGCTCATAACGTCCAACGGGTAGTCAAACCTCAAGGAGCGTCACGACATGCGGACCACAGCTCACGCCGGTATTCGCGGCATTGTCCAAGCCACCATCCCCGTATCCGATCTGGCTCGCAGCGCGCGGTTCTACTCCCAGCTCCTCGGCTTGCGATACGTCCGCGAGTTCGGCGATGGCACCACTGTCACCGGCTGCGCGCTGGCCGACTTCGACGCACGCTACTTTCTCGCGCTGCGGCGTCGCGACCGGCTTGCCGGCGGCGAGGCGGATCTGAGCGGTGAGCACCCAGTGATCGTCGAGGCAGAGAGTGAAGAAGCAGCCGAGTGCATTCGTAAACGGGCCACCCGACTGGGCATCCCTTCCACTTCTGGCAGACATGCCGACGGCACGTGGATCGAGTTTCTCGACCCTGACGGGATAGCGCTGCGGGTCGTGCATAGCGCCACGCCAACCGAGTCCTTCCTGGGCGTGACCTTTGGGCCGGACGGTGAACAGTCCTTCTACGGTGAACCGCAGCTGGACGTCACTGCCGCGCTCGTCCGATAGTGGTCGCCGACATCACTGAATCTTGAGTCCGCGGAGGGGCACTAGGGTGCCTGCGTGCTGTCTGTCGCGCTTGCTGCCCTCTCCGGGCTGATCTGGGGCGTCGGCGACTTCTCCGGCGGTAAGGCGAGCCAGCGGGCGGCCGTATTGCCGGTTGTCTGGATATCGAAGCTCGTTAGCCTTCCGCTACTCGCGATCTACCTGATCGCGACCTATGTGCCGGTGACGCCCGTCGGCGTGGTGTGGGGCGGCTTGGCCGGCATCGCAGGTGTCGTCGGTCTGGTGCTGTTCTACCGCGCCCTGTCGGCAGGCGCGATGACGGTCGTTGCCCCCGTAACCGGCGTAACCTCGGCTGCCATCCCGGTCGTTGTCGGGCTCGTTGCGGGTGAACGTCCCCCGGCGTCACGGCTGCTTGGCGTCGGCTGCGCACTGCTGGCCATCGCGCTCGTGAGCCTGGCACCCCATCCAGCCGGACAGCGCCAGGTTGTCACCCGAAGACTCGTCCTCGCCGCGCTGGGCGCAGGTACCGGCTTTGCCCTGTTCTTCATCCTGCTCGCGGTCGCGGGCAAGGCGGCCGGTGGTTTGGTGGGGCTCTGGCCGATCGTCGGTTCACAGCTCAGCTCGCTGGTGATCCTCGCGCTGCTGTTGATGATGACCCGACCAGGACCGTGGCCGCGTCAGGCTGCGTTGCGCTGGACGATAGTCTCCGGTCCCTGCGACATGACAGCAAACGCGCTTTACCTGCTGGCCACCCGCGGCGGTGATCTTAGCGTCGTGGCGCCGATCGCCGCCCTCTACCCGGTAACGACGGTGATCTTGGCATTGATCATCGAGCACGAGCGGCTGCGCGGCATTCAGGTCGCCGGACTTCTCTTCGCGGTCGCAGCCCTGATACTCGTCAGCAGGTAATCGATCGCTCTTTCACCCACCGATATGGGTCGCGCCTGTAGCCTCTCAGCGGAGGTGGGTATGCACCCAGGCGTGGAATATCCCGGTCGGGTCGCGATGATCAGTATGCATACCTCGCCATTGGCCACGCCGGGCGCCGGCGATGCCGGAGGTCTCAACGTCTACGTCGCGGAGCTGGCACGACGGCTTGGTGAGCGCGGCCTCAAGGTAGATGTCTTTACGCGCCGGGATAGCCCCGACGTCCCCGACATCGTGGAGGTGCATGAGCACACCAGAGTGATCCAGCTGAATGCGGGACCCGCGAAGCGCGTGGACAAGGAAATGCTGCCCGAGCTAACCGAGGAATTCTGTGCCCAAATGGCTCCGTGGCTGGAAGATCATGACCTGCTCCACTCCCATTACTGGCTCTCCGGCGAGGTGGGTTTACAGATCAAGCGGCGGTGCGGCCTCCCGTTGGTGCACACCATGCACACCATGGCTCGGGTGAAGAACTCCAATCTCGGAGCAGGCCAGTCAGCAGAACCCGATGTACGCGAGCGCGGTGAGGCCGCCATTGTTCGCGGATCCGACGTGCTCACCGCCAGCACCGCCGACGAGGCGGCAGAGCTTCGTAACCATTACGGCGCCCGCTCCGAGCAGATTCTGATCGTGCCGCCTGGCGTCGACCTGCGGACCTTCCATCCCTGCAACCAGCCCAAGTCCCGGGCCCAGTTCGGGGTGGCTCAGGACATTCAGGTGATCTTGTTCGTAGGCCGGATCCAGCCACTGAAAGCGCCAGACGTGTTGATCAAGGCGGTGGCCGAGCTCGTGCGTCGCGATCCAACACTCCGCGATCGGTTGCAGTTGATCATGATCGGGGGTCCCAGCGGTTCGAACCCGGAGTGGTCACAGACTCTCGGGCCACTGGCAATTGATCACGGCATCAAAGACATGGTGGACTTTCGGCCGCATTCGGCGCGCGCGGAACTGTTCCGGTGGTATTGCGTCTCGGACGTGGTGGCGGTGCCTTCCTACAACGAGTCCTTCGGACTTGTTGCGCTGGAAGCACAGGCCTGCGGCCGCCCGGTGGTCGCAACCAACGTCGGCGGCCTGCGGCACGTAGTCCGTGATCACTACAGCGGATTGTTGGTCCAAGATCATGATGAACGCGACTGGGCTGATGCTCTTGCCACGATCCTCGGTGATCGTGACGAGATGATCAGAATGGGCGCCAACGCGGCAGCTCACGCAGCTACGTTCAGCTGGGACAACACAGCGGCCGCTACGTTGCACGCTTACCACCAGGCTGTGCTCACAGCCCGAGGCAGCAACTCAGACTTACGCCGTTGAGGAAGCCGGGCTTTCCTCGCTCGGTGCATCCTCTGCGGTGAGTGGCTTCGCCAGATCCTTCAGGGACTGCCGCTCGGCCTTGACGTCGAAGATGCGACGCTGAACCTGTCGATGTGTGCCCTTCGACAAGTTCGGGGCACAGAACACGAGCTCAGGGCGCATAGACACATGAGCTAGGTGGCTCCCCAGAAGACCTGCTCTACGACATTTCTTGCTCGTCGCGTCACGCGCCGGTAGTCGGCCAGCAGGTGCGAGGACTCCCCCGCCCCGTAGCCAAGCAGCTCAGCCAGGCTTGCCAGCTCCCGGTTGTCGCTGGGCAGCGAATCGGAGCCTCGGCCACGCATCAGCATGATCTGGTTGCGAATACGGCTGGCCAACGTCCAGGCCGCCTCGAGGTGACCGGCGTCCATCCCATCGATGACTCCGGCCTCCTGTGCTGCTCGAAGAGCCGCGATGGTCTGGGTGGACCGCAGCGCCGGAAGCCGATAGGCATGTTGCAGCTGAAGCAGCTGAACGGTCCACTCCACATCGGCGATACCGCCGGGACCGAGTTTGGTGTGCTTCGCCGGGTCGGCACCGCGCGGCAGGCGTTCGGCCTCGACTCGCGCCTTCAGTCTGCGGATCTCGGTCAGCTGTGAGGCGCTCAAGCCACCCTCCGGCCAGCGATGTGCGTCGATCTCGGCCATGAGAGCCTTGCCGAGCTCCTCGTCGCCCGCGAGCGGATCCGCGCGAACCAACGCCTGCAGCTCCCAGGTGGAGGACCAGCGGCTGTAGTAGTTGCGGTAAGCCGTGAGGGAGCGAATCAGCGCACCGCCCTTGCCTTCCGGCCTGAGGTCGGCATCAATGCTGATCGGAGGATCTGCGCCCGGTTTGGTCAGCAGGGTCCGCATCTCGTTGATCAGTGCAGTCGCTACCTTCGTGGGGTCGCCGTCGCCGTTGCTGGCATCCTCCATCACGAACATGGCGTCAGCATCCGAGGCGTAGGACATCTCCCGACCGCCCCACCGTCCCATTGCAATGACTGCGATGCGCGGGACTGCCCCGGCCGAGGCTTCCCGGGCAACTGCCAGCGTGGCGTCGATCGTGGCCGAGGCCAGGTCGGTGAGAGCCGCACCGACCTGAACGACATCGCTGTCCCCCAGTAGGTCACCGGTTGCAACGCGAAACAGCTCACGGCGACGAATCGCGCGAATCGCTTCGACCGCTGCAACACTGCTGCTCTGGCGTCTGGCAGCTGCGTGCATCTCTGCCTTGAGCTCGGTCAGTGAACGCGGCCGCAGTTGAAGATCATCGGCGAGCATCTGCACGGTCTGGGGGGCGCGCTTGAGCAGCCCCACCGCGTACCGGCTGGAAGCAAGAATGCGCGCCAGCCGCTCAGCCATCGCGCCTTCGTCACGGAGCGCCCGCAGGTACCACGGCGTAGTGCCCAGCGCCTCCGACACTTGTCTGAAGGCCAGTAGGCCATGATCAGGATTCGGTGCACCGGCGAACCAGCCCAGCATCGCCGGCAGCAGCTGACGCTGAATCTCGGCCTGCCGGGTGACGCCTTGGCTGAGTGCGGCAATGTGGCGCAACGCGGCTGTCGGGTCGGCGTAGCCGAGCGCCTTGAGCCGGTCGAGGGCGGCGTCGGGGGTCAACCTCAGATCGTTGGATGGGATTTTCGCCACCGTGTCGAGCAGCGGAGAATAGAACAGCCGCTCATGCAGCCGGCGTACCCGTTGAGCAGTGTGACGCCAGGTGCTCAGCAGCTCGTTCACGGGATCCTTGTAGCCCATCGAACGTCCCAGCCGGCGTAAATCATGATCATTATTAGGCAGCAGATGAGTACGCCGGAGCTGGTAGAGCTGGATGCGATGCTCCAGCGTGCGGAGAAACCGGTACGCCAGGGCAAACCCCTTACCGTCCTCCCGGCCTACGTAGCCGTTGTCGATCAAGATCTTCAGCGCAGGCAGCGTGGCGCGGGTCCGAAGCCGCTCGTCCACCCGGCCGTGGACCAGTTGCAGCAGCTGAACGGAGAACTCGACGTCCCGCAAGCCACCTGCACCGAGCTTGAGCTCTCGACCTTGATCACGCGCCGGGATGTGGGCCACCACGCGTTTACGCATCGCTTGGGTATCGGCGACAAAGTTCTCCCGTTCCGCCGCGGTCCACACCATCGGTGTAACAAGATCAACAAAGGCCTGCCCCAGCTCAAGATCACCGGCCGCGGGCCGGGCCTTGAGCATCGCCTGGAATTCCCAGGTCTTGGCCCATTTCTCGTAGTAGATGCGGTGACTGGACAAGGTGCGTACCAGCTGGCCAGCTTTACCCTCGGGTCGGAGCGCCGCATCCACCTCCCAGATCGTTCCCGCCGATGTGTGGGCCGAGCAGATCCGGGTCATCTCAGCAGCCATTCGAGTGGCAATCTGCACAGCCTGGTCGTTGCTCACCAACGGCGTGCCATCGGCGTCCATCACCGGCTCGGCGACGAAGAGCACGTCAACATCGCTGACGTAGTTCAGCTCCTGAGCACCGCACTTGCCGAGACCGACTACTGCTAGCCGGGTTTTCAAGGCGTTCTCCCCGAGCTTCAGGCGACTTATCGACAGCGCCGCCTCTAAGGTGGCGTCCGCCAAGTCGGAAAGTTCGTCGGCGACGTCGGGGACGGCCTCGAGTGGCTCCGGTGCGCACATGTCGCGGGCAGCGATCCGCAGCAAGGCTCCCCGATAGGCGATCCGCAGCTGATCGCCAGTTGGGTCCGTCGCGATGGGCAGGGGGGATTCGGGGTCGGCGCCGGTCGCCTCCAGAAGCTCACGTCGCAGAGTCTCAGCGGGCACCTTGATCAACTCGGTAGTCAGCAACTCGATGTGTTCGGGATGGGCGAGCAGATGCAGCGTCAGCTTGCTGCTGGCGCCTAGAACCATGATCAACTGGCGGCCCAGCAGAGGTTCGGCGATCAACCTCGACAGCAGACCTGGCACTCGTTCGCCCAGTCGATCCAGACTGGCCAGTGCATGGTCGGGATCTGCACATTGAGCCAGCACATCCAGCAGCGGCTCATGCTCGTCGTCCCAGTGATCGATGACACGCGCCGCCGCCTCGGCATCGACGAAGCCTCGCCGCGCCAGTGTGCCTTGTGTTGTCTCGATCCGAATCATCGTTCTCGATGCTACTGAGCGCGCGAGGCTCGATTTGTCCCACCGCTTGGACATCGTCAACAAAAGCGCATCCGATTTGCGCGACGCACAGAAAGGGAGGTGGAGCAATCCCGGCGTCACGTTGGGTCAGGCTCCATCACGTCCATTGCCCTGGGCCTCCACAAGTCCACCTTGGCGAGGCCCGACACATCCGGCATCGGGGGAAGCAAAGCTCTCTGGCCGGAGAGAGGAATCCTTTTATGTTCCGACGCATTGTCAAACTGGCCTGCGCGCTCGCAGTTGCGCTTGCCACAATGCTGGCCACGGTGCTCGCCACTGCCCTGCCAGCCAACGCAGGCGCGACGATCACCTACCGGCAGGCGCTCAAGTCCAACGGCGCAGTCCTGCAGACCGCGCTGAGTGATGCCACGATCAAGGTCAAGGTCAAGTGCGTCTTGGTCATCCTCAAGGACAACGACCCCGACGCCCGGAACCCTGTCGTCATTGCGCCAAATCTGAACAAGGGCAACAAGCAGATCCGCCATGGCATCAACAGAGTGCTGCGGCCAGTCGACCTTTAGCAGTCCGCCTCGCAGAAGCGCACTGAGCACAACCTCCGCCGTGATTGCTTTGATAGCGTCACGGCGGAGGTCTTTTCATAGTGGCAGCGGCACGTACCCGGCCCCATGAGGCCTTGCTCGAGCAATCTCGAACGGTTTTGGTATGGCTGCAAGGCTTGCCGACGGAGATCTTTGAGCGCCCGTCCGTGCTGCCGGATTGGAGCGTACGACAGCTAGCCGGTCACCTGGTCCTCATTCACACCGGCCTGGTGCGATCACTGGATCAACCGAGCACGGAGCCCGCGCTACCGATCTATGAATTTGTCACACGCTACCGGCGCGATGTCGAGATGATCATGGCAGCAACTCTCGATGCATCCGCCGACCTGACTGGTGAGGAAGTGGTTGCGCGGCTCGATTCCGCGATCGATGATCTTGCTGCCAGGTTAAGCGCCGGGGTTCAGATGTCTCAGGTGATCACCACCCCGCGTGGTCCGACAACGACTGAGGACCTTCTTGCCACGAGAATCGTGGAACTGGTCGTGCACACAGACGACCTCAATCGATCGGTTCACCCGGAGACACCGGCCACGTTGCAGCGCAGCGCGCTCGCCCGGTGCACGCGTACCCTCGCCGCGATCTTGTCCGGACAGCACCCCGGGCGCTCTGTTGAGGTGCGCGTGCCGCCGTACGCCGCTGTGCAGTGCGCGATTGGTGATCCCGGCCCGACTCACACTCGCGGTACTCCGCCAAACGTCGTGGAGACCGACCCGCTCACCTTCCTGAGACTGGCGACCGGACGTGTGAGCTGGGTCGATGCCGTAGCTTACGGCGCTATCCACGCATCCGGCTTGCGCGCCGACCTCGCTCCGGTACTCCCTCTTCTCTCCTGACTGCCCGACTTGTCAGAATCTGAGCACCAGGTATCTGCATGCGCCCTGACCCCGCATTCCCTATGCGCCCTGACGAGTCGGTGGAGTTACAGGACCGGGAGAAGGCGGGTAAGTTCGAGCGGCGTCACCTGGCGGCGGTACTCCTCGAACTCCGCACGCTTGTTGCGGAGGAAGAAGTCGAAGACGTGCTCACCAAGAGTCTCCGCGACAAGATCGGACCGCTCCATGGTGTGGATGGCCTCGTCCAGATTGCGCGGCAGCGGTGAGATTCCCAACGCTTGGCGCTCCCTCTCCGTCAGTGACCACACGTCGTCTTCCGCGCCCTCGGGCAGCTCGTACTCACCTTCGATGCCGGCCAGTCCTGCTGCCAGCACGAGCGCGAAGGCCAGATAGGGATTGGCGGCAGAATCGATGGAACGCAACTCGACTCGAGCCGAGGAGCCCTTGTTCGGCTTGTACATCGGCACCCGGACCAGCGCTGAGCGGTTGTTACGCCCCCAGCAGATGTAGCTGGGCGCCTCGCCCCCGCCGGCCAGCCGCTTGTAGGAGTTGGTCCACTGATTGGTAACAGCGGTGATCTCGGCGGCGTGCCGAAGCAGGCCAGCGATGAAGTAGCGCCCGATCTTGGACAAGTGATGTTCCGCACTGGCGTCGTAGAAGGCGTTGGTGTCACCCTCGAAGAGCGACATGTGCGTATGCATGCCGGAGCCCGCGTGCTCGGTAAACGGCTTCGGCATGAACGAGGCATAAATGCCTTGCGACAGCGCAACTTCTTTGACTACAACGCGGAATGTCATCAAGTTGTCGGCAGTCGACAGGGCATCGGCGTAGCGAAGATCAATTTCCTGCTGACCTGGTGCGCCCTCATGATGTGAGTACTCCACCGAGATGCCCATTTGTTCCAGCATCGTGATCGCGCGGCGCCGGAAGTCAGTGCCCAGGCTCTGCGGTGTGTGGTCGAAATAGCCGGACTGGTCGACCGGCGTTGGCGGCTTGCCTGGTTTGACCGGATCCTTGAAGAGGAAGAACTCCACCTCCGGGTGGGTGTAGAAGGTGAATCCAAGATCAGCGGCCTTCTTGAGCGCTCGCTTGAGCACGTACCGAGGGTCCGCGTATGAGGGTGACCCGTCCGGCATCGTGATGTCACAAAACATCCGCGCGGTGGCTGGGCTCGTGTCCCGCCATGGCAGCACCTGGAAGGTCGCTGGGTCAGGATGGGCAAGCATGTCGGACTCATAGACGCGGGCGAAGCCTTCGATCGCCGAACCATCGAAGCCCATGCCTTCGGCGAAGGCTCCCTCGAGCTCGGCAGGCGCGACAGCGACCGACTTCAAAAAGCCAAGTACGTCGGTGAACCACATACGGACGAATCGCACATCGCGCTCTTCAATCGCCCGCAATACAAACTCGGTCTGCTTGTCCACCCTGCCAAGTCTGCCGTCCAGGATGTAACAGCAGAGTTACGGGCTCAACGGCTTCCGAGCTCGCCCTGAAAACGCGACACTCACAGCCCCGAATGGATGATTTTGGGGCATTAACGCTCCACTGGTGATGCGAATTCAGGGATGAAAGCTCTTATGGTCACGTCGTAGTCTCGTGGCGTGCCTCATCTGCGCATCGCCATGGCCCAAGTCAATGCCACCGTCGGGGATATCTCCGCCAATGCTGATCTTGTGATGGAGTGGTCGAAGCAGGCGGCCGACGCCGGAGCTCACCTGGTGTTGTTTCCCGAGATGATGCTCACCGGCTACCCGGTCGAGGATCTGGCACTGCGTCGCAGCTTTGTGGAGGCGTCGCGGACCTCGATCAGTAGGCTTGCCGATCGTCTGCTCGGCGCGGGGCTTGGTGATCTTGTAGTCGTCGTCGGATATCTGGATCGCACCAGCGAACCCGACCACCCCAAGGGCGGACATCCACAAAACGCCGCCGCCGTGCTCTATCAGGGCCAGGTGGTCTGCTCATACGCCAAACACCACCTCCCGAACTATGGAGTTTTCGACGAGTTTCGCTACTTCAAGCCGGGCAACGAGCTTCATGTGCTCCGCATTCACGGCGCCGACGTCGCCCTTGCCATCTGCGAAGACCTCTGGCAAGACGGCGGGCCAGTGGCAGCGACGGCCGAGGCAGGCGCGGGACTGCTCGCGGTGATCAACGCGAGTCCCTACGAGCGGGACAAGGACGACGTACGCGGTGACCTGGTCAGGCGGCGCGCAAGTGAGGCCGGCTGCCCACTCGCGTACGTCAACCTGGTCGGCGGTCAGGACGAGTTGGTGTTCGACGGTGACACCATGATCGCCAGTCCCGATGGAACGATCTTCGTACGCGCGCTGCAGTTCGTCGAAGACCTCGTGCTTGCTGATCTTGATCTTGCTCCAGGTACTGCCCCGCTCCAGGCTGAGCTTGCGGAGGGAACCGTTCCTGCCGAGCCCGGTCAGAGCGGCATGATCATCCTGCGCCACCACATCTCCGATGTCGGAGATGAACCCGCCGAATTGCTGACGCCGGCTGTTGCCGAACCACTTGAGGCGATGGCTGAGATCTATCTCGCGCTCGTCATGGGCCTGCGTGACTACTGCCACAAGAACGGCATTGAGCGGGTCTACCTCGGACTGTCGGGTGGCATCGACTCAACGCTGGTTGCCACTGTGGCCTGCGACGCGCTGGGCGCGGAACATGTCTACGGCATCTCCAATCCCAGCGCCTATTCCTCCGAGCACTCCAAGAGTGACGCCGCTGAGCTGGCCGCACGCACCGGCTTGAATTTTGTGACGGTGCCGATCGCCCCGGCGGTTGATGCGTTCCACCAGATGCTCGATCTGGACGGCATCGCGGCTGAAAACCTGCAGGCCCGCATTCGTGCCGTGATCTGGATGGCCGAATCCAATCAGCACCCACCCTCGATCGTGCTGGCCTGCGGCAATAAGAGCGAACTCGCCGTCGGCTACAGCACCATCTACGGCGACGCCGTCGGCGGCTACGCGCCGATCAAGGATGTGCCCAAAACCTGGGTGTGGAAGCTGGCTCAGTGGCGGAACGAGCAGGCGCTGCTGCGGGGTGAGACGCCACCAATTCCGGAGAATTCGATCACCAAAGAGCCGAGCGCCGAGCTGCGCCCTGGTCAGAAGGACACCGATTCGCTCCCGCCGTACGAGCTACTCGATGATGTTCTGGACGATTACGTGGAAGGCGACGCCGGCCACGAAGAGATCGTGGCCATGGGCTTCGATCCCGAGCTTGCGGATCGGGTGATTCGGATGGTCGATCGCGCGGAGTACAAGCGACGGCAATATCCGCCTGGCACCAAGATCAGCTTCAAGGCCTTCGGTCGCGATCGACGGTTACCGATCACCAATGGCTGGCGCGAGGGCCGATAACGTGACTTCGCTCCGCTGCTTGATGTCGCTGCGGTCACATCCGCCGGATAGGTAGTGGGACATGGCAACGGGCTTGCCCGGCTGGTATCCCGACCCCGCGGGCGCACGTGGCCGGTTCCGTTACTGGGACGGGGCACAGTGGTCAACCGTCACCACGGACGACCCTCGCCAGGCTCCGCCAGCTCAGCCGGACCAGGCTCTCCTGCCGCCGCACACCGAGAGCAAATCGCCTCAGGGGCTACCGCGGAAACGCAGGCTGGCGGTGATCATCGGCGTGCTCGCGGTCGTGCTGACCGCGGTCGTCGCCGCCGCCGTCTTCGCGAGCGGCTCACGCCAGGCCGGCAACGCGTCGGCCCCCACGTCCACTCCGACTGGTCTGGACGACTCCTCACCCACCGCAACAGCAACCCCCACCAAGTCGCCGTCAGCCTCTCCGACTGCTAAAGCGCTGGTCCGCTGCCCTAAGGGTGACCCGACACTGCGGGCACCCCATCCCATCGACGGCCGCGTCCATGGCGGCAATTTGTCGTTCGAAGAGCAGCCAACCTTTGAGTCGGCAACGATCGAGACCCGCTTCGGCTTCGCGTACGACGTACTCCAACAGGAGATTCCGGTCAGCCAGAATCCACCCTGGATTGCACAGCTTGCTGTCGGGCAGTTGCGTGGTAAGGACGGGTTCGTCAACGACCCACGCAACACCGTGGAGAGCTTGGCACAGTGCGTGATCACCGGGAACATGTACAGCCCGTACCTGCCCACCCGAACCGACATCCGCAGCGAAGGCTTGAGCATCAACGGTCGCAGCGGATGGCTGATCGACAGTGAGATCACCGTTGATCGTCCTGATCTTCAGGTCAAGGGAGACCACGTGATCTTCCTCGTGGTACGCGACGGCCAGAACTGGGGCTTCTTCTTCGGAGCGGCGCCGATCGGTAATGCGCAGCTTGACGCTGTGCTTGCTGAGACCATCCGTGGTCTGCGGGCCGGCTAGTACCTGGAATTTGTCCTCAGCCTGTCGAAAGGCCATCGCAGACTTCGACCAGCTCAGCCCGCGTCCTCGGACTCCTCCGAGATCACGATCATCGATTCGAGCAATGGAGCGCCGAATGTGGTGGCCATCGCGACATCGCTGGCATCGCGTCCACGCCCGATCAGCACCCGACCCTTACGCTGCTCGTTATTGCGCGGGTCGAAGGTCCACCAGCGATCACCTAGGTAGACCTCCATCCAGGCCGCAAAGTCCATCGGCAGATCAGGACGCGGCGGAATGTCGATCTCCGGCAGGTAACCGAAGACGTAACGCGCGGGAATGTTGAGCGCGCGACAGAGCGAAATTGCGAGGTGGGTGAAGTCACGGCAAACCCCGTAGCCCGTGTTGTGGACATCGGCAGCCGTGGTCAACGGGTTGCTCGCGCCGTACTCAAATTGCAGGTGACCATGGACGTAATCGCAGATTGCCTGCACCCGGCGGTATCCCGGTGCGGTGCTGCCGAATCGGTTCCACGCCTCGGTGCCCAGCACATCGGGAAGGCAGAAACGGCTGGGCAGCGTATAGATCAGCGTCTCGTCGGGGAGTTGATCAGGCGTCAGTTCGGGAGCTTCATCATCGACGTCCTCCACCGCATCAGGCACCACCACACTCGCTCGGTAGTTGATCACCGAGCGGCCAGCGGTGACGATCAAGCGGCGGCAGATATTGCCGTAGAGATCTGTGTACGTGCGAGTCGGCACATCGGGTTGCAGTGACCAACGCGCGTCCATCACGTCGACCTTTTGATCGCTCAGCGGCTCCACCTGGAAGACGGCGGGTATGTCGATCTCTGACTGATGCACGAACTCGCAACCGACGGTGACACGACGCGTCATTTCGACCTCGCCACCTTGTCCAGAACCGGCACGCGATCTCCTTTCACCAAGGCACAGCGGCTGTTCCGCGATCCTAGGTCAACCGGTACCCGCCCACCCGACCGCCTAACACCAGTGGACTTGTGCGAGGCGCGGCCGATGACTCGAACGTCTCACATGGTGAAGCGCCCCATTCAGAAAGTCTCATCTCTATATTCTCTAGCGATCTAGTAGAGATAGAGGACTTTCCTCTCGACCGAAGGCGATACACATGTCCATACGCAAACCCGGACGGGTACGTTCGGCCGCGGCGCTGGTCGCGGCGGCCACTACAGTCCTGCTGACCGGTTGCGTCGGAGGCGCCGCCACGGCACCAGGCGATGCCGGCGGGACGACACTGCATCTGGTGGGATACGCGGTTCCGAAGGAAGCCAATAACGCAATCCAGAAGAAGTTTGCCGATACTGAACAGGGCAAAGGCGTCACGTGGCAGGAGTCGTACGGTCCCTCCGGTGATCAAAGCCGCGCTGTGGTCAACGGTCTCAAGGCCGACTACGTGAACTTCTCGCTAGAGGGTGACGTCACCCGACTCGTCAAGGCCGGATTGGTCACTGAGGACTGGAAGTCCGGGCCCACTAAGGGCATCGTCTCAGACTCTGCCGTGGTGATCGTTGTGCAGAAAGGCAACCCACTCGGTATCAAGGACTGGTCGGACCTCACCAAACCGGGTGTCAAGATCGTTACGCCCAACCCCGCATCATCGGGTTCGGCACGGTGGAACATTCTGGCGGCCTATCAGCAGGTGATCGCGAACGGCGGCACCGACGCTGAGGCAAAGGCATACCTGACCAAGTTCTTCGACCATGTGACTGCGCTGCCGGGCAGCGGACGGGACGCGACCAACGCCTTCCTGCAAGGCTCGGCCAATGTGTTGATCTCGTATGAGAACGAGGCCATTCTCGCGCGGCAGTCAGGTGAGGACTTCGACTACATCCTGCCCGACGCCACACTCAAGATCGAAAACCCAGGCGCCGTCCTCAAGGATGCGAATCCCAAAGCCAACGCGTACCTCGATTTCGTGCTGAGCACGGCGGGTCAGGAGGAGTTCGTCAAGAAGGGCTTCAGGCCCGTAATAGCCGACACCCCAATCGGCGAGGTGGCTGGTGCCAATGATCCGGCGAAGCCTTTCCCGGTGCCGACGAAGCTGTTCACCATCAGTGAGCTAGGTGGCTGGGATGCGGTGAATGCGAAATTCTTCGATGAGGGTGGCCTCGTGCCCGAGATTCAGAAGGCGACGGGCAGGTCGCAGTGACGCCGAGCGCCGGGACGCTCGAGGCTCAGGAGCTCGAGCCAGTTCCTCCGGCAGGGGCGGCTACCAACGCGGGTGGTCGCCGCCTGCCGCGCGCCAAGAGTGCCACGTCGCTCACACCGGTCTCCGGGCTCGGGCTGGGCATTGCGCTGACCTGGTTCAGCTTGCTGGTACTGATTCCGCTGACGGCTGTGCTCGTGCAGGCGTCAGCCGGTGGCTGGTCGGCGTACTGGGCTGCCCTCACCAGCCCACAGACGTTGGCGGCGCTCAAGCTGACCGTCGGTCAAGCAGTACTGGTGACGGCCGTGAACGTGATCATGGGCACCATGATCGCCTGGGTGCTGGTTCGTGATCAATTTCGTGGTAAGCAGCTGCTCGAGATAGTGATCGACATCCCCTTCGCGCTGCCGACCATCGTCGCGGGTCTGGTGCTCCTCAGCTTGTACGGGCCTTCCAGCCCGCTTGGCGTCAACTGGGCCAACACCCGCGTCGCAGTGTTCTTGGCATTCCTATTTGTGACGCTGCCTTTCATCGTGCGCACCGTGCAGCCCGTGCTTCTGGAACTTGAGCACGAGGTCGAGGAGGCCGCGGCGTCACTGGGCGCCAGTCGATTCACGACCTTCAGGCTTGTCATCCTTCCCAGCTTGGCTCCGGCGATCACGTCAGGGGCAGCGCTGTCGTTCTGCCGGGCGATCAGCGAGTACGGCTCGCTGGTGCTGCTCTCGGGCAATTTGCCCTACTCGACTGAGGTGGCGTCAGTACGGATCATGTCCTCCGTCGAGGGCGACAAACTCACCGAGGCGGCAGCAGTGGCCTCGATCTTGCTCGTGGTGGCTCTGATCGTGATCATCACACTCGATCTGGTCTCCCGAAGGGTGGCCCGCTATGCGTGACGCCGGTACGCAGCGCGTGACTCGCTGGGCGCTGCGACTGATCGTGATCGGATACCTGTTCTTCTTGGTGATCTGGCCAGTCGCGCTGGTGGCCGCGCAGACTTTCGCTCACGGCATGGCTCCGGTCATCGAGGCGCTCCGGCAGCCTGAAGTGATCTTCGCATTCGCGCTGACGCTTTCCGCGGCTTTCTGGGCGGTAGTGATCAACACCATCTTCGGTGTGGGCATCTCCTTGCTGCTGGTCCGCTACACCTTCCCAGGGCGCCGTGCGCTGAACGCGATGGTGGATCTGCCGCTGTCCGTCTCCCCGGTCGTCGTCGGGCTCTCTCTGGTGCTGGTTTACAGCGGTCGTACCGGCTGGCTGGGACCCAGTCTGGAGCAGGCCGGACTACAGGTCATCTACGCCCCGCCCGGGATCATTCTCGCCACCGCGTTCGTCAGCCTGCCGTTGGTGATCCGCGAGGTCGTACCAGTACTCACCGAGATCGGAACCGAGCAGGAGCAGGCAGCCCGCAGCCTGGGCGCCTCCAGTCTGCAAACCTTCGGCCGCATCACCCTGCCGGCGATCAAGTGGGGCCTGCTCTACGGTGTAGTGCTGAGCCTGGCTCGATCCCTTGGCGAGTTCGGGGCTGTCAAGATCGTCTCTGGCGGTGTCGCCATGCGCACCCAGACCGCGACGCTGCTCGTCGAGGAGCGCTACCAGCAGTTCGGAATCGACAACGCGATCACGGCGTACACGGCGGCCTTCATCCTGGCCCTCATCGCCGTACTCGCCTTGATCATCGTCACCAGCCTCAGGCCAGGCAAGGGAGCATCCCGATGAGCATCAAGATCGCAGGCGTTGGCAAGCGATTCGACAACTTCGTAGCACTGGAAGAGATCGACCTCGACATCGCAACGGGTGAGCTGACCGCCCTTCTTGGACCGAGCGGCGGTGGCAAGTCAACGTTGCTGAGGATCATCGCCGGGCTCGAGGTCGCCGACACAGGATCGGTGGAGATCGAGGGAGTCGATGCCACCGGCCTGCCGGCACAAAAGCGCAACGTCGGCTTCGTGTTTCAGCACTACGCCGCCTTTCGTCATCTCACCGTGGCAGGCAACGTCGGCTTCGGACTCAAGGTTCGCAAGCGTCCACGCAAGGAGATCGCCGCTCGGGTGGCTGAACTCCTCGACCTGGTACACCTGTCGCAATTCGCTGACCGGCTGCCGTCGCAGCTTTCCGGCGGCCAGCGGCAACGCATGGCACTGGCCCGTGCGCTGGCGATAGAACCGAGCGTGCTGTTGTTGGATGAGCCGTTCGGCGCCCTGGATGCCAACGTTCGCAAGGAGCTGCGAGCGTGGCTGCGGCGGCTGCATGACGAAGTGCATGTCACCACTGTGTTCGTCACCCATGATCAGGAAGAGGCGCTGGATGTGGCCGATCGCATCGTGGTGATCAACAAGGGCCACATCGAGCAGATTGGGCCGCCTGACGAGCTTTATGATCATCCGGCCTCGGAATTCGTGATGAGTTTTCTCGGACCGGTGACCACACTCGACGGCCACCTGGTACGCCCGCACGACCTGGAGATCGAGACGCACCCGTTCAGCAAGGCGTATGCCGGCCGGATCGAGCGGTTCAATCGGGTCGGATTCGAGGTGCGCCTCGACGTACGACTGGTCGAGGACGATCAAGCGCCT
This sequence comes from uncultured Actinomycetota bacterium, assembly GCA_963798835.1. Taxonomy (GTDB): domain Bacteria; phylum Actinomycetota; class Actinomycetes; order Propionibacteriales; family Propionibacteriaceae; genus Microlunatus. The sequence goes on along the minus strand of CAWCVF010000018.1, from coordinate 244,975 downwards.
CCAGTGCTGGTGACCTTGACTCGGGCGGAAGCGACTGCCAAGGCCCTTGAGGTCGGCGTACCGGTGTGGATTACTCCGGTGGCCAACGCCTCTCAAGTCCGGATCACGACACCGACGCTCGCCAGCGCCGACCCCCTCGACCTCCCGTCTCCGACCTCGGACTCGATGCCGCAGCCGAGCCTGACGTAGGGCTCCAAGACGTCAGCAGCGGTGTGATCAGCGATCGTCGTTCCAGCGCGGGTCGTTGTCGTACTCCTCGTTGCGCTCCTCCACGCGCTCGAGCGCGCGTTGGGCCTCTTCGCGCGTCTTGTAGGGACCAAGCCGGTCAGTGACCTTCGTGTCGTTGTTGTCGGGTACCACCTGATGGGTCTTGAGATCGAACCACCAATCGCCTTGGGCCATGTCAACGCTCCTTCCGACGCTCTCAATGGCGACGTTACTCCCGGGCGGCGGTGGCCAGAATGAAAGTGCCGACACCACCCAACTACGGGTCGAGGTCCTGAAACGCTGAGTCATCCCCCTTGACCAGCCTTGCACCCTGCGCCGGTGTCAACGAGGCTCACTGCTTGCCTCGCGGTGATCTTCACTCTCTGACGGCTTGCTGGCATTGCATCGAACGGGGGTCGATGTCAGTGCGTTCAGGTCTTGTCCTGGTATCCGCTGTTGCCGCATCGTGCACAATCGGCTACTACATCGGGGCGTACGAGTAGTAAACATCATCGACCGAGATAGGTTTCCGGCGGAAGAGCCCCCGTAAGCTCACGAGGTGACCATCCAGCCTGCGACGATCTCGCCGCCACGCGAGGTGCCGGCTAGCATTCCCCGGCCGCGCTACGTGGGCAGGGCGGCACCTGATCCCTACACCGGCAACGACGTCCAGTCCTCAGAAACTATCGAGAGGATGCGAATCGCAAGTCGGCTCGCCGCGCAAGCCATGCATGCCGCCGCCGCGATCATCGGGCCTGGCGTGACGACCGATGATCTTGATCAAGTGGTGCATGAGTTCCTGATCGAGCATGGCGCGTATCCATCCACACTTGGCTATCGCGGATTTCCCAAGTCGTGCTGCACCTCGGTCAATGAGGTCATCTGCCACGGCATCCCCGATGCCCGTCCGCTCGCGGACGGTGACATCGTCAAGATCGACGTCACGGCCTTTATTGGTGGCGTACACGGGGATAACTGCGCAACCTTCTTCTGCGGCGAAGTCGACGACGCCAGCCGGCTGCTCACCGAGCGCACCCAAGAGGCGCTGACTCGCGCAATCAAGGCGGTCAAGCCAGGGCGCGAAGTCAACGTCATTGGCCGCGTGATCGAAAGCTACGTCAAGCGCTTTGGGTACGGCGTGGTCCGGGAGTACACCGGCCACGGCGTACACACTGCCTTCCATTCCGGCTTGGTCATCCCGCACTACGACGAGCCTTCCTACGACACGGTGATCAAACCTGGGATGACGTTCACCATCGAGCCTATGATCACGCTGGGTACGGGCGACTGGTACACGTGGGACGACGGGTGGACGGTGCTCACCGCCGACGGCAGTCGATGCGCGCAGTTCGAACACACCCTGGTGGTGACCGAGAACGGGGCGGAAGTCCTCACCCGTCCGTAGCGTTAACGATTAGGCTGAACCGTGGACGAGTCGGTCAGGCGATCGCGGCGATGCAGCAACATCGTCGAGGAAAGTCCGGACTCCACAGAGCACGGTGGTGGGTAACGCCCACCCGGGGTGACCCGCGGGATAGTGCCACAGAGAACAGACCGCCTCTGACTCACCGATGAGGTGTTCGCACCATCTCATGGGATACGGAGGTAAGGGTGAAACGGCGGTGTAAGAGACCACCAGCATCCCAGGTGACTGGGATGGCTCGGTAAACCCCACCCGGAGCAAGATCAAAAGGACGCGTACGCGTCTGCGGAGGCGCTCGAGGGCTGCTCGCCCGAGCCTCCGGGTAGATCGCACCAGGCCGCTGGCAACAGCTGTCGCAGATGGATGATCGCCCGGTCGGACACGACCGACAGAATCCGGCTTACCGACCGACTCGTTCCATTAAGGGCTCACACGCGCGCTAGAGCCTGGGCCACGGCTGCTGGGTGACGCTTCCTCGGCGCCTTGCCGTTGGCCAGGATGCGATCGATGGCGATGCGCAGGGGTTGTCCGCTGAGTTCGTCCTCCTGCACGTGAGCCATGACATCGGCGGCGATCGTGTGGACCTTGCGATTGCTGCATTGGCTGTGCCAGACCAGCAAAGCGAAGGCAGCGTCGGCGTCGAGGGCGAAAGCGAGCATCAGCACCCCCTTGGCCTGCTCGATGACGGCGCGGCGCCGGGCGGAGCTCTGCCATGCCTCGGTGGCAGCTGCTCGGGCCTCCTCAAACCTGAACTCGGTCAAGTCGATGACATAGCCCTGAAGATAGAGGCCCATGATGTCCGAGCGAGGAGCCGACATGTCGCTGGAGTCCGCCTGCTCGGTGGCATGCCAGCCATTGAGGGGGAGGGTTTCCCCAAGTACCAGGATCGAGCGGGTGGTTTCGCCGACCTGGATACGGTGTGACCAGCTGAAGGGCCCGACCCGGCTACACGCCAGCTGATAGCCAGCTTGGGCGGCGTCACGATCCGCTGGTGGGATGTGGCTGACGATCAGACTCCAGGTCGGTGGCACCGAGCCATCTTGATAACCAAAGATCTCGTACGCGGCATGAGACCACGACCACCGTCCGCTGGACGGATCGGCAGAGAACCGTCCAATGCCCTCGCGGTGCGCACCGGCGAGATGGCGCGTCATCAGCGCATCTGCGGGTTCGCTGAGCACCTGACCACTCCTGTCTCTGGGCGTCGTCGAGCCGTGGGATCTGGATTGTCGGGACGACCACTGCAAACTGCTACCAAAGGCCGCGCAGCCTGTTGCCTGGTCGGCGCGCCAGCGGAGCGCCGACCAGGCTCGGCTGCGTCGGCAGTGTCAGTTGGTGACGGCCTGCCGTTCGCTCGTCCCCTCGATTGTGTGCGTATCGCCTTGCACGTCGATGCTGATCTTGCGAGGCTTGGCCCGCTCCGCCACCGGGATGGTGAGCTTGAGCACTCCCTCGCTGTACGTTGCGGCGATCTGGTCCAGATCCAAATTGTCTCCAAGGATCAGCTGCCGACTGAACACACCCCGAGGCCTCTCGGCCGCCACCAGCTCGTTGCTTCCTTCGCGCATGGGCCGGTCGGCCCGGACCGTGAGAACGTTGCGCTCGACGTCGAGGTCGATGGAGTTCGCCTCAACCCCGGGTAGATCGAATTCCACCACGAAAGTGTCGCCCTCGCGCCATGCATCCATTGGCATGAACGCGGGCCGCGCGACGGTCCCGAATACCTGCTGGCTCAGCCGGTCCAGCTCACGGAATGGATCAGTACGCATCAACACCATGAGTCACCTCCTGAGATCAACTATGTACAAGTGTGATGCTGCTCGTCAGCGCTTATCTCTAGCGATGACTATAGATCTGATATAGCATCTACATTAATCGGCGTCAATAAGTCAACACAGAATTCTGACGAAGAACGGGAGATCGGCATGACTGATCAGGACCGCAGCGCCGACTCAGATCGACCGTCAGATTCCCAGGGGGTGTACGGCATCACCGTCACCTCCGATCTGGTCGGAACGGGCGTCCAGAACCTCCGCGCGTACGAGAAAGCTGGTCTGCTCGACCCGGTCCGCACCTCCGGTGGCACCCGGCTGTACAGCACCGATGATGTCACCAAGCTAAGACACATTCAGACTCTCCTCGCCCAGGGACTGAACCTAGCCGGTATCGCGATGGTGCTTGACCTCGAGGAAGAGAACCAACGCCTCCGTGATCAACTAGCTCGGCAGCGAAACCGGCCGAAACGGTCGCGCGCTCTCAGGTGATGTCTTTCAGCTGGCTTCGACGAGGAATCCTCGCAGATTGTCGCCGAGGTCTGGCCGAGGTCTGAAGGGACCGATTCTTCCCGCAGACAGTCGTGGGCGATAGCGTGCACTCAGGCATGCGAGTCCGCCGACGACCACCGATTGACCGCGACCTCTGATGCGGGTCGCGCACCGAGGAAGGTTGACATGACCCAGACCGCCAGCACCGAATTCCCTGCTCTGGACAAAGATCCCATCGAGAAGCTCGCGATCGACACCATCCGTACGCTGTGCATCGATGCCGTCCAGGCAGCCAATTCTGGCCACCCCGGTACGCCCATGGCGCTCGCCCCCGTGATGTATTCAGTCTGGAAAAGGCTACGCTTCGACCCCGAGAATCCGATCTGGAGCAATCGCGATCGGTTCGTGCTGTCCGCTGGTCATGCGTCGACTTTGCTCTACTCGACGCTCCATCTGGCAGGGGTCAAGTCGGTCAATCCCCAGTACGAGGTCCTCGGCGAGCTAGCGGTTCCTCTGGAGGACCTGAAGAAATTTCGCCAGCTCGATTCCAAGTGCCCGGGCCATCCGGAATACCGCTGGACTGCCGGCATCGAATGCACCACCGGTCCCCTCGGCACCGGCATCGCGACCAGCGTGGGAATGGCGATGGCCGGCCTCTGGCAGGCGGCCACGTTCAACAAACCCGGTTACGACATGTTCAACTACAACGTCTACGCGATTGCGGGTGACGGCTGCATGATGGAAGGGATCGCCTCTGAGGCAGCCTCACTCGCAGGGCATCAGAAGCTATCCAATCTCTGCTGGTTCTACGACAGCAACAAGATCACTATCGAGGGCAGCACCGAGCTGGCCTTCACCGAGGACGTCGCGACGCGCTTCGAGGGCTATGGCTGGGCGGTCCAGCACGTCGAAGACGCCAATGATCTCGACGCGCTCGCTCGAGCGCTCGATGCGTTCGAGGCTGAGCAAGATCGGCCGACTTTGGTTGTCGTCCAGAGCATCATCGGCTATGGCGCACCTACCAAACAGGGCAGCCACTCCGCGCACGGGGAGCCCTTGGGCGTGGAGGAAGTTCGCGGTGCGAAGCGGAACTACGGCTGGCCCGAGGACGAGAGCTTCCTGGTCCCCGAGAAAGTGCTGAGCCACTTCGCCGATCTCGGCAAGCGTAGTGGCGAACTACGGGCGACGTGGGACGAGCTCTTTGCCTCCTACGGCGGGGAGTATCCCGAGCTCGCCGATCAGCTCGACAAGATGCAACGTCGCCAGCTGCCTGAGAACTGGGATGCCGACCTGCCCGAATATCCTGCAGACCCGAAGGGTATCGCCAGCCGGGACAGCAACCAGCAGGTACTCAATACCGTCGCGCAGAGCGTGCCCTGGCTGATCGGCGGCTCCTCCGATCTGGCACCGTCCAACAAGTCCCGGCTCACCTTCGAGGGCGCCGGAGACTTCCAGCCGGACAACCGGGCGGGCCGCAACCTGCACTTCGGCGTTCGGGAGCACGCTGCCGGAGCGATCAGCAACGGGTTGTCGCTCAGCAAGATCAAGGTGTACCAAGCCGGATTCTTGATCTTCTCCGACTTCCAGCGCGGCGCGCTGCGGCTCTCTGCGCTGATGGAGCTGCCGGTGATCCACATGTTCACCCACGACTCGATCGGCGTCGGCGAAGACGGTCCGACCCACCAGCCCGTCGAGCAGCTCGCGTCGCTACGCGCGATGCCAGGGATGATCGATATGCGGCCGGCCGACGCCAATGAGCTCGTGGAAGCGTGGCGGGTGATCATGCCGCTGCGGCACGACCCGGTCGCGTTGATCTTGTCCCGTCAGGCACTGCCGACGCTGGATCGCAGCAAGTACGCCGCTGCGAGCGGCGTGGCCAAGGGCGCGTACGTGTTGGCCGGAGATCCTGACGAGACGCCGGAGGTGATCTTGATAGCGAGCGGCAGCGAGGTCTCGCTGGCCGTTTCGGCGTACGAGCAACTCGTCGAGGAAGGGATTAAGGCACGAGTCGTCAGCATGCCGTCCTGGGAGCTGTTCGACCGGCAAAGCGCCGAGTACTGCGACAGTGTGCTGCCGCCAGATGTCACGGCGCGCGTGGTGATCGAGCAAGCATCCTCATTTGGCTGGCATCGCTGGGCCGGTCACAACGGCGCGATCATCGCGATGAGCACCTTCGGTGCCTCTGCGCCGCTGAAGGCGCTGCAGTCGAAGTTCGGCTTCACGCCGGAGGCGGTCGTGGCAGCAGCCAAGAATCAGATGGGCCGCTGACCGTCTCGCGCGATCTTGAAGGCGACCGAGCCTTTCGCGTAGTCCGCGGAGGTCAGGCGGGCTAGAACCTCCTGACCTAGGCGTAGGCGATCTCCACTTACCCGTGCCTCGATAGCCGGTTCGGTGATCATCAACCTGCCCCGCTTCTTGTCGCTATCGACATCGATCACCGTGCCTAGAAACGTCTGCCCGACCCGGTCTGCCAACAGATAGACCTCGAGCAGATCGATGATCGCTTTCTCGTACTTTTTGGCTCGCCGCTCCGCGGCCGCCATCTGGTCGGGCAGCGCATCAAGATCACGCAAGACCCACGCCGGTATCGGCTGGTCTGCGCACAAGGCGGCACAGATTTCACCTGAGTAGCGATCAACAAGTCGACGTATCGGCGCCGTGGTGTGGGCATAGTCGCTGGCAAGCGCGGCGTGTTCCGCGTCGTCGGGGACGCCGCCACTGAAGCTTCGATAGCCAGCACCTCGGAACAACCTGGTGGAGGCGTTGAGCATAGCTGCTTGATCGGGCCGACTCGGGCTCAGCGCACGCACGAAGTCGGGGTAGTCCATCTCCGGTGGCCAGACGATCCGTAGCGCCTTGGCGACCTGGCGCAGCCGGCCGAGCGAATAGGCATCGGCTGGCGGCATGGTCCGCAGAATGCCTACCTGGCCATACAGCATGATGTGTGCGGCCCCCATCCCGGCAAGCAGCGAGATCTGCGCGTTCCACCCTTCCACCGGCTCCGGGGCGCGGAACCCGAGAGTCCAGCCAGCTCCACTAGGTTGGATCTCCTGCTGCGGGATCTTGAGGCTCACTCCGCCGCGATCACGTTCCCGGATCTCACGCCACTGGCCGACCAGCTTGAGCAGCACCAGAATCTCGCGGGGCCTCCCGCCATCGATCTCGGCCTGCGCCTCGCGATAGCTCAGCTGAGCCCGACTGCGAACCTTGGCTCGAGCAACCTCCGCAGACACCATCTCGCCGCGATGATCGAGCTTGATTGTCCACAACAGGGCAGGTCGGACTTCGTTCGGTAGCAAGCTGGCCGCCCCTTCGCTGAGCACCTCTGGATGCAGCGGAGTGCGACAGTCCGGCGCATAGAGGGTGGTGCCGCGGCGATGTGCCTCACGATCGACAGGATCGCCTGATTGGACGAAGGCGGCGATGTCGGCAATAGCGTAGGAGACCACGAAGTCACCACTCGGACCTCGGGCGATATGCAGTGCCTGATCAAGATCACGAGAACCGGCTGGGTCGATCGTAATCAACTCCAGATCGGTCCGATCAAGATCAGGGAGCTGCGGTTCGGCGGCAGCCTGCTCTGCTGCTTTCTGCACTTCAAGAGGAAAGGCGCCTGGCACTTCGGCGGCTTCCCGGATAGCCGCCAAGCCCTTGGCCAACTCCTCAGGTACGGCCGGCGGCCGTCCGAGCTGCGGGGCAGGCATGACCGCAGCCTAAGGGGAGGCCGGCCCTTCGACGGGCTCAGGGCGCATTTAGCTGGGCTGTGCCTATTGCGTCGCTCGCCAAGCTCGCTCGGCGCGGATCCAATCAGCCTGCTTGCCAGTCAGCTGGGCCTGTCGGCCAGGTACTGCCGCGGAACGGGGTCGCCATCCAGCGCGCGGTTTACCAGCGTGTCGGCGGCTTTGTTGTGTTCCCGCGGTATCCATGTCCAGGTCACCACGGCGGGACGCAGCTTGGCTGCCTGCAGCGCTAACGGCTTCATGTCGGGATGCTTGATTTTCCACCGGCCGGCCATCTGCTCGATCACCAACTTGGAATCCATCCGCACCTCGAGTGCGGCCCCCGAATCCAGCTCGCGGGCCATCTCGAGTCCGGCAATCAGGCCGCGATACTCGGCAACGTTGTTGGTCGCCCGCCCGATGGTCAGACCTTCGGCTGCCAGGACCTTCGAAGTCTCTGGGTCGCGTATCACCGCACCGTACGCCGCCGGTCCGGGATTGCCGCGCGATCCGCCGTCTGCCTCAACGATCAAGAGGCGGCCCGACGTTGTCCTCGCGGGCGCCGCCGGCTCATCGAAGAAGCCGGGCCCGTTCTGCGTGTCGGTTGGTCGCCCCGCCATTACAGACCTGACTCCGGCGTCCGGATCAGAATGCGGCCGCACTCTTCACAGCGCAGCACTTCGTCTTCGGCTGCAGCGGAGAATGCGCGCAGGTCAGCCGCGTTGATCTCCAGCTGGCAGCCGGTGCAGCGTCGCCGCCGGAGCTCTGCCGCGCCAACACCGCCGTGGTTGGCACCGATCCTGTCGTAGAGGGTGAGCAGATCGGCCGGTATCAGCGGAGCAAGGCCAGCTCGCTCGGTCCGTAACCCACCCATCTCGCCATCGAGCGCCGCAAGCTGGCGGTCACGTTCAGCGACGGTCTTTCCCAAGTCGTCGTCAATCTGCGCCATTCGGGCAAGTAACTTCTCCCGGTCAGTGACCGCCGCCTCCAACTGCTCCATCACCTCGAGCTCGGCGTCTTCAAGATCATTGATACGTTTCTTCAGGTGACTGACCTCTTCCACCATTGACGACAGCGCCTTGGGATCAGCCACCGTGCCGTTGGCAATCCGTGCCTGGTTTCGGGTGAGCCGCTCGCGCACCGGCTCGAGGTCGCTCTCAGCCTTGGTCTGCTCCAGCTCAAGATCGGAGATCGCGGTCTCGGCGGCGATCAAGTCTGAGGCCAGCGCCGAACGCTGGGTCTGCAGCTTGGCGATCAGCGCATGCTCAGGCAGCGTCTGACGGCGATGGCCGAGTTGCGCGAGTGTCGTGTCGACGGTCTGCAAATCCAGCAGGCGCAGCTGCGCACCTTTGTCGGCCCTGATCGCTCTCATCCTCCTCGAAAAGACGAGCCCATTTCTCACCCGCGCGCACCACCTTAGGTGATCGGGAGTTCCGCGGTCAGGGCCGGTTGACGAGTACGAGCGCCTCGCTCGGACCCACGTCGCGGATCTCTAGGTACGCCGCACCCGACGCCGCACGGCGTACCGGCACCTGGCTACCGACGAGATGGGTCGCGCCCACTCCCCCAGCTGCCTCAGCAGTGTTCATGATCACGGTGAACGCCGAGCCCGGCGGGTTGAGCTGCGCGTCAACTAGCACGGCTGCACCCCGAGCATCCGACCCGTTGGGGTTGACGACACAAAGCGCCTCCTCGTCCACCAGAATTCGGGACCAGCCGAACAGCTCGTCAGCCCGCGCTGAGCCGAACGGCTCGCCGAAGATCGAGACTGATCGCAGGTACTGACGGCCCAAGCGCAATACCGGGAAGCCGCCGCGGACCGCTGTGATTGCGGCGATGCGACGGTAGAGCGGGTGATCAGAGTCAAAGCAATGAGCGCCCGCCGTACCGAACGGTCCGAAGCCGGGCAATTCATGATCAAGGCCGTTTCCGGCGGCCAGGCCAGGAACCCCCGCACGGCCGTGAGCTCGCGGGAATCGAGGCCCAAACATCGCTTCGCGCAGATAGCGATCATGGCCACCCCAACCAGGCAACCAGCGCCGCTCAGCCTCCTCGGGACCGGCAAACCCTTGTTCGGTTCCGTAGTAGAGACACGGAATGCCGAGGGTCAGCAACTGAACTGCTGTGGCGGCAGTTGCTTCATGATCATTTGCCGCGCTCGCTGCAAACCGCAGCTTTTCGCCGTACACGTGATCATGATCATCAAGTACCGACATCAGCTTGTCACCCAGATTGCGATGGGAGCCGAGCGGTGCAGAGCCGACATCGAAGCTGCTGAAATAGCGAGCCGGGTCGGCACGCCCTCGGCAGAGATCTCGCAACGCGAGCCGGCCGCCGCTGATGTCCAGAGCCGCATTCAAGTTCCGGCCAACCGCATTGAGATAGCGGCTGGCGAAGTCGTCGTCTGGGACCTCAGCAACCAAGAAGAAATCCCGCTTACCGAGGTTGGTGGCGAATTCCTTGACCGCCCCGCAGAAGTTCCGTGCCTGCTCATAGCTGACGTGCTTGACGGTATCGATCCGGAAGCCGTCGCAATCAGTGAGTGCGATCCAATACATGTACGCCCGCGCCAGGAAATTCAGCGTTCCCGGAGCGTCGAGCGCGAAGTCACGCAAGTCTTCGAAGTCGGTACGGCGGAACTCAGCATCATCAACGTCGGGAAACCTGCTTGCGTCGAGACTGCCGGTGCCAGCCCGGGTGTAACGAGCCGGGTCTTGGAACTCGCGAGGCCACGCCCCGTCTTCTCGGCCCACGATGCCGGGAATCGACTGGCCCTCGTCGCCCCGCCACTCGCCAAACGCGTATTGGCCGCTGGTGTACGCGGGCTTGAGCTCCCCGCCTGAAATACCAGGTGGGTAGAGCCAGTTCGCACCTGAGTGGTTGAAGATCACATCGAGCAGCACCCGCAGCCCTCGCTGGTGTGCCTGGCTGATGAGTTCCACCAGGTCGTTCCGGGTGCCGAACCGTGGATCGACGTCCAGGAAGTCTTGCACCCCGTACCCGTGATAGGTGTCGAGATGTCCGCGCTGTCGTAAGACTGGGCTCAGCCACACCGTCGTCACGCCTAGGCCCTGAAGGTAGTCGAGCTTGCTGGTGACTCCAGCCAAGCTCCCGCCCTGATAACGATCACTCCCCGATGTCGCCCAGCTGTCCCAGCGCCACGGTTCTCCATTGCTGTGATCAGGGCGGGCGTCCGCAAGTTTCGAGCGATCGAGCAGCGGCCGGTTGCCCTCTGCCGCGTCGCTGAACCGATCGACCAATAGGAAGTAGACCACCTCGTCCTGCCAGGAGTCCGGCGACGAGTGGTAACGCTGTCTCCGCGGTAGGTCGAGTACCGCGAGCTCATCCGGGCGGGGTACGGCAAGGGTGTCTTCAACGAAGCCCATTAGGTTCCTTTCGCCGACTTCAGAGGTTCGCAAACGGCGGAGTCGCGTAGCCAGCGATTAGATACGTGCTGAGATCACCGAACTGGTTCGGTCTACGGCAAGGCGTTCCACCGCTCGAGGGCGGGCTCGCCCCGATCCTCGCCCAACACCGACACAGTGCTGGTATTCAGCGGAAAATGCACGCCCAGGTGCAGGTCCAGGCCTAGCCAGCGCATCGTCAGTGCTCGGAGTGCATGGCCGTGTCCGAAGCAAATGGCCCGCTCGACCCCTGACTTCCGCACCCGCGAGATCACCCGATCGAGCCTGCTGGCGACCTGGGTCGTCGATTCCCCACCGGGCACGTCGCCGCTCCAGATGGTCCAGCCCGGGTGCGTCTGCCAGATCTCCTTGCTGGTCCTGCCCTCATAGTTGCCGTAGAACCACTCGGCGAGGTCGCGGTCGACCTCCGGCTCGTACGGGCCGTCGAATCCGGCAAGTTCCGCCGTGCGACGAGCCCTGCCGCGCGGGCTGCTGAGAATCAACTGGAAATCTTGCGGGTTCAAACGGCCGTGCAGCGCGCGCGCCTGCTGCTCCCCATGCTCGGTGAGCGGCAGGTCGGTGATCGAGGTGTGCTGGCCGGACAGACTCCATTCGGTCTCTCCGTGCCGGACCAGATAGAGGCTCGTCGGCATGGCGTTCACCGTATCGCTCCAGTGAAAGAATGGCAGCCGTGAGTGATCGTCGGCCACATCTGCCGAACCGCCAGACTCCCTTCTCTGAAGCCTTCAAGAAGTTCATCGTCGAGGGCTGGGCGCCCGAGGAGAACGAACTTCCGAACGAGCGTGCGGCAGCCGCTCCCGCCCGTCGCCGTCGGGAGCGGATCAGTGCTCAGTTTCCCGGTCAGCGGCTGATCATTCCCGCCGGCGGGCTCAAGGTACGCGCCAATGACACCGACTACCGCTTCCGTCCGCACTCGGCCTTCGCACATATGACAGGTCTTGGCACGGATCGAGAGCCCGACGCCGTACTCGTACTCGAGCCCACAGACTCCGGCCACGAGGCCACGCTCTACTTCAGGCCCCGTGCGCCGCGAGATTCCGAAGAGTTCTATGCGGACAGCCGCTTTGGCGAACTTTGGGTCGGCCGCCGGGCGTCTGTTGAGGAGATGAGCGCGCTCTGCGGCATCGGATGCGCGTCGCTCTCGGATCTGGAAGATCATTTGCGCAAGAACGCCGACACCACGCCGCTGCGAGTTCTCGCAACAGACCTGGATGCCGAAACCCAACAACTGATCTCCGACATTCGCGGCACCGCTGAGGATGATCAACAGCGATCGGCGACTGCGGAATCAGATCGTGAACTTGCGATGATGCTCAGTGAGCTTCGATTGATCAAGGATTCCTACGAGATCAGTGAAATGCGTGAGGCCTGCCGACAAACGGGGATCGCGTTCGAGAAAGTCGTCGCCGATCTTCCAGAAGCGGTTCAGCGGGGACGAGGAGAACGCTGGATTGAAGGAATCATCGGCTTGCACGCGCGGCATGTGGGCAATGCCGTGGGATACGACACGATCGCAGCAGCTGGTGATCATGCGTGTACCTTGCACTGGATTCGCAACGACGGTGATCTTGCCGAAGGCGAGCTGCTATTGCTGGACGCCGGCATCGAGCTCGATTCGTTGTATACAGCAGACATCACCCGGACGCTGCCGATCAATGGCACCTTCAGCGACGAGCAGCGGATGGTCTATGACGCCGTCCATGAAGCCCAGCAGGCAGGAATTGCGGCGGCACGCCCGGGTGCCCGTTTTGCCGATGTCCATCAGGCGGCAATAGCGGTGATCGCTCAGCACCTCGACGATTGGGGGCTCCTGCCAGTCAGCGTTGCGGAGGCGCTTGGCGAGGATGGCGGTCAGTATCGGCGTTGGATGGTTCACGGCACATCTCATCACCTCGGCATTGATGTTCATGATTGCGCGCAGGCCCGGCTGAAGAACTACCGTGAGGGGGTCCTGCAACCGGGCATGATCATCACCGTCGAGCCCGGACTCTACTTCAAGCCGGATGATCAGCTAGTGCCCGAGCCGTTGCGCGGGATTGGGGTCAGGATCGAGGACGACATCTTGATCACTTCCGACGGCTGCGAGAATCTGTCCGGCATGTTGCCCAGCAGCAGCGCTGAAGTCGAAGCCTGGATCTCCAGGATCTGGGGAAGATAGCTGCGTTTCTCCGCACAACGCCACGAATCGAGCTCAAATCCGGGGCACGCGCTCTCATTCGTGGACTTGTGCGGAGAAACGCAAAGGGAACCTTATTCAAATGCGGCTGCTCGCGCCCCAGGCATGCCCTGCAACATCTCGCGAGCCTGGGCGGCAACCTTGTGCTCGCAGAGCACCTCGTACTTCGTCGCGATCGTCTGGGTCACCGAGGTGAAGTCCCGCCGGCCGCGGCTCATCGCGTACGCCGCGGCGCTGAATCCGATGCCCAGCGCGACGCCAATCGCCAGTGATACCAACAGCAACAGCAAGATGCTCGAGGGTCGAGTGAAGATCAACATCACCAAGCCGACAAGCAACCCGGTAGAGATGCCTGATTGCAAGCCCTGGGTGATCACAGTGCCCCAGTTGCGTCGGCCGAGTACCCGCTCGACCGACTTGAGGTCGGTACCTACGATCGCCAGATTCTGCACTTCAAATTTGGAGTCCGCCAAGAAATCGACCGCTTTCTGCGCGTCCTCGTAACTGCTGTAGATCCCGACCGACTGGGGAAACTGCAGCTCGAAGAGCGAGCCGAACTGCCGCGGCGGGCTGGCCATGGGGTCCTCCTGAAGGTTCGCCATCCCAATTTACTCGTGATCCCGTGCTCTCGACTGTGTACAGGCTGTCAGATGTCAGGTCGGGTAAACACGCAGAACTCGTTACCTTCAGGGTCGGCGAGCACATCCCAGCCGATTTCGTCGTCACGACTGCGGAGCAGTCGGGCACCGGCCGCGAGGAAGGTTTCGGTGTCACCCCAGACATCCCAGTGCATGCGATTTTTAACTGTCTTTGACTCAGGAACCAGTTGGAAGACCATCGGCCAGGGCATTCCTTCCACCCGGTCGATCCATGAGAAACCTTGATCTTGATCTTGACAGACATCCGCGGCGTAACGCTCGGCCCACCACGATGCAATCGAGAACGGATCGGCGGCGTCGACGACCACCTCGTAGACCCGGTAGTCGGGCAACGCGTCGGCATCCCGTACGAAGGCGCATAGCTCACCGCCCTCGGGATCGGCCAATACCGTCCAACGCTCGGTCCGATCGAGAATGACAGCACCAAGCTGGGTGAGATCAGAGACTGCCGCGACGTGCACATCGAGATGCACTCGCTGTTTGACCGTTCGCGACTCGGGCACCTTGTTCACCCACAACGTGTGCTCGGCTACATCGTCGACCAGCCGGAAATCGCTACCCGCCGGCTCAACGCGAAGCCCGAGTGCCGCAGCCCAGAACCTCGCTTGCAGCTCTGCATCCACGGCATCGATGCAGAGATCCTTGAAGCTGATCATCTCGGCTGCTGCCATGTTCCCGACCCTAGCCGAGGAGGTAGTGCGAGGTCGTTGCTGCCCGGCGCGGACGGAAACGAGCACGTGACCAAGAACAGCCGCCTCGAGGAGATCGCGACGTTCACGATGTGGCGCAGTCGGGCTGTGATAATCGAAGCGTGGCAGCCAGCGCACCCTCGGTCTTCATCTCACGCATCCGGGGCCTGCCAGTCCTCGACGGCGCAGGGGACCAGGTGGGAAAGGAGCGCGACGTTGTCGTGCAACGACGGGCTGCCGGACGCGCGCCGCGGGTGAAGGGTTTGGTCGTCGAGTTGTTCGCGCGTCACCGGATCTTCATTCCGATGGCCCGGGTACGCAGCATCGACGGCTTCCAGGTGGTGATCAGTGGTGTCGTCAACACCCGTCGCTTCGAGCGTCGGGAGTCGGAGATGCTGGTGATCGACGACCTCTTCGACCTGACTGTGGAGCGTACCGATCATGCGGCGCCAGCGGTCATCTTCGATGTTGCGATGCGGCCCATCCGCTCCTATGACTGGGAGTTGTCGCAGGTGGCACTGCGGGAAGCAGGAAGCCGCCGGCGGTTTGGCCGGCGCGGCCATGTCACCATCGTGGACTGGTCCGCGATCAAGATCTTGGCGTTCGATCGCGGCCAGGGCACCGATCAGCTACTGGCCGCGATGGAGGACATGAAGGCTGCCGACATCGCCCGGGAACTGCACGAGATGTCCCGCGAGCGTCGAGCCGAAGTCGCGTCCGCGCTTGATGATCACAAGCTGGCTGACGCTTTGGAAGAGCTGCCTGAAGATGAGCAGGTGCAGTTGATCTCCCAGCTCGACACCGAGCGCGCTGCAGACATCTTGGAGGAGATGGATCCGGACGACGCTGCAGACTTGATCGCCGACCTGGCCCCAGAACTGGCCGAGGTGCTGTTAGGACGCATGGAGCCAGAAGAGGCTAAGGATGTACGACGCTTGCTTCGCTATGCGGAGTCCACTGCCGGCGGCATGATGACGCCCGAACCGGTGATCTTGCCACCCGATGCCACTGTCGCCGACGCGCTGGCTCGGATCAGAGATGCGGAGCTGACGCCTGCCCTAGCGTGCATGGTCTACGTTTGCCGCCCACCCCTGGACACTCCGACCGGTCGCTTCGTCGGTGCCGTGCACTTCCAGCGGTTGCTACGCGAGCCGCCTTCGACACTCGTCTCAGCCTTGATCGACAGCGAGCTGGAGACGCTCACCGATCAGGCCAACGTCAATGAAGTCAGCCGCTATTTCGCGACGTATAACCTGGTGAATGCTCCGGTCGTTGATGCTGACCATCGACTGATTGGCGCAATTACTGTGGACGACGTCCTTGATCACATGCTGCCCGAGGACTGGCGTGGCACTGAGCTCGATGCGGTGTCGACGAGGCCGGACGCGGGAGTGATCACGCATGGCTAGAGCCGCGCGCGAAGCCGAGCGACTCAACACGCCGGGCCGCCGCCGGCGGTCGACGATCCCCTCGATCAGGGTCGATCGGGAGGCCTTTGGCAAATTTGCGGAAGCCTTCGCGCGATTCATGGGGACCGCCCGGTTCCTGTTCGGCATGACAGTCGTCATCGTGGTGTGGATTCTCTGGAATCTGCCGTACGGCCCTCCGCGACCACATTTCGATGCCTACCCGTTCATCTTCTTGACCTTGATCTTGTCCCTGCAGGCCTCCTACGCCGCGCCGCTGATCTTGCTCGCTCAGAACCGGCAGGAAGCCCGCGATCGCGTTATCGCAGAGCGTGACCGCGAACAGGCATCCCAGAGCCGAGCCGACATGGACTTTCTGGCACGAGAGATCGCCAGCCTGAGAATGTCGGTGGGAGAGCTGGCTACTCGGGACTACCTACGATCGGAGCTCAGAACCGAGCTGCGGGCCATTCTGGCCGAGCTGGACAGCGAGGACGTCGCCTCAGGGTGACTCACCTAGGCTGGGTCCGTGCACGACCAAGCATCCAGTTCCGCGTCCGCAATGTCCACCGCTGAGCATCCCCTGGTGCCACAAATCCGCCAAGCGTTGCATCGGGTGGACGATCCTGAAATCCGCCGGCCAATCACCGACCTCGGCATGGTCGACGACATCGCAGTGGACGCCACGGGCCGGGCTCGGGTACGAGTGCTGCTGACTGTTGCCGGGTGTCCGATGCGTGACACACTGCACCGCGACGTGACCGCCGCGGTCGGTGCCATATCCGGAGTGACAGCGGTCGAGGTGGACCTGGGCGTCATGTCGGATGAGCAGCGGGCGGCGTTACGCGATCTGCTCAAGGGCGGCCAGGCGGAACGTGAGATTCCGTTCGCTAGGCCCGATTCTCTGACCGAAGTCATTGCCGTCGCCTCCGGCAAGGGCGGGGTCGGAAAGTCATCAGTCACGGTGAACCTCGCGCGAGCGCTGGCGGCCCCAGGGCGCAAAGTGGGCATCCTTGATGCCGACATCTACGGCCACTCAGTGCCAGCCATGCTCGGCATCGCTGACTCACGGCCCACCGCCGTCGAGGACATGATCATGCCAGTGCCGGTCCGCAACCTCAAAGTGATCTCGATCGGCATGCTCAAGCCACGTCGCGACCAAGTCGTTGCCTGGCGCGGTCCGATCCTGGATCGAGCACTCACCCAAATGCTGGCTGATGTCTATTGGGGCGACCTCGACTACCTCCTCATTGACCTGCCACCAGGCACGGGTGACGTAGCGATTTCGCTCGGTCAAAAGCTGCCGAACGCCGAGGTCCTGGTCGTCACCACGCCGCAGGCGGCCGCCGCGGAAGTGGCCGAGAGGGCGGGCACGATGGCGTCAATGATGAATCAGCACGTGCTGGGTGTCGTCGAGAACATGTCGCACCTGGTGATCACCTGCCCGCACTGCGGCCAGGAGCATACCCACGATGTCTTCGGTACCGGCGGCGGCAACGACGTCGCGCAGACATTGAGTACCCGCCTCGGTTACCCGGTGCCGCTGCTCGCGCAGATACCGCTCGACCCGCAATTACGTGCTGCCGGTGACGCAGGCGTACCGCTGGTCGAGACCGATCCGGACCAGCCCGCCGGCCGTGCTCTTCGTTCGCTTGCTGACACGCTTGTCAAGCGCGGCCGTAATCTCCTTGGCAAACAACTCGGTATAACACCCGCCGGGCGCTGACATGCGCTGAGCTCGTCGAGGCGCCGTGCGGTGCCCTTCGACAGGCTCAGGGCACAGGCAAGAACCTAGCTGCGCGCTGAGCTCGTCGAAGCGCCATGCGGTGCCCTTCGACAGGCTCAGGGCACAGGCAAGAACCTAGCTGCGCGCTGAGCTTGTCGAAGCGCCATGCGGTGCCCTTCGACAGGCTCAGGGCACAAGCTTCGCTTCAAGATCAAAAGGCGTCAAATTCTTGGCACGGTGGCCGTTGGTCCCATCCATGACGTCCTGAGGACCTCCGGGACTGTGATCCTGGCTGGAATTGATCGCCTCGGTCACGTCCGTCGGCGAACTGTTGATCGTCTTGCCGACATCGGCCACCTCAGATTTGACGTCGGCGATGATGGGCTCGACATTGTCGAGTAGATGCTTCTGTACGAAGGCCCTGGGGTTCAGATCACGAAAATCGAGGTTCTCGAAATCCGGACCCAGTTCCTTGCTCAGCTGCTGCTGGGCGTTGCCGGCCACGGCCCGAAGGTAGCGCAATAGCCGAGCTGCCTTGCGAGCAAGATCAGGCAAGCGCTCCGGCCCGAACAAGATGATCGCGATGACCAGTAGCAGCACGAACTCGGGCGCGTTGATGTCCAGCAACAGCGGGGTCACGCTCAGCCCTCCCTGCCGCCCAACGTAACGCGGGCTTGGCTACGTGTCGTGCCGCGAGCGTAGTCCAAGACCACCACGTCGCCTGGTCGACGGGTGCGGATATCGACGATCAGCTCCTCCATGGTGTCGATCTGATGACCATCGACGCTGGTGATCAAGTCCTTGACGCGCAGACCTGCCTTGCTGGCGGGGCCTCCTGGGTCGACGGCGCTCAACTCGACGCCCACGTTGCCATCCTGCACGCTGGCGCCGATCACCGGATAGGTCGCTTTACCGTTCTTGATCAACAGGTTCGCGATGGTGGCGACTTGGTTGATCGGGATTGCAAAACCGAGCCCGATGTTGGGGCTGGACCCGAAGGTCAGGATCGCGGAGTTCACTCCGATCACGCGGCCGCCCGCGTCCACGAGAGGGCCGCCTGAACTACCCGGATTGATCGGTGCATCAGTTTGAATCGCATTGATGTATGCGGTTGGTGCGTCCGCGTCGCTGCTTTCACTGACCACGACCGGACGGTTTCGTGCGGAGACGATGCCCTCTGTCACCGTCCCGGCGAGGCCAAGCGGAGAGCCGGCTGCGATCACGGGTTCCCCGACTTGGACTTGCTCGGAGTCACCCAACTCGATTGGCTGCACAGATCCCGCTCCACTCGCCTTGATCACCGCAATGTCGTAGGAGGGGCTCCGTCCGACAAGAACGGCGTTGACTTTGCGGCCATCGGAATAGACGACTCGAATCCTCGAGCCGTCCGTTGCACCAGCCACTACGTGATTGTTGGTGACAATGCGACCTTCGCGGTCGATCAAGAACCCGGATCCGGTGCCACGCCCGACCTGAATCATCACCGTTGCTGGTAGCACTCGCTTGGCGATCTCAACGGTGTTGGCACTTGTCGGCGGTGGTGGTACTGGCTCGCGGGTGACACCAGGGCCGATTGGTGCCGAAGGATTGGCCGTCGTAGCAGCGGAAGGCACGGTCCGCCCCGCGAGCGCAGCTCCGCCGAATCCTGCGGCTCCGCCGATCACCAGTGCGGTAGCTGCTGCGATGGCGATTATTGACGCTGAACGTGGACGACGACCCGTACGCCCCGAGGGCAGGATCGCCGTCGTCGCTGATGAGACAGCAGCACCCGGCGGACCGGCCTGCACCGGCTCGCCACTCGGCGGCGCCCAGGTGGGCGCGCCGAAGGTTGGAATGGGATCGTACGAAGCTGCGGTGTCTGAGGTTATGCGCGGCGGCTCGCCGAACGGCCCAAAGTAGCGAGAGTCCGATGGTTCACCTTCGGCCTCACCCGTGGGACGCTTCTCATCCACCACGACTTAACCCTTCACATCGGACAGAATCCTCGCCCATCCAGCCTTGATGCGGCCAAGCGTAGTCGGCATCGCCTTGTCGTCGTGAGGCAGTGACGCGACAGCGTCACCAAGTGCTCCTGCAGTGCCATCCGTGACGACCGTAAAGACAAGATCACCGGACTGCCATGTCGCGACATCCGACGCGCCGCGGCGCACGTGTGCCCCTAGGGAGGCATCCCACTGCGAACCTCCCGGCACAGTGGTCAGCTGCCCCCGCTGTTCGAACACGCTGATCGTGGTGAGGCCGTCACTGTAGACCAGTTGTAGGACATCCGGGTTCCAGGCTCGGTCGCTGCGTAGCTTGACCAGCGACAGGTCAGCCAGCTTGCGGGGAGCCGACCATCCTGAAGCGCCAAGTTCAGCAGCCGATGAGATGGTCAGCGAGGTACTGGTCCGAGGGACCGCTAGCCGGGGCGGCAAATGCTCCAGGATGCTGTCCCGGCGGCTGAGGGAAACGGAGGTGAATCCGTACGACAGATCGACCGCTCCGTTCTCGTCGTAAGTTTCTTGCCAGAGCACAATGCCCGTCGCGTCGTCAACCCACCAGCGGGCCGCTGCAGCGTAACTGCCATCAGGGATTGCGGTCACCAAGGTCGCGCTGCGCCCGGCGACATTCGCGCCGTGGGTAGCACTGAGCTGATAGTTGCGAACCAGCAGGCCGAGTAGCTCTTCATCGACCACTCGCGAGGAAATCACCGAGGGCGTGAATCCCTTGAGCAGCTGCTGACCCGTCTGATTGTTCACCATGACCTGGCTGCCCTGACCGGCGCGCGAATCTACCTGAACCTGCGCCACAATGACGCCACTGTCGCGATACGCCAGGAACGATTGGCTGCCCGAGTAGCTGACCGAATGAGCGGCGTGAACAGCTCGCTGCATCGTCGCCCGTGCCACCGCGGAGCTCAGGGTCGGCCCGGACGGGACAGCGGGGGGCTGCAGCGGCGCTGACGCGCTCGCCGTTAGGCGGTTCGAATCAGCTCCAATCACCGCATTGAGTGCGTCGCCGGCGAGGGGAAACTGTCCCAACGAGGATGAAAAAGCTGCTTGCGCCTCGCTCGTCGGATCATTGATTGCCGCCAGGCTGGGCGCGGCGCCATACCCGACGGCTCCCATGGCAGTGACCGTCGCCCCAACGGCCACTACGGCGGCGGTGGCACGTAATTTGACTGTGCGACGGCGGCTGGGCAAGCCCTGAGTGAGTGATGTGCGGGGTCCGGCTGTACGCCGGAAGGGCCTGGTCCACAGCGGCGCAACCGATTCTGTGCCGGCTATGGAGACGAGCCGCATCGAAAGATCAGTAGGCGTCGCGCCCGGCTCGGTCTTGCTCTGATTCAAAAGCTCGCGTACCGCACGAAGATCCTCGATGTCGCGGCGGCAGTCGATGCAGTCGACAAGGTGACGAAGGAGACGATCACGATCGGTGTCGTTCAAGGCTCCATCCACGAACGCTGATCGCAACTCGGCGAGTTCAGCGCACGGCGCATCCCTCACGCCGACCTCGCAGGCTCCAGACTGACCAACTTGGAGGTCGTACGACCGGATATCTCGCCGGACTCGACCTCAACCCCTAGATATCGCAGTCGTTCCCCGGTCGGTCGGCGATGGGCCAGCGCACTGCGCAGCTGAGCCCGGCCACGGTGAATCCTGCTCCGTACGGTTCCGATCTTGATATCAAGAACCTGGCTGATCTCCTCATAGCTCAGGCCCTCGATGTCGCACAGCACCACGGCTGCACGAAATTCCGGCGGCAAAGCCGAGAGGGCGGCAGCGACGTCGTGGTCTAGATCGGCATCAGCCAGTTGGTCGGAAGGATTGGGCCAGGAGCTCGGCAGGCGTTCCGCCGAACCGTCGGCTAGACCGTCGAAACGGATCTTCTGCCGCCGTCGTGCGCCGTCGAGGAACAAGTTGGTGGTAATCCGATGCAGCCAACCTTCGAACGTCCCAGGCTGAAAGCGGTGTAGTGAGCGGAACACCCGAACGAAGACATCTTGAGTGAGGTCTTCAGCATCATGAGGATTGCCGGTGAGCCGATAGGCCAGCCGGTAGACCCGCGCACCATGATCACGAACCAGTTCTTCCCAGGTCGGAGGTACCCACGGGGCCGGATCAGGCTGGGAAGTCGTAGGGGCAGGCGGCTGCCAGGCCTGAGGATCAGGGGCGGGCCACTCCGCCATGGATTCGACCTCCCTACAGTGTTCGGCGCGACCGAATAGGTTCAGCCTGAACGCCTTATTGTTGCTTGCCATCCTGGCAATGCCCTGAATGAAACCTGGCAATTGGCTGTGCGCGACCGTGTCGTTCCTCACAATCTGCCAACGCTACGGGCCAAGGCCGCGTTCCTCTCGAGAGTCTCCGGGTCGCTTTTACTCGAAAGTAGTCACGAGCGACAAGAAAATCTTCGCAGCTGACGTCGGGCATGACCACTTGCGCAGGGGACGGGCTTCAGTCGGTTGAGACCACTTCGCCAGTTTGCAGGCCGGCTGCGGCTAGGGCGGAGCGCAGGCCGTCGATTTCAGCTGGGGTGGCCTCGATCAATGGCGACCGCAAACCTCCCACATCGCGACCCTGCAACTTCAAGCCGGCCTTCACCAGGATGCAACCTTGGGTAGCGAAGACGCCGGTATAGATGGGCAGCAGCTGCTGATGCAAACGGAGCGCCGTGGCGACGTCGCCTGCCAAGTACGCCTCGATCAGCTGCTTTGTCCCGGCCGCACTGAAATGCGTCGAAGTGCCGACCACCCCAACGGCGCCTACCGACAACAGTGGCAAGGTCATCGCATCGTCGCCGGAATAGTAGGCAATATCGGTGTGCGCAATGACTCGCGCGGATGAGGCCAGATCGCCCTTCGCGTCCTTGACCGCGACGATTCGCGGGTGTTCGGCCAGTCGCAGCATGGTGTCGGTGGCTATGGCCACAGCCGCTCGTCCCGGAATGTCGTAGAGCATTACCGGCACGTCGGTGGCATCGGCGATCCGCCGGAAATGCTCGGCGATTCCAGCCTGCGGCGGTTTGGAGTAGTAAGGCGTGACGACAAGCAGACCATGTGCTCCGACCTTGGCGGCGGTTGCGGCCAGTTCCAGGGTGTGCTCTGTGTTGAAGGTACCGACGCCCGCGATAATCGATGCCCGATCACCGACAGCGTCCAGCACGACGCGCAACAAATCTGCCTTCTCTGCGTCTGACGTAGTCGGGGACTCTCCTGTGGTACCGCTGATCACCAGCCCGTCATTGCCGAGTTCATCGACCAAATAGCTTGCGAGTCCAGCCGCTGCGTCAAGGTCCAAGGATGCGTCCGGTCCGAATGGAGTCACCATCGCCGTCAGCAGCCGGCCAAAAGGCGGCTCGGAGGGTGAGGAGGACATGCCCGTCATCTTAGCGAGGGCGCTGTCACCCTTCGGCTGCCGAAACCACCAGGTGCGCTAGCGATTATTGATCTTGATCACTACCAGAGGGTCACCGTCATTGACTACATCACCTGCGGCTACAACGATCTCGGTGACCGAGCCGGCAACGTCGGCGAGGACGGGGATCTCCATCTTCATCGACTCCAAGATCACCACGGGGTCCTCGGCCGCTACCATCTGGCCCACCTCGACCTCGACCTTCATCACGGCCGCGACGAGTTCGGCGACGACGGTATGGCTCATGCCGCCATCGTAGGGTTCACAAGGGGGCCGTTTCGATAGGCTCAGATTCGTGAATTTCTTCGCTGGCAAGACCTCACCCAAAGCTGCACCCAAGCCTGGGTCATGGGCATTTGCTGAGAATTACGTCGGTGAGTCTGAGCAGGCGACGCAGGCTCGTAACAGAGCCGAGCAACTCGGCGTGGCACCAATCGGCCGGGGATCGGCTACGGCACTGACTTTCCTCGCCAAAGTCGTGCAAGCGAAGACGGTCGTTGAGGTCGGCACCGGATCAGGGGTATCCGGCCTAGCACTCTTTGCGGGCATGCAGCCGGACGGCGTATTGACCAGTGTCGACATCGAGCCGGAGCATCAACAGGCAGCCCGTGAGGCGTTCTTGGCCATCGGCATTCCGACGCAGCGCTTCCGGTTGATCGCCGGACCTGCGCTCAGCGTGCTGCCCCGGCTCAGTGACGGTGCCTACGACATGGTGTTCGTCGACGCGGACAAGGGTGAGTACGCCGAGTACGTGGAGGAGAGTCTGCGGTTGCTTCGGCGCGGCGGCGTACTCGCCATCGACAATGCGCTTTGGCATGACCGAACGGCGGATGGCAGCAACATCGACTCCGAGACCGAGGCAATTCGCAATGCGCTCGACGCGGTGAAGGACAACGAGGATTTGGTCGCTTCGCTACTTCCCGTCGGTGACGGGCTGCTGGTCGCCGTTAAGCGATGATCGGCTAGGCCCTGGCGTTTGATCGACCCGGGCGGTTGGCGGTCACCGCGCTGGTTGGCATCCATGGCCCACCCCACCAGCCGCGTACGCCCAGGTCCTGCAGTGTCACTGATTCCATACCGGCCTCGGTGAGCCAGTCCGCGTATTCCTCGGCGTGACTGATATCAGCGATGATGATCTTGCCACCAGGCTCGAGTACTCGTACGGCCTCGGCGATCGCTTGCCGACGATCTTCGAGAGCCTTCAAATTGTGGATGGCAAGGCTGGAGACGACAAGATCGAATTGCCCGTCGTCATAGGGCAACGTAGTGATGTTGCCGGTGTTGAGTTCAACCCGATCCTCAACCCCGCAGACTCGCGCGTTGTGTTTGGTGGCCTCGATGTCATTACCGGATTGGTCGCGGCTGCGCCATAGGTCGATGCCCAAGACCCGACCCCGGGTCAGCCGTTTGGCAAGACTGATCAAGACTGCGCCCCGGCCGCACCCAAGATCAACTGCACACTCGTCACCCTTCAGGCCGGCCTCGTCGAGCAAGTCGGCCCACCAGACGAACTTGCCCTGCAGAGTCGTGTACAGGTAGCTGAACACGCATAGTCCGAGGAACAAGCCGAAGATCACTGCCACCAGCCCGCCTACCAGCCCACTAGTGATCATCAGCACAATGCCGGTGATCGCCAGCAGCGAGGCGGCTCCGCCGAGTACCAGAGGCACCACAGGCGCATCGACTCCGAATGTTGCACCCTCAGGTTTGCCTGCCTCCTGGCCCCCCGATGCCGAGGCAGGCGGGTTCATGACGGCGTGACCGTGACGCCTTTGCCAACCACCGTGATACCGCCGTCGGAGATGTAAAAGCCGCGAGCTTCGTCAGCGTCGGGATCAACCCCTACGGTTGCGCCGTCCGGAACGACAACGTTCTTGTCCAAGATCGCGCGAGAAATCACGGCGTTATGCCCGATGGTCACGTGGGACAAGATCACCGAGTGATCGACTTTGGCACCCTCGTGAACTGCGACGTTGGGTGAGAGCACCGAATTCTCGATCTCTCCGCCTGAGACGACGCACCCCGGACTCACGATCGAGTCGAGTGCAACACCTTTCAAGGTGAACTTGGCGCCAGGCATCTGTACGGGATATGTCCAGATCGGCCACTCCATGTTGTACAGGTTGAACACCGGATCCACTGAAACGAGGTCCATATGCGCTTCGTGGTAGGCGTCGAGCGTGCCGACATCGCGCCAGTACGCCTTGTCACGTTCCGTCGAGCCCGGCACCTCATTAGCCGTGAAGTCGTACACCTGGCCCTCGCCGCGACTCACGAAACTCGGAATGATGTCGCCACCCATGTCGTGGCGAGAGTTCTCGTCCTCTGCGTCCGCGGTCAGGGCCTCGATCAGTACGTCGGTCGAGAAGATGTAGTTGCCCATCGAGGCGAATGAGGCCTCTGGATCGTCTGGCAGACCTGGCGGGTCAGCCGGCTTCTCCAGGAAGTCTTTGATCTTGCTGTCGGCCCCGGCATCGATCACCCCGAAGGCGCTGGCCTGGTTACGCGGCACCCGGATGCCGGCGACGGTGCAGCCGAGGCCACCATCGATATGCGCGTTGAGCATCTGGGAGACGTCCATCCGATAGATGTTGTCCGCGCCGAAGACGACGATGTAATCCGGCTCCTCATCGCTGATCAGGTTCAGCGACTGATAGATCGCATCAGCACTGCCCTGATACCACCTCGGTCCGAGCCGCTGCTGCGCTGGCACTGGCGTGACGTAGTTGCCGAGCATGGTCGACATGCGCCACGTCAAGGAGATGTGCTTGTCGAGCGAATGCGACTTGTACTGCGTCAGCACGGCTATCTGAAACATCCCCGCGTTTGCCAAATTCGACAAGACGAAGTCGATCAAGCGGTATGTGCCACCGAACGGAACCGCCGGTTTCGCTCGATCCATTGTCAACGGCATCAGCCGCTTGCCTTCGCCACCTGCCAGTACGATCGCCAAAACCCGGGGACGCGCACGCATGTGATGAACCTAGCCCATACCGGCCCTGGCAGGCACTGTTCTCGGCCATCATGTGGTCAACATCGTCGGCCCTGTGGAACGATGCGAACTATGGCGCTGGCAGACACTGATCGACTGTCCATTTCATTGCTGACCCGGGAGTATCCGCCCACGATCTACGGCGGCGCTGGGGTGCATGTTGCCCAGCTGGTGCCGCAGTTGCGCAAGCTCATCGATGTCGATGTGCAGTGCATGGGCGAGCCGCGTGAGGGCGCAACAGCGCATGCCGAGAACTATCCGGAAGGAGCCAACGCCGCGCTCCGGGTGTTCGGCGCTGATTTGTCGATGGTGGCCGCCATTCCTCAAGTAGATCTGGTTCATTCGCATACCTGGTACGCCAACCTGGCCGGCCACCTTGCTGGTTTGTTCCACGACATTCCGCACGTTGTTTCAGCACACTCGCTGGAACCGCACCGTCCCTGGAAGGCCGAGCAGCTTGGCGGCGGTTACCGGCTCTCGTCCTGGGCCGAGAAGACGGCCTTCGAGGCAGCGGATGCAGTGATCGCCGTGAGCGCCGGGATGCGTAACGACACCTTGGACTCCTACAGCGATCTTGATCCCGACAAGGTACACGTGGTCAAGAACGGCATTGACACCGAGGAATTCAAGCCCGATGCCCGCACGGATGTGGTGACCGAGCTTGGTATTGATCTTGATAAGCCCTCAGTCGTCTTCGTCGGCAGGATCACTCGTCAGAAGGGTCTGATCCATCTGGTGAGAGCGGCTGAGAAATTTGATCCCGACACCCAGGTCGTGCTGCTCGCCGGTGCGCCGGATACCCCGGAGATCGCGCAGCAGATCGGCGATGCCTTTGCTCACCTCCGATCCAGCCGCGGGAACGTCTTGTGGATCGAGGAGATGTTGCCGCGCCAAGACGTCCGCCAAGTGCTCTCGCACGCAACGGTGTTCGCCTGCCCGTCGGTGTACGAGCCGTTGGGCATTGTCAATCTCGAGGCGATGGCCTCGGAGACCGCAGTCGTCGCCTCGGCGGTGGGCGGCATCCCGGAGGTCGTGGTAGACGGAGTGACTGGATATCTGGTGCCGTACGATCCGGCGCAGGCCGACGATCCGTCGGCCATCGCGGCCTTCGAGGAGGATTTCGCTAGCAAGATCAACACCGTGACCAGAGATCCCGAAAAAGCGAGAGCCTTCGGGCTGGCCGGACGACAACGCTGCATCGATGAATTCGACTGGTCCAAGATCGCTGCCGAGACCGTAGATGTCTACCGTCGCGCAATCGAGGTGCATCAGAGCTGAGGTTGCAGCAATGGTGCGGCGGCGCAGGTTAGCCACGCGCTATACCAATCGCAGTCTGGCTGGCCGGCTTCTCGGAGAGGCGTTAGCCGCCGAGACCGTGCTTGACCGACCAATCGTGTTGGCTCTCCCGCGGGGCGGCGTACCTGTCGCTGCCGAGGTCGCGGCCCAGCTGAATGCTCCGCTCGGCGTGATCTTGGTACGCAAGATCGGCGTCCCAGGCCGCAGCGAGCTTGCGATGGGAGCCCTGGCGATGGTCGACGGCCAGCTCTCCGAATTCCGCAACGATGAGATTGTCGACGGGCTGGGAATCTCGCGTCAGACATTCGACGCTGCGCGTGATCGCGAGCGGCTCGAGCTGGAACGTCGTGCCAGTGTCTTTTCGTCCAAGAACCTCAATGTCGCTGGCGCAACCGTGATCGTGGTGGATGACGGCTTGGCGACCGGATCGACCATGCTGGCTGCCGTCTCGGCGGTCCGCGGTCTGGAGCCTTCCGCCGTTGTCGTCGCCGTACCTGTCGGAGCGCGCCAAGCAGTACAAGCACTGCGCGCGGTTGCAGATCTGGTGGTCTGCCTCTCCACCCCGGAGCCGTTTATCGCGGTGGGCGCCGCGTACCAGGATTTCCGGCAGCTCAGCGACGAGGAGGTCGTCGTGATCATCAACCAGTTCTCCATCTGAGGCCAAGGTGGGCTCAGGCGACGCTAGCCTCCGTGCCGCCCGTCAGCGACAGGAGCTCGGCATAGCTCAAGGGAAAGACCGCATGGGGGATGCCACCCGCGGCCCAGAGCTCGTCGAAGTCAGCCAAGGCGGAATCGACGATGGTGCGAATGGGTTGTGGATGACCAACAGGAGCCACCCCGCCAATCGGCTGACCGGTGTGTTCGCGTACAAATTCAGCTGAGGCGCGACGCAGCTCAATACCGAGCCGCTTCCCGATCTTGATCTCCTGGACCCGGTGCGCGCCGCTGGTCATGATCAATAGCGGCGTCCCGTCCGCGCTAGCGAATATCAACGAGTTGGCGATGGCACCTACCGGGCATCCGAGGTACGCCGCCGCGGCACGCGCAGTCGTCACAGCCTCGTCGAGCATCCGAACGCGACCAGGCACTCCTGCGGCCTGCAGGATGGCATTGACGGCCTCGCAGTTCGGGTGCATGGAGGTCGGTGTCCTTTCTGCGCAGGGTTCGCAGCGGACAAGCAAAGGGACCTGTCACGGCGACCAGGTCCCTTGTGCTGTCAGCTGTTGATCTATCCAACGACTTCTTTCAGAGCGCCCGCAAGCTCGGCCGCCTCATCGGCGTTGAGTTCGACGACGAGCCGACCGCCACCCTCGAGCGGAACCCGCATGACGATCCCACGTCCCTCTTTGGTCACTTCCATAGGGCCGTCACCCGTCCGCGGTTTCATTGCTGCCATCGCGCATCCTCATCCTGTAGTGATCTGGCAACTTGCCGGCTCAATTATTCCGTATTACCTAGTCCTACCATCCACGGGTGCTGGCTGAGGACCGCGAAATGCGCCCTGAGCCTGCCGAAGGGCACGCTTCGACAGGCTCAGCGCGCATCTCAGTTGGGCCAGGCGGGCGGTGGAGCGAAGCAATCCACCACATGGTCGTCGACCAGACCGACAGCCTGCATCATCGCGTACGCCGTTGTCGGGCCGAAGAATCGGAAGCCTCTGGCCTTGAGCTCTCTCGCCAGCGCAGTTGATTCTGGCGAGGTCGCGCGCCGCTCCCCCGCACCCGGTCGCGGGCGGTCGATCACTCGAGAGCCGAGAATGAGGTCGGCAAACTTCGGACCAAGATCGACAACTAGTCGAGCGTTCTCGATGGCTGCGGTGATCTTGGCGCGGTTACGAACGATGCCCGGATCGCTCAGCAGTCGTGCAATGTCGTACTCGCCGAAGTTGGCGACCAGCTCTGGTTGAAAACCCGCGAAGGCTCGCCGGAAGTTCTCCCGCTTGCGGAGGATGGTGATCCAGGACAAGCCGGACTGGAACGCCTCGAGGGTCATGCGCTCATAGAGCCCGGAAACGCTAAAGACCGGCTTGCCCCACTCGTCATCGTGATAGGCGAGATACTCCGGTGCCGAGAGCGCCCAGGGGCAGCGCAGCAGTCCGTCGGGCCCAGGTGCGGCGGTAGTGATCATCGCGCCTCAGCGATCACTGCAAAACGGCGGAGGGAATGTGCAAAGCCGGCGCGCATGATCGGAAGCAGTAGTCCGGCAAGCCACTCGACAGCACGGCCACCGGGCAGTGAGAAGACTTCGGTACAGGAGATCGTGGTCTTGCCGTCATGGCTGGTCAGCCGAAAGACACCCTCACCAGTGAAGTAGGGACCAAGGTGGAAGATCTCCAGCTCGGCCACGCCCTCTGCGGGTGGCGACCAGCCGGTCACGATGAAGCGGTCCAGCAACCCCACCGGCATCCGACCGACTTGAACCCCTGACAGCGCCTCGAGGCGTTGGCCAAGCCCGACGCCGCGGTCGTTGACCACCTTGACCGTCGTCAGAGGAATCCAGCGGGACTGCCCGGCCCAGTCGATGAGCACCTGCCAGGCCACTTCGACGGTGGCGTCGACCTCGGCTGAGACGTCGAGCCGGACACTCACCTAGTTGTCCCGCCGCCGGCCCTGCTGGCCGTCGTCCGCCGTAGCCGGCGGAAGCTCGGGTGCTGCGAATGCGTTGCCGGATTCGATCGAGTCCAGCGGAACGATTGTCTGCTCTGCGGCTCGCGCCGAGGTCGTTGACTCAAGAAGCCGTTGAGAAACCGTTGCTCCCTGGGCCAGTTCGGCGATCAAAGCGTCACGTTCGGCGATCTCGAGGGCAAGCCGATCGAGCAGGTCATCCACCTGAGCCATCGCGTAGCCGCGCAAGGTAATCCCGAATCGGATGCTTTTCAGCTCCTCCGCCGTCAAGGCTCCACCGGTGGGCAGGTCCTGCCGATAGGTGTCGTACACGGGATCCCTGCTCATCTGTCCCATCCCTCCCGCGGCGGCCATCGCCGCGACGCCTAGTGCGGCGACGGCGACGACAGCGATCAACCACTCCATGGGTGAATGCTGTCACGCCTCACAAGGGTTGTCGGCACGGCAGAATGTCGGTGGACGTGGCGGCAGAGAAACTGCTGACAAATCGCATCCCTCAATGATCAGGAATTGCAATCCGCCAGCAGTGTCAGCATGTCTCGGGCGCGTTCAGCTGAGCCAACGCAGCAGGGCGTCGCGGCATACGATGACATCCTCCGCGGGGCAAAACTCATCATCGGCGTGTGCTTTGGTGGCATCGCCGGGTCCGAAATTGACGGCGGGGATACCCATCGAACTGAAGCGGGCGACATCGGTCCAGCCCAGCTTCGCGCTCGCCTCACCGCCGACCGCCCGAAGGAATTCGGCGGCAGCGGGCTGATCGAGGCCAGGTCGGGCACCGGCGGCGATATCGAGGACCGCAACGGGATAGCCGTTCAG
This sequence comes from uncultured Actinomycetota bacterium, assembly GCA_963798835.1. Taxonomy (GTDB): domain Bacteria; phylum Actinomycetota; class Actinomycetes; order Propionibacteriales; family Propionibacteriaceae; genus Microlunatus. The sequence continues at coordinate 214,154 of CAWCVF010000018.1, read as the reverse complement.
GACTTCTCGTACGTAAGCCTCGGCCTGACCTTCGGACTTGTCGGGGGCGAATCGGTAGTTGACCTCGACAACGCAGCGATCCGGGATGATGTTGCCGGCAATGCCGCCGCTGATACCAGTGGCATTCAGCCCTTCGTGGTAGGTCAGCCCATCGACCTCAATCTGCTCGGGCTGGTGGGAGGCCAGCCGCTGCAGTACGCCGCCAGCATCGTGAATCGCATTGTGTCCCATCCAGGCCCGCGCCGAATGGGCGGCTACGCCAGTGAGCTCGACCTGCACAAGCATGGTTCCCTGGCATCCACCCTCGATGCGGGCACTGGTGGGTTCGCACAGCACCGCGAAGCTGCCTTGCAGCAGCTCCGGATAGTTCCGTGCAATCCGCCCCAGGCCGTTGCGATACCCCTCGACCTCTTCGTTGTCGTAAAACACCCAGGTGACGTCGCGCTGCGGCTGCGCTAGCGCCGCGGCGACTGACAACTGAACCGCAACGCCGCCCTTCATGTCGCAGGCCCCGCGACCCCAGATGATCTCCCGGCCATCCTCGTCGTGCGTCGTCCAGGATGGGAGGTTGCCGGCGATGGGCACCGTGTCAAGGTGGCCGGCAATCACTACCCGCTCAGACCGGCCGAGTTCGGTGCGGGCGATGATCGCATTCCCGTCACGGAGCACGCTCAGATGGTCGTACGGCTGTAGCGACTCCTCCACCTTGTCGGTGATCTCGGCCTCGTTACCGCTGACCGATTCGACATCAATCAAAGCCCGCAACAGTTCGACAACATCACCAGCCAGATCCAGAGGCGCAGCCACGAGCGGCACCTTACAGCGTCGGTAGGCTCGGCCCATGACTGACGCCGCTGCTGTCCCTCGTCGGCCTGCTTGGGGGTGGGGTCTCGCCTCGGTTCACGTCTCGGGGCAGGTGCTGGACACCTACTTCCCCTCGCCCCGGCTCGGTCACGCGGACGACAGCGCCGCACCCCCGTCGCTGATCTCGGCGGTGGTCGACGACGACATTCGCGGCGTACGCACCGAGGTTGTCCAGGTGCAGATTGATCTGGCAGTGCCGCCAGCCGGTACGCGCGACGCCTATCTGCGGCTTCACTTGCTCAGCCATCGACTGGTCACGCCGCGCAGCCTCAACATGACCGGTATCTTCAGTTCGCTTCCCAACGTCGTATGGACCTCAGCAGGCCCGTGCGCCATCGAAGGTTTTGAAGAGGTGCGCATCCGGATGCGCGCTCGGGGTGAACATCTCACCGTCTTCGGCGTCGACAAGTTTCCTCGGATGGTCGACTACGTGCTACCGACCGGAGTCCGTATCGCCGATGCTGACCGGGTCCGGCTGGGTGCCCACTTGGCTGAGGGCACGACCGTCATGCACGAGGGTTTCGTCAACTTCAACGCCGGCACCCTCGGCACCTCCATGGTCGAGGGGCGCATCTCAGCCGGCGTGGTCGTTGGACGCGATTCCGACGTGGGCGGCGGCGCGTCGATCATGGGCACACTGTCCGGTGGCGGCACCGAAGTGATCTCGATTGGTGAGCGATGCCTGCTCGGCGCCAACGCCGGTATCGGGATCGCCTTGGGAGATGACTGCATTGTCGAAGCGGGCCTTTACCTCACTGCAGGTACGAAGGTGACTCTGCCGAGTGGGGATGTCGTCAAGGCCCGGACCTTGTCCGGTGAGAACGGCCTTTTGTTTATTCGCAACTCGGTGACTGGAGCCGTCGAAATGCGTCGGCGGCAGCGCGGCGGCGTTGAGTTGAACGCCGAGCTGCACGCGAACTGAGCTCAGGTGCAATCTGGAACAGCCCGCACTGTCGGATGCCTGGCGCTTGCAGTGGCAGTCGTCGCTGCGATCGGGGTCGGCGTCTTCTGGTGGTTGCGTGACCGAGGGCTGACCGAGCCGGTCCCGGGGCAGCAGCGCTGTGTCGCGACCGCGAAGAACTCCTCCGTCGTATTGGACCTCGAGCAAGCTCACTACGCCTCGATCATCGCCGGGGTGTCGGTACGCCGTGGTCTGCCGCCGCGAGCTGCGTCAATTGCCCTTGCCACCGCGTACCAAGAAACCGGGATTCGCAATCTGAACTATGGCGATCGCGACTCGGTCGGCCTATTCCAGCAGCGTCCGTCGCAAGGCTGGGGCTCCAAGCGACAACTGCTCGATCCGGACTACGCGAGCGAAAGGTTCTATGACGCACTCGTCAAGATCAAGAACTGGGAAACCGACGACATCAACGATCTCGCTCAGAAGGTCCAGCGCAGCGGCCATCCCGAGGCCTATCGCGATCATGAAGCTGACGCCCGGGTGCTCGCCAGCACGCTGACCGGTCAATCGCCGGCCGGTTTCAGCTGTCTGGAACGCAGCGGTGCCGAGGGAGACGTCAAGGGATTGCGCAGTGCGATGCAGAACACGTTCGGTGCCATCAACGACTCAGCCGACGGCTCAGTGATCACCATTCGTGCCCGCAATGAGCGCCGGGCCTGGGCGTATGCGCACTACGCCGTTGCCAATGCCGCATCGTACGGCGTAACGACGGTGAAGATCGGAAACCGGACCTGGCAAACGCAGGACTTCAATCTCCCCGAGTGGCAGGAGAGCTCTCCGAGCCTGAACGATGGTCGCGTGGAGATTACGGTGCGCGAGACCGCTCGTTGAGGCTGGGTCAAGATCAGGGATTCTCCATCAGACGGGTGGCAGCTGCGCTCACCCGTTCGTCTGTCGCTGTCAGCGCGACGCGTACGTGCCGGCTGGCCGCAGGACCGTAGAAGGCACCCGGCGCGACCAAGATGCCGAGGCCAGCGAGGTAATCCACCGAGTTCTGGCAGTCCTCGTTCCGGGTCGCCCAGAGGTAGATCCCTCCGTCGGAGTGCTCGATCCGGAAGCCGGCCGCTTCCACGGCTGGCCGCAGCAGCATGCGGCGCCTGAGATATCTCCGCCGCTGCAGTTCGACATGATCATGATCACCGAGCAAGTCGATCATTGCTTCTTGAACCGGACGAGGAACCAGCATTCCGGCGTGCTTACGGATCAACAGCAGGTCGGCCACCACATCTCGATCGCCTGCCACGAACCCTGCGCGGTAGCCGGCCAGGTTCGACCGCTTGGAGAGGGAGTGCACGGCAAGCAGCCCAGCGTGACTACCTTCGTTGATCGAGGGATGCAGCACCGAGATCGGTTCGACGTCCCAACCAAACTCGCCGTAGCACTCGTCGGAGGCGACCAGCGCGCCACGCTCACGTGCCCAGCTCACGCGATCCCTCAGCGCCTGAGGATCGAGAATCTGCCCAGTCGGATTCGATGGTGAATTGATCCAGATCAACGCCGGCCTGGCATTCCCGAGCTGATCGAGATCATCGCAGGCAACTGCTTGGCAGCCGGCGATTGTGGCACCAACCAGGTAGGTCGGATATGCCATGGTCGGGTAAACCACCAGATCATCGCGACCCAGACCCAGCAAGGTGGGCAACCAGGCAACCAGTTCCTTGGTACCGATGACGGGCAAGGTAGCCCCGGGATCGAGTTTGTCGGCGCCCCAACGTCGCGCCAAGTAGGAAGCAATCGCCTCGCGCAGTTCAGCGGTGCCCGAGGTAAGTGGATAACCCGGGCTGTTGGCTGCTCGCGCCAACGCCCGGATCGCCAACTCTGGAGTTGGATCGATCGGCGTTCCGACCGAAAGATCAACCATTCCATTGGGATGCGCCGCCGCTGTCGCTCGCGCGTCAGCAATCGTGTCCCATGGAAAGTCAGGGAGGCCCGCCGCCAGCCCGCTGCGTCGCGGCGGAACCTCAGTCAACACGACCCAGTGATCATTCGTCGTGCTCTTGCGGCGGCAAGCTCTCGATCAACGGATGATCTTTGTCGATCAGACCGAGCTTGGCCGCGCCGCCCGGGGAACCGAGATCGGAGAAGAAGTCAACATTGGCGTTGTAGTACTCCTTCCACTCTTCCGGCGTGTCGTCCTCGTAGAAGATCGCCTCTACTGGGCAGACCGGCTCGCACGCGCCGCAGTCGACACATTCGTCAGGGTGGATATAGAGCATCCGCTTACCCTCATAAATGCAGTCGACCGGGCATTCCTCGACGCAGGCGAGGTCCTTCAGGTCCACACATGGCTGCGCAATGACATATGTCACGGATTCGCTCCTCGATTTGCTGGTGGGTCGTTGCAGTAGCGAACAACGCCATATTCATCGCCTAGTATCACGCCTTTCGGAAACGTTGCTTAATAAGGTCCAGGTACGAAAGGCAAGTCTGGTGGCCGCTCGAAGACGCGATCCGCTCGAAGGCGCGCTGCTTGAGGAGCGGTGGGTGGTGCGCTACTGGTTACCTGGCGGCTCAGCGACCGACGTCATCGGCTGGATCGAGGCTCTCGATTCAGTTTCGGTCCGGCTCACGACCATTGATGCGGCCGCGCGAGTCATCGACAGATCCATGATCATCGCCGCGCGCCGGGCGCCAGTCGCGCCGGGTGGACCCGATCCCCGGCGGATCTCCGCCCATGATCTACAACGCCACACGCTGCGCAGTTGGCTGGCCTGGCACGAGTCCCTAGGGGAATGGACCCTGCGCGCGGGCGGCGGCTTCACTGGACGTGCCAACTCCTGCCACGCCGTGGGTGATCCAGGGGTGCCCATCCGGCAGGCGGCTGAGCTCATCATCGGGTATGCCGCCGATCATGACATCGCTCCGATGGCCCAGGTGATCGAGGATTCACCGGAGGAGCGGGCACTAATCAATCTTGGCTGGGCCGCAAGCCACCATCCGGCTGCCGTGCTGGTCTGCCGGCTGGCGGATTTCCTTCTCGGCCGTCCTGTTCAGCCATTGGTGCAGCTGGCGGAGAATCTCAGGCCAGAGTGGGAGGAGGTGTATCAGCTCAGCCGTCCCAACGCGGCCGATCCGGCGATCGTTCGGATGATCTTGGACGGTACGCCTCCTCGCGCCTTTGCCGCTGTTGCCGGCGACGACGCCACTGATCCTTCCGAACTGGTCGCGATTGCCCGCGGCCATCGAAGCGCCGACTGGCTGGGGCTCGCATCGATCTGGACTCGTCCTGATCATCGCCAGCGCGGGCTGGCAGCCGGGATGATAGCTGCGCTAGGACACTGGGCGGCTCGGCAAGGAGCCCGCTATGCCTACGTCCAGATCGCAACGGTCAATGAGCAGGCTCTTGGCGCGTACCAGAATCTCGGCTTCGTCCACCATCACCGTTACCGCTATCTCGCTCCCGCGGACCGGAACGGATCATGAGGCCCAGGCTGGCTGATGTGCCCTGAGCTGACTGATGTGCCCTGAGCCTGTCGAAGGGCACCCGGCGCTTTGACAAGCTCAGCAGTATCACGGTTTCTCGCAGGTGACCTTGTCCGTCGGGGCATATCGCCAGAAGAAGTTCTCTCTACGGACGATCGAGCCGTCCTTGTAGAACAGCCGGCGGTACCGGACATCGAAACCGGGAACCGGACTGCTCGGCTCGCACTTCGACGAATCATCGGTAACCTCGCGGCCGTTCGTGAAATTGGACTTGACCGGAGAAGTGGCCACCACCTTGTCGTAGGTCTTGGTGGACCACATCTTGACCGTGATCGATCCCTTCCTGCTGGGTGTTCCCTTGACGATGTAGGCCTGCACCAGAACGCCGTACTTGGTGTCGTTTTGGAACTTGAGGTCGACACCGGGCCATGCGACGGTCGCCTCGCGACCCGCCGGATAGCGGTCGATGAACAGGCCGTGCGGCTTATGGAAGACGTCCTTGAGCCCGGCGAAGAACATGGCGTTGTACGTCGTGGTCGCGCTCTGCGAAACGCCGCCACCAAGCTCTTTCTTGAACCTGCCGCCCTTGATGATGAAGCCCTTGGTGAAACCGTTCGCTTCAGTGCGCTCCCCGACGATCTTGTTCAGCGAGAAGACGTCGCCCGGCTTCAGCAGCGTGCCGTTGATCAATGCGGCGGCGCGACCGATGTTGATGTTGCGATATGGGAGATAGGGAAAGTAGGTGGTGAACTTGCCTGTCACCCGCTTGATTCTGAGTTTCTTCGCATCCGCGGTTGAGAAGGCCGCCTTAGCCCCGGTGAGCTGCGCACTCACCGTTCGCTCGGCGGCGGGCTTGATCAACACCGCTTCGATGGCCTTTTTGAGATCATCCGCTGCGATGGTGGTGCCGTTGACCGCCGGAATGACCTTCGGCTTGCCCTTCACGAGCCGCACGGTGGCATTTCTCGGTTCCACGAGCTCGACCTTCTTGATCGCGGAATCAGCATTACGCCGCAGCTTCTTTGTATCTAGCGCTGGCACCAGAGTGCCGTTCTGCGGGAGGAATTCGATCGAGTCGGCCAGCATCCGCGGGCTCACCTCGAACGATCCGGCATTGCTGACCTTGACCTTGACGGGTGCCGCGATAGCGGGCTTGGCGAAGTCGGCGACTACCTGATCGGCCTCCTCATCGGTAATCCCGGGCTGCGCCACGTCCGCCGGCAACTCGATGGGCCCGGTCGCCTTCAAGAAGCTGCTCGTGAGCACGGCCGGCGTTGCGTCTTGCTGCAGCGTCGTTCCCTCTCGGGCACTCTTTTGCTTGATCTTCACGCCTTTGTAGGTCACGGCAGCGTCAACCGGCGCGGAATTGAACGTCTTAGCCAACCCGCCAACCGCGGCATTCAACTTGGCCTCATCAACGACCACTACGGCGTCAATGGCCGATCCCCCGGTCAACACCTTGATGATGCGCACCGGGTTGAGACTCTTGCCGCCGCCTGCGGCCTCTACACTCCCCGCGTAATCGACAGTCAGGCCCGCATCCGCGGGTTTCAGCTGAGCCTGATCGTCTCTCAGCGTGAGATTCAGCGGATCAGCTGCTTTGGAGCCGAGCTCCGTCGTCAGCTTGTCGGTCGCCTCGGACGGGTGCAACCCACCGACGGCGATGCCCGAAATCTGCGCCTTCCTCGGAAGCTTGTCACCGGCAACGAGATAGCCGACGACGTACAGAACCCCGAGAATGGCCACGACGCAAGAGACAATGATGGCAACCAGGCGCCAGTTCACTTGCCTGCCGAGGGGTTGCCCCTCCGCTGCTTGTTCGTCCACTGAATGGGAAGAGTCCTCGACGACCGTCTCATCGGGACCAAGATCCCATCTTGGCGTCTGGGTGGTCACAAACTGTTACCTCAGGTTGAACGGTATTGGTGTGGTGGGCGCTCGCCACCGCGTTCAGAAGACGATGCCGTCGCCCTGGGCGTTCCGCTCTCCTCCCCGATACGCTCACGCCCCTGCGAGCTCATGCCCGTTTAGGAATAGGCCCCCCGATAGTACGTCAATGGGGGCCGGGCGTTTGGGTCATCGTCAGAAGGCAGACCGCTAGCGCGCACGATCTCACCTACGACAATTGTGTGATCACCGCCGTCATGCATTCCGTACGTGGTGCACTCGACCCATGACAATGCGTCGTCGATTAGCGGTGTCCCACTGAGAGGACTAGGGGTATGCGGTACCTGCTCGAACTGGCTGAGCAGATCCCGTCCACGATTGGAGAAGTGCCAGGCCATTCGTTCCTGATCGACGGTCAGCAGCGACAGGCACCAATTGTCCGCTTCGGTGATCGCACGATGGAAACGGCTCGACTTACTCACGCAGACCAGAACCAGCGGTGGCTCCAAGGAGACTGAGCACACGGCGGTCGCGGTCATCGCATGCTTGATGCCGCGATGGAGAGCGGTGGCCACCGTGACACCGGAGGCGAAATGCCCCATCACATGGCGCAGTGCATCCGGTGATCCGGGAACACCAAATCCGTGATCGGGTGTGCCCTCCGGGTACGCCTCCGGCCAGCTTACGCTCGTCACGAGCGCGCTAACTCAGCCCGGCGAACAGGTCGTCGGCCCAGCCTTCGCCCTTCGGAAGTGGCACGCCGCACGCGAGCCGGTAATACTCGTGGGCCCAACGATCATCTCCGAGCACCTCGGCGCCTGCGAAGAATGGACCATCGGAGGTGATTTGGGTCGCGTGAGCTCGCATCGCGGCGATCTTCTGTGCCACCCAGGGGCTCCCATCAATTTCAACAGCGATCTCTGCGTCGGTGGAGAGCATGACTGACATCGGGCCGTCAGGATCGAAGTGCTTGAACGTCTCGTGGTCGCCCGCCTCGCGCAGCGCCTGGATGCCGGCGATCATCCGGCTCTTGCTCATGGTGATCCACAACACTCGAGCTACGGTCCACGGCTCACCGAGGTCTCGACGATAGGACGACACACCGGCCAGCTGGGTGGCGTACATAGCTACCCGATGCGCCTGGATGTGATCCGGATGACCGTAATTGCCGATTTCGTTGTAGGTGACAAGCACCTGGGGGCGACGGTCCCGGATGACCGGCACCAGCTCGTTCGCAGCTTCCAGCAGGTCTGTGGTCCAGAAAATGCCATCCCGAAGTACATCGCGGGCGATGGCACGGCCTTGCGTGTCGTAGGCCATCCCGGAATCGCGGAAGCGGCCGTCACCGCCGAGCCGGACGTAGTCGGTGACGCCAAGGGTTTCCATGGCAACTTTCAGCTCGCCCAGCCGATGCGCACCGAGGTCGTCGTTCTGGTCTGGCGCAAGGTGTGCCAGGTCCTCGACGAGAACCTCACCCTCCTCGCCGAGGGTGCAGGTCACCAAACAAACTGCGGCTCCCTCGGCCACGTACTTGGCCATCGTCGCCCCGTTGTTGATCGTCTCGTCGTCGGGATGCGCATGGACCAACATCAGCCGCCGGGCGGGCATAGACGTCAGATCAGTCACGGCCCCACCTTATGCGGTAACACATCGGCGGGCTAAGCATGTCGAACCGCCTGGTCACCTCGCCTTCGACCAGCTCAGGGCGCAATGTCAAAGGATGACCCGCGGCTCGGCGAAGTGACATGCCGAAAGGTGCGCCGACTCTCCGTCAGGGCGCTCGATCAGCAAAGGTTCGTCGATACTGCAGATTTCCTGTGCCTTCCAGCAACGGGTATGGAACCGGCAGGCCTTTGGAGGGTTGGCCGGGCTCGGCACGTCACCAGTCAGCACGATCTGCTCCCGCATCTTGCGCATCGTGGGATCGGGCAACGGCACGGCCGACAGCAGAGCTTGAGTGTACGGGTGTGTCGGCCGTGAGTAGATCTGATCCTCGTCTCCGAGCTCTACGAGCTTGCCCAGGTACATCACGCCCACTCGATCCGAGATGTGCCGGACCACCGACAGGTCATGGGCGATGAAGACGTACGCAAGACCAAGCTCGTTCTGCAGCTTCTCGAGCAGATTGACCACCTGGGCCTGAACAGAGACGTCGAGCGCTGACACCGGCTCGTCGCAGATGATCACCTTGGGGTTGAGCGCCACGCCGCGGGCGATGCCGATCCGCTGACGCTGCCCGCCGGAGAACTGATGGGGGTACCGGTTGATGTGCTCGGGGTTGAGACCGACGAGCTCGAGCAGCTCCTGCACCCTCTGGCGCCGGCCGCCCTTCGGAACGACCTCGCGGTGGATTTCAAACGGCTCACCGACGATGTCTCCGACCGTCTTGCGCGGATTGAGCGAGGTGTAGGGATCCTGAAAGACGATCTGAATATCCCGCCGGAGCCGGCGCATATCCCCGCCCTTCTGGGAGTAGACGTCCACCCCGTCGAAGGTGAGCTTGCCGGCGGTCGGCTCCTCCAGTCGCATGAGCATCCGGCCCAGAGTTGACTTCCCGCAGCCGGATTCGCCGACAATGCCGAGTGTCTCGCCCTTGTAGAGCTCGAAGGAGACGCCGTCGACCGCCTTGACCTGCCCGACCGTACGCCGCAGCACGCCTGCCTTGATCGGGTAATACTTGACGAGGTTCTCGGCCTTGAGAACCACTTCGCCGGTCCGCGGCGGTGAGACGTACGGGTTCGCCTGGCTCATTGCGGCTCCGCTTCTCGCTCAATATCTTCCTCGTAATCAAGCCCTCGGGCGGTGACCGGATACTCGAGTCCGAGCTCCAGATGCGCCTCCACTTCCTCGGTGGTCTGGGTCACCTCCAGCTCTGGGCTGTGAGCCAGCAGCAGCTCGGAGAAGTGGCACGCGGCAAGCCTGTGCCGAGCAACCTCCCTTAGCGGCGGCGGTGGGTCCACCCGGCAGATGTCATGGGCGTAATGGCAGCGCGGGTTGAACGGGCATCCAGGCGGGATGTTCATCAGATTCGGCGGCAGGCCGCCGATCGCGGAGAGTGTCTCGCCCTTCTGATCAAGCCGAGGGATCGAGTCGAGCAGGCCCTTGGTGTAGGGATGGGCCGGCTGGGCGTACAGCTCGAAGGCGTCAGCCTGCTCCACGATGCGGCCGGCGTACATCACGGCGATGCGATCCGCCACGTCGGCCACCACGCCGAGGTCGTGAGTGATCAGGATGAGGCCCATCTTGCGCTCCTCCTGCAGGTCTTTCAGAAGCTGCATGATCTGGGCTTGCACCGTCACGTCCAGGGCGGTGGTCGGCTCGTCGGCGATCAGCACGGCTGGGTCCAGCGCGATCGCCATGGCGATCATGATGCGCTGCCGCATACCGCCGGAGAACTGATGCGGATAGGCCTTGACACGCTGGGCAGCCCCCGGGATCTGCACCCGCTGCATGAGCCGTATTGCCTGGGCTCGGCGAGTCAGACTTGTTCATTCCGCGGTGCTTGCGGAACATCTCGGCGATCTGCCAGCCCACGGGGAAGACGGGGTTGAGTGCGGACAGCGCGTCTTGGAAGACCATCGAGATCTCCGGCCCGCGGACCCGCCGCCGCTCCTCGTCGCTCATTGCGAGGATGTTCTGCCCGCAGTAGCGCACCTCGCCACCGGTGATGAACCCGGGCGGGGAGTCCAGGATGCCCATGATGGCCTGTGCGGTCACTGACTTCCCTGATCCGGACTCACCGAGAATGGCCAGCGTCTCGCCCTCATGCAGATCGAAGGAGACGCCGTTGATTGCCTTGGCGACTCCATCGCGGGTGCGGAACTCCACCTGCAACTGATCGACCTCGAGCAGCAGGCCGTCGACCGGCTGCCACAGGCCCCCTGGGTATCGAGGATCTCGACATCGGCCCTACCGCCGCTCCCGACCGATACCGTCATGGCCGCCTCCTCAACGCAGTCTCGGATCGAGGGCGTCGCGGACGACATCGCCCAGCATGATGAAGGACAGCACGGTCAGCGACAGGAACAGGCTGGGGAACAGCAGCATGTGCGGCGCGACCCGGATCAACCCGAGCCCGGAGGCGTCGGAGATCATGTTGCCCCAGGAGATGACGGGCGGCTGCAGGCCGACGCCGAGGAAGGACAGCGTGGCCTCGACGGAAATGAAGACACCAAGATTGATGGTGGAGACGACGATCACCGAGGCCAGCGAGTTCGGCAGGATGTGCGAGCCGATGATCCGTAAGGGCGAGGCGCCGAGCGCCCGCGCGGCCTGAACGTAGTCGTTCGGCTTGACCTGCAGCACGCTGGAGCGCATCAGCCGGGTGATGGTCGGCCAAGCAAGGATCGCGATGACGAAAGCGACCTTGCCTACGGCAACCGAAAAGGGGGTGTCGACCTGGTTGGGGAACGTGTAGAGGAACAAGATTCCGCCGAGCAGCAGCGGGATCGCCAGGAAGATCTCGCCAATTCGCCTGATCAGCGAGTCGAGCCAGCCGCCGCGGTAGCCGGCGATGATTCCTACCGCGGCCCCAAAGATCAGGCTGAACAGCGTCGCCAGGATGCCAACGCTGATCGAGGCCCGGGCGCCATAGATGGTTCGCGTATACACGTCGTAGCCCTGTGCGTCGTAGCCGAACCATGCCTCGGCAGAGGGCGTTTGACGCGCCTTCGTCAAGTCGGCGAACGTCGGGTCCTTGCTGGTGAACAGCTGCGGGAAGATCGCCATCACGAGGAAGAGCACGATCAAGGCCAAGGAAATCCAAAACATCGGACGCACGGCGGAGGTCGCGCCAGGCGTTCGCGCCGCAGCGACCGAGCTCCGGTCTCCAGCGCCTTCTCGGATATGACTTGCTCCGGCCCGCTGGCTGCGTCGACCTGCAACGGGACAATGGCGTCGCTTGAGACATCAGCGGGTTCGCCTCTGAGCTCAGTCATTGGAGATCCTCGGATCCAGAACGCCGTAAAGAATGTCGACGACAAGGTTGGCCAGCAGGAAGATCAGCACCAGGATGGTGATTGTGCCGACCACGGCCACGCCGTCCTTTTGATGGATACTTCGATAGAGGAAGTTGCCGACACCGTTGATGTTGAAAATCCGCTCTGTGATGATGGCGCCGCCCATCAGCGCGCCGAGGTCGATGCCGATGTAGGTGATCACCGGGATGAGCGAGTTGCGCAGCGTGTGGACGCCGACCGTGCGCGCGTTGCTGAGGCCCTTGGCCTTCGCCGTCCGGACGTAGTCAGCTCGCAGGTTCTCCACCAGGTTGGCACGCATCAATCGAGCCACGTACGCCAACGAGAGCGACGCCAAGACGAACGCCGGCATGATCAACTCGTAAATCGTGCCTTTGAGTGCGGTCACCGGGAACCAGCCGAGCCTGCACCCCGAAGATGAGCTGCGCGAGGCTGCCGATCACGAAGATCGGGATGGAGATCACGAGCAGCGTGCTGACAGTCACCAGGCTGTCGACGAACTTCCCACGCCGCATGCCGGCCAGCATCCCCGCCGAGATTCCGATCACGATTTCGATGATGATCGCCATGAGCCAACTTGATCGTCGTCGGGAAACGAACGGCCAGTTCGTCGAGCCACCGAGTTTCCGTAGAACGTCTTGCCCAGGTCACCATGAAGCACATTGCCCATGTAGAGGAGGTACTGGACCACCAATGGCTTGTCCAGGTTGTACTCCGCCCTGAACGCAGCCACGTAGCTGGGCGGGCACGGTCGCTCACCGCATCGCCCTGACGCCGGATCGCCGGGCAGCGCGAACACCATGATGAAGATCAGGAATGTCGACCCCGATGATGACCGGAATCATCTGCAACAGTCGCCGCACGATGTACTTGCCCATGCGCCACTCCTCTCGCAGATCCGAATGCGGCGCACCCGCTCGGATCGAGCAGAACCGGCCTTGATCGGCCGAGCTCTCAGCAGCTACAGCTCAACATAGTTCGGCCCGCTGGTCGGTGACTAGCGGGCCGAACCGTCATGCCTACATCCAGGCCTTCCTACTTCACCTTGACCGAGCTGAAGTCAATCCAACCGAACGGAGTGACCTTGATATCGGTAACCCGGTCCGACCAACCGGTAGCCCGCTTGTAGCTCCACATTGGCATTGTCGGGAAGTCCTTGGCCAGGATAGTTTCGGCCTCCTGGTACAGCTTGTTCGCCTCGTCGAGGGTCGGCGCCGCGGCAGCCTCTTTCAGCTTCGCGTCGAACTTCGGATTGCTGTAGTCCGTGTCGTTGGAGCCGCCGCCAGTGCCGTACAGCGGAGCCAGGAAGTTCTCGATCGACGGGTAGTCCATCACCCAGCCGGCGCGGAACAGACCCTTGATCTCCGCTTGGTGACCTGGTCGCGGAGGTCTTGAAGTCGCGGGGTCACCTTGGTCACGCAGTCCAGGCCGAGGGTGTTCTTGATCGAGTTGCAGGCCGCCTCCGCCCACGGCTTGTGACCAGCGTCGCCGTTGACCGTGATGGTCAGCGGTCCCCCTTGTAACCGCCGACCTCGTCGTACAGCTTCTTGGCCTCGGTCGGGTCGAACTTGCACGCGTCACCACAGGCGCCGGCCTTGAATCCGTCGACGGCCGGGGACACCCAGCCGTCGAGCGGTGGACGGGTGCCGTTGAAGATCTGCTTGTCGATCAGGTCCCGATCGATGGCCATCGAGATGGCCTTGCGCAGGTCCGGATGTCCTTGAAGTTGTCGTCGATGGGGCTGAAAGGTACGTTGGTCGGCCGATCTCGCCGGTGTCTCGAAGCCCGTTGCGGTCCGGCAGCTCGTGCTTGTACAGCGTCGTCCGATGAGCCGATCGGGCGGAATGATGTCGGTGTAAGTCGAGGTTGTTGGCCACGACGTCGTTGTATAGCGCGCTGTCGTCGGTGTAGATCCGGAAGGTCACCTTGTCCACGCTGGGCTTCGTGCTGCGCCGGTGTAGTCGGCGAACTTCGAGACCACGATCTCGGTGTTGGTATTGCTGTCCAGCTTGAACGGACCGGCCCCGATCGGCTTCTCCCGAAGCGCCTTCGGGTCGGCGAAGAACGAATCCGGCAGCGGCGCGAAGGCGGTGTAGCCCAGGCGCACCGGCAGGTTCGACACCTGCTCGAGGTCTTGATGGTAAAGGTCGTGTCGTCGACCACCTTCAGGCCGCGTCATCGTCCTTCGCCTTTGCCGGCTTGCCCTTGCAATCCGCCGCCCTTCGAATCGGTGCCACACTGAACCTCGGCGATAACCTGTCGATCGGCGCGAAGAAGTAGCTGTTCAGCCTGGCCGTTGGGGCCATACGCGGTGCAGTTCCAGGCATCGACGAAGTTCTTGGCCTTGACCTCGGTAGCCGTCGTGGAACTTGTACGGCTTCAGCTTGACCGTGAAGTTCTTATTGTCGTTGCGTCTCGATGGACTCCGCGATGTCGTTGCTCCGGCGCGGCGTGTCTCGGTGTTGTATCGGACCAGCTTCGCCATGATGGCGTCAACGATGTCGACCACCGCACGCCTCGCTGGTGTTGGCCTGGAACAAGTGGGTTCTCCGGCGTACAGCCCGCAGACGGTGACCTCGCCGCCGGCTTGGCCACCCGCCTGGCTGCTACCCGGCTGGGGCTCTGAACCGCCACCGCCACACGCCGTCGCGACGAGAGTGATCGACGTGATGGCTGCAAGCGCCAACCCGCCAGTTCTTCCACGCATTCGATGTCCTCCTCCAATGTGCGCCCTGGTGTGGCGCCTCGCCTGACCTGGGGAAGCCTAAGGACTCCCCGTTAGGAACGAAACAGTTCTAGGTCATTAAACTCATACCCACAAGACTTGTCGCCTATCAGGGTGCGACACGCAACATGATTGTGATGTGTCTCCATCGAGCCACCAGAACTACGTTTGACCTGGTAGGGCCCACGATTCCCGGCAGATCCTGATCTTCCCTGAGGAGACTCTCCTCGAGAGCGCGGCAATCTCCCACCGGATCGGGTCAAGGTCGGCGATTAGTGCGTGCTCGATGAGACAGCAGCTATACGTTGAAGCGGAATTCGACCACGTCGCCGTCCGCCATGACGTAATCCTTGCCTTCTAGCCGCACTTTGCCTTTGGCCCGTGCGTGCTGCATCGATCCGGCCGAAACAAGATCACCATAGGAGACGATTTCGGCTCGGATGAACCCTTTTTGGAAGTCAGTGTGAATGACACCCGCCGCCTCCGGTGCCGTGGCGCCCTTACGAATAGTCCACGCTCGTGACTCCTTCGGCCCTGCTGTCAGAAAGGTCTGCAGCCCGAGCGTGTCGAAGCCGACACGGGCCAAGACGTCCAGACCCGGCTCGCTAACGCCCATCTCGGCCAGAAAGTCCCGCGCCTCCTCGGCATCCATCTCGACCAGCTCGGATTCGATCTTGGCATCAAGGAAGATCGCCTCGGCAGGTGCTACCAGGGCGCGCAGCCGTTGCTTGAGCGGTTCGTTGATCAGTTCGTCGGAGTCGCAGTTGAAGACATAGAGGAATGGCTTGGCCGTCAGGAGGAAAAGATCACGCAACGGGCCGCGATCCAGACCGGCGGCGAAGATCGTACGTCCACTGTCGAGCACCTGCTGTGCTTCCTTGATGGCTGCCAGGTCCGCCAACTTGTCCTTATTGATCTTGGCTTCTTTCTCCAGTCGCGGCAGCACCTTCTCGATGGTTTGCAGATCTGCCAAGATCAACTCGGTCTCGATGGTCTCGATGTCGCTTGCCGGGTTGACAGCGCCGTCGACATGAGTGACATCTGGATCGGAGAAAACTCGCGTCACCTGGCAGATGGCGTCTGCCTCGCGGATGTGGGACAAAAAGGCGTTGCCCATCCCCTCGCCCTTGCTTGCACCCCGAACGATGCCCGCGATATCAACGAAACTCACGGTCGCTGGGACCGTACGGTCGGAGTGAAAGAGGTCCGCAAGAACCGCCAGACGTGGGTCCGGCACACCGACGACACCGACGTTTGGGTCGATGGTGGCGAACGGATAGCTGGCGGCCAACACGTTGTTCCGTGTCAGCGCATTGAAAAGGGTCGACTTGCCCGCATTGGGAAGCCCGACAATGCCGATCGTCAATGCCACGGGCGACAAGCCTAGGCCCGCCTACAAGGTCGCAAGGAAGCCTTCCATGGCGCGGGTCAAGTTGATCGGGTCCGCGGTGCCTGCTAGCTCGCGAGCCGAGTGCATCGAGAGCAACGGGATGCCGACGTCGACTGTGGCAATTCCTAGGCGGGTTGCCGTCAATGGCCCAATGGTCGAGCCACAAGGCATCGCATTGTTGGACACGAACTCTTGGGTGGGAATGCCACTCGTCCGGCTGATCCGCCGCCATAGCGCCGCGCCTCTGCCGTCGGTCGCATAGCGCTGGTTGGTGTTGATCTTGAGTAGCGGACCGGAATTGAGCAGTGGCTGATTTATCGGATCATGTCGACCGGGGTAGTTCGGATGGATGGCGTGACCGGTGTCAGCCGAGAGGCAGACCGATTGCGCCAGCGAACGATGCTGTTCATCAACCGTGGCGCCCAATCCTGTGGAGATTCGGGTCAGGACATCGGCGAGCAGTGGACCAGAGGCACCGCTGCGCGACGCGCTGCCCAGCTCTTCATGATCGAAGGCTGCGACCATCGAAATCGCGGCATCGTGATCGGCGCTGATCAAGGCGACGATGCTCGCGTGCATGCTGCTGAGGTTGTCCAGTCGCCCCGCCGCAAAGAACTCCTGATGCGGTCCAAAGATCGCCGGCGCGGCGGTGTCGTAGGTCCGCAGATCGTAACCATCGATCTCGTTAGCTGAGCATCCAGCGGCCTGCGCAACGTGATCAAGAACACGTATGCCTTGATGGCTAACGCTCCACACCGGCGCGGTGTGCAGCTGCTTGTCCAGCTTGAGACCATCATCATTGACGCTGCGGTCAAGATGGATGGCCAGCTGAGGAATGCGCATGATCGCTCCGGTACGCATCAGCACGGTGCTGCCGTCGTTGAGCACCAACCGACCCGCAAGACCAAGCTCGCGATCCAGCCAGGAGTTGAGCAGCGGAGCGCCGTATATCTCAACGCCCAGCTGTTGCCAGCCGTATCCACCGCTGTCAGGCCTTGGCTTGAGTGTGAAACCGGTCGAATCGGTATGTGAGCCAAGAATCCGGAATGGCAGAAATGATCTTGCTGCATCGGGTATCCGCCATGCGATAAGAGCGCCGCCGCGTAACACGTAGTGGCCTCCTGGCTCTGAGCTCCACTCCGCAGACTCGTCCTGCTCGAGAAAACCTGCTGCCGCCAGTCGACGGGCGGCCTCGGCGGCTGCATGGTGCGAAGACGGTGATGCCTCGATGAAGGCAGCAAGATCGGAAACATGATCAAGCGCGGCAGACATAGCTCCAAACTAGATCACCGAGTTGTCCTCAATTATCGACACCGATACGCGGGTGGCGTGTTTGAGTGGGGTTTTGTCGCCGCGCCCCGGCAAGATCGTGTCCATGGATGGTGTCACGGTCATTGCGCTGACCTGCGGCCTGCTGGTGGGAATCCCACTCGGCGCCCTCGCCGGTTGGGCGATCGTACGCGCCCGGCAGCACGCTAACTCGGCAGACCTGCAGCTCTTGATCGCACAGTCCCATGGAGAGGCGGCGAATGCTCGAGCGGAAGCAGCACAGGCGCGGTCCGAAAACGCTCAGGCCCGCAGCGACGTTGCCGAGGCGCGTAGCGAAGCGGCGGCAGCCCGAGCTGCGGCAGCTGAGGTGTCGGCCGAGCTCGCCAGCGCCATCGCTCAGCGCGAAGCGGCCCTTGATCGAGCGAAGGAGATTACCGCCGATCGGGAGTCCATGATCAATCACTTCCGGGTGCTTTCGGCCGAAACGCTTGATCGGCATGGTCAGGCCGCTGATGCCCAGGCCGACGTACGGCTCCAGAAGACCGAGCAGCTCATGTCGCCGGTCCGGGAAAGCCTGGAGAGGTTCAACTCAAGGCTCACCGAAGTCGAGAAGGAACGGGCCGCTATGTCGGCGGAGCTGCGCTCGCAAGTCAGCTACGTCCAGCAAACTGGCGAAACGCTGCGGCGTGAAACGGCGGCCCTCGTCAATGCCTTGCGCAAGCCACAGATCCGTGGCTCCTGGGGAGAAACGCAGCTCAAACGGGTCGCCGAACTGGCCGGCATGATCGAGCGCTGCGATTTTGACTTGCAGTTCACGACCAAGGACGACGATCGGGTGTTGCGGCCGGACATGCGTGTCAACCTGTCGGAAGGCAAGCATCTCTTCGTTGACGCCAAGGTGCCGCTTACGGCGTTCCTGGAGGCCGCCGAAACCGACGATCCGCAGCTCAAGGGTGAGGCGCTCGCGCGCTACGCGCGGCATGTCCGCACCCACATCGACCAGCTGTCGGCCAAGCACTACTGGAAAGCCGCGGAGACCCCTGAGTTCGTGGTGCTCTTCTTGCCGAACGAGATGTTCTTCGCTACCGCGCTTGATCAAATTCCCGATCTCTACGACTATGCGGCCGCGCGCGATGTCGTGCTGGCGACACCGACCACACTGATCGGGATGCTCCGTGCGGTGGCGTACGGCTGGCGGCAGGCCGCGCTCGCGGAAAGCGCCAACGAAGTGTTCCGGCTGGGCCGCGAGCTGCATGAGAAGTTGGGCCTGCTAGGCAATCGCTTCGACAAACTGGGCCGGATGCTGCGGGGCTCGGTCAATGCCTATAACGAGACGATCGCCACGGTGGAGGGCACCGTTCTGGTACGAGCACGCAAATTCAGAGACCTCAAGGTCAGCGAGAAAGACCTGCGGGCACTCAGCCAGATCGACGAGCCCGTACGCCAGATCCAGGCCGCGGAGTTGATTGAGGACGCGGTCCAGGTCAAGCCGATTGTTGGCCGCGGCAGCCGACGGCGCCCAGCCGCAATTCCTGAGGAGGCTGAGCTGTTTCGAACTGATCCCGAACTACCTCAGCTGATCGACGAGAGCTCGTCCATTGAACCGAGCGAGGCTGCGCAATCGTACTGAGCGAACCAGTCCCTGAATCTGCAGCACGGCCACGCTGAAATTGACCGTTTGACGCCGCTACGACTGCACTAGTGCTGCGTTTTCAGTGAACAAGCCGATCAGTCGTTGATTGCCCCCTTGCGGAGATCCTTGCGCAGCTCTGGTGGCAGTGCGAAGACCAGCGACTCCTCCGTGAGCCGTTCTTCGCGTGCCTCCGGAAAGCCTCGGTCGACCAGATAGTCGAGCACATTCTGGACAAGATCATCCGGCACTGACGCGCCACTGGTCACCCCGACCGTGTCAACTCCAACCAACCAGGCGGGATCGATTTCGCTTGCATCGTCGATCCGGTGAGCGGCCCTGGCGCCGGCCTCCAGCGCCACCTCGACCAACCGCACCGAATTGGATGAGTTTGCCGAGCCGACCACGATGACCAGATCGCTGTGTGCCGCGATCTGCTTGATCGCCAGCTGACGGTTCTGCGTCGCGTAGCAGATGTCGTCGCTCGGCGGATCCTGGAGCAGTGGAAAGCGCTCTTTGAGCCGGTCGACGGTCTCCAACGTTTCATCGACGCTGAGCGTGGTTTGGCTCAGCCAGGCCAGCCGTGATGGATCGCGTACCTCGAGGCGATCCACATCGTCGGGCGACTGCACGAGCGTGATGTGCTGAGGCGCCTCGCCAGTCGTGCCCTCGACCTCCTCGTGCCCGGCATGACCGATCAACAAGATCTCCAGCTCGTCCCGGGCGAATCGGCGGGCTTCGTGGTGCACCTTTGTGACTAACGGGCAGGTCGCGTCAATCGCCTTGAGCCCTCGATCCTTCGCCTCCTGGTGGACGGCCGGCGACACGCCATGTGCGGAGAACACGACAGTGGAGCCCGCTGGTACTTCGGCCAGCTCTGCGACGAAGATCGCGCCCCGCTCCTCCAGGCCTTCGACGACATGCCGGTTGTGCACAATCTGCTTGCGTACGTAGACCGGCGGCCCGTACCGCTCCAGCGCTTTCTCGACGGTGATCACGGCACGATCGACACCGGCGCAGTAGCCACGCGGCGCAGCTAGCAGGACCTGCTTGGGCCGAGGATGCTGCGATGGGCTGGGGGCAATCGGCTGGCCGCTCTCAGTCACCCGGTCAGTGTAGGTGCCGACGGCCGCGGTCCAGCTGGTCCAGCTTGATCGTGAGCGTCGGCATCACGCGAGCGATCACCAAGAAACTCGCAGAGTGCGGTACTACGCTCGCGGAGTGGCTTTGGAATCCTCGCCCGAGCACCCGCAACCATTGCGGCTGATCGCGCGTGCGGTCCGAGGCTGGGTGGAACGACTCGGCGCCGTGTGGGTCGAGGCGCAACTGATCGAAATCAACCGTCGCTCGGGTACTCGTACGGTCTTCTTGACGCTACGCGACAAGCTTGCCGAGGTCTCGGTCTCAGCGACCGTCTCACCCATCACTCTCGACTCGGCTGGACCCCTCGCTGAGGGTGCGACTGTGGTGGCTCGACTCAAACCGACGTTCTTCGAGAGCTCGGGCCGCTTCATCTTTTCCTGCGATGCCATCACACCGGTCGGCGAGGGTCGGCTGCTCGCCCGACTGGAGCAAACCAAGCGCCTACTGCAGGCCGAAGGGCTTTTTGATCCGGCGCGAAAAAAGCCGCTACCGTTCCTGCCGAGAGCAGTTGGTCTTGTCACCGGAGCCGGTAGCGCCGCCGAGCGCGATGTCGTGGAGAACGCCCGGCGGCGCTGGCCCGCGGTTCGGATCGTGGCGCGGCATGCGTTGGTCCAAGGACCACAGGCCTGCGAGCAACTCATTGCCGCCGTGACGCAACTCGACCGGCATCCCGAGGTGGACGTCATCGTCATCGCCCGTGGAGGCGGTTCGCTCGAAGATCTGCTGCCCTTCTCAGATGAAGGCCTTATTCGAGCGGTTGCCGCCTGCCGTACGCCGGTGGTCAGCGCAATCGGGCACGAATCAGACAGTCCCATCCTCGACCTGGTTGCCGACTATCGCGCCTCGACACCGACCGATGCGGCGAAGCGCATCGTTCCCGATGTGGCTGACGAGGCGGCCCGAGTGGCGCAAGCCCGGTGGCGAATGATCCAGGCGGTATCGGGCCTGGTTGGGCGGCAGCAGGAGTTCCTCAACTCATTGCGATCTCGGCCCGTGCTGCTGGATCCTGCCGCTTCCTTCGGCCGACGCTACGAGCAGTTGGCCGATCTGAGGCATCGCGCGCATCGCGCAATTGGCTCGATGATCGACCGCGAGACTGCTTCCGTCGGGCATCAGCTCGCCCGGGTACGTGCCGTGTCGCCGCAAGCCACGCTGGAACGCGGCTACTCGATCTTGCTCGACCGGGACGGCGCCGCAGTCCAATCGATTGAGCAAGTTGGCACGGGTGACGATCTCTCGGCGCAGCTGAGCGATGGTCAGCTGTTGATCAAGGTACTTGAGCTGACACCGCGAGGAGAGGCATGACGGATCGAGCGGCGAGCCCTGAGGCGCTCAGCTACGAGCAGGCGCGTGAAGAACTGGTCGGCATTGTGCAGCGGCTCGAGTCGGGTGGCGTCCCACTGGAAGAGTCGCTGGCGTTGTGGGAACGCGGTGAGCACCTTGCCGCGGTATGCCAGGCCTGGCTCGACGGCGCCAAGGCCAAGATCGACACTGCTCGAACCAAGGAGCAAGCAGCGAGCGAGGAGACGTGAGCTAGGCGCTGGACAAGGTCGACGCGTAGGCCTCCAATGCCTCGTAGGGCAGATCGGCCGTGACGATGACGGTGGAGTCCGAGCTGGCGAGCACCAGTGATCTGGTTCGGCCGTCGGGGCTGATCAACCGTTGCCATGTCTTGCCCGCGACCACGCTGCTCCCATCGGCCGTACCCTCACGAGACTGCTGATCAACCATTTCCTGAGGGCGTACGTCGCCTTGGTTGAGATCAATAAAAGCCTCATCCGGCGTCAGGAATCCGAGCTGCCAGAGATTCCGCGGCGAAGCGTCGCCATTGAGGTACGGCTCCCCCTGCGGCACCCAGTTCACCCGGGTCGCTCGCCAGCCGTTCGGGAGATTCTCGGGCGCGAGAACCGCGAAGGGGGCTTCCTTCCGTGCCTTGGCAAGCACTGGTGTCCAGTCGACATCCTTGACCGGGTGATCATCCGGAGTCCTCGTGAAGATAATCGTGATGACGACCAGAGGGATCAAGATCAACGCGAGCGAGCGGATCAGGTCGCCCGCGGTCGACTCCCTCTTGGTACGCGCCACGCATTCATCTTCACAGAACAGCCCAAACTTGCGGGCTGAGCTCGTCGAAGCCCTTCGACAGGCTCAGGGCGCATATGTCTGAGCCGCCGTTGATCGACGACACTGTGGCAAATGGATTCCATTGAGACTCTCGCGCGTCACCAAGGTCCGCGAGGTGAGGTCGTGCTGCGGCGTCGGCTGGCGGACGGCAGCGCAGTCGACGAGTTGATCATCAATGGCACCTTCGCCATGGACAGCAACGAAACCGGCACGGAGCGCCGGCTCGCCGAACTCGCCGTGCCGAACGGCCGCGCGCACCGGGTGCTGGTCGGCGGCTTGGGCCTGGGCTACACAGTCGCAACGTTGACCACCCTCGAGGTCCACACCATCGATGTTGTCGAGATCGAGCAGTGCTTGATCGACTGGGCGTATCAAGGAATCACCCCGTCGCTCGCGGCGGTTGCTGCAAATCCTCGGGTTCACCTGCATGCCGCTGACATTCGCCTCGTACTCGACGGCGCAATCGATGCCTTGACCGGACCGTGGGACGCCATTGTGCTCGACGTGGACAACGGGCCGGACTTCCTGATTCACGGGCACAATCGGGCCCTCTACGCCGAGGAGGGTCTCCGGGCGGCGTACGCTCAGCTGGCTCCGGACGGGACTTTGGCGATCTGGAGTCAAGGCCCAGTGCCCACGCTGCGTCGCACTCTGGAGCACATCGCACCGTCGGTCAGGGAGCACGCCATCGACGTTTCTCGTGGCGAGCGCAGGTTCTCCTACGCGATCTATACGGTTCGCAGGGGACCGCACTCTGTTGCCGGGGCTAGGTAAGAATGTGCCCATGACACAGCCAACTGAGGTGAGCGAGCACCGCATAGAGCACGACACGATGGGTGAGGTGAAGGTCCCCGCGAAAGCCTTGTGGAAAGCCCAGACGCAGCGCGCAATTGACAACTTCCCGATATCCGGCATCCCGATCAATCCCGAGTTGATCGCCGCCCTCGGGCTGATCAAAGAGGCGGCCGCCAAGACGAACGCCGAGCTCGGGGTTGTGGCCCAGGAGTACGCCGACGCGATCGCCAAGGCCGCGAGTGAGGTCGCAGCGAATCACCATGACGCTGAGTTTCCGCTCGACGTCTTTCAGACGGGGTCTGGCACCTCCAGCAACATGAACGCTAACGAGGTAATCGCCTCCCTCGCGACTGCCGAGCTGGGTAAAGCAGTGCATCCCAATGATCACGTGAATGCGTCACAGTCGAGCAACGACGTCTTCCCGAGCGCCATTCATATAGCCGCCACACAGAGCCTGCTGCAGACGCTCGTGCCGGCATTGCGCCACCTGGCTGAGACGTTAAGCCTCAAGGCCGCACAGTTCGCCGAGGTGGTCAAAGCTGGTCGTACTCACTTGATGGACGCCACGCCGGTAACTCTCGGTCAGGAATTCGGCGGCTATGCCGCACAGATTCGTTACGGCATCGAGCGCATCGAGGCAGTCCTTCCGCGAGTAGCTGAGCTGCCGCTCGGCGGGACCGCGGTTGGCACCGGCATCAATACCCCACCTGGCTTCGCAGAGTCGGTGATCTCCATCGTCGCGGACAGCACCGGTCTACCGCTCACCGAGGCACGTGATCATTTCGAGGCGCAGGGCGCGCGGGACGGACTCGTGGAAGCCTCGGGCGTCACCCGAACAATCGCGGTGAGCCTCTACAAGATCGCCAACGACCTGCGCTGGATGGCCTCCGGCCCGCGCGCTGGCCTCGGCGAAATCTCGCTGCCTGACCTGCAACCTGGCTCCTCGATCATGCCGGGCAAGGTCAATCCGGTGGTCTGCGAAGCGACGCTGATGGTCTGCGCTCAGGTGATCGGCAACGACGCTGCCGTAGCCTTCGCAGGCACCACCGGCCACTTCGAGCTCAACGTCATGCTTCCGCTCATGGGACGCAACCTGCTGGAGTCGATCCAGCTTCTTGCCAGTGTCAGCCGGCTGCTCGCAGACCGCTGCATAGCGGGCATCAAGGCCAATGTTGAGCACTGCAGGACCCTTGCCGAGTCTTCGCCCTCAATCGTCACGCCGCTGAACCGCTACATCGGTTACGAAAATGCTGCCGCTGTGGCGAAGCAGGCCTTGAAGGAGAACAAGACCATCCGCGAGGTGGTTCTGGAGAACGGCTACGTCGCGAATGGCGCACTGACCGAGGAACAACTGGATAAGGCCCTCGACGTTCTGGCTATGACTCGCCGCCCCGTCTGAGCTCTATGTGCGCTGAGCTTGTCGAAACGCGCCAGACTGCACCCTTCGACAGGCTCAGGGCGCATCGACAGGCTCAGGGCGCATGAGCTTTCTAGTACCAGCCGTGGGAGGACTTGAAGCTCCACGCTCCACACGGGCTGCCGTAGCGGTCCTTCATGTACTCGATGCCCCAGATGATCTGGGTCGCCGGGTTGGTCCGCCAATCGCTAGCGATGGTCGCCATCTTTGATCCGGGCAGAGCCTGCGGGATTCCGTACGCCCCAGAGCTGGGATTTGTGGCGTTAATCTTCCACATGCTCTCGCGCATGATGATGTTGTTGAAGCAGCTGAACTGGCTCGAGCCGTAGCCGTACTTGTTCTTCAAGATCTGCCGAGCTATCTCTTTCGGATCGGTCACACCCGGCTCGTAACCACGGTTCTTGAGTGCCCGCTCGAGGGCAGCCTTCTCCTCCGCAGCCTTCTTGGCGGCTGCCGCAAGCTCCGCTTTGATCTTCGCCTGCTGCTCGGCTATCGCCTTGGTTTCGATTCCCAAGGACTTCGCGCGCTTGGTCGCCTGTTTGGCAGCAACAAGCTGCGTTCTGGCAAGTGCACGGTCAGCGCGCGCCTTGGCCGCGGCGCGTTCCGCTGCGAGCTGATCATGGGCAGGTGCTTGATCAAGGGCAGCTGCCGGTGCAGCAGCTGACATCACATTCACTGGGGCCGGCACTGCAATAGCGGAGGCCTCGCCGCCTGGGCTACTGAGCCCTGCGACTGCCACCGTTGCGACTAACGCTGAGAAGCCAACCCCGACTATGGCATGCTGAGCGAGTCGACGCACGGGGGCTACGATGCCACATGTCGTTATCCAAACGAAATCATTCCGAGATCTTTTCGATGCCTAATTTCCTCGGAAACAGCTCAAACCGCCACATCTTCTAACATCTCGGTGACGAGAGCGGCAATTGGCGACCGCTCCGAACGACTCAGGGTGATGTGCGCGAAGAGCGGATGGCCTTTGAGCTTCTCGACCACTGCAACTACGCCGTCGTGACGGCCAACCCTCAGGTTATCCCGTTGGGCCACGTCGTGTGTCAGAACCACCCGCGAGTCCAGGCCAATCCGGCTCAGCACGGTGAGCAGCACGTTGCGTTCTAGCGACTGCGCCTCGTCGACAACAACGAATGCGTCATGCAGAGACCGACCGCGAATGTGAGTTAGCGGAAGCACCTCGAGCAGCCCTCGGCCCAGCACCTCTTCAATGACCGCCTTCGTGGTGAGCGCACCCAGGGTGTCGAATACAGCCTGTGCCCAGGGCGCCATCTTTTCTCCCTCAGTCCCCGGCAGGTAACCGAGTTCCTGACCTCCGACGGCGTACAGCGGACGAAAAACCACGACCTTCGAGTGTTGCTGTCGTTCCAAGACGGCCTCGAGTCCCGCGCACAATGCCAGTGCCGATTTTCCGGTACCTGCGCGGCCGCCGAGGGAGATGATCCCGATCGAGGGATCCTGCAGGAGGTCCAGAGCGACTCGCTGCTCGGCGGAGCGACCGTGGATGCCAAATACGTCTCGGTCGGCCTTGATCAGTTTCACCTCTTTGCTGGGCATCACTCGACCCAGCGCGGATGCGCTGCCGCTCAGCAGTACGACACCGGTATGGCAGGGCAGATCTCGGGCTTCGTCCAGCTCGAGCGATCCCTGCTCATAGAGACGGTCGATATCCCTTCCGTCGACGTCGATCTCGCTCATGCCCGTCCACTCGGTCTCCACGGCCAGCTCGGCGCGGTATTCCTCCGCATTGAGGCCGACGGCTGAAGCTTTCACGCGCATCGGCAGGTCCTTGGAAACCAAGGTGACCGCGCAACCCTCAGCCGCGAGATTCAGCGCGACCGCCAGGATCCGGGAGTCGTTGTCGCCAAGACGAAAGCCGTCCGGCAGGGCCGCTGGATCAGTGTGATTCAGCTCGACCCGAATGGTTCCACCAACGTTGTTGACAGGAACCGGGGCGTCAAGACGGCCGTGGATGATCCGCAGCTCGTCGAGGTGGCGTAGCGCTGTACGAGCAAAGTAGCCGAGCTCGTTGTGATGGCGCTTCCCCTCAAGCTCGGTGATCACGACAACAGGAAGCACCACGTCGTGCTCGTCGAAACGCCGCATCGCGTGCGGATCACTGAGCAACACGGAGGTGTCGATGACGTAGGTGCGGCGGCTTGAGAAAGAAGACACAGGACTGCCCTTCTCGGGGGCCGTACGCGATCCGCGCCCGGCCCCACTGTTACGTGGTCGGCCGGGAGAGGTGACCGGTAGCGAGCCTTGGCAGTTCGCTACCCGTCGAGTGACGGTGCATGCATCGCCTCCCAGGCGGGGCCGCCTTGCTGCGTCCCGCATCTCGACGGTACGTCCGGAGATGGGTCCAAGGCGAGTGCCACGCCGCCCTTTTTTTGAGCTGCTTGCGCATCGCGCTTTGGAGATCCGCGGCCGTCGTCGTCACTCGCAGAGGAAGAACGCCGCCGCTCCCTCCTCAACATATTGCTCCCTCCGCTCGCCGAGGCTGGCGCTCCTTAGCCGCTGCCTTCCTCACTCGCTTCGCTCGCTCGCTCGTCCAGGACAGCGGCGCGCCAGCCTGGCTCCGAACCACGGCGCGCGATTCCCGACCCGCGCAGCACCTTCACGTGATGGCATCGTGGCGATCAGCTTGATTCAGCGACTCTTTAGCCTCCTTTCAGGGGCGATCTGCCCCCAGCACGATCCGAACCTGCTGACCGGGGACCGCCTGAGCAACCCGATCAATGTCGGCATCGAGCAGCACAGCGACAACGGGATAGCCCCCGGTGACCGGATGATCGGCGAGGAATACAACCGGCTGCCCGCTCGGAGGAACCTGAATCGAGCCGGAAACCACGCCCTCGCTGGGCAACTCCCGCGCCAGCCGCGAGGCCTGACGCTGCAACGGAGCGCCCGAGAGTCGAATCCCGACTCGATCGCTGTCAGTGGAGATCGTCCACGACGTTGCGGCGAGCGCGTCGAGGTCGGCAAGCCAGTCGTCTCGTGGGCCGCGTAGTGCGTGCAGAACGAGAGTCTCTGCAGATATCACCGGCGCGGGGGCGACGTCCAGGTTGGGAAAAGCCGCCGGAGCTGGACCTACGGGCAGCACATCTCGAGCTCGCAGCGGCGGCGGTCCCAAACCTGACAGGGTGTCTGTTGAGCGGGAACCGAGAACGGGAGCGACCGCTATGCCGCCGCGGACCGAGAGGTAGCTACGCAGGCCGACGGAAGGGCTAGCCAAGGTCAAGACCTGGCCGTCGGCCACAGTGAACGGCCCGAAGTAGCCAACCGCGCGACCGTCGACGGTGGCTGGTGCCTGAGCACCGGTCAATGCGAGCTGAAGATCACCGCGAGCGCGGACTGACAGTCCGCCGAACGTCACCTCCAGAGCCGCTGCGCTGTACGGCTGGGCCAGCAGCCGGGCGCCGAGCCGGAACGCACCCCGGTCCGCGGCACCGGACGATCCGACGCCGATCGATGCGAATCCGATACGCCCGAGGTCCTGAATCAAAGTGAGTGGGCCCGCCTTCAGCACCTCCAGGGCGCGGCTAGCAGCCATCGCGCTTTCCGGCTACGGCGACGAAGCGGACCGTACCCCCGGATTGCAGCAGCGCGGGCGGCTCCCGATCCGGGTCGAAAAGCACAGTGTCCGTGCGGCCGATCAGCTGCCAACCGCCGGGCGACGAACGCGGATAGATCGCGCTGAACTTCCCAGCTAACGCCACGCTGCCGCCCGGAACCGAGGTGCGCGGCTCGGAACGCCGCGGAACCTCAAGTCGAGGATCGCCTCCAATGAGGTAGGCGAAGCCGGGCGCAAAGCCACCAAATGCCACCCTCCAGTCACGCCCGGTGTGAGCGGCCACGACCTCCTCGACACTGAGTCCTGTCAGCTCGGCGACCTCGTCAAGGTCGGGTCCGTCGTAATGTACGAGGATTTCGGTTACCTCATCGCCTGCCGGCAGATCGTTGGGCGGCGCTGCCGGTAACAGCCGCAAGGCCTGCCGCACTGGCGCGATCGCTGCATCATGCTGAACAACCACCAGCACCGTCCGGGCAGCGGGCACCACGTCAACGACCTCGGTGAACCCGGCGGATCCTGCTGCGACGGCCTCGCGGATAGCCTGAGCCAGAGCGAGGACGTCATCCAGGCCTGCGACCTCGACCAACACGGCATGCTCGCCGCACGTCAGCAAGGTGCGGTGCTCGTTCATGAGGCAAAGGCTCGGATTCTGATCCCCGCTTCAGCGAGGGCGTTCCGTACGGCAAGGGCCATGCTCACCGCACCTGGCGTGTCCCCGTGAACGCAGATGGACTGGGCGGAGACAGCTATTTCGACACCGTCCACTGACAGCATCCGACCTGTGATCAGCATTCGAACCAAGCGCTCGGCCACCTCGGCGGGATCCTCCAGCAGCGCACCTGGCTGGGTCCGCGGTACGAGGGTCGCCTGAGCGGTATATCCGCGATCGGCAAAGGCCTCCTCAACTGTAGGCAAACCGGCCTGCTCCGCGCAGCGCAGTAGCGCGGACCCTGGCAGCCCTAGCAGTGGCAGCGTCGGATCGTAAGCAACCAGCGCCGCAACAACTGCCGCCGCTTGATCATCGTCCTGCACGGTCCGGTTGTAGAGGGCGCCGTGCGGCTTGACATAGCGCACCCGCGAACCCGCGACACGCGCGAAGCCATCCAACGCTCCGAGCTGATAGATCACATCGTTGGTCAAGCTCGCCGCATCGATGTCGATGCTTCGGCGACCGAAGCCGGCCAGATCCCGATAGCCGACCTGAGCCCCGATCGCGACGCCGCGGCTTACCGCGGCCTCGCAGACTCGGCGCATGATGTTCGGGTCGCCGGCATGAAAGCCGCAGGCAAGATTCGCGCTCGTAATGACATCGAGCAACGCGGTGTCGTCACCGAGCGTCCAAACGCCAAATCCCTCGCCGAGGTCGCTATTGAGGTCGACGACGAGTGTGTCTCGCGGCTCGCTGGACACCGTACTAATGCCCGAAGCGACGCTCCCGCTGCCCATAGGAGCGCAGCGCGCGAATGAAGTCCACCTTTCGGAAGTCAGGCCACAGGGCTTCGCAGAAATAAAACTCGCTATGGGCCGACTGCCACATCAAGAAGCCAGACAGCCGCTGCTCGCCGGAGGTCCTGATGATCAAATCCGGGTCGGGCTGTCCCTTGGTGTAGAGGTGTTCAGCAATGTGCTCGATGTCGAGGGTATGGGACAGCTCGTCGATCGAGGTGCCGTTCTTCGCGTGCTCGGCAAGCAGGGAGCGTACGGCGTCGCGTAATTCATGCCGGCCTCCGTAAGATACCGCGATATTGACGATCATGCCGTCGATGTCAGCGGTGTCTCGAGAGGCCATCTTGAGCCGCTTGGCGGACTGCGCTGGTAACAGATCCAGGGCGCCAACCGGATGAACCTGCCAGCGACGGGTGGCGGCCAGATCACTCACCATCTGCTCGATGACGCCGAGTAGCGGCTCAATCTCCGCAAGCTGGCTGCGGGACAAGTTGTCGGTCGACAGCACCCACAATGTGACGACCGGGATCCCGATCTCGTCACACCACCCGACGAACTCCTTCAGTTTGTCGGCACCCGCCTGGTATCCCGCGACAAGCGGTTGCTCCGGCGCGTTGGTACGGGCCCAGCGGCGATTGCCGTCGGCGAGTACGGCTACATGTCGCGGCAGCCTTTTGGTGTCGAGCTCGGCGATCAGCCGATGCTCATAGGTCGCGTACAGCAGTCCCGATGGATGCAGGCGATCTACGAACTCGCGCAGCCGATCGAGACGTGCCACAAGTGGCAGCGTATCCCGATGTCGCTATGACGGGCAGCTTCGCCGACTACAGAAGCTCGCGACTGCGCTACCTGAAGGCTGGGCTATGTCGGCGAGCGAAGGAGGCGAATCTCCGCTGCCCGTCAGAGCGCAATGAGTACTGCGATGGGTAATCGTTCCACAGCACAGCGATTGGTCAGCACGACCTCGGTCCGTACGCTGAAGCTACTCAGCCGTCAGGTCGGCGAGCCAGGTTGGCGGTGATCGCCAGAGGGAAAGGGGGTCGGCGTGCCGTCAATTCATCTAGACGAAGACCGTCCCGTGCAGCCGGCCCGTGGGGCCGAGACTGACAACCCCCTGGTCGAGGTCGTGGAAGCGGTCAAGCCACGGCTGCGTGGTTGGCTGCATGCCGGCATGGCTCCCCTGGCGCTGGCCGGTGGCATTGTGCTCATCTGCTTGGCCGCGACGCCTGCAGGTGTGGTTGGAGGCGCAATCTTCCTGGCTGCATCGGTGCTGCTGTTTGGCACCAGCGGTGTGTATCACCGCGGTAGCTGGAACACCCGCGGACGCATGATCCTGCGCAGAATGGATCACTCCAACATCTACGTTTTCATCGCGGCCACGTACACGCCACTGGCGTTGATCTTGCTTAGTGGGCCGTCGCGGGTGATCTTGCTCGTGCTCATTTGGTCCGCCGCCATCGGTGGCCTGCTCTTTCGGCTGTTCTGGCAGTCCACACCGCGCTGGCTCTATACCGTGCTCTATCTCGTGATGGGCTGGACGGCGCTTGGTTGGTTGCACGCCTTCTACGTTGCCGCGGGCCTCACGGTACTGATCTTGCTCGTTGCGGGAGGTGTGTGTTACACCCTCGGTGCATTGGTCTACGCCCGGAAGCGGCCCAACCCCTCCCCCGCCTGGTTTGGCTTCCATGAGATCTTTCACGTCGGCACGATCGGCGGCTTCGTGTGCCACTACGTCGCCATCTCGATGATCAGTTACGCTCGGTTGAGCTGATCTTTGAGATCTTCAACTGTCGTCACGGGGAGCCGGCAGACGAACTGCCGACAGACATAGGCCGTCGGCTGATTATTGATCAAGGGCCGGTCAGCGAGCAGTGCCAGCCCAGGCTCGTCGGGCTCGCCCGCAACGACAACAGATCCGGCCGGAACGAGCTGGTGAGCAACGAGAGCCAGCTCGGCGCGAGCCGGATCGTCAGGCCCAACAACTGCGACCTGGACTGGTTTGGGGGTCGGCGTTTGGCTGATCGCGTCGGCGAGCAGCCAGCCGGCAAACCGTGGTGCCCGCCGAACCAGTTCCGCCGCACTCGCAGCGGCTTGATCAGCTCTGGCCGCATACCGCTCGTTTCCCGTCAGCTCGGCTATCGCCCGTAGGGCATGAACCGTGGTGCTCAGCCCGGATGGGGTGGCGTTATCTGTCGGATCCTGCGGCCGGGTATAGAGCTGCTCGGCGTCGGCCGCGGTGTCGAAGAAGCCGCGGCCTGCGTCGTCGAACTGATCCATGATCACCTCGAGCAGTTGCTCCGCACGAGTCAGCCAGGTCGGTGTCGCATGAATTTCGGCAAGCCGTACCGACGCCAGGGCGAACGCCGCGTAGTCCTCCAGAATGCCGGCCGCCGAGCCGACGACCCCGTCGCGAGACGTACGCCGGAGTCGCCCGTCCCTGAAGTGAAGGTTCCACAGATGTTCTGCGGCATCCGTTGCCACAGCGAGCCAGTCTTGACGGCTGAAGATCATCCCGGCGTGCCCGAGCGCATCGACCAGCCATGCGTTCCAGGCGGCAACGACCTTGTCGTCGCGTCCGGGGCGAGAGCGTTGATCACGTGCACTCCGAAGTCGCTGCTGAACGTCGGCGAGCCGAAGCTGATCATTGTCGGAGTGCAGCTGCAGGGTCGAGGCGCCGTGCTCGAACGTGCCGTCGGCGGTCACCGAAAAGACCTCAGCTGCCCAGGTTGCGTCGTTCTCCCCTAGCCCGCTGCGAAGTTGATCACGATTCCATACGTAATAGGCGCCCTCGCGCAGCTGACCATGATCATCGGCTGAGTCGGCATCAAGGCTTGCCGCGAAAGCTCCCTGCTCGGTGCGCATCTCACGCAGCAGCCATGCCACGGTCTCGTCGACAACACGTTCGGCGAGCGGGTTGCGGGTACGCCGCCACCAATGGGTGTACGCCCCAAGGAGCAAGGCATTGTCGTACAACATCTTCTCGAAATGCGGTACGACCCAACCGGCGTCAACGCTGTAGCGGGCGAAACCGCCGCCAATCTGGTCGTAGATGCCACCTCGTGCCATCGCCTCGAGGGTGCGATCAGCCATCAGCGTTGCTAACTCGCCACCGTCGCGGAGCAACGCCTCGAGCACCATCGAGGGTGGGAACTTGGGCGCCCGCCCGAAGCCTCCGTACGTCGGATCGAACTCCTGGTGCAGCGTGAGCACGGCCCGCTCGCAGTCCTCCGCCGTCAGACTTGCCGAATCGCCGAGCGTCGGCTGTATCGAGAGTTGCCGAACAATCTCAGCAGCGCTCGCTAACAGATCTGACCGCCGCTCCCGCCAAGCTTCGCTAATGGCATGCAACACCTGGGGGAAGGACGGCAACCCATGTCGTGGCGTTGGCGGAAAATATGTCCCGGCGTAAAACGGCTGCCGATCCGGAGTGAGGAAAACGCTCATCGGCCAGCCGCCTTGTCCGGTCAGCGCCTGGGTGGCTTGCATATAGACCGCATCGACATCGGGACGCTCTTCGCGGTCCACCTTGATCGGCACGAACTGATCGTTGATCATTGACGCGATTTGCTGGTCTTCGAAGGACTCATGCGCCATCACGTGGCACCAGTGGCATGCCGCGTAACCCACGGAGAGAAACACCGGCACCTGTCGCCCGGCGGCTTCGGCAAATGCCTCGTCCGACCAGGGCCACCAGTGCACCGGGTTCTCAGCGTGCTGGAGCAGGTACGGGCTGGTTGCCGATGCCAGACGGTTGTGGCCAGTCATCCGCTATCGGTCGCGCTCAGCCGGACGTGCCGGGCGGGCGTTCTGATGACGAGTCCTCTGCAGGATCTAGCGCGTCGTGCCGATCGGACGTGACGTCGTCTGCGGCCTCATCGATGTCATCTGGCGTGCGGATCTTGCGAAATTGCTTGCGCATGCTGAAGTACAGAAACACCATCGCCGCTGCCAGCAGCAGCGTAATGAACAACGGCGTCAAACCCGGCCGCACAATGTTCGGGTCTACGTCGAGAATGATCACGCTGAAACTCTACTCGCGGCTGGCTGGGCGACTCCGGCGAACAAGTCGTCCTCAGGAAGGCTGGTCTCGACCAGGCTGCGCGCCAACTCCCACTCCTCTGTCGGCCACGCCGACTTATGCACCTCCAGCGGTATGGCAAACCATGGTCCATCCGGGTCGATTTGGGTGGCGTGCGCGAGCAGCGCCCGGTCGCGAACAGAGAAATAGTCGGCGCAGGCGATGCGCGTCGTAATCCGCGCCGCGTGCTTGGGGTCGTCGGGCCACTGGCTAAGACGCTCGGTATAGGGCGACTCCAGGCCGCGTGCCACCATCGCTCGATCGAGGGCCGCGGTTCGTTCGCGATGAAAGGTAAAGGAGTAATAGAGCTTCAGCGGCTGCCAGGCGCCACCCAGTTCCGGATACGCGTCAGGGTCGGCGGCGGCTTCGAAGGCTGCAAGGCTGATCTTGTGACACATGATGTGGTCGGGGTGCCGGTAGCCGCCGTCGTTCTCGTTGTAGGTGGTCATGACATGTGGCCGGAATGACCGAATGATCTTCACCAGCGGCGCCACGGCAGCCGCCAGATCCGTACGCGCAAAACTGCCCTCCGGCAGCGGAGGCGGACTCTCACCCTCCGGCAGCCCGGAGTCCACAAAGCCGAGCCAGACCTGCCGTACGCCGAGAATTTCGCGAGCACGATCCATTTCCTGCCGCCGGATATCGGCGATGTTGGCCAAAATGTCAGGCCGGTCCATCGCAGGATTGAGGATTGAGCCGCGCTCCCCGCCGGTGCAGGTCGCGATGACGACCTCAACTCCCTCTGCAACATACTTCGCGGTGGTCGCCGCACCCCGACTCGACTCATCGTCGGGATGCGCATGTACCTCCAGCAGCCTCAACCGCTCACCCTGAGCGTCGACGCGGAGCGCAGCACGAAGCATGATCGTCATGCTGCCATCCAGACAATCGCGCTTGTCGAAGCCTCCCGCTTACCGAGACGCCAAATACATTGTTCGTGTGACGGATGCTGCCGAACGGTTGCGCCGCCGCTATCCCAAGTCGCGGGTGCCGCGGCCGATGATGGTTGGGTTGATCAGTGTCGGCGTGGTCATCGGGTTGACCTGGCTGGTATGGACGGCGCTGCTGCACTCGCGACCGCTCGCGGCAGGTCATATCCAGTCGTTTCAGATCACCTCCGACAGCTCGGTGTCGGTGACCATCGCCGTAGAACGGCGCGATCCGTCGCTTCCCGTGACCTGCCGGGTGTTGGCACAAGCGTCCGATTTCCAGGCGGTAGGCGAAAAGCAGGTGCCCGTTGTCGCTGCCTCCGACCGGGTCGTCGAGGTGACTACCGCATTCACCACGCTGCGAAGAGCCACCGCGGTCGTGGTCAAGGGATGCGCTGTCGCTTGAGCTTTGATTTGTCGCGCCCTTGATAGCCTTGTGGGATGTCTGAAAACTCCGCCCAGGCGATCTGGCTGACCCAGGAGGCGTACGACAAGCTCAAGCATGAGCTCGATCACCTCTCTGGGCCAGGGCGTGCTGCGGTGTCTGCGAAGATCGCCGCGGCGCGTGAGGAAGGTGACCTCAGCGAGAACGGGGGTTACCACGCTGCACGCGAGGAACAGGCGCATCAGGAGGCCAGGATTAGGCAGCTCACCGATATGTTGAACCGGGCGGAGGTCGGCGAAGCTCCAGTGAACGCCGACGAGGTTGCCCCCGGAACCCGAGTGACCATCGCCTTCGACGGAGACGAATCAGACACTGATACGTTCTTGCTCGGGTCACGCGAATTGCTCGGCCTCGACAACAGTGTCGACGTCACGAACGTCTACAGCCCGCAGTCGCCCTTGGGAACAGCCATTCTTGGCAAGAAGACCGGCGACGCGGTTTCTTACGTCGCGCCGAACGGCCGCTCTATCAACGTCACGGTTGTGAGGGTCGAGGCTTTCCGGGGCTGAGGAACCACTACTAAAGCCGGGTGATCAACTCTTGCGCCTCGGCCGGACTGAGCGCCCCCGACGCGACCTCGGAGAGAATCTGCTCTCGGCTCAATGCTGTGTCCGGCTCGGCAGCCTCGCCGAGGCCCAGCTTCTCCAGCAACTCAGCAAAACGCAGCCGCGCGGTGGGATAGGACACACCAAGATGCTTCTCTACCTCGCGGAGATTGCCTCGGGAAGAGAGAAAGACGCGGAGCATGTCGATCTCTTTGTCGTTGAGCGCGCAGAACTCACAGGATCGAAATACCCCCGCAAGTTCGGTACCGCAGGACGTGCACCCCAATCTGATGATGGCAAGCTGAGCACCGCACACCGGGCAATCGCTCGGTGCGCGGTGCTCAAGTCGTTCCTGCGGCCGATGAGACCGCTCCGTCATCAAACACCCGCCTCGCTGGCCACGTCAGAGCCGACCCGAACCAGGGCGTGAGCCATCACAACCTCAATTTCGAGTTTGGCGCTGCCAGTGCCCATGACGACCTCATCGCCGGCTCCGTTGTGCCCGCCAGCCCAGCTGATCTTGCCGACCTGAGCTTCACCTGTCACGGTGACGTTGGAGTCATCGGTCAACGTGATCGACAAGCTTCCCGACTCTGCGCGGATCCGGTTGCGACCAGTGGTGATCGTGCCCTTGATCGTCGCCTGCCCAGCTTGCACAAGAACATCGTTGATCTCGGTAACGTCGAGCAGCTTGGCCGCTCCCGCGGTCACTCGCACTTTGCCAAGATGCGGCACTCGCTCGGTATTCAGGCTGCCGGCCGTTACCTCGACGTCGACAATGACGTTCGGATTCACCCGGAGGAACAGCTCTTTACCGAGGCCTAGTGAGCGGAAGTCATCCAGGCTGCGGGTAGCACCGCGCAAGATGCTGAAGCCGTCGAGCGAGGCACCTAGCTCACCGTCGCTGGAGACCTCGAGGACCGATCCGTTTCGCCGCAGCACATGCGGTCCGTCAGCGGACAACGTGGCGACCGACGTCTCGCCGATGATGCGCACCCTACGTCCGATCGCGCGCACAGAGATGCGCTCGACGCCACCCGTGTTGATCGGCTTCACCCGCGCCTGCTCCTCATCAACGGCTTCTTCCTTCGGGGCGTCGGAGCGATAGCTGCCATCCGGCTGGTCGGTGACGGCGGCCCAGGGATCCGAGTCTGCTGTTCCCCCGGCCAACTGCTCATTGGTCGGTTCAGATGGCGTGGTCTCTTCGGTCGGTTGAGACGCTTTCAAGGCATCGATGCGGCGGGCTGCTTCGGCAGCGTCAATACGTCCTGCAGCGAGATCTTCAAGGATGGAGGTCATGTCTGGAGTGGTCATACTGGCGAATGTAAACCCGATCTTTCGAGAAAAGAAGGTTCACCTTTCTATTCTCAGGGCTGCCTGGGGCACTTCCCTGAACGACAATGAGCGATCGCGCGGGTACGGGGCTGCTGGCCCCTGGAGCACAACTCTCCCGTTACTCCGCACAAGGCCACAAATGAGGGCTCTAGCGGCCCTTTTGAGCTGCATTCGTGGCCGTGTGCTGAAAAACGGCGTTCTGGCACACAAGGATCTTCAAGTTAAGTCCAAGTCAAGTCCGGCAGACAGGCCGCGGGGCAGCACAGTTTGGACAAAAACTGCGTGCAGAATGCAACTAGTTATATTGTTGAGCAATGCAAGTTTC
The DNA here is from genome assembly GCA_963798835.1 of uncultured Actinomycetota bacterium. GTDB lineage: Bacteria > Actinomycetota > Actinomycetes > Propionibacteriales > Propionibacteriaceae > Microlunatus. The sequence goes on along the minus strand of CAWCVF010000018.1, from coordinate 176,864 downwards.
CGGACAGTCTCCAACCGCCACGCGAACGGCATCTGTGGAGTCACTCATCCACGCGCTATTGAGCATCTCCCGGCTGATGCGACAGCGACGCCAAGGAGAGACCCTCGACACTGGGTCGTTCTGGCTGTTGAAGACCCTTGCAGCGTCCGGACCCTTACGGGTTACCGACCTCGCCGCATGCACCAATCTGGATCCGTCCACCGTCTCGCGCCACGTTGCCCAACTGGATGGCGCGGGACTGATTGAGCGGACGCCGGACCCGGTGGACGGTCGTGCCCAGCGCGTCAAAGTGAGCGCTCCGGGAGCGGAGAAGATCGAAGCCGCGATGCGCTCTCGCCGGGCTCTGGTTGAAAGGTGCCTCGAATCATGGGAGGCCCGCGATCTCGAAGAACTTGATCGGTTATTGACCCGCTTCGCCGCCGACGTCGAGGCGCTCACGCAGAATGTGGAGAGAGCATGAGCAGCCCCGAGCCCCGTCGCGCCCTACGTGAGGACGACTCCTCCAGTAGAGGCGCGCGGCGAATGACCGCAGCCGCATCGACAGCCGCCGCGGCGCCTACCGCCACCGGACCTAGCGGTGACTATTTGAGCCATCGGCAAATTCTGATCGTTCTGGGCGGGTTGATGGCAGGCATGTTCCTTGCCGCCCTGGACCAGAGCATCGTCGGTGTCGCACTGCCTCGCATCACCTCCGAATTAGGAGGGCTCGACAAGCTCTCCTGGGTGGTCACGGCGTACCTACTGACCTCGACCGCCTCCACGCCGCTGTGGGGCAAGATTTCCGACGTACGCGGGCGGCGGCCGATCTTCCAAGCAGCAATCGTTGTCTTTCTGATCGGCTCGTTGATCTGCGGCTTCGCCTCGGAGATCGCCGACGCGCTCGGCGTCACAGGAATCAACGTCATGATTGCCGGCCGCGCCGTTCAGGGCCTCGGCGGCGGCGGCCTCATGTCACTTTCGTTGGCCGTCATTGGTGACGTGATTCCGCCTCGCGAGCGCGGCAAGTACCAGGGAATGTTTGCCGCCGTCTTCGGCGTCTCCTCGGTGGCTGGTCCGTTGCTGGGTGGTTGGTTCACGGACAACCTCGGTTGGGAATGGATCTTCTTCATCAACATCCCGATCGGGATTGCCGCGCTGATCGTGACATCGATGGCGCTGAAGCTGCACCACGTACGCCGTCCCGCCTCTGTTGACTATCTGGGCGCGGCGACCATTGTCGGCGCCGTGACCAGTCTGGTGCTCTACCTGAGTTGGGCCGGTCCGAAGCAGGGCTGGGTGTCGGGTACCGGCATCGGCTTGCTCGCCGCGACGGTGATTCTCAGCGGCCTGTTTGTGCTGGTGGAGTCCAAAGCCAAGGAGCCGATCATCCCGCTCGAGCTCTTCAAGCACTGGACCTTCACCTCGAACATCATCTTCGCGATGATCATGGGCATTGGGATGTTCGGCGGCCTGATCTTCCTGCCGATCTACCTGCAGGCAGTGCGGGGTTTCAGCGCGACCCACTCGGGTCTCGCCATGTTGCCCCTGGTTGTCGGGATCTTCACCACCTCTGTCGGCGGCGGTCAGCTCATGTCGCGTACCGGACGCTACAAGTGGATGCCCATCACCGGTGCGGCCGTCGTCGGCCTCGCGCTCCTCGCCTTCTCGACGCTCGAGGTCAATACTCCGTACTACGTCATCGCCTTCATCATGTACGCGTTCGGCATGGGTCTCGGCTTCACCATGCAAGTCGTGGTCACGGCGGTACAGAACAGCGTCGATCGGCGACACATGGGGGTCGCCACGGCCTCTGTGACCTTCTTCCGCTCGATGGGCGGCGCTATCGGTACAGCGTTGCTCGGCGCCATTTTGAACATTCGGCTCAAGCATCACCTCGAGCAGATTGTCAGCGCAGCCCAGGGCGCCAGGCCGACGGGACCGATCGAGACCAATGACGTGACCGCTATTCGGTCGCTTCCCGAACCAATCAAGAGCTGGGTGCTTGAGGCATTTACCCGAGCCATGGATGACGTATTCCTGGTGGCGGTGCCCTTCATGGTGGTGGGGTTTATCGTCGCCGTTACTATGCGCGAAAAGCCGCTCAGAGACCGCGGCCAGCATTCCGATTCTGCAACAGCCAGCGCGTCGCACGATTCAGAGCTCGCTTCAGTGGCACGTTGAGGTTGATTATGAGAACTCACCCGCGGATGGCACATTTGTTACACAGGCGGTGCGCCAGCCGTGTTCACCTCGAACATAGGGATGTTGATGCCGAGCAGGAGTTTGCGCAGGCTGTCCATGGCCGCCGGAGCGGTGCTGTTGGCAACCACTCTGGCCGCCTGCGGCGGAGCTCCCAGTGCCCCGACGGCTGGGACCGGCTCACAGCCGCCGGGCGCGCCTGCCTCAACAGAGCCCGCGCCGACGTCAACCCCCACGCCAGACCCGGTCACCTTTGAGCCGAACGTCAAGAATGGCGCGACCGGTGTCAAGGTCGACACCTTGATCAGCATCTCGGCAAGCGCTGGAACCTTGACCAAGGTGAAGCTGAGCTACGCCAACAAAGACAATCGCGGTCGTACGCAGCGCGGCACAGTCTCGGGAACGATGAGCAAAGACCGTACGAAGTGGACGGCGAACGAGCGACTGGACCCGGCTACGGCGTACAAGTTGATCTCCGCAGGGAAGAACACGGTCAATCAAGCAAAGACTGTCGCAACCAGTTTCCGGACTCAGAACCTGACCTTGGCTCAGCAGACCTACCCACAGATCTATCCGCTTAAAGGCAGCCATGTCGGTGTCGGCATGCCGGTGGTTCTGACATTCGATGTGCCGGTCAGAAACAAGAAGGCGTTCGAAGAGAACTTGCACGTCAAGTCCTCGCCGGCTCAGGCGGGCACCTGGCACTGGTACTCCAGCAAAGAGGTGCGGTATCGGCCCCAGAAATATTGGAAGCCGGGCACCAAGGTCACAGTGACCGCCAACCTCAACGGAGTCAACGCTGGCAACGGCATTTACGGGCAGAACTCCACCAAGACCAACTTCACTGTCGGCCGGTCATTCATTACCAAGATCAATTTGTCCTCCGACGTGGCCAGGGTCTACCGCAACGGCAAGATGGTGCGGAAGATCTACGTGAGCGCCGGAAAGCCCGGCTGGCAGACTCGAAGTGGCACCAAACTGATCATGGACAAGCGCTACGTGACCAAGATGACCAATACGATGATCGGAGCTCGGGAGCACTACAGTCTGCAAGTGCACTACGCAATGCGGATCACCTCTTCGGGTGAGTTTCTGCATGCGGCACCGTGGAATGCCGGAAATTTCGGTCGCCGGAACGCCAGTCATGGGTGTACTGGAATGAGCACGAGTAACGCGGCCTGGCTGTTCAATCGAGTCTTGATTGGGGATCCGGTGATCACGACGGGCAGCAGCCGCGGCATGGAACCTGGCAACGGCTACGGCGACTGGAATGTGTCCTACGCCAAGTACAAGAAGGGCTCTGCGCTCTAGGACTGGGCGTTTTAAGACGTTGTGCCGTTGGTCGGCGACTCAGTCGGTCGTGCCGTCCGCGAGAAGTGCGCCCGATGCAGGGGCAATGCAGGAAGGTTGGTTCTACCACCCAGCGGTGGCTCTGATCCGCCTGCCAGTGACAAGACGAAAGACTTGGTGAAGGCCAACAGCGGTACGGCCAACAGCGCGCCCACGATGCCCGCGGCAATAATGCCGACGGCGATGGCGATCAAAACCGCGAGCGGATGCAACTTCACCGCCCGTCCCAGCAGGAAGGGTTGCAGGATGTGTCCCTCGATCTGCATCACCAAGATGACGCCTCCGAGCATGATCAACGCCTGCGGCCAGCCGAGCGCGACGAGCGCGACCAGCACGGCAACTGACCCTGAGACGAGCGCACCAACGATCGGGACGAAGGCACCGAGAAAGACCAGTGCAGCCAATGCCGGAGCAACAGGTACGCCCAAGATGAGCGCGACGATGAGCACGCCAATGCTGTCGGTCAGTGCGACCAGGATGGTTGCCCGCACGTACGACGCCAGTGAGCCCCAGCCGCGCATCGCCGCTTGATCCACGCGGTCCCGTGAAGCCCGGGGCACGAAGTTGAGCAGGAAGCTGAAGATGCCGCGGCCGTCGTAGATGAAATAGAAGAGCGAAAACAGGGCGAGGGCGAGACCGGCAAGGAAGTGCCCCACGGAGGCGCCGAACTCAGCTGCGTAGGTCGCGATGGTGCTGCCGCTTGCCTTCAAGAAATCCGTGATCTTGCTCACCCAGGTCGAAGAATCGAGCCAGGCTGCATTGAGATGTAGTGGGCCGTTGCGCAGCCAGTTGGTCAGCGGGCCGTTGCTCAACCAGTTGCTCAACTGGTTGAAGCCGTTCACGACATTCGCGGAGAGCTCTCCGCCCTGCCCGGCAATCTGTCCGCCGATCACGATCAGAACACCGACAATCGAGGCGACGGCACCCAGTACGGTAATCGCAGTCGCCAGGGCTTTCGGCAACCCCCATCGACCTTTCTTGAGCGCGTTAGCCACCGGCGACATGAGCGCGGTCAGCAGGATGGCGACCGCCACTGGAATCAACACCTCTGAGAGGTACCGCGCCAACCAGACGATGCCCCACAACAAAGCGGCCACCAAGATCACTCGCCAAGACCATGCGGCGGCAACCTGCAGGCCGGGAGGAACGACGGCATTCACCTCAGCGGTGCTGTTGGCAGCAATGGCAGGGTCGGCCGGCGCCGCGTCATCCGTAGCTCGCGAGGCCGCGTGATCATCAATGGTTGACGTTGCGGGAAGCACCGGAATGGTGCGGCGGGTCTGGCGGCCGGACTGCCGTCCCCCGTTTCGAGCCGGTGATGCCATGGGCTGCCTCCCGCGTCTGCTCTCAAGGCCCTCAACCCTAGTCCGTTTGGCAGACTGTGCCGGTGGGCAGGCTGGGGGGCGCGCGTGGCTGGATTAACAAGCGAAGTTCGCTCCCGCGTGAGGTTTACGTGCTCGGCCTCGTCGCATTTTGCGTCGCGGTCGGCTTCGGCGTCCTCGTTCCCGTGCTACCGGTTTTCGCCCGCAGCTTCGGCGTCGGAAACACCGAGGTCGGGGCAGTCATTTCGGCCTTCGCACTGATGCGTCTGATCTCCAGCCCCTTCTGTGGCTGGCTGATCAAGATCTTCAGTGAGCGGATCATCATGGCCACTGGCATTTTCATCGTGGCGATCTCCAGCGGACTGGCCGGGATCTCGCGTACCTATCTCCAGTTGCTCGCCCTCCGCGGAGTCGGTGGAATCGGCTCGGCGATGTTCACGGTATCTGCGTTCACCCTGCTGTTGACCTCGGTAGAGGCGGGGGTACGCGGTCGTGCCGCCGGGTTCTTCCAAGCGGGCTTCTTGATCGGGGGAATCACCGGGCCTGCCGTAGGCGGAGCCCTGGCGGCAATCTCCCTGACGGCACCGTTCTTCTTCTACGCCGGCACGCTGGCAGTTGCCGGGACTGTCGGTCTGGTCCTGCTGCGCCGCCGCACGGCAAAGCCAGCGGAGGAGTCCGCCGAGTCGGTCGTGTCGTTTCGCGCCGTGGTAAGCGACGCCCGTTATCAGGCTGCCTGTGTCACCAATCTCGCCCAAGGCTGGACGTCATTTGGAGTCCGGTCTTCCCTCGTGCCCGTACTCGTGGTTGAGCTGCTGCATCGGCCAGCCTCCTGGACCGGTATTGCATTCGCATGCGCGTCGGTTGTGCAGACCATCGCAGTTGGACCAGCTGGTCGATTCGCCGACACAGTGGGCCGCCGCCCTGCCATGATTCTCGGTGGCACCGTCGCGGCCGTATCGATCATGACGGTCCCGTTCGCACCGAATATCTGGCTATTGATCGTGGCGCTCTGCCTGTACGGCATCGCCTCGGCCTTCCTGGGCACTGCGCCCGCTGCGGCGGTCGGCGATGCTGCCGGAAGTCGAAGCGGCACGGCAGTTGCGGTTTTCTCCATGTGCGCCGACATCGGGGCGATCATTGGACCGCTGGTAGCAGGCCTGCTCGCGGACACGTTGTCGTATGCGGCCGCGTTCGGGGCCGGGGCGGGTCTGATGCTCGTGGCTGCGGCACTGTCATGGCGAATGCCGCGAGGAGTGGCGGCACCGTCCACAGGAGGGCCATCGAAGGGGGAGATGCATGAGTCCACGTCCATTGAGTGAGCTGGTCAGCCCAGATTGGGCTGAAGCTCTGCAGCCCGTTGCGGCAACGATCACCGCGATGGGTGCGTTCTTGCGCGCTGAGCTGGCAGCCGGCCGGCACTATCTACCAGCTGGCGAGAACGTGCTGCGCGCATTCAGTCGGCCGCTCAGCCAGGTGAAGGTCTTGATCGTCGGCCAGGATCCTTACCCCACTCCAGGGCACCCGGTGGGCTTGTCTTTCTCGGTGGCTTCACACGTACGCCCTATCCCCCGCTCGCTGCAGAACATCTATGCCGAACTGCACGCCGACCTGGGCATCAAACCGGCTGTCAGCGGCGATTTGACGCCGTGGTTCACCCAAGGTGTGCTGCTGCTCAATCGGGTGCTGACCGTGCAACCGGGGCGCTCCGGATCACATCGGGGCAAGGGCTGGGAGCAGGTCACACAGCGAGCGATCGAGGCGCTGGTCAGTCGCGGCGGCCCGCTGGTTGCCATCTTGTGGGGACGTGACGCACAGTCCTTGATTCCAATGCTCGGCTCCGTGCCCCACATCGCGAGTCCGCACCCGTCGCCGCTGTCGGCTTCCGCCGGGTTCTTCGGGTCTCGACCTTTCAGTCGCGCTAATGAACTCCTGGCGCAGGCTGGCGGCGAGCCAGTCAACTGGGCACTGGAACCAATCCCTGATTTTGCGACATCAACTGCGGCGAACAGCACGATTTGAGCCTTTGCCGACGCGATAGTGCTGCGTTTTCAGGGTTAGGCCAGCGCTCGATCAAGATCGGCGATGAGATCTGCAACGTCTTCGATGCCTACGCTCAGCCGAATCAGATCACCAGGCACTTCGAGCTGGGTGCCGGCCACAGATGCGTGAGTCATGGTGTGGGGATGCTCGATCAAGGACTCAACCCCGCCAAGCGACTCCCCCAAAATGATCACTGAAGTCGCTTCACAGACTTGGAGCGCCGCCGGCTCGCCACCGACCACACGGAAACTGACCATGCCGCCATAGCGACGCATCTGCCGCTTGGCCAGATCATGACCCGGATGAGCGTCCAGACCCGGAAAGTAGACCTCGGCAATGCGCGGATGATCAGCCAAGAAAGCCGCCACCTGCTCGGCGTTGTCGCAATGCCGGTCCATCCGAACGGCCAATGTCCGCAGGCCACGCAGCACGAGCCAGCTGTCGAATGGGCTGGCCACCCCGCCAATCGCGTTCTGGTGGAACCTCAGTTGCTCGGCCAACTCCTCGTCGTTGACCACCAGCGCTCCGCCGATGATGTCGGAGTGTCCACCGCAATACTTCGTGGTGGAGTGCACAACGACGTCCGCACCGAGCTCGAGCGGCTGCTGGAGATACGGCGTGGCAAAGGTGTTGTCAACGATGACGAGGGCACCTGCGGCGTGGGCCACGTCGGCGATTGCTGCGATGTCAGCGATGTTCAGCAAGGGGTTGGTTGGCGTTTCGATCCAGATCGCCTTCGTCTCCCCCGGCGTAATGGCTGCGGCAACTGAATCCAGGTTGGTCAGATGCGCCGGATCTGCGGCCACGCCCCAGCGCTGATGGACTCGGGCGAACAGCCGAAAGGTGCCCCCATAAGCGTCGTCTGGCACCACGAAATGGCTTCCCGGTGAGGCGATGGTGCGCAGCAGGGTGTCCTCCGCCGCGAGACCGCTGGCAAAAGCCAACCCGTGCTTGCCGCCCTCCAGCGCTGCGATGCATTCTTCGAGAGCCGTACGGGTCGGATTCGAGGACCGGGAGTACTCGTAGCCGCCGCGTGCCTGTCCGACCTTGTCCTGAATGTATGTCGAGGTGGCGTAGATCGGTGGCACCACCGAGCCGACTGCGGAGTCAGGATCCTGCCCGGAATGGATGGCCCGCGTTGAGAAGCCATGGGTGTTTGTCACAAGAGGCCACAGTACGCCCGCGCTGCGCCCTGAGCCTGTCGAAGGGCCACCTCTGCGCTTCGACAAGCTCAGCGCACATACAGCTGGAACATGCCGATACCAGTCAGCGTTACGTAACTGCAGCGATCGTTCGTAACGACGCTGCAGGAAGGCAGACTGAATTCCATGTTGTTCTCGCGGATGAAGGCCACCCTTGTCGAGCCCGATCAGGCACTGAAGGGCCGAAACACACCAGTTCTGATTGATCCAACCTTCCATGACATCTTTGGCATTCCGGTGCAGAAGGTGCCTGAGGGTTCTGAGGTTGCCTACTTTGCTCTTGGTTGCTTCTGGGGGGCCGAGAAGCTGTTTTGGAACACACCGGGGGTTACCAACACCGCAGTTGGTTACGCGGGAGGCTTCACGCCCAACCCCACCTACCAGGAGGTCTGCGGCGCTCGTACCGGGCATACCGAGATCGTCAAGGTGAGCTACGACCCAGCCAAGGTCAGCTACGAAAAGCTGCTCAAGATCTTCTTCGAAAACCACGACCCCACTCAGGGGATGCGGCAGGGCAATGACGTCGGTACCCAGTACCGGTCAGCGATCTACACCACGTCGCCGGAGCAGTTGGCAACAGCGCAGCGGGTACGCGATCAGTTCCAGGCCGAGTTCAGTAGGGCGGGCTATGGGCATATCACTACCGAGATTGCGCCGGCCAGCGACTTCTACTACGCAGAGGACTACCACCAGCAATACCTGGACAAGAACCCCTTCGGCTACTGTCCGGTGCACGCCACGGGAGTCACCTGCAACTGAGGCTTGAAAATCAAGCTTTCAGCGTGCGCGCGCCCCTGCAAGTCGGTCGAGCGCGCGGAATGGCAGCATACGGACCATCGCCGCTATCACTTTGGCCTCTCGACCGACCACCTGGCGTGAGGGTGGATTCCGGCTCTGCAGCACATCGAGGATCACTCTGGCCGGGACCGAAGGGGCTAGTCCGGATTGCGCCAGCCGTTCAGCCATTTTTCGTGCAGCCACGATCTGATCGGCATAGCGGGCATTGGTCTCGGAGTCGCGCGATTGCACCTCATCTCCGGCGGCCCGGCCGCGGTCCCAGATGGGCGTCGCAATCGCGCCCGGCTCGATCAGCAAGACCTTGATCTTGAACGGCGCCAGTTCGGCACGCAGCGAACTGCTGAGTCCGACAAGTCCATGCTTGGCAGCGCCGTAACCTCCCAGCACAGGCCCGGACAGCCGTCCGCCGATGGAGCCGATCATGACAATGCGTGCGTCGCCGATCATCTCGGCGGAGCGATGCAAGGCTGGCAACATCACTTGAGTGACCAGCAGCTGCGCAGTCAAATTGATCTCGATCTGGCGACGGAAGACGTCGATCGGGATGGTCTCCAATGGTCCGGGCAAGGCGGCCCCTGCATTATTGACCAGACCAAACAGCGGCCCAGCGGCGTTGACCACCTCGCCCGCTGCGCGTACCGCATCTTCATCCAGCAGATCCATGATCAGCGGCGTGACGGCCTCTGGAAACTGGCTGCGCAGACTCTCCGCGTCGGCCTCGCGGCGGACAGTGGCGAACACGTGAAATTCCGCGCCGACCAGTTCAACGACGGTGGCGCGGCCAATGCCGGTCGATGCGCCGGTGACGACGACAGCACGTTGCGCCACGCGCTTCTCCTCTTCTGGTTCTAGGTGCGCCAAGGCTCAGTTGAGGGCGTTGCGGGCGAAGGTGTCGCACTTGTTCGGGTCCCCAGTGTTGAAGCCTTGGGCAAGCCATTGCCGCCGCATGGCTGCTGAACCGTGCGTCCACGTCTCCGGCCTGACCTGGCCCTGCATCTTCGATTGGATCCGGTCGTCACCGACCGCCTGCGCGGCATCCACAGCTCGGTCGAGGTCGGTTTGGGTGACCTCGCTAATGGGACTCGCCGGATCCTCTGTCGCATGCCGGAACCAGACGCCGGCGTAACAATCGGCCTGTAATTCGAGTCGCACGCCCGGTGAGGTGGGTCCAGTCCCCTGCCCGCCGCCCTGCACGCGGCCCATGGTGCCCGCCAGATTCTGAACGTGATGGCCGAACTCATGAGCCAGCACGTACGCCTCGGCTGCGTCGCCGCCTTGCGCCCCCAGCTGACCGGTCAGCTGATCAAAGAATCCGAGATCGAGGTAGACGGTGGTATCAGCTGGGCAGTAGAAGGGCCCTACCGCAGACGTTGCGTTTCCACACGCCGTGTTGATACTGCCGGAGAAGGTCTGCACCTGAATCTTCTGATAACCCTGCAGAGTGTCGCTCCAGTAGTCCTGAATCGAGTTCGTGTACGCGACGAACCGGCAATCCCGGTTGGCATTGATATCCGCACCGCGCGTGCACTGAGCGAATGGGCTCGCGCCGCCGGACTGCTCGGTTCCGGACTGCGGCGCGCCGCCGAGGATGTCGCCAGGATTCAGACCGAACAGCAGCGCAAGCACCAGGACGATCAGTCCGGCGCCTCCGCCGATCGCGATCTTGCCGCCATTTCCACGACCGCCGCCACCCATCTGCGACGGATCGAGCTCGGCTCCTTCGTTGTACTTCACGCCACTCCGCTCGCGAGAACTCCTGATGCTGGTCCTGGTCGGCAGCATAGCTGCGGTACCCAGATCGCGAGCCTCAGCTAGCAATTGGTGGAAGATCCCGCCGCAGGGGCGACCTGGCATGAGAGAAAAAATTGCGTTCGCGTGGCTTTCGCGATTTTATATGGATCAATTTCGAAACTTGCCGGAATATTTCCGATTTCCCCGTGCGATTCAGATCTGCATCCTGCGCCTGTTTGCCCGGCGCATCCTTGCTCGCGAAGATATGTTTCCCAAGGGCGTTGCTGAGAATTCGGCAGAAGAGTAGCGTCCTCGCCATAATTTGACTCTTTCACTCACCGGAGCGTCCCCATGGCCACTACCGAGTCCACTCCGACTACCACCACGACCACTGTAGATGTGGCCCAGGTGGGCGAGCACAAGCCACTGATGTCGGGCACTGCCATCTTGATGATGAACCTCGGGTTCTTCGGGGTCCAGTTCAGCTTCGGCCTCACCCAGTCGGCGGTGAACCCGCTCTTCCTCTTGATCGGCGCAGATCCCGATCAGCTCCCGATCTTGAACCTGGCCGGACCGATCACCGGACTGGTGATACAGCCGCTGATCGGCGCGGCCAGCGACCGGACCTGGAGCCCTCGGTGGGGCCGGCGACGACCCTTCATCACTGTGGGCGCGATTCTCTGTTCGATCATCTTGTTCGCCTTCCCGTTCGTCGGCATCCTTTGGCTGGGCGTGGTCTGTTTCTGGCTCCTCGACGCCGGCAACAACACTTCTATGGAGCCGTATCGGGCATTCATCTCCGATCGGTTGCCTCGGTCGCAACTCGCCCGCGGGTTTTTGACGCAGAGCATGTTCACTGGAGCCGGCGCGGTGCTGGCGAACCTGTCGTTGTTCATCCTGCAGAAGGTGCCGGCGCTAGAGAAGCCCGCCGGCAACGGGGTGCCCTATTGGATGTATGTCTGTTTCATGATCGGCACCGTGTGCATTCTGGTGACCGTGCTGATCGCGATGGCGCGCACCAAGGAGCTGACTCCCTCCGATGAGGAGCTTGAGGAGATGCGGTCGGCCCCGAAGGGTCTCGGGGGGTTTGTCACCGAGATCAAGGACGCCGTCCGGACCATGCCGGTCGCCATGCACAAGATCGGTGTGGTCTTCGTCTTCCAGTGGTACGCGATGTTCATCTACTGGCAGTTCCTGGCGGTCAGTCTCGGTGAGACGGTGTTCAACGCAACGCCCGAGGAGGGCGGCCCGGCCTGGGATCAGGCAATCGCGTGGAGTGGTCTACAAAACGCCACCTACAACTTCGTGTGCATGGTTTCGGCGTTGTTCCTCGTGGGGTTCGCCCACAGGATGGGTGCCAAACGCGTGCATGCAATTGCTCTCGGCCTGGGCGCTGCCGGACTGATCTGGCTGGCTCAAATTTCTAACCAGTACCTAGCACTCGTGCCGATGATCGGGCTTGGCATCTTCTGGGCAAGCGCGGTCGGTATCCCTTATCTGATGGTCGCCAGCATGGTTCCAGCCAAACGCACGGGCGTCTACATGGGGATCCTCAACATGATGATCGTGATCCCGATGCTGCTCGAGACGGTCACCTTCGGTTGGATCTTCAACCACCTGCTCAACAACAAAGGCTCCAATGCAATCACCCTCGCCGGTGCGCTCATGGCAATCGGCGCACTAGCGATGCTATGGGTCAACCCGCCGCCGGAGGACGAGGAATCGTCGATCATCCCGCTGGGTGCGCCACGACACATCCAGCACGTGTACGACAACGTGATCGTCGGTACCGACGGGACGCCTGCATCACTGGTGACGGTCGGTCACGCCGCCGGCGTCGCCCACGCCGCCGAAGCCCACCTCGTTGTGGTCACCGCCTACGACGAAGAGCCTAAGACCGAAGGCGCCTCAGGTCGCCAGCTGGTGCACGGACTGTCAGCGGCCGAGGCCGCCCTACGCGCCTCGGTCGACGTCGTCACCGAAGCCGGAGACCACCACATCAAATCCTTCGACGAACGTGCCGTAGCAGGCCGACCAGCACAGGCGCTGCTAGACACCGCCGGAAACAACCCCAAGAACCTCATCGTCGTCGGCAACCGCGGCATCGAGGCAGAAGAAGGACACATGCTCGGCTCGGTGCCGGCCGAAGTGGTGCGCAAAGCCGTCTGCAACGTATTAGTCGTCCAAACCACCCGACACCCCGACGACCTCGAAGCGATAACCGCACACATGGAGAAGGACCAGCCTCAAGAACTGAGCCCAACGTAGAGGCACGTGCCGGTACCAAGGCGACGTGTCATCTGGTTGCTCGGTCGCCCAAGTGCCCTTGTGTGTCGCCCCTTAAGAAGCGGTGGACGACGGATGGCACGACACAGCAGGCGGCAATCAACGGCCTGCCCTGACCGCGTACGGCGAGGCCCTCTGGCACAGTGGGCAAGGTGAGTGTGACGGTTGTCGACAATCCAACAGACTCCCGCTTCGAGGCAAGGGTTGACGGCACGCTCGCCGGTGTATCTGAATACGAGCTCACATCCGACACCATCATTTTTCTTCACACCCAGGTGGCCGAGAAATATGAGGGTCAGGGAGTGGGCTCGGAGATCGCACGATATGCACTCGATGACGCGCGGGCGCGCGGCCTCTATGTTCGTCCGCTCTGCCCGTTCATCCGCGGCTGGCTGAAACGGCATTCGGAGTACGACGACCTTATTCGTGCCGCTGGATAGCGATCGGCACGAGATCGGACATGAATATCCACAGATTCGGGGGACAACGCAGTTTCTGGGATGCTGCATCGACCAAAGTCCCGCCAGATTTGGCTCATGAGTGATATCCCGGCCCTTCGGCAACCATCTGAAATGCCTCCCGTCTGCAGCTCCGAGGACCTGTACCAGCACTGGCGAGCGCTGATGGGGCCGCTCGGCTTCGGCCAACCTCGGCTCTGGATTGCCTTCCTGGAGCCGAGTGCGATGATGAGCGCTCAACTTACCCAAATCGAGGACATTCCCAGGTGGTCCAATCCTCGGTTATGTGGTGCGTTGCTGGAGATGTGCGGACACATCGTCGGCCGCGACGGCGGCAGCGGCTCCGTGGCCTTCCTGCTGACTAGACCGGGCCGCAATCCGATGGATGATACTGACCGCAGCTGGGGCAGCGGTCTCACCTCGGCGGCGCGACAGCACAGTGTGGCGATGTGGCCAGTGCATTTTGCGAACGACGCCGAGCTGCGTGTCTTTGCACCCGATGACCTTGTCGCGGAGGACTAGGGCACTTATTGCCCGTCGACAAGCTCATGCGCCGCGATGGGTCGGGTATGCCAGAGCCAGGCGAGGCCCAAGATCGGAAGCACTAGCGGAACGAAGCCGTAGCCGATCCCGAACACCGACCACACAGTCGCCCGCGGGAAGGCGTCCGGGTCAACGATGCTGAGCGTGCCGACCGTGAGGACACCCACGAGCTCGATGATGATCGCGACCAGCGCGAGTCGTCGCGAGCCACGAGTGCCACGTGCGAGCGTGATCGTTGCCACGATGTAGATCAGCCCGGCCAGCGCCGAGAGCAAGGTAGGCCAAGGGAGCTTGATCAAATTTGGTAAAGATCTGGACGCTCGCGCGCGCGGTTGCGGCGAGAGCGAATATGCCATAGACCGCCACAAGTACGCGGCCGGCGCCACTATTGGTGCGGCGTACCTCGGTGTCGGGCTGGTCAGCTGCAGGACCGGTCATGCGGCAGGCGTCCAGAGCACCAGCAGACGTAGCGTCATTGCAAGCACCGCTAGGGCTGCCACGGCCAGCACTATCCCGGAGAACCGAGTGCGTTCCACATTCGCCCAGAGCCACGCGACCGGGATCAAGATCACGATGCCGATCAAATAACCGATCGTGGTGGCGAGCTCGGCTGGCCGAAAGCCGCCGATCATCTGCACAGCGGCGATGATCGACTGGATTACGGTGACCACCTCCAGCCCCGCGGCGTAAAGTAACTGCGCCTTACCGGGCGGCTTGTTGGCTATTGCGCTCACCAAGCCCCAGACAACGGCGATGCCAGCGAGAGCGACGACGGCGTACGCCAGAGCGTCGATCATCGAGGCAGCTGCTTGCTTCGCACGCCGCCCAACGCTACCCGAGTGAGGCAGCGGACCTGCCACACTTGGAGACCCGCGGTGCTGTGCCCAGGGGCCGCGTCAAGGAGGAGCAGTGGCCAACCAGCGAGAGCCAAGAGTTGGCCGGCGGCCCGGCAACCAGGACACCCGTGGTCAGATCATCGCGGCTGCCCGGCAAGCCTTTGCAGCCAAGGGTTTCGCCGGTGCGTCAATGCGCGGGATTGCGGCTGAAGCCGGCGTCGATGCGGCTTTGATCCACCACTACTTCGAGAACAAGCAGCAACTGTTCCTTGCCACGGTCGCACTCCCGCTCGAGATGCTCCAGAAGCTCGAGGAGGTCGCTGCCGGAGGCCTCGATGGGATAGGCGAACGTCTGGTTCGCATCGTCCTCGGTGTCTGGGATTCAGATCTGCAGCCGTCCTTGATCGCCGCCATCCGCACCACGCTGACCGATCCGGCACTGACTCGCTCAGTCGGTGAATTCCTCGCACTGGAGATCATCGGCCATGTATTGCGCCGAGACGACCTGCCACCAGAGGAGGCCAATAGACGTGCCGGCCTGGCGGCCTCACAGATGCTCGGCCTGGTGATCGGGCGATATGTGCTGCAGTTGCCTTTGCTGGTAAGTCGCCGCAGCGAGGACCTGGTCATTGAGGTGGGGCCGACCGTCCAGAGGTACCTGGACGGCCACATCTGAGGCGACATTGCGGAATGATGACCGGGTGCTGGTCGTCGGGATCACTGAGCAGGGTGAGCAAGCGTTCGAGGTGCTTCTCAGCCATGGGGCCGACCCTCACGTGCTCGCATTCGATTCCGGCTACGTCGTCGTCCAGCCCCTCGATGCGAATCGCGCCAGCTCAGGAGATCTAATCCTCCGGCTCCTCGTACGTCCGGTGACCGACGAGCCGCGTCCCCAGGCGCGCCGGCAAGGCCGTGACGCCGGTCTGGTACTGGGTGATGATGTACGACCTGCAGTTCGGCAGCGATTCGCCGCGTACGCGGTGGTGACTTCGAGCCAAGGCCTGTTGGCCACCGAATACTCTGGCAGAACTGCGGTCACCGGTCGATGGGGGATGCCGGGGGGTGGCCTTGATGATCATGAGCCACCAACCTCAGCAGTGCTCCGCGAGGTTCATGAAGAGACATCACAGGAGATCATTCTTGGGGAGTTGATCAAGGTACAGACCTCCCACTGGGTGGGGCGCAGCCCGTACGGCAGCATCGAGGACTTCCACGCCGTACGGCTGATCTATCGAGCCAGCTGCCCGCATCCCACTGAACCCACCGTACTTGATCAAGGTGGGACGACCGAGTCGGCGCAGTGGGTACCGCTCGACTCGTGGCGTACGGTGCCGTGGACTCAGAACTGGCACCTGTTGCTCTCCGAACTGCTCACCGAACCTGCGCCCGGCTCGTGAGGTGCTGCTGCTAGACGTTGATGTCGCTGAGCAGATCTTGCCTGGTAAGTACGCCCACCGGCTTCCCATCGTCGAGGACCAGCAATGCGTCGGAGCTGCTCAACACTTCAACCGCCTTAGCAACCGGCTCGGTCACACCCAGCATCGGTAGCGGCTCCTCCATTGCACGGGCCACTGCATCAGCGGGTCGCAACTGATAGCTGAACAGCTCACCCAGGAGCCCGCGCTCGCTGACCGAACCCACGACCTCCGCCGCCATCACTGGCGGCTCCGCACGCACCACCGGCATTTGACTCACGCCGTACTCGCGCATGATCGCCACCGCCTCGGCGACCGTTTCATTGGGATGGGTGTGCACCAACGACGGCAAATCACCCGACTTCTCGCGGAGCACGTCGCCGACCACCCTGACCACTTGATCGGATCTGGGCGCGAAGCCGTAGCGGGTGAGCCAAGCGTCGCTGAAGACCTTGGTGAGATAGCCGCGGCCGGAATCCGGTAGGAGCACCACGATCACGGCCTCAGGATCGTCAAGCTCCTGAGCCAGCCGGATGGCGGCCGCCGCCGCCATACCTGAGGATCCGCCCACCAGCAATGCCTCCTCGCGCGCCAGCCGGCGGGCCATGGCAAAGGAGTCCGCATCCGAGATCTCGATCACGCGGTCGGCGACGGTGCGGTCGTAATTGATTGGCCAGAAGTCCTCACCGACCCCTTCGACCAGATAGGGCCGCCCGCTGCCGCCCGAGTACACCGATCCCGACGGATCGGCACCGATGATCATGACCCGGCCGTCGGACACCTCCTTGAGATAACGGCCGGCTCCGCTGATGGTGCCTCCCGTGCCTATGCCGGTCACGAAATGGGTGATCTTGCCCTCAGTCTGCTCCCAGATCTCAGGGCCGGTTGTCTCGTAGTGGCTCGCCGGGTTGTTCGGGTTGCTGTACTGATCGGGCTTCCACGCACCCTCGATCTCACGGACCAGCCGGTCCGACGTCGAATAGTAGGAATCGGGGTGTTCCGGCTCGACAGCGGTCGGGCAGACGACGACGCGTGCGCCGTACGCGCTGAGCACATTGCGCTTGTCTTCGCTGACCTTGTCGGGGCAGACGAATACGCAGGCGTAACCCTTGGCTTGGGCGACCATGGCCAGGCCTACGCCGGTATTGCCACTGGTCGGCTCGACGATCGTGCCCCCCGGCTTGAGCTTGCCCTCCCGCTCGGCTGCTTCAATCATCTTGCGCGCAATTCGATCTTTGACCGAGCCGCCCGGATTGAGATATTCGATCTTGGCCAAGATCAGCGGTTGCGCTCCCCCGGTGACCCGGGCCAGTTTGAGCAGCGGGGTATGACCGACAAGATCGATCAGCGAGTTGACGTACTCCACGAGTCAAGACTTTACGGGTCCGGTGAACAAACCAGTGAGGGCCGCAGCTTCCTTGTCGGAAGCGCGGCCCTCGTTGCTGGGACGGATCGCAGGCGATCCGTGAGCTCAGCTACCTACGGATATAGGACAGCAGGCGCAGAATTTCGATATACAGCCAGACCATGGTGACGGTCAGGCCAAATGCACCCCGCCAGGACTCGCTCGCCGGGGCACCCATCGCGACACCCTGCTCGATGTAGTCGAAGTCGAGAACCAGGTTGAGCACGGCGAGGGTGGCGCCGATCAGAGAGAAGACGACTGCCAGCATGCTGATTGCACCGGTGCCGCCGTCACGGAATCCCAGGTTGAAGCCGAACAGCGAGAGTACGAAGTTGATCAGCAGGGCGACGGCGAACGAGATGGTCGCGATGATCACGACCTTCCGGAACTTCGGTGTCACTCGAATGTTGAAGAACTTGTACGCCGCCAAGGTCACAGCAGCCGCTGCGAACGTTCCGATCACAGCCTGAACGACGATGCCGTCGTACAGCGACTCGAAAACCTTGCTGATCATGCCGATGAAGACGCCCTCGATAGCGGCGTAGAGCAGCACCAGACCCGGCGATACCTTACGCCGGAACGCGACGACCATTACGACGAGGAAGCCGATCAACCCAGATGCGATGAGCGCCGGGAAGTAGAGCGCGTCAGGTACGAACCACCACGCCAACGCGGCTGCGATGATCAGCACACCCATCGTGAGAGCAGTCTTGGTGACAACATCATCGAAGGTCATCCGACCTTCGAGCGGCTGCACCGGAGCCTGTTGGTAGCCGGCGGGGTACTGTCCGTAGCCGCCGGTCTGGTTATAGGGGTTCTGGTCGTACTGCGGTGCTGCGGGTGTGAACGCGTCCTGCTTAGAGAGGATCGGGTTCGAACTGCGCAACATGTATGTGTCCTCCTGGTAGGGCGGCCTCGGATGGCGCGCTGCAAACAGTTTAGGTGAACGCAGGCCGGCGACCCTTTCTTCCAAGCTTGGAAACAGCTGTGAGCTTGCCAGCCTCCAGCTACGTGAACATCCCACGCGCAGTGACGCCGCTTCCAGCTCCGTTCCTCGTCTCAAGACGGCCAACGCGGGTGTCTTGAGGTGAAATAGGCCACCGTTTCCCGTCTCAAGACGCTAAAAGCGGCGTGGCGGAGCATTCAGCAGGGCGCGACCGGTATCAAACCCGGATCGCGCCACGCGTCGCACTGAGGGGGAGAAAGGGGACATGTTTTTCGTCCCCGAACGACGACAAAGCAGGCGCGCTCCAAGGCGCGATCCGCGCCCCGCGATGTTCGCGCCGCCGATCTGCAGGAGGAGCCGACGAAACGCCTCCAGAGCAGAGCTGGTTCTCTGAAAGAGTCGTTTGTCGGCTTCGACGAAGACGGCGGCTCCCAGCGAACATCGCAGCGAGCGGAGCGAGCCATTAGACAGAGCGAGCTTGGCGAGCGAGGCAATAAGTACCCGGATCGCGCCACGCGCCGCACTGAGGAGGAGAAAGGGGACATGTTTTTCGTCCCCGAACGACGACAAAGCAGGCGCGCTCCAAGGCGCGATCCGCGCCGCGATGTTCGCGCCGCCGATCTGCAGGAGGAGCCGACGAAACGCCTCCAGAGCAGAGCTGGTTCTCTGAAAGAGTCGTTTGTCGGCTTCGACGAAGACGGCGGCTCCCAGCGAACATCGCAGCGCGCGCTCCAAGGCGCGATCCGCGCCGAGCGAGCTTGGCGAGCGAGGCAATAAGTACAGTGCCCCCGATGGGATTCGAACCCATGCTGGAGCGGGTTTAAGCCGCCTGCCTCTGCCATTTGGGCTACGGGGGCCAGCCATTCAAGGGCCGCTGTGATCCTAGTGCTCGTGTGACGTCACGTAACGCGACGGCGCCGCCGGTGCCTCCACTACTGCTGACAGATTGCAGCTTCCCATGACGAGACGCTGCAGTTCTTCAGCAGTTTCTTCCGTTCTTCCGTCGACGGCGAGTAGCGAGTTCACCATCAGCGCGACGCCTCCCCAGTCGCGGTTGCTGAGGCTCCGCCGAGCTTGACCCGGGTTTCCGACGGGAGATTGGCCAGATCGCCGGTCGGAATGCGGTCATCAATGATTACCTTCGCGTCCGGCAGGAAGTGCACCGGCTGTACGCCAGTGATCAAGCCGGTGGCGTTGTCGCGGAAGTAGAAATAGACATCGGCGCTGATCAGGGGAGGTGAAAACGGCGTACTGAAGGAGGTGAACGTCGGCTGCCGAACTCCGCCGGCGGTACCTTCCTGCATGCCGACCGTCCAGGACGCATCGTCGTGCATGATCACCCTCGGACCGGACTGGGCGTGATAGTGGCCCCAGAGCACCAGCCGAGCAGGGAGATTCGGCGTATCCATGATCACCCGGGCTGCCGCGGGCTGGTGAACGAGCAGCACATCGCTTCGCTTGTTGTCGGCGGTAGCCACCAGCCGGCGGGCCATGTCCTCTTCGCTTTCCGGCCGATCCTTGGTGCGCTCGACGCTGAAAGGAATGTTGTGCTCTGGGTCGTCATCGCCAAGTACGGGAACTCCTGCCGCCTCGACGACTTGGCCGTCGAGCACGATCATGCCGTCAGTCCGCATCTGCGCCTCAGTGACATCGGAGTCGTGGTTTCCGGTTGCCACCAGGAAAGGCAGCTCGTTGGCGATCTTCGTCTCTCGGCGGATACAGCCGCGCTCGGCGGCGGTGCCGTTCACCGTGTCGTCGCCCGAGCTCACGATCATGGAGGGAGTCGTAACCTGGACGAGTCGATTGATCAGTTCGGTCATAGCTTGGTTGCAGTGCAGATCACTGAAACCCAAGATCATCGATTCGTCAGAGCGCGGTCTGGGCACGGCATCAAGCTGCGTCGACAAGCTCAGCGCCGCCGTGTCGATATAGGTCTTCACCGCTTGTTGCTGGCGCGAGCTCAGCAACCGAATGCCCTTGATCCCGCGGTCCAGCACATCAGCAAGCAGCACGCTGTCGACCGTCAGGGAAGCCAAACGCCCACCGGCGATAGCTACCGGATAGCGAGGTTCCTGGGGTTTCTGAGGTACCAGGATGGATCCGATGACCAATATGACGACGGTCAGGTAGACCGCAGCGACGCGGCGCGGCGTAGCGCGCGCAACGATCCAGGGTGGCACCAGGTAACGGCGCAGCCGCCAGACTGCGACGCCGAGCAGCAAGACAGCTTCAGCCTCGAGCCCTCTCCGCACGGCGTCTCGTGCCAACCGCTCCACAATGCCGGAGATGGCCTCATCCGGCTCGTTGTAAAGGCTGGTGTACGCCGTCAGCGTCTGCTCAGAGAACAGTGAGTTCACGCTCTCGGCCGCAGTGCCGACGCCACCGACCGTGATGGTCAGTCCGATTGGACGTACCGGGCTCGCCAGGTAGGCATTCCCGATCGGTCCCAGATTGAGCTCTACTTCACCGGTGAAATTGCTGGCGAAGCTCACTCGGTGTGGTCCGAGGTAGTCCCCGACACGCGCATGACTGATCGCCCAAACCGCCGCAAATGGAGCGGCCGCCAGAGCGACAACCAACGTCAGCAGTAGGGCTAACGGCCATGCCCGACGATTCATCGCTGCCCGACCTTACCCGGGTCGCTGCGAGCGCAAGTTCGTCAAGCGTCGCCGCCCTGCTCCAAATAGACCTTGCGGGAATGCAAGGCATGCGCGCCGGTCACCCGATCCAGAAAGAGCGTCCCGTTGCAGTGGTCGATTTCGTGCTGTAACGCACGCGCCTCGAAGGCATCAGTTGTAATCAGTACGCGCTCGCCGCTCAGCGGCAGCTGGCCGGCCACGGTGATCTTGGTCGCCCGCTTGACGTCGCCGGTCAAGTCTGGCACCGACATGCAGCCCTCGCGACCTTTCTCGTTACGGCTGGCCTCCACAACCTCAGCATTCAGCAGCACGAGAAGGCCGTGCCTGGTTCGGGTCTTCGGATGGCCCGACACGTCGATGCAGAACGCCTGCGCGGCCACCCCGACCTGTGGCGCGGCAAGACCCACGCAACCAGGTGAGACCAGCATGGTCGCGACCAGGTCGGCGCAGAGTTGCACGACGGATGGGTGTGTGGGATCGACGAGCGAAGCGGCCGTCGACAAAACCTGGCTGGGCGCGCGGATCACATCAAGGACCCGCCCATCAGGCAGTGTTGGCAATGTCAGGTTCACAGCTGATCGTTCTCGAGCGGTCGCATGGTGGTATCCACACCCAGCTCCGTTGATACCTCCCCGAGTCGCGCCTGTAGCCCAGCGACGTCGGCTGATTGCGGCACGTCGACCTCCGCGAGCAGCACATAGAGCCTTCCAGACAGACGGGTGGTGAGATCGGTGATGTTCCCGCCCGCATCCGCGATCACGCTAGCCAATCGGGCGACAATTCCGAGCCGATCGGCCCCGTGAACGGTCACCAGATAGCTGGACCCGAGCGGCGTCGAATCACCTTCCTCCGGCACCTCACGTACGGTCACATCCAGCGAGCCGTTGACCAGGGGCTGCAGCGCGGCCTCGACCTCAGCGGAGTCCGCCTCACCAGCGCAGATCAAGGTCATGGCAAAGTGCCCGCGCAGCAGGGTCATCGAGGAGTCCTCGAGGTTCATGCCGCTGTGTGACAACGCCTCAGCGGCCTGCGCGATGATGCCTGGCCGGTCATGGCCGACAACCGTGATGGCGAGAGAGGTCATCGCGGCATTGTGTCACTGGTAAAGCAACTGCAGCGCAATCCCATCGAGAATGTCCGACTCGCTGACGATCAGATCGGCAACCGGCAACTGCGCAGCGATACGCGTTGCCACCAGCGCTCCGCCAGTGATCACATCAGCTCGCCCTGGATGCATTGACGGCAGTCCGCGGATCTCCTCGAGAGTCAACCCAGCCAGCCGGTGCAACAGCGCCCCTATGGCAGGCACCGGAATCCTGGATCCGTGGACTCGCTCTCGGTCGTACCGCTCGAGCTCCAAATAGACCCCTGCCAGCGTGGTCGCGGTGCCGGCGACTCCGATCCATGAGGCGACGGAGGCAAAGTCCACGCCACTATGCACTAACAGGTCATCGACATAGGTCGCGGCCCGCCCAAGATCATCAGCAGCGACGGGATTCTGGCGGAGGAACCGCTCGGTCATCCGTACCGATCCGATGTCGAGTGAAATCCCGCTCTGCATCTCGCCGGCGGCGCTTCCGGTGATCAATTCGGTGGAACCGCCTCCGATGTCCATGACAAGGACCGGCTCGCCATCCGGTTTGACTCGGCTGAGTGCACCGAGAAAGGACAAGTGCGCCTCTGATTCGCCGCTGACTACGTCGGGTTCCACGCCGAGCCGCTCCTGAATGCCGGCGAAGAAGGCGTCGCGATTCTTGACGTCGCGGGCGGCAGAGGTCGCCACGAAGTGCACCTTCTCAACTTCCACATCGGCTTTCTTGATCAATTTCGCGTACTCATCGACAGCGCCGAAGGTGCGGCGCAAGGCGTCCGGGTGGAACTCATTCGTCGCATCCACTCCCTGGCCGAGGCGTACGATCTCCAAACGCCGCTCGAGATCTTTTAGACCGGACGAGCCGTCGGGTTCGGCGATCAGCAGACGGATTGAGTTGGTCCCGCAGTCGATGGCGGCAACTTTGCTCACGAGGATTCCTCCAAGCAAGGCCTGGTCCAGAACGCACCGAGCGCCCGCACCGCCTCGTCACCGAGCGGATTGACGCCCTCGCCAGCAGCGAGAGAGTGCGCCACCAGCGCATGCAGGCACTTGACTCGATCAGGCATCCCGCCGGCGCTGACACCCGCGATCTCCGGCACCATCTCAAGCTGCTTCCGGTCGGCGAGGTAGCGCTCGTGGGCGCGCCGGTACGCCTGAGCAAGATCATGATCATGATCAAGTCGCAGATTCATCTCAACCATCAAGCCGTGCGACTCGAGCGACGAGCATGCCGCCACAGCTCGGGGACAGGTGAGGTAATACATCGTGGGGAAAGGTGAGCCGTCGGGCAATCGTGGCTGTGTCGTCACGACCGCAGGCTTGCCACACGGACACCGGTAAGCGATACCCGCTGCGCCGCGCGGCGGTCGCTGTAGCTGGGCGGTGATCGCCGCTTCATCAGCTGCGGTCATGGGCTCAAGCACATGGTCATCCTCTCAGCCATCGATAGGCTCGTTTGCCATGGATCGCGCCCTCGCCGTGCTGAGAAGAAGCGAGCAGACACGCTTTATCGTCTGAGAGCGACGACGAAGTAGGCGAGCTCGAAGGCGCGATCCGCGCGGAGCGAGCGAAAGCGAGTGGAGCAATCAATATGGATCACGGCGGCGTGGCGGTGGTGGGAAGCATCAATGTTGATCTTGCGGGGTTCGGCTCCCCACTTCCTCGCCCGGGCGAGACGGTCGTCGGCAGCGACTTTTCTCTGGTGCTCGGTGGGAAGGGCGCGAATCAGGCGATCGCCGCCGTACGGGCAGGCGCTCCGACGTATCTGATCGGGGCCGTCGGTGAGGACACGTTTCGGGACATGACGCTGACTCTGCTCGCTGCCGACGGCGTCGACGTCAGCGCTGTCCGGATTACTGAAGGCGCCACTGGAATTGCTCATATCCGGGTCGATACCGTCACTGGCCAAAACAACATCATGATCATTCCCAACGCCAACGCGCGGCTGACTCCCGATGACGTCGAGGCATCCTTACGAGCATTGCGTGATCGGGTCTCGGTAGTCCTGGTGCAACTAGAGATCCCACCCGCCGTCGTGGAACGCGTCGCCGAGGTATCTGCCGCATGCGATCTGCGGCTGGTGCTGGACCCCGCGCCGGCGCAACCGCTTCCGTCCGAAGTGTGGCGGGGTGTATCGGTAGTCAAACCGAACGAGCTCGAGGCGGAGGTACTGACGGGCATCGCTGTGACTGATCGAAGCTCGGCGGAGCGGGCGGCGCAGTGGTTTCTGGAACGTGGTGTTGCTCTCGTGGTGATCACTCAGGGAGAGCGCGGCGCCATCGTCATCGGAGGTGACGGCGTTGCCGAGTATCCGGCCTTTCCGGTGACACCGGTGGATACGACTGCGGCTGGAGATGCCTTCGCCGGTGCATTCGGTGCAAGTCTCGCTCGCAACGCTCCAGTGTCGGAGGCGGTGCGGCGAGGCCTCGCTGCGGGTGCATTAGCGGTCGGCGTACGCGGAGCTAGCCCTAGTCTGCCTACGGCCGCTGCGATCGACGCCTTTCTCGCCGCACACAGCTGACTTGTCAGCGCGAGTGGTCGCCCGGCGCGGATCGGTGAGTGTTGGTAGCCCTTCGACAGGCTCAGGGCGCATTCAAGCTCAGGGTGCATTACCTGTTCGGTTTGGTCTTCTCGGTGATCGGTTTCTCCTGAGCCGCGTCCTTGACCGGCGCCGGCCGGTCAGCGGCCTCCACTGAGCCCCACAGCTTGGACCACCAGGAGTTCTGCATCGGCTCGTGTGGCGCGGTCTCAGCCTTGATCTCGGCTCCGCCGCCTAGCGGCTTGCCGTCGGCATCGACGACGGTATAGCCGGTCTCCCCCGGCACCACCCAGCCCAGTCGTTCGCGGGCCTGAGTCTTGACGTACGCCTCGTCGTCCCAGCGCGCCAATTCGTCCTGAAGCTGGAGAATGCGTTGCTGCCGCTCGGTGATTTCGGCCTTCGTTGCGGCGATCTCGTGGGCCTGGGAGAAGTAGATTCGCAAAGACGTCGCGTACGAGATGGCCAAGATCAACAGTACTACTGCCAAAGCGATCGCGCGGGCGGTCAGGATGTAGTTACGCCGCCGCGGCGCAATGCTGGCCTCTGCCCCACCCGCGGTCTCTGCCGGCGATGTCCGCGACGACGGCTTGCGTGCCTGGGTACGCGTCCGCGGCTTACCCCGCCCAGGCCCTGCGCCCGGGCGGGAGGTCGGCCGTCGAGCGGATGGCACCTATCCGGCCTTGAATCGCGGGAATGCCGACGCTCCGGCGTACCGGGCCGCGTCGTCGAGATCCTCCTCGATCCGCAGCAGCTGGTTGTATTTGGCCACCCGATCGGTACGCGCCGGCGCTCCCGACTTGATCTGACCACAGTTGGTCGCTACGGCGAGGTCGGCGATCGTGGTGTCCTCTGTCTCACCAGACCGGTGGCTCATCATGCACCGGAAGCCGGCACGATGCGCAAGATCAACTGCGTCGAGGGTCTCGGTGAGCGATCCAATCTGATTGACCTTGACCAGCAGGGCGCTGGCCGCCTGCTCTGCAATGCCGCGTTGCAGCCGGGACACGTTGGTGACGAATAGGTCGTCGCCGACCACTTGGATCTGATCGCCGATCCGGCCAACCAGCGCACTCCAGCCCGCCCAGTCGTCCTCAGCCAGCGGATCCTCGATCGACACGATCGGGAACGCGTCGATCCACTGCGTATAGATATCGGTCATTTCTTCGCTGCTGAGCTCGCGGCCCTCGAAACGATAGGTGCCGTTGTCGAAGAACTCGGTGCTGGCCACGTCCAACGCCATGGCGATATCGGTGCCGATGCTCAGCCCGGCGCTCTCGATTGCGGTCGAGATCAGCTCCAGAGCGGCGACATTTGCCGGGAGATTCGGGGCGAAGCCGCCCTCGTCACCAAGGCCAGTCGATAGTCCCTGCTTCTTGAGCACCGACTTCAACGAGTGATAAACGGTCGCTCCCATCTCCAGGGCGTCGCGGAACGTCGCAGCCCCAATCGGAGCGATCATGAACTCCTGGACGTCAACGTCGGAGTCGGCATGTGCGCCGCCATTGACGATGTTCATCATCGGCACCGGCAGGACGTGGGCGTTGGGACCCCCGACATAGCGATACAGGGGCAAGTCAGCTGAGTGAGCCGCCGCATGTGCGACCGCGAGTGAGACACCCAGAATGGCGTTAGCGCCGATCTTGGACTTGTTGTCGGTGCCGTCCAGATCGAGCATGGCCTGGTCCACCAGTCGCTGTTCACTGGCCTCGTAGCCGATGAGTTCGGGGCCGAGTTGATCAATAACGCCGAGCACGGCCTTACTGACACCTTTGCCTCCATAACGGGGCTCGCCGTCACGCAATTCGACCGCCTCAAAGGCGCCGGTCGAGGCCCCCGACGGGACGGCCGCTCGGCCCTCGGAGCCGTCGTCGAGAATGACCTCAACCTCCACGGTCGGGTTGCCACGGGAATCCAAGATTTCTCGCGCGCCGATGAACTCAATGCTCGCCATGGGAGCCGCCTTTCCGATCTATGGGCACTGCTCGCGCGACCGACGCTCGCAGTGCGATGTTGCTGCCCTGAATCGCAGAGCTTGCAGACACCTGGGCAGGACAGAGCAAATGGTGGCCTCAGCCTATCGGCGGGTCGGGATTGCGCGGACTTCGACAGGCTCAGGCCGCGATCTTGGGCGCTACTTCTTCTTGCGGAGGCTGCGCGCGTGAACCCAGTTCACTCCGACGATGCCAGCCCAGGAGATGGCTACCCCCACAACGCTTGGATCAACCTCGCTGGCGGTGATTGCGGTGATCGGAATGCCCATCACAACCGAGACGATCGCCAGTGCGAACTGTCGCCCTCGGCCGCTCTGCTCCACCGCCTGTGCCCGACTGGCCTCCAGAGCCTGCTGGCGAAGCTCCGCAGCGCGCGCCTCCGCAATATCCTCGACCCGCTCGGCCAAGCCCTCAGCGACGTACTCGTTGTATTCCGAACCTAGCTCCATCCGTGCGGCCAACGCCGCCTCAGCATCGCGGCGCAATTCCTCGCTCGGCTTACGCGGGGCAGGCCGATAGTGCGGTTGCACCGGATAAGGCACTCCGGGATTCAACGGGTATGGCTGCGTCTGCGGACCTTGTGGCGGGTAGTTCTGGGGCGGGTAGTTCTGGGGAGGATAGTGCTGCGGAGGGTAGTTCTGAGGCGGATAGTTCTGGGGCGGATGCGCCTGAGGGGCCGGCCGTTGCTGCGGGGGCTCGGACATGTGCACAGAATAGGCGACCGTTGCTAAGCCCGCGGTGCGTCCTCGGCCGCCGACTCAGCGGCCCGTACGCCAGCTTCCAAAACGCGTACCGCGTCGCGAAGCGCCTGATCAGGGTCGATTCCCGCAGCGTGGGCACGGGCAGCTAAAGCAAGCAGCTGCGCACCCACCTCCTCCGCTGTGGTCGGTTCATCGGGCAGTGTGATCTCCACGCGCCGGGATCGTGCCCTGCTGATGATCTTGTTTGCTCGTGCCAGGGCTGACAGCTGATAGGGAATGCCCTGCAACGCGGAGGTTCGGCCCTTTTCGGCAGCCTTGCGCTGCTCCCAGGTGAAGTGCAGGTCGGCCGGCACATCGGCAGTCGCGAAAACATAGGGATGCCTGGAGACGAGCTTGTCGGCGATGCCCTGTGCGACATCCTCGATCGTGAAGCCCTCGGCCTGCTCACTTGCGATCTCCGCATGAAAGATCACCTGCAGCAACAGATCGCCCAATTCCTCGCGAAGATGATCTTGGTCGTCGAGCTCGATGGCCTCGATGGTTTCTGCGGCCTCCTCCACCAGGTACTGGACCAGCGAGCGATGAGTTTGCTGCGCATCCCAGGGGCACTCATGACGCAGCCGCGTCATCACCTCGACAAGTCGCTCCAGCTCGGTGAGTGGCACGCGGGCTAGGGCGTCGGGGTGGCGACCGGCTGAGCCAATGACGCCGACTTGTCGTTGATGATCGTTTTCTGGGTCGGATCGAGTACGCCGAAGCGCGGGTTGAGTGTCACCGACTGCTGAGCGACGGCCGCCAGGTACGCCTGGCTGCCCAATTTGCCTGACACGATCTGCTGATCGGCGACGTCGTAGGCGACCGGACGGCCTTGAGGCACATTGAGCAGCGGGGCGAGATTGCTGTTCTTGATCAGCGCGTCGCGATCACCATCGGTGATCGCGATCTTGTTGGCCGCCGCAAGCTTGTCCGCGATGATGCCGTGGATGAGCACGTTGACGACCGCCGGATTGGACACCGACTGGCCTTCCTGCAAAATGCTGGATACGCCCGCGATGGCATCGTCCAATTGCTGCTGGGTGATCGTCGAGCCATCGACGTACGCCACAACGCTGGGGGCAGCCTTGCTGCAGCCAGCAGTGAGCAAGATGATCATCATGGCGCCGATCAGCCCGGTGACGCGTAGCGCGCCAGGCCGGCGGCGAGCGAGAAGCCTTCTGAGCACGCAGGTGATCCTACGACAGCGAGCTAAGCCCACCGGCTTGTCGGGATTTTAGAAGGCGTATGCCCTTGACCCCGAGTAGCCGGTGCTCCTTAACGACTGTGCGGCGAAACGTACCTCCGTAAAGCCGGGGGACGGCCGTATCAACGGCTGTGCGGCGAAACGTACCTCTCAGGAGCTAGCGAAGACCTGTCTGATGACTCCTGTCCCCCACTGCAGCAAGTCGGTGTCCTTCACCTGCTGACCGCCGATGCCGTTCACCGGTCGCGGCACCAACACCGTGCCGGCAACATCCTTGATCACGCTACCGGGATAAAGACGCTGGAGCCGCAATACGCGCGACTCCGGCAGATGGGCCGGCGCGAAGCGCAGGAATCGGCCCTGTCCGACGATCTCGTGGAGCCCTGCAGAGCGTGCGAGGAGGCGGAACCTGGCGACCTCGATCAGATTGTGTACCTCGGGCGGCGGCGCGCCGTAACGGTCGTGCAGCTCGGCCTCTACTGCCTTGACGTCGGCTTCGGCGCGGACCTCGGCGAGTCGCTTGTACATCTCCAGCCGGAGGCGCTCGGACTCGACGTAGTCGGCAGGAAGATGCGCATCGACGGGTAGCTCGATCCGAACCTCGGGCTCAAGCTCAACCTCTTGCCCACGGAACTCCGCGACGGCCTCCCCGACCAGCTGGATGTAAAGGTCGAAGCCGACATCGGCAATGTGACCCGACTGCTGGCCGCCCAGCAGATTGCCTGCGCCGCGAATCTCGAGATCCTTCATGGCGATCGCCATGCCGGAACCCAAGTCGCTGTGCGCGGCGATGGTGCTGATGCGGTCATAGGCCGTCTCGGTCAGCGGTTTCTCAGGCGGATAGAGGAAGTAGGCGTAGCCACGCTCGCGTCCCCGACCGACGCGTCCGCGCAGCTGGTGCAGCTGAGAAAGCCCGAGCACGTCTGAGCGTTCGATCAGCAAGGTGTTGGCGGTCGAAATGTCCAGTCCTGCCTCGACGATCGTGGTGCACACCAGCACATCAGCGCGGCGTTCCCAGAAGTCGATCATGACTTGTTCCAGCCGCTGCTCGCTCATCTGGCCGTGTGCGGTCACCACTCGTGCCTCGGGCACCAGGTCAGCGATGCGTCGCGCCGCTTTGTCGATGCTTTGGACTCTGTTGTGCACATAGAAGACCTGGCCCTCGCGAAGCAGCTCGCGGCGGATGGCCGCAGTCACCTGGGCATCGTCGTACGGACCAGCGAAGGTGAGCACAGGATGGCGTTCCTCTGGTGGCGTCATGATCGTGCTCATTTCGCGGATGCCCGTGACAGCCATCTCCAAGGTCCGCGGGATTGGCGTAGCCGACATGGCAAGCACATCCACGGCGGTACGAAGTCGCTTGAGTTGCTCCTTGTGCTCAACACCGAAGCGCTGCTCCTCGTCGATGACGACAAGGCCCAGATCTTTGAATTTCACTTCACCAGAAAGCAGACGGTGCGTGCCTACCACGACATCGACCCTGCCGTCGGCCAGACCTTCGATAGTCGTTCTCGCCTCGCTCTCGGAGGAAAACCGGCTGAGCGGTGCAACGTTGACCGGGAAGCCGGCGTAGCGATCAGCGAAGGTGGCGTAATGCTGCTGCACCAGCAACGTTGTCGGCACCAAGATCGCCACCTGCTTGCCGTCCTGCACGGCCTTGAACGCGGCGCGTACGGCGATCTCGGTCTTGCCATAGCCGACATCTCCGCAAATCAGCCGATCCATCGGCACGATCTGCTCCATGTCGCGCTTGACGTCCTCGATCGCACCGAACTGGTCCGGTGTTTCGACGAAGGCGAAGGCGTCCTCCAGCTCGCGCTGCCATGTGGTGTCGGGTGAGAACGCATGACCGCGGGTCGCCTGCCGCGCGGCGTACAGCTTGATCAATTCCGCCGCGATCTCGCGAACCGCCCGGCGGGCCCGTCCCTTGCGCTTGGCCCAGTCCGCCCCACCCAACTTGTCCAGTGTCGGACTCTCTCCGCCGACGTAGCGCGTTACTTGATCAAGGGAGTCCATCGGAACATAGAGGCGGTCACCCGGCTGGCCGCGTCGGGA
This sequence comes from uncultured Actinomycetota bacterium, assembly GCA_963798835.1. Classification (GTDB taxonomy): domain Bacteria; phylum Actinomycetota; class Actinomycetes; order Propionibacteriales; family Propionibacteriaceae; genus Microlunatus. Next base: position 146,096 of record CAWCVF010000018.1, on the reverse strand, counting down.
CGGCGCATATTCGATCACCAGGTACTCCCGCGTTGCGCCGGCCACTGTGCGCTGCGCCATCTCGACGTAGCGACCGACGCCATGCTGGCTGTGCACCACCGGGTCGCCAGAGATCAATTCGAGGGGATCGATCTGATTCTTGCGTCGGGCCGGCATCTTCCGACTGGCCCGGTCGGTCACCCGCTGGCCGGATAAATCGGATGCGGTGAAGACGGCGAGCCGAATGTGGTCGGCCAGGAATCCATGGCTGAGCTGCCCGGTGACGACTGTGGCCAGGCCTGTGGCGGGGGACTCCTCCAACGAGGAGAGGATGCGGACCGGCAACTCATGTTCGGTGAGCAGCTCGGCGATCCGGTCTGCAGTACCTCGGCCTTCGGCCATGACGACCACGCGCCACGCCTCACGGATCCGCTTGGTGATCTCGTTGACCGCTGCCTCGGTGTCCCCCCGATAGGTCTCACCGACCTGGCCGAGCACCGTTCGCGATTCCACCCCGCGGCTGCTGATTCGGTCCGAAAGATCGATGATCTCGCCGTCCTCGGTCCGGATGGGTTCGTACTCGGTCGAACTGCGCCCTGAGCCCGTCGAGGGGCGAGTCGCAAGATCGTCGACCGGACCGGCGCTGAATGGCGACAGCGTCCACCAAGCCATTCCTCGGGCGAGGGCCGCAGCACGAACGTCGGCGAGCGGCTGATAGGCAGATGCACCGAGGTCGATGGGCGCCTTGCCGCCACCGGCGGCGGCCGCCCAGGACGCGTGCAGGAACTCCTCGCTGGTCTTGACCAAGTCGATTGCCCGGCCGCGCACCAACTCGGGGTCGCAAATCAGGACATGGGTGTCGGTTGGCAGCAGATCGATCAGCAGCTCCATGCCGTCGACTAGAGCCGGTGACAGTGCTTCCATCCCGTCGACCGGATGTCCCTGGGTGATCTTGTCGAGCATCTCGATCAGCTCTGGATGTTGCTCCGCGAGCGCGGCCGCACGGGCGCGTACCTCGTCGGTCAACAGCAGCTCCCGGCACGGCGATGCCGTGATCTCGGTAAGGCTGATGTCACTGGACCGCTGGTCGGCGACGGAGAAATACCGGATTTCCTCAATGGTGTCGCCGAAGAAGTCGATGCGTACGGGATGCTCTTCGGTTGGCGGGAAGATATCGACGATGCCGCCGCGTACGGCGAACTCGCCGCGCCGCTCGACGAGATCGACGCGGGTGTACGCGGCGCCCACCAAGGCAGCCGCGAGGTCGGTGATATCGACGTCAGCGCCGACTGTCAGACGGATGGGCGTCAGCTGGCCGAGCCCCTTCACCTGCGGCTGAAGAACGCTGCGTACCGGGGCAACGACGATCTGTGGCGCGGGAAGCTCACTATTGCCCGCCAGGCGCCGCAGCAGCTCCAGCCGGCGGCCGACCGTATCTGACCGCGGACTCAGTCGCTCGTGCGGCAGCGTCTCCCACGCCGGGTAGTAGGCCACGGCATTCTCGCCGACCAGGGACTCCAGCGCGGCCGTGAGCTCCTCGGCTTCGCGAAACGTCGAACTGACCAACAGCACCGGACGACTGGCGCCTCCACGATCGGCCGCCGCGCTCAAAGCGGCAGCAATCATGGGCCGCATCGGTGCCGGCGCGGTGACATCGAGCATGGACAGCCGGCGTACGCGCGCGTCACCGATGGTCTCGGCAATGGTGGGTTCGGTACAGAAAAGATCAACGAGTCCCGTCAGGGTCACCCAGAGAGGCTACCGGCTGACTCCGACACAGCTCAGGGCAGCTTTCGAAAGTGGCTGGAGACGACAACGATTCGGCCGAAACGCATGTCGTCTTTGACCAGTTTCGGTGGAGATCAGCTGTTGAAGACGTTCTGGGTCCGGTCCAGTCCCACCGCGGCCAGGGACTCGACGGCATCCGCGGCCCGACCGATTTCGATCTCGAGGTCCTCCCGAGCACTGGCAGGAAAGTTACTGAGCAGGAAGTCGGCGGGGTCTTGTCGCCCGGGCGGCCGCCCGACGCCGACGCGCACCCGATAGAAGTCGCCGGTGCCGAGGGAGACGCGGATCGACCGGAGGCCGTTGTGACCGTTGTCGCCGCCACCGAGCTTCACGCGCAGTTGGCCGGGGTCGATATCCAGCTCATCATGCACCACGATCAGCTGGGTCGGCTGCAGCTTGTAGTAGCTGAGCAGTCGAGTAACTGCCCAGCCGGTCTCGTTCATGAATGTTCGCGATTTGGCCAGAATCAGCCGCCCAGCGTTATCACCAGGTGGCCCAATGCGGCCCTCGGCAACCTCGGCCCGTATCCCTCGGGCCACCCGGAATCGCACGCCCATCCGGTGCGCCAACTCCTCGGCCACCCGGTAGCCGATGTTATGACGCTGCGCTGCGAACGCCGGGCCGGGATTGCCCAGACCGACAACCAGCCAGGTCATGGCCTATAGCTGCTGGTTAAGCGCTCTCGGACTCGGCCAGTGCCTCGTCCGGAGTCGGCTCTGCTGCCGGCGCAGTAGTCGGCTCGATGCCGGCTTCCGCCTCCGCCTCAGCCAGCTCGGCCTCGAGAGCCTCGACGGTCGGCGCGTTCGTGATGTTGACGATCAAGGTCTCCGGGTCAAGATCGACCGACGAACCGTCAGGCAACTGAAGATCACGGGCGAGAATCTGGGTACCTGCCGGAAGCTCCTCGATAGAGACCACGATCTGCTGCGGGAGGTGAGTCGCCTCAGCCTCGATCGGGATGGCATTGTGATCAACGACGACGAGTGTGTCCGGACCGGCCTCACCCTCAAGGTGAACGGGCACCTCGACGGTCACCTTCTCACCACGCCGCACGATGACCAGATCGACGTGCTCGATGGTGTGTCTCAGCGGATCGCGCTGGACCTGTTTGGGCAAAGCCAGCTGGGAACTGCCGTTGACCTCGATTGACAGCAGCGCGTTGGCCGTACGGAGGGCAAGCAGGGTCTCGTGACCTGGCAGTGAAATGTGGATCGGGTCGGTGCCGTGACCGTACAACACGGCCGGCACTTTGTGGGCGCGACGGATCCGGCGGGCGGCGCCCTTGCCGAACTCCGTACGCAGTTCAGCTGTGAGCTTCACCTCGGGCACGAACGAACTCCTCGGAAACTAACGTCGGTGATCACGATCAAGTCCCAGCGAGAGGATGCAGCTCGTTCGACCTAGTCGATCACGGTCCGCGACCCTCGCCGAGGCAACCGCTCAACCTTAGCCGACGAGGCCCAGTGCTCACCAATTGGCCTCGAAAAGGACGGCTAGGGAGCCGTGAAAGTGGTCGAGTTGCGGTCGGGGATGACGATGGCGGATCTACCGCGTTGTTCCGCACAAGGCCACGAAAGAGGGCCGTTGCGGCCGTCTGAGCTGCTTTTCGTGGCTTTGTGCGTAGAAACGTCGACCTGTGACCGGGCTCAGCTCAGCTGATCATGCTTGTCCGTTGAAGAGACTGGTCACCGAGCCGTCCTCAAAGACCTCGCGGATAGCCCGGGCGATCAGTGGAGCGATCGATAGCACGGTCAGAGCGTCAAATTGACGGTCCTCCGGAATCGGCAGAGTGTTCGTGACGATCACCTCCTCGAAGTCGGTGGCCTTGAGTCGGTCGACGGCCGGTCCGGACAGCACCGGGTGCGTCGCAGCGGCGATCACCGCCTTTGCGCCACGTGCCTTCAACGCCTCCGCCGCCTGGCAGATCGTGCCCGCGGTGTCGATCATGTCGTCGACCAGCAGGCATACCCGACCTTCCACCTCACCGACGACCTCATGGATGGCGACCGTGTTCGCCACATTTGGGTCGCGCCGCTTGTGGATGATTGCCAGTGAGCTATTCAGCCTGTCGGTCCACATATCGGCAAGCCGCACCCGACCAGCGTCCGGCGAGACAACCGTCATTACTGAGGTGTCGTACTTGGTCGATAGATAATCCGACAGCACCGGCAGCGCCCAGAGATGATCAACCGGCCCATCGAAGAACCCCTGGATTTGTGCAGCATGCAAGTCCACCGACATCAGCCGGTTGGCTCCAGCCACCCGAAACAGATCCGCGATCAGCCGCGCCGAGATGGGCTCCCGGCCGCGATGCTTCTTGTCTTGCCGAGCGTAGGGATAGAAGGGTGCAACCACTGTGATCCGCTTGGCCGATGCTCGCTTCAGCGCATCGACCATGATCAATTGCTCCATCGTCCACTCATTGACCGGAGCCGCATGGCTTTGGATAACGAACGCGTCGCAGCCACGTACCGACTCTTCGAACCGCACATAGATCTCGGAGTTGGCATAGGTGATCGCCCGAGTCGGCACCAGCTCCACACCCATCAGCTGCGCCACCTCGTTGGCCAACTCGGGGTGAGCTCGCCCACTGAAGAGCATCAAGTGCTTTTGATTCGGGCGCTTCAGACCGCTCACGACAGCTCCTGCTGCTTCAGCGCCGCCTCGGCGGCTTGCGCAGTTTTGGTGCCAGCTCGCTTACGAGCCACCCAGCCAGGCACATTGCGCTGCCTACTGCGACTTACGCCAAGATCACCAGGTCCGACATCACCGGTGATCGTTGAACCGGCTGCAATGTAGGCGCCGTCGGCGACCTCGACCGGCGCGGCAAGTACCGAATTGCTGCCGACGAAGGAGTACGCGCCAACGGTGCTGGTCGACTTGCGTACGCCGTCGTAGTTGGCAAAGATCACGCCCGCTCCGATGTTGGCGCCCTCGGCGATCACCGCATCGCCGAGGTAGCTGAGGTGGGGCGCCTTGGCGCCTGCCCCGATTCGCGCGTTCTTGGCCTCCACAAAAGTGCCGATCTTGCCGCCGGCACCTAGCGTCGTACCGGGCCGCAGGTAGGCAAACGGGCCGACGTTGGCGCCTGGGCCAATCACACTTAGCGAGGCTTGGGTACGGGAAACCACGGCATTCTCTCCGATTTCCATGTCGATCAGCGTGGTGTCCGGACCAATCCGCGCGCCCGCCCCTATCGAGGTCGCACCCTCCAAAGACGTGCCAGGCAGCAAGATCACATCCGGTGCAAGATCAACTGAGGCATGCACCCAGGTTGTTGCTGGATCTAGGACAGTCACGCCTTCACGCATCCAATGCTGCAGAATCCGGCGGTTGACCTCAGCGTTCATTCGGGAAAGCTGAATACGGTCGTTGACACCTTCGGTTTGCCACAGGTCATCGATCAACAACGCGGCCACCGGCTTCTCGGTCTTGCGCACCACCGTCACTACGTCGGTGAGGTAGAGCTCACCTTGATCATTTGCCGGTGTGATCTCGGTGAGTGCGGTCGCCAGCGTCGCCGAGTCGAACACATAGATTCCGGAGTTGATCTCGGTGATCAAGCGTTGGGCGTCATCGGCGTCTCGGTGCTCGACGATGCCGCTCACCAGGCCATCACCGTCGCGCAGGATTCGACCGTATCCGGTCGGGTCCGGGACCTCTGCAGTCAATACGGTGACAGCGGCCTGCTGTGCGTGGTGCTCCTGAAGTAGCGCGGCGAGGGTCTCGCCGGTGAGCATCGGAACATCTCCATAAGTGACGATCACATCGCCGTTGAGATTCGCAAGCTGGCCGAGGGCGGCCTGCACAGCATCGCCAGTGCCGAGCTGCTGCTCCTGGACCGCGATCAGCACATGAGGCGCAATCTCGGCGAGATGAGCCTCGACTTGATCACGCAGGTGGCCGACGACGACAACGATGTGCTCTGGCTGCACCACCGTCGCGGCGGTCACCGCGTAACTCAGCATGGAGTGACCGGCGATCTCATGGAGCAACTTGGAACGCGAGGACTTCATCCGCTTTCCCTCCCCCGCAGCCAGGATGACCACAGCTGCAACCGGGTTGGGAGCTTGATCGGAGTAGACGGACAACAGCTGGCTCCTTACTAGCTGAGTGACGCTCCGCTCCCCGGGTAGGAGTCGAACCTACGTCGCTAATCCTGATTCAAAGTCAGGCGGGCCCTGCCGACAGACCAACCGGGGAATGTGTGGCCCGGCCAATCCTCCCACCACCGACCGGACCGCGTGCCGTTGGTTTCGAATCGAGATCTCCTCATCCCACACCTGACCAATCCGCGGATTAGTCCCTCGGATTGGACAGGGCCCAGCGTACGCACGGCCTCGATCGGTCCGGATAGGCCCTCTCGGGCTAAGTCGGCTTTGCCGTTTGAAGCGATTGCCCGTACAGTAGAGAACACCTTACTAAATCGATACAGAAAGATCGAATGACAGCCACGACGCTCGTTACCAGCAGGCTCACGACCCGAATGGCGATCATCGCCGTGACGCTGATGTTTGCCGTCAACGGAGCGGTAATCGGTGGTTACGCCGCCTCGCTCCCTTCGCTGCGTGACAAGCTCGACTTCGACGCAACGCAGATCGCGATCATTCTCTTCTGTGCTGGCGCCGCGGCTATCCTCGCCATGCAAATCGGCGGACGACTCGCCGATGCCATCGGCGCACGTGAGATCACCCTGGCGGCCATGCCGTTCCTCATTGCGGGGATGATCACCATCGGGCTGGCTCCGGGCTTCGGTGTAGTGATCGTCGGGGCAGTCCTCCTCGGACTCGGGAACGGCGCCATGGACGTGGCCATGAACGCGATCGGCGTCCAAGTGGAGACGGCGCGGCGACGGCCGATCATGAGCTTCTTCCACGCCTTTTGGTCGATCGGCAACTTCGTCGGTGCTGGTGCTGTGTTGCTACTCGCCGCGCTTCTCGGCCTGCGGGGCGGTGCAATCGTGACCCCACTGACGATCTTGATCGCCGTGCTGACGCTCGTCGTGCTCGTCATCCTGCTCAAAATCACGCCTGAGGCGGCAGTGGTGGAGCACACCGTCGACGGAGTGAAGTCGGGCATTCCCAAGGCCGCCTGGATTCTGGGGGTCATGGCGCTCGCGTTCGGTCTGTCGGAGGGTACGGCCGCCGACTGGTCCTCGATCCACGTCACCGATGTCGCCAACGTCGACCCCACCACGGGCGCACTCGGCCTAGTTGTGGTCAGTGCCTTCATGGTGGTGATCCGGCTGCTGGGCGATCGGCTGGTGATGCGGTTCGGCCGGCGAGCCGTCGTACGCTTCGGCGGCCTCTGCGCCGCCCTCGGCTATGCGACAGTGACGCTGGTGAGCGGCCTACCGCTGCTGCTGCTCGGCTGGGCGTTGGTCGGCTTCGGCGTTGGCATGATCGCGCCGCAGGTGTACGCGGTTGCGGGCCACATCGGAGGCGGGCGGGTACTCGCTGTGGTCGTGACGTTCGGTTATGCAGCGTTCCTGATCGGCCCGGCTTTCATGGGATTCCTGGTCAATCAGCTCGGGATTCATCACGCGATGGCTGTACCGGCATTGCTGTGTGTCGGCATCATCGCCTTGGCGTCCACCATGCCGCGCAACGACGCTGACCTCGCCCAGGATGCGCGCTGAGCCTGTCGAGGTGCGCGTCCTGCCCTTCGACAGGCTCAGGGCACATGCACGGGCTCAGGGCGCATGCACGGGCTCAGGGCACATGCACATGGCTCAGGGCGTGAAATCTCGACGTCAAGACTCTTCACATCTAGACTCCGGATGTGACTGGCCAGCCGACCTGGGACGAGGTCGACGCCATCGTGGCGGCCTGGCGCCGAGAACGTCCGGACGTGGATGTTGCGCCTATGGAGGTGCTCTCCCGGATCAGCCGCTTGGCCCGGCGCATCGACCGCCTCCGAGCAAGCGCGTTCAGTGCACATGACCTGGAGCACTGGGAGTTTGACGTACTGGCGGCACTGCGCCGCGCCGGCTCGCCGTACCGGCTCTCCCCCGGTCAGCTGTTGCAGGAGACGCTTGTCACGTCAGGAACGATGACGAATCGCGTGGACCGGCTCACCGAGCGTGGATTCGTCACCCGGCACGACCATCCCAAGGACCGCCGCGGTGTGCTGGTGCAACTCACCGATACCGGCAAAGGCGTCGTTGACGCGGCCCTCGCCGAGCTCATGGCTGCCGAGCGTCGCATCATCGGCGCCTTGAATGCTGCAGACCATGATCAACTCACCCGCTCACTGCGGGTGCTGCTCGCTCGTTCCGGCGCGCCTAGCGGCGACGCCGCCGGCGATGGCCAGTTCGTCAGTTGATGATTCTGGCTCCGACCACCGGGGCCGTCGCACGCCGTATCGCACGACACAGCCCCTCGGCACTCAGCGACACGGAAAGATCGACTGCAGCGGATTCGCTCTCGACCAGGAACGCGCACGTCGGACCCGATCCCGACACAAGCGCTCCGAGAGCGCCATACTCGAGGCCGGTTTCCAGCACGGTTCGCAATCGAGGTTGCAGATCCAGGGCCGCCGGCTGCAGGTCATTGCTCAATGCGGCACCCAGCAACCGTGGATCGCCGTTACGCAGCGCATTCATCAGATCTGCCGGCACCTGGGGCGGCGCAGCGTCAGGGCGGAGCTCATCGAAGCGCCGATAGACCGCGGCCGTTGACAGGCCGTGGTGGCCGAATGCCAGCACCCACTGGTACGTGCCACGAGCGAGCGCCGGAGCGACGTCCTCGCCACGACCGGTACCTACCGCGGTGCCGCCCAGCAATGCGAAGGGCACGTCGCTGCCGAGTTCGGCCGCCAGCTCTCGCAGTTCCTCGGGATCTACATCGAGATCCCACAACGCCGCACATGCCAGCAAAGCAGCGGCACCATTAGCCGAGCCACCCGCCAGCCCGCCAGCGACCGGAATCGACTTCGTGATCGACAAGCTCGCGCCGAGCGAGTCGTGCGGCCCATACCGCTGCGCAAGCAGCCGCGCGGCGCGGATCGCCAGGTTGGACTCGTCGAGCGGAACATGGTCGGCTCCTTCGCCGCTGACCACGACCTCGAACTCGTCCGGATCTGCCCATTCGGCCTGCACCCGATCGTAAAGGGAGACCGCCTGATACACGGTGGCGAGCGGATGGTATCCGTCAGCGCGGGGCGCGCCCACCTTCAACGCGAGGTTGATCTTGGCCGGTACTTGTACGCATACCTTGGCAGCGGTTGGCGGCGTAGCGGAGGCCATGACTGCGAGGTTATCTAGGCCGGAAGATCTGCTCCGCGATACGGGCAAAGTCAGCGACGTCCAGTGTTTCGCCGCGGGACTGGGGATCCAGGCCAGCTGCGGCGACGGCCGCACTGGCCGTTGTCGACGAGCCAGCGAGAGAGGCCAGCGCTGAGCGCAGCATTTTGCGTCGTTGCCCGAATGCTGCATCGACGACGGCGAACACCTGCTCGCGGGAGGCTGTCGTTCCTGGCGGTGGGCGCCGCGAAATCTCGACCAACCCGGACTCGACGTTCGGTACGGGCCAGAACACCGTCGGTGACACGGTGCCAGCCCGGGCGGCGGCCGCGTACCAGGCCAGCTTGACCGACGGTATGCCGTACGTCTTGGAACCCGGCTCGGCGGCTAATCGATCAGCTACCTCGGCCTGGACCATGATCAGGCCATGCTGCCAGCTGGGAAAGGTAGCGAGCAGATGCAGCAGAACCGGCACCGCGACGTTGTAGGGCAGGTTGGCAACAACGGCTGTCGGCTGCTCCGGCAGTACGTCGATGCGGAGAGCGTCGTCGTTGATCACGACAAGCTGGTTCGCGCGCTCGGGCAGTCGCTCTCGAACCGTACGCGGAAGCTGGGTTGCCAGCAGATCATCGATCTCGATCGCGATCACCTTGTGGACGACCTGCAGCAGCCCGAGGGTCAGGGAGCCCAGTCCGGGCCCGATCTCGAGGACGACATCATCCTCGGCGACACCGGAGGCGGCAACGATTCTTCGTACCGTGTTGGCGTCGGTGACGAAGTTTTGACCACGCTGCTTGGTCGGCCGCAGCTCCAGCTGACTTGCCAGCGCACGTATCGCGGTTGGATCGAGCAGCCCCCCGGCCACGCGCTAGCGCAACCCGATCTTTCGAGAGCACGCCGGCCAGGCACCCCAACCAGCGTCCGCCTGGATCTTCTTGGCAATGGCGATCTGCTGCTCACGGCTGGCCTCGTTCGGCATGCCGGAGCCGCCGTACGCGCGCCAGGTGCTGAGGCTGAACTGCAGGCCACCGTAGTACCCGTTGCCGGTATTGATCGACCAGTTGCCACCGGACTCGCACTGAGCGAGCTTGTCCCACACACTGCCGGACGGTGTCGAACCGCCTGAGGACTTGCTCGTCGACGGCTTCTTGGTACCGACCAGAATGACTTCTGTCTTCGGCTCGCTGAGCAACCTCGACTTGATCTTGTCGCGTTTGACGATCTTGCCGTTATGCCGAACGATTTCATAGGTCACCGCTCGCACGCCGCGGACGCCCGCAGTGTCGATCTTGGTGACGCCTTTCTTCAGCTTGCTGGACTTCTTGCGAACCGTGTCGTAGTCAACCTTGATCTTCTTCGTCTTTGAGTTGACATCGACTCGGGTAAAGATGAACTTCTTCCCGTCAACCAGGCGGGCATCCGGACTCGCGCTCAGCTTGTCGTCCTTGTCCACCTTGATCTTGGCCGCCGCAAGCACGTCCGCCAGCGTTTGCCCGGTCGTCGTTATGCTCCGCTTCTTGCCAGCGTCGATGAGGATGATCTTCTTCTGGGTGCCGATCACGATGGTCAGGCCTTGCCGGCCAATCGCGGAGCTGCGGCTGGTAGAGAGCTCGGCTCCGGCAAGGTTGATGCTGAGGGCATTGAGCGCATCGTCCACCGTCGTTGCGGTGGTCCACACGGTTTGCGCTGCACCATCAATCGTGAAGGTGACCTGACGACCGAATTTGACGGCGATCCTGGTGCCGTCCTGGATCTTGGCATTAGCACCGGGCGCCACCACATCGTGGCTGTTGAGCTCGATTCCCTTGCTGTCGAGCAGGGCGGCCACCGTGTTTGCGGTGGTTCGCACGTCGGTCGTCTGCCCGTCGACCGAGAGTGTCACAGCTTTGTTGAGATTGGCGTAGCCGAAGGTCGTTCCAGCCAGAGCGAGCGCGGTCGCGCCAGCAGCAACCACCGGGATGATCTTGCGCACAGCATTTCCCCCGAGTTGGTCCATCGGTGATCTGGACCTCGATCTGTTGGCAAACCGGGCACTAGGGCCCAGCATGTATCACGAAATTATAACGGAAGGGGCAACTCGAACACCAAAATCGGGCCTGCGACGCGAGAAATCAGCGCTGAGCTGGTCGAAGCGCGCCCTTCGACAAGCTCAGGGCGAATGACTGGCTCAGGGCGCATGACTACCAGGTTCCGTGATGAACGAGCGCTGAGGCGGGCTTGCGTAACCGACGCGTGGGCGAGCCGGAAATTTCTGCGGAGGCCGGGTAGCCAAGGCTGATGACGCCTACGCTCAGCTGGCTCGCGGGCACCTGGAAGCCCTCCCGTACGGCGCTGATCCGGTCGGTAGGGATGCCGAAAAAGCAGGCACCAAGCTCCTGGTCGACCGCCGAAAGCAGGGCCGCCATGCTGGCCATGCCCGCGTCCACGAACCAGTACGGCGCGGACCACCGCGAGGGATCGCGATCTGCCCAGCCCTTGTCCGGCTCGGCGTAGCGATCAAGGTAGGCCTCCTCGCTTGTCCAGACCAAGATCAGCACTGGCGCCGTTCGCATGCCACGCAGCCAGGCAGTTTCCGCTTCTGCGGTGAGGCGCCAAAAGGCTTCGCGATCTGAAGCTGCGGTCAGCACAAGTAGTGAGATTCCCTGCGTGAAGCCGGCGGAGGGAGCGCGGAGCGCTGCTGTCAGAACGGCGTCGATCGCCTGAGGTGGCACGGCCCGGGTTTCCTCGTAGGAACGAATCATCCGGCGCCGCCGCAGCACCTGGCCGAATTCCATCGGCATCTACCAGCTCCCGCCGAACGCTGCGTCGGCATTGTCGTTGAGCGCCTGACACATCTGGTCGACATCGATCTTGAGCGTCGCAGCGAGGAAGCGGGCAGTGTGGGGGATGAGATAAGACGCATTGGGCCTGCCACGCAGCGGCATCGGGGTGAGGTACGGCGCGTCGGTTTCGACCAGTATTCGATCACGTGGGGCCATGATCAGAGCATCGCGCAGATGATCATTGTTCTTGAAGGTAATCGTCCCGGCAAAGGAAAGATACGCCCCGCGATCGAGGCACGCCTTGGCGAAATGATCATCGCCTGAGAAGCAGTGCATCACGATCTGGCTCGGCGGACCTTCGGAGTCGATCACCTTGAGAATGTCGTCGTGGGCATCGCGATCATGGATGACGAGGGTCTTGTCGTAAGCCTTCGCCATGGCAATGTGCGCTGCGAACGCGTCCCGCTGGATGGCTTGACCTGCTGCGTCACGGGTCCGGTAGTAATCAAGTCCGGTCTCCCCCACCGCTCTCACTCGTGGATGCTGGGCCAACTCTTCCACCAGCTCCAGCGCAGACGTGAGATCCGAGCCCATCCGAGCGGCGTCATTGGGATGAATCGCCACTCCAGCGATGACCGAAGACCAGCGCTCCGCCGCCGCCACTGCCCAGCGACAACCATCCGGATCGCATCCGATCTGCACGATGCGAGTGACGCCCACCTCGGCGGCCAGGCGGATGGCATCCGCGGGATCAAGGCCGGAGTAGGTCTGAGTTGAATCGAGATGGCAGTGCGAGTCCACAACTGGCACGGGTAGGGGGTTAGGTAGGGCGGGCAGCTCCACCCGTTAACCCTCCCATTCCCTGAATTTGCAGCACTGTCGGGGCTTTCAAGGCACTTTCGAGGCCTATCGGCGCCGTGAGTGATGCGTTTTCAGTGCGAGCTGGTAGACCTCGTTCTTCGCAACGCCATGTCGCTGCGCCACCTGTGCGGCCGCCTCGCGGAGCTTCATCCCATTGCTGGCTAGGCGGACAGCCTCGGCCGCTGCCGCATCCAGGTCGGCCGGGCGCTGGGCGGCGCCGCCAACAACGAGAGTTACCTCACCCCGCACGTCCGAGGCAGCCCAGTCGGCGAGCTCATGCAGCGGTCCGCGGCGAATTTCCTCATACGTCTTAGTGAGCTCGCGACAGACCGCGGCTGGACGGTCGGCGCCGAAAGCGAGCGCCATGGCCGACAGCGTGACTGCGGTGCGGTGCGGGGCCTCGAAGAACACCATGGTGCGGGGTTCCGCCGCCAGTTCGGTCAGCCGCCGCATCCGCTCCGAGGCCTTACGCGGCAGAAACCCCTCGAAGCAGAACCGGTCAACAGGAAGGCCGGAGACGGCCAACGCGACAAGCACCGCTGACGGACCAGGCACAGCGGTGACCCGAAAGCCATGTGCCACGGCCGCGGCCACAAGGCGATATCCGGGGTCAGACACCGACGGCATCCCGGCATCACTGACCACGACGAGGCGCATCCCATCCTCGAGGAGGCTCACCAGCTCGTCGGTACGCCTCGCCTCATTGCCTTCGAAATAGGACAAGATCCGGGCCCGGGTGTTGATCTCCAGCCGTTCCAGGAGCCGCCGTAATCGGCGGGTGTCCTCGGCAGCGATGACATCGGCGTCGGTCAGCTCGGCTACCAGCCGCGGTGAAGCGTCCGCAGTATCACCGATCGGGGTCGCCGCGAGCACCACGACGCCTGCCGAGCTCAGTTGTGCCGCCACGTCACGCCTCCCTGTACGCACATCTTGTCGCAGGTGTCGCACCGCGGCGAACGCGGTGGTTGGGGGCTGGGCGCCAGCGCGTCGCACCCCACGCATCCACCTACGATGGGCGAGTGACGCGCCAAGTCCTCGAGCCGGAGACGGGAGTGGCCCCGTGGGCCACCACCGCCGCCCGAGGATCGATGCAGCCACGTGCGCTGGACTGGCCGCCTAGCCCGCCGAGCACCATCGAGCGGCTCCGGGTCGCGATGCCCACCGACCGCCTCAACGGCTGGATCGTGACCTTGATCATCGGTGCGATCGCATTTGTACTCCGCTTTATCAACCTCGGCTATCCCAACAAGCTCGTCTTCGACGAGACGTACTACGCAAAAGACGCCTACTCGCTGCTGAAATTCGGTTACGAACGCGACTGGCCCAGCGACGCCAACTCCAAGATCATCATGGGCGACGTCGATGTCATGAAGGACACGGCATCCTTCGTGGTGCACCCGCCACTCGGCAAATGGCTGATCGCCGGCGGTGAGCAGCTCTTCGGCATGAACTCATTCGGCTGGCGCTTCGCGTCGCTGATCTTCGGAACTCTGTTGATCATGGTCACTATCCGGTTGGTACGCCGGGTTTCCAAGTCGACCATGATCGGCGGTCTTGCCGGCCTGCTGCTCACCTTCGACGGTCTCGAATTCGTGATGTCGCGGACAGCGCTGCTCGATGTCTTCATGGCCTTCTTTTTGGTAGTCGCTGTCGCCTGCCTGGTCGCTGACCGGGAGTGGTTCCGCAATCGCCTGGCGCGCTATCTCGAGCGCCGCGAATTGGCTGATCTTGGCGGTCGGTTCGGGCCGGCTTTCATCCTGCGTCCCTGGCGGATAGCCGCTGGGATCAGCTTCGGACTGGCACTCGGTACGAAGTGGAACGCACTGTTTCCGTTGGCCGCGTTCGCGCTGCTGTCGTTGGCCTGGGACGTTGGAGCTCGCCGCCTGGCCGGTGCCGGATCAAAAGCCAAGCTCGCCATTCTGCGTGACGGTATTCCCGCCTTCTTCTCCCTGGTGGTACTCAGCGTGGTGGTGTACGCCAGCACCTGGGCCAGCTGGTTGGCGACATCTGGCGGCTACGACCGGCAATGGGGCGCCGAGCATCCAACCCACATCACCGTCAAGCTGCTGGGGAGGCCGCTCGCCTCGTTGCTGCACTATCAGTACGACATCTGGAACTTCCACACCGGTGACTTCATCAACCAGGCTCAGCACACCTACCGCGCCGATCCCGCCGGCTGGCTGATCGTTGCTCGGCCAATCGGAATCGATGCCGTCAATGGCATCAAGCCCGGAACCGACAGCTGCCTCGGTCCTGACAACTGCATCCGGGTGATCAGCGGCGTCGGTACGCCCGCATTGTGGTGGATTGCGATCTTTGCTCTGATAGCCGCAGCCATTTTGTGGATTGGTGGCCGCGATTGGCGTTTCGGCATTCCCGTCGTCGGCGTGCTGAGCGGCTGGCTGCCCTGGTTCGCGTTCAACTCGCGCCCCCTGTTCTTCTTCTACGCGATCGCGATCATCCCGTTCTCGGTCATGGCCGTGGCGTTGTGTGCGGGATGGATTCTCGGCGACGCGCGTGCCGGTGATCGACGCATGGTGGCGGCCATCATCATCGGGGCGTTCGTCGCCCTGGTCGCTGCCAACTTTGCCTATATCTATCCGATCCTCACCGATCAGCTGCTCCCCTACCCCAAGTGGTTGTCGCGCATGTGGTTCAGAAGCTGGATTTGATGAGGATCTGTCGACCATGATCATGATCATCGGGTCGCGGCGATGAAGATCTTCAGCGTTCTCAGCGGACCTCCGGCGGGAAGGTGTTGCTTCCCCTAGAGTGTTGTGCTGGCTTCGCACCATCAGGGTCGGCTCGCCACCGTGTTTCGAAGGGCGATGGGTGAAGGAGTGGGATTGGAGCAACCGCGGGACCAGATCCGGTTCTCGGTCGTCGTCCCGGCCTACAACGAAGCGGCCTACCTGGGCCGCGCGCTGGACTCGTTGCAGCACCAGGACTACGACGGGACGTACGAGATCATCGTCGTGGACAACAACAGCACCGACAACACCGCAGCCGTCGCGGCGCGGTACGGAGTGCGGGTGGTCAACGAAGCTCAGCAAGGGGTATGTGCAGCCCGGCAGCGCGGAGTTGACTGTGCCAGGGGCGAGATCATCATCTCTACCGATGCCGACACCACTCAGCCGTGTGACTGGCTGCGTAGCATCGATGCCCGATTTGCCGCCTCGAAGCAGATCGTCGCGGTTGCCGGTCCCTGTCGCTACCAGAATCCGTCATGGTGGGCGAAGGCGTACCCAACTCTGCTCTTCGGCGTAGTCGCTTTGGTCCACGCACTGACTGGCTTCGTTTTCTACGTCAGTGCGACCAACATCGCCGTGCGGCGCAGCGCATTTCCGGGCTACGACCTCAAGCTCACCCAAGGCGGTGATGAGCTTGACCTGCTACGCCGGGTACGGCGACGTGGCTTGGTGATTTGGGAGCGCAACAACGTCGTGACTACCTCGGCACGGCGGCTGCAACGCGGACTCTTCTACAGCTTCTTCATGAGCTTCCTCGTTTACTACGTGCTGGCGTACTGGCTCAATCGCCTCTCACCACAGCAGAGGTTCGGGATCGCACCGGCATTTCGGCAAGAGCGGCTGCGGCCTCTTGCGCCAGTCTGGGATCGGCGCCGAGTGGTGCTCGGAATCTTGCTGGTCGGACTCACGTCCCTCAGTTTTGCCACCGGAGCGGGGGATGCGGCAATGGACAGCTTGACCAACTTCTGGCGCGGTCCGTGAGCCGAGTTGGAACCGCGCTGCGGGCCGCTGGGGTCGGCGTCACGGCGCTCGGGACTGCGGCGTACTGGGCGGGATTTCGGCCCCGTTCCCAGCTGTTCGGCTCATTTCCCTACGCCGCCCAGACCGAGGAGAAGGTCGTTGCACTGAGCTTCGACGACGGGCCCAATGAGCCGTACACGTCACGGCTGCTCGACACCTTGGACGCCTACGACGTGAAAGCCACGTTCTTTCAGGTCGGGCGCTGCGCGCAACGCTTCCCGTCCGCAACTCGGCGAGTCGTGCAGAGCGGACATGTGCTCGGCAACCACTCCTACAGCCACTCGTTCACCCGTTACGTCAAGCAGCCGCGTCAAGAGATCGAGATCATCCGCTCTCAAGAGGTCTTCTATTCGATCACCGGTGTCACGCCCGCCCTTTATCGACCACCGTGGCTGTGCCATTGGCCGTGGGTGATGAGCACGCTGCAGCAGCACGGCCTTTCCGTCGTTTCAGGAACCTTCGCTCATCCACTGGAGATCTTCCAGCCCGCGGCTGCCAGGATGACCGACGCGGCCGCCAGGCTTACCCGACCCGGCACGATCTTGATCTTTCATGACGGCCGCGAGGCGCGCGGCGGTCCGCGAGACCAAAGTGTGGCGGCTATCGGCCCGTTGATCGAACGCCTGACCGATCGAGGTTACCGCTTTACCACCGTCGACCAGTTGCTCGGAATCAGCGCCTACGCCTAAGGAGCCCAATCGGGGTTGCGCCCGAATGCGACCAGTAGGTCTGCTTGCGGACTGCCGTCTGCCGCTGCATCCGGCCGCGCCGCGATCGCTCCAGAGGAGCGGTAGACGTCTTCGCGGTTACGGAACCATTCCGCCACCTCGTCCACCAGTTCCGGGTCCAGGGTGCGCGACTGACCCGTTGCCGCCGCCAGGTCCCAACCATGAATGAGGTGATCGGCGACGAGCTGCCTGACGTATTCCTCGATGTCTTCCTCGCCATAGGACAGGTGCACCTTGCCGCTCGCAGGAAGTCGCTCGGCGACTGCAGTCATCGCCTCGTCGGCCGCCGCAGCGGCGAAAGGTTTGGGATCATCGCCCAGCAGATCACCGTCAAAAGCGTCGCCGACATCGGCGATCGTTCTGCCATCCACCAGAGGCTTGGTCCAGCGATCTTCCCCGACGACATGATTGACCAGCGCACGTACGTCCCAATCGGTGCAAGGAGTCGGCGCGGTCCACTCCTCCGAAATTTCTCGCACCATGGCCTTCCAAAATTCGACGCTTCGGCGGTACGTCGTCTCCAACGCCATGGGCCTACCCCCTCTTCGTGTGACCTTCTGGCTCACAGCGTGCTCGCTTGCGTGCGATACGTCCAGCCGAGGGCTTCGGCTATGTCGCGAATCCGGCGCATCGATCACAATAAGGTCATGGCGATCCGGCGCAGCCGGGAGCGACGACCCTCGGTAATGGATGTGCTGGACGGGTTGCTATTCGGGTTCGCTGGATTGGCCACCATCTGGTTGGCCTACCTCGTCGCAAAGGAGAGCATCCGACCCGGGTGGCCCTTGCTGCTGCTCGCGGTGTTCTGGTTGTTACTGACATACCTGTTGCTGCCGAGACTGCATCGCATCCTCACGCAGGTGTATGTCCCCGGCTACTTCATCGGACGCGCCCGAACCAGTGACGGGCTACTCGGAGATCCCGTAAACCTGGCGCTGCTGGGCCATGAGGCTCAGATCCACGCCGCGATGAATCGCGGTGGTTGGACGCGCGCCGACGACCTCAGCCTTAGAACGGGGTTCCGGATCGTCCGCTCGACCCTGAGCCGGCGTAGTTACCACGAAGCTCCGGTTAGCCCACTTACTTTGTTCGACCGCCAACAAGACTTCGCGTACCAGCAGGAGGTCGCCGGCAGTCCGTCGAAGCGCCACCATGTGCGGTTTTGGCGGTGTCCCGAGGGCTGGATGCTGCCAGGCGGCTATTCCGTGGACTGGCTCGCCGCCGGGACTTATGACAAGAGCGTCGGACTGTCCCTCTTCACCCTGCAAGTGACTCACAAGATCGAAGAGAACACCGACATCGAGCGCGACTACATCGTTGAGACTGTGCAGGCGGGCTCACCGGAAATCATGGTGGAAGTGATCGAAGACTTTTCTACCGGCTATCACTCTCGAAATGGTGGCGGTGACTTGATCATCACCGACGGCGACCTGCCGGTCATCGATGTACGCCCCATCGATGTTCCCGAGATTGCGGAGATCCAACACACCGATAGTCGGGACAAGCGACCGATACAAACGGTCTTTGGAGCGGGCGTGGCGTTCTTCCGCGGTCTGGCCTTTCTGCCCATTGCGCTGTTCCTGTTCTTCATCTCGACTCAGGACCTACAGTCTCTCGATCTGCAGTCGATAACGGTCGAGGGCGGCCGACCGGCGTTGATCATCGCCGGAAGCGTCGTCGCCTTTATCGGGTTGATCGACATCGGGCTGGCGCTTGCCGTTTACGCGGGCCGCAACTGGGCCCGTATCTTGCAGATGCTGTCGTGCGTGGTGACGACCATCGGGGCATTCATTGGTAGTGCCAATGGATCGCAGGCAGTCACTCTCGCGAGTCTGCCGACGGTCGGCATCAACATCATGGTGTTGCTGGCCCTGTCGAGCTATCGGGCGCGACAGTACGCCGTACGCGCAAGACACACCCCGAAACGCATCGCCGGGCGCACCTACGAGCAGGCGGCGGTGGAATCGTCGTAGTGTGGCCACCGGTCCGCTGGCGATGACGTGACCGACGGCCGATGATTTTGGCCATTGGCGCGGGTCGTATTCGGCCAACGAATACACATCAGCCCAGGAGCAACCATGCGCAGGCTCGTTGTCACACAGAACATCACCGCCGACGGTTCGATCGAGATGTTGGGAGACTGGTTCGACCCGCAGGGGCAAGCCACTCAGACAGACCTCGTCGAGGAGATACGGCGGCAGGACAGTCGCAGTGACGCGTTCCTTTCCGGCCGACACACGTTCGAGTCGCTACGCAGTTATTGGCCTCGGCAGTCGGAGGACTCGACTGGCGTTACCGCATATCTGAACGAAGTCCAGAAGTATGTGGTCTCCTCGGTGATCAGCGATCCGCAATGGCAGAACACCACGGTTTTGTCTGGAGACCCTGTCCAGCAGGTTCAGGCGTTGAAAGATCAGCAGGGTCAAGACATCGTGATCACCGGCAGCATCTCGCTGTGCCATACCTTGATCAAGGCCGGGCTAGTCGACGAGTACCGATTATTTGTCTATCCCGTCGTACAGGGTCGCGGTCGGCGGCTGTTTCCCGATGGATTCGAGGTTCCCAGGCTTCGATTGCTCGAGAGCCGGGCCTTCGGCGACATCGCCTATCTCCGCTACGCCCCGACCTCGACTGACCGGTAGGTCTTCGCGCGGCAGCATGGGGCTATGGAGCTCGCCTGCGAGGTACTCGTCGTCGGAGGTGGCTGCGGTGGAGTAGCGGCAGCACTGGCTGCGAGCGACATGGGTCGTCCCGTCATCCTGACCGAGGGCACCACCTGGCTGGGTGGTCAAATGACCAGCCAGGCGGTGCCGCCAGATGAGCATCCGTGGGTGGAGCGCACGGGTGTCACTGCCCGTTACGGGCTGCTGCGTGACGCGGTTCGTCAGCGATACAAGCAGACCCGCCGGCTGATTGAAGCCGCCCAGCATGACCCCCTCGTCAACCCTGGGCAGGCCTGGGTCAGCAAGATCAGCGCAGAGCCGGTGATCTTTCGTGAGGTGCTGAACGAGATGATGCGCCCGTCGCTCACCCAGGGCACGCTCCGATGCCTGTTTCGTCATCGACACGACCGGCGAGCCACACGCCCTGCAAGGACCGCCGGATCCGATGGATCAGCAAGCGATCACCTGGTGCGCAGCGCTGGAGTGGCGGCCCGGCGAAGATCACACTCTGGAACGCCCCGCGGCGTACGAATTTTGGCGCAACTATCGAGCCGACTTCTGGCCGGGACCTCAGCTTGGCTGGACCACGCAGGAGCCGGAGACCAGCCTGCCGTTGAGCCGCCCGCTGTTCGCCCAGTACGGCGAGCAAGACCTGTGGACCTTTCGTCGGATTCGGTATGGCGGCCATTACGCCGACCAGATCCGCGATGTCACTGTTCTCAATTGGCCTCAGGTCGACTACTGGCTTACGCCACTGATCGGCGTGCCGGCCGCGGAGCGGGGCGGATTCCCCGGCCACGCTTGCTGAGTTCCATCGCACGCTGGCCTCGATGGGCGTGCAGCTGCACTGGCCCGAGGAGATCCAAACCAGCGTGCGCTGATCAGCCGACTACGGGGGCGGCCGTGTCGCGTACCAGCGCTCCAGCTCGGCAAGACCCTCATCCAAGGAAACCCGTGGTTGCCATTGCAGGACCTCGCGGGTGAGCCGCTGATCGAACCAGTGCGCCGTCGACAGCTGCTCGACCAGGAATCGGGTGAGCGGGGGATCATCATGCGCCGAGTCCGCAGCCGAGAAGCGGGTGCGCATCGCCCACAAAGACTCGACCGCCGCTCCGGCGATGTGGGCGAGCCGCACGGGTACGTGCCGGGTCGGGACACGCACACCCGCCGCCCGGCACACGGCGGCGATGATCTCCGCGACCGGTCGCGGCTCGCCATTGGTCACCACCAGAGCCTGTCCGCGTCCTTCCAGACAGCGATCCAACGCGGCCAGCAATGCATCCACCGCATTGGTGACGTACGTCGTATCGATCAGCGCCGCCCCTGAGCCGACCAGCGGAAGCCTGCCACGCCGCGCCCGGTCGACGATTCGCGCAATCAACTGGGTATCCCCCGGGCCCCACACCAGGTGCGGCCGGATGGCGACGACGGCGAGCTCGCCGCAGTCGGCGCCGAGGGCGACATGCTCGGCGAGTGCCTTGCTGCGGGCGTACGGTCCCCGGGCAGTCGCAGGGTCTGCGGGATCGGCGCCGCGGCCCACGAGCGAGCTGCCGGAATGAGCCACTGAGGGCGATGAGACATGGACCAGGCGTTGCACTCCGGCGGTCGCGCAGGCTTCGACGACGGCCCTAGTTCCGTGGACGTTGACTCGCAGGTATTCCGCCTCCGGTCCCACGACGTTGACCTTGGCGGCCAGATGCACGACCGCGTCGTGGCCGGTCACGGCGGCTCGGACGGCGGCCGTGTCGGATACATCTGTCAGCACCTCGGGGAGCCCGAGACCGGCGGGCCGTCGCTGCAGAACCGTCACACGGTCGCCCCGGGCGGCCAAAGCGAGCGCGACGCCCCGCCCCAGCATCCCGGTCGTCCCGGTGACCAGCACCCGCACGCGCTTGGATCCTTACGGCCGGCCGACCCGGGCGCCGGAGAGCACTCCTCCGGCCCAACGGGCGAGGCGAGAACGGTCGATCTTCGAGGCGTGACGGATGTCCACTGGAAGGGATTGGACCGTCAACACCGCCGCCAAATGCAGGTCTGCCGCGACTCGTACGGATCGGGCGAGTTCGTCGTCTGCTAGCCCGGGGCGGCCGGATGCGGCCGGCACGACAATGGCGACCGGTTGCTGGATGCCCTGTGGGCCGACGCCAACCAGCGCGGCCCCAGTCACCGGCGCCCGGGCCTCTATGCGTTGCTCTGCTCCGACGGGGGTGAGTGGTCCGTTGGTGGTGGTGATCACGTGAGCCAGCCGGCCTTCGACCCAGAGCCGGCCGAGAGCGTCAAGGTGGCCGACATCGCCGGTACGGTGCCAGCCGGGGTTACGCGAGCTTGCCCGCTCAGTCGCCCACAGCCGGTCGTAACGGTCCTTGACGTGAGCGGCCGAGACGCAGATCTCTCCGGTCACCTCGACGTAATCCATCGGAAGGCCAGGTGCCTGACCGAGGCTGTCGAGCGGGCTGATCCCCAGTCGGACCCCGGGAAGGGCGCGACCGACGCAGACGCCGTTGCCCGCGCCAGCCTTCTCCAGCTCGGGCAGCGCAATGTCGGTCACCGGCAGAACCTCCGTCATCCCGTACGGGGTGTGCAGCTCGGCAGCCGGAAGCACCTGCTGCAGATCGCGCAGCAGGGAAAGGGATACCGGCGCACCTGCCGAGAGAACCAACCGGATTCGCGCAAGTGCTGCGCGGTGATCGGTAGTCAGCCGGTCTGCGGTCGCGACCACATTGCGCAGCGCGGCTGGCGAGGCGAAAACGAGGGTGGCCTCGATTGCCTCCGCTGCCTCGGCCAGCGCGACCGCCGTCAGGGTGCCCGGTCGCGTCACGTCCATCCTCGGGACGGCGGCGCCGATGCCCAGCGCCGGACCGTACAGCGCGAACGGCGCGAACGCTGCGACCAGCCGATCGTCCGGGGTGACACTGCAGACGGCGCGTACGAGATCGACCTGAGCCCGAAGCTGGGCATGCCGGTAAACAACGCCCTTCGGCGGGCCAGTAGCACCGGAGGTGAACAGCACCGCCGCCTCGGGGTCAGATGTTGATCTGCGCCCTGAGCCTGTCGAAGGGCGAACTATGCGCCCTGAGCCTGTCGAAGGGTGAACCTTGGATTTGATCATGGACGCGTCCAACACGCGACGGACCGGCCTCGGCGGATCGCCGATAACAATGCGACGTCCCGGAATACTCAGCGCGGCGGCGGCCACGACTGCGGCTGGCACTCCGATCAGATACTCCGGGTCGGCGCTGCGGAGCGCCTCCGCCATACGGCGCCAACCCAAGCCGGTATCGGCAACAACGATTGCCGCGCCGGCACGCCAGCAGGCGTAGACCGCAGCCGTAAGCTCGAGGCCCGGCGGCACCAGCATCGCCACCCGATTGCCCGGCTGCACGCCTTCTCGGCGCAGCGTCTCGGCGAGCAGGTCAATGCGTTGATCGAGCTCGGTGAAGGTTGTCAGCCGGGAGGGGCCGCGGCCCTGCTCCGAGATCGCGGTAGTAGGGCCGTCGACGGCCGCGATGTCGATGGAAGGGCCGCTTGGTTGCTCGCCAGGCGTTTGCAACTGTCCGCTCACCCGCGTACGGATCCAAGTCCACGCATGATCAGCCGTCTCGGGTACGTCCTCGGTCACCAGATGCGACGCACCCGCATAACGGTGAATGTCCGCCTGCGGCAGCTGGCGTTCCAAGTCGCGGAGGAACGCCTGTGAAAAGACTGGATCGCGAGGTCCCCAGAGCAGCAGCACCGGGATGCCGCTGAGGTTGCCCAGCCCACTCAGCACGCGATCGAGTGCCGGTCGGCTGGGGTGAGTCGCGGTCACGGGAATGTCGGCCACAAAATCTCCGACTGCCCGGCGGCGCTCGGGGGACGCGTACGGCGCCTGGAGCGCGGCACGCACGTCAGCCTTGAGCCGTCGCCCGCTCAGCCAGGCTGCGCCGCGTACGAAGGTTGGCGTACGAACGCACACCACGTCATGCAGCACACGGCTGCGAGCCAGCCGGATCAGAAGCGGCTGGTGACCCTCAGCCGGCACCGATACACCGGTATTGGCCAAGATCACCCCGGCGAGCTCATCGCGATGGCGTTCGGCCCAGCCGAGCGAGATCGGTCCACCCCAGTCATGCGCCGCGATCACGACCCGACCAGCGACGCCGAGGGCCTCGGTGAGGGTGTCAAGATCATCAATCCGCTGGGCCAGAGTGCGCGGGAGTTTGAGCCGCTCGGAGTAGCCCATACCGAGTTGGTCGACCGCCACCACACGCCAGCCCGGCTCTGCGCTGGCCAGAAACCGGCGCCACAGATAAGACCAGGTCGGATTGCCGTGTACGCACAGCAGGGTGCCCTCGCTGGGCTCGACGCCGTTGTCGAGGATGTGCCAGGTACGCGGTATTCCATCAGCGTCCGGCACGGAAACCGTACGCGACCAGCCCGCGTCGAGCCCGGGCATTGCGCCGAACTCGACGCCTGGCGCGGAAGCGACGAGCAGCGGCTCGCTCACCAGACGATTTCGGCGAAGGAGGTGTTGAGACCCGAGCCGATGCCCATAAGCAGGACGCGATCTTCGGCGTGGATCTGGTCCATGTGTCGCGCGAGGGTGAACGGTACGGCGGCGGGACCCATGTTCCCGTAGTTCGGCAGTGTCAAGGGGAAGCGGCCGGAATCGACGCCCAGCGCGTCAGCCATCGCCCTGATGTGGACGACTGAGGTCTGGTGAGCGACGAACCAGTCGATGCCGTCCCAGCCGAACTCCGCTTTTGCGTCTGTCCAAGTGGCCACCGCCAGGGCGAGGCCGGCGTCGAAGAGCCGCTTCGTGTCGGTTCGCATTCGTGTGAGATCGCCGACGCAGAGATCATGATGCTCCGTGCCAGCCCGGCTCACCCCGCCGACCACGCGATGACCCTCCGGGTGATGATCCACGCGCCCGAGCACCATGGCCACTGACCCAGAGCCGAGGGTCAGTGTGGCGAACTGCGATCGCAGGTCAGCCGCCGTTGCCTCCGCCGCCGCGAGGCGCTCGAGTGTGAGCTCCTGGGTGTAGCGCGAGCCTTCGGCGTCAACGATGACCGCGTACTCAGCCTGGCCGGAGTCGATCATGGTCGCGGCCAGTTGGATGCCGTTGAGGAAGCCCAGGCAGGCGTTGGCGAGGTCGAAGTTCAGGCAGTCCGTAGGCAGGCCCATCTGGTGGTGGATCGCTACCGCGGTGGACGGCTCCAGATAGCTCCTGGAGACCGCTGTGTTGATCATGATACCCACCTGCTCCGGCCGAATGCCCGCTTCGGCCAGCGCCTTTGCACCGGCGATAGCTGCGGCGTCGGCGAAGCTCACGTCATCCGGCCACCAGCGCCTCTCAACGACGCCGGCCAGCTTCTGCAATAGGCCGGGTCGGGTATGCACGCGCCGGTAGGTTTCCGCCAGCCACTCGTCGATCGCCGCCGAGGTGATCACGATCGGCGCCTCAACAGCACAGACCGAGAGCACGGTCGTGTTGACCGCCCGGAAGCTTGCGTTACCGCCCACGTCGTCCCTTCTTGTTCAGGGATGCTGCCCCCGCCTGCGCAACCTGTTCGTCGTGCACCATCGTGTCACGGCGACCTGTGCGTACGCCCTGCTCGTCCGTCATGCGCGGCTGGATACCCGCATGGTCTGGGACTAACCAGCAAGGGGTGTGCCGCAGTGCCGCAGGGTGTACAAGCGGTCCGTGTGGGTCATCTACACGATCCCAGCCTCAACAGATGCCGCGGCACGCGGACCACTCAGCAATAAACTGACGGCCCCATGGAGCTTCACCGATTGGCGACGTACGGCAGTTTGGCACCGGGTCGTCCGAACCATCATCAGCTCGACGGACTGCACGGTCGCTGGGTCAAGGGCCACGTCTTCGGGAGACTTGTCGACGCTGGATGGGGCGCTGGCCTTGGCTACCCGGCGCTGATTCTTGATCCCCAAGGCTCCGCCGTCCCCGTCGATGTCTTCGAATCGACCGATCTGACGGAGAACTGGTCACGGCTTGACGACTTCGAGGGGCCCGGTTATCAACGCGTTCTGGCTCTGGTCCGCACGTCCGCTGGGGACATCGAGGCGTTCATCTATGTAATACGGGGTTAGCGGGCCGATGTGCATCTCAGGCTCCGGTGGTGGTTAGGTCAGACTCGGCCTCAGTTGGGTAGCGGATCCCGAGCTGGCGGCGGATCTCGTCCATCACTTCGAGGGTGGTGATGGACTCGGCCGGCGGGCGAATCGGACTTTCGGTTGCGCCGGCGGCGATGCAACGGGCAGCCTCGGCGGCCTCGAAGTGGAGGGCGGCATGTCCGATAGCCGGCTCGCGGTATTCCAAGACTCCCGTGCCGTCGGAGCTGCGAACCTCGAAGCTGCCCGGCTGATAGAACGGCCCATCGATCTCCAGGGTGGCCTCGGTCCCGGTCACGCTCGCACGGGTGGGCGTGTTCCCCAGCATCGTGGTGTGCAGCACCGCGAGCCGACCATCGGCGGTGGTGAGGATCGCTGCCGCCTGCCCGTTGCCGGCAGTCGGGTGCGACTGCCCCGCGGCCTGAACGCGAACCGGTGGTCCCAGTACCCAGATGGCAAAGCTGACTGGGTAGGTGCCGAGGTCGAGCATCGGGCCGCCAGCCTGGGCCGCGTCCATGATCCGGTGGTCGTCGGCGAACCATTCGCCGTGGTCGGCCTGCACCGACCGGATATCACCGAGCAGCCCGGAATCGAGGATCTGGCCGATGACGTCGAATTTCGGCAGGAACAGCGTCCAGAGCGCCTCCATGCACAACACGTCGGCATGGCGCGCCGCATCGGCGATCTGAGCGGCCTCTCGCGCGTTGATGCCGAGCGGCTTTTCCACCACAGTGTGCTTGCCCGCCTCCAGACTGAGCAGGGCCATCGGCAAGTGGGCGGGATGCGTCGTGGCCACATAGATGACATCGACATTCGGCGCGCTGACCAGCTGCTCTGGTGTGTCGTAACTGCGCTCTAGTTCATGTTTGGAAGCGAAGGCGGCGGCACGCTCCGCGTTGCGAGCGGCGGCTGCGACCACGCTCTGGTCGGTGTGCTGCTGCAGCGCGCGGACGAATCGGTCGGCAATCCACCCAGTCCCGATCACACCCCAACGCAGACGCGGAGCCGCGCGCGGATCAGGTACGCGGGACCCCGGAAGCCGATCAGGAAGTGCCATTGACTTCTCCTACTTCTTGATGCCGACGAACCGATCGGGTACGGAGACGAAGCTGCCCCCTGACTCCATGGAGGTGATCACTGCGTCGGCTACTGCGCTCGCCCGTACGGCATCTGCGGTGCTGGGCAGGGACGACACCAAGCCGTTGTTCAGCGCATCTACCCAGGCCTGCAGCTCGAGCCGGTATGCGTCGGCGAAGCGCGGACGCCAGTCGGCCGCAAGGCTGGTGGAGGTGCTTTCATCTGAAAAGGTCGTGATCGCGGCCGAGTCCCGGAGAGCGAGAACACCGGTCTCGGCCACCACCTCGCAGCGAATGTCGTAGCCATAGCGAGCGTTGAGAAAGGTTTCGATGGTGGCCAGGACGCCGTCAGCGGTCCGGAGCAGGATGATCTGGGGATCCTGCAGTCCCTCGGCCAGGCTGCTGGAGCGGGGCGCCTGCCAGGCCGCCTCGACCACCGGGGAGTCCAGCAGCCAGGGCACGATATCAAGTTCATGGATCGCCGAGTTGGTCACGCTGGACCGACTGGTACTGCCCGGCCCGGACGTAACCGTACGGCTGACGCAGTGCAGCAGCAGGGCAGGCCCATGGCTGCCGCTGTGCAGGGCAGTCTTCAGCTCGACGTAGGCAGGGTCGAAGCGGCGCATGAACCCCATCGACACCAACCGAGACCCACCCTGCTGAGCAGTGAGCTCTTGCTCCGCCTGGTACACCTCGATCGCTTCGGCAAGGGTCGGCGCCAACGGCTTCTCACACATCACCGGCTTGCCAGCCGCCAGACAGGCCAGCACCAGCTCGGGGTGGGTTGAGTCATGCGTGGCGATGATCACCGCATCGGAGTCCTCGATCAACTCGGCGGCGTCAGTCGACCACGACGCCGGCACCTGCTCGGACAGCTGCCGTGCCCGGTCCGCGTCGATGTCGACGATCATGCTGGCCTCGGCACCGGAGATCCAGCGGTGCAAAATCGTCGCGTGATCCGATCCCATGATCCCGGCCCCGATCACTCCGATCCGTAGCGTCATGCCGCCATGATCTCCTCTGCCTTGTTTGATCTAGGTTGGCTCAGGGCGTGTAGGTCTCAGATCTGCTGTGTCAAGACTCGGGGAGGAATACTGCCGTCCGCAAGACGGGCGCTGAGGGGCCGACCACGTGCCCAAGCACTGTGTCTCGATCGTCTTCGCAGCGTCGCCCATCGAGCTGGCCACCTCTCGAGCGTTTCTCCGCACAAGGCCACAAACATGCTCGAAATCCGCCAAATGGGCGATCACATGAGCCCTTGTGCGGACAAACGGGCCCGGTGCGACTTCCGCCACCCCTGTTCCCGCCGGCTGCCGCTGCCCACATGCGCCAACGATCGCGTTTGAGGCTTACGGAGTGGGGTAACTCCTATCGTCCGCGGCATCGGTCGCGGCTTTTAGTTTGGTCTCCCTTCTGGAGGATGTATGACTGAGAACCCGACTCCCGTACCAGCAGCCACCTCGCCTGAGCCCGCTTCAACGGCGCCTCCTGCAAGCAGCCCTCCGAGCACCGAGTGGCCCACGCTGGAGGAGCATGCGCCGTCAGAGGCGGAAGCATCCAGCGCACCCGCTTCGGCTGCGTCCGCTACGGCCGGTCAGTCAAGCTTGAGCGCACCCAGAGGGCTCAGATACGCGGTCGACATCGTGTTCTGCATCGATGTGACGGGAAGCATGACGCCGATTATCGACCAGGTGAAGAACAACGCACTTCGTTTCTACGACGATGTGCAATCGAATCTGACCGCCAAGGGCAAGAACGTTGATCAGCTTCGGGTACGCGTGATCGCCTTCCGCGATTTTGCGGCCGACGGTGAGGCGGCGCTCGACGAGTCGCCGTTCTTCACCCTGCCCGATGATCGGGCTCGCTTCTCAGAATTCGTCAACGGTCTCGTCGCCGAAGGAGGTGGCGATGCTCCGGAGTCCGGGTTGGAAGCGGTGTCTGTAGCGATCGACTCGCCCTGGACGACGACCGGGGATCGCCGCCGACAGGTGATCGTTGTGTGGACCGACCAGCCCGCTCAGCCGCTCAACCCTGCGGTGCTGCCTCCCGACATCGCCTCCCGCGTGCCTGCCGACTTCAGCGCGCTGACCGACGCCTGGGAGGACGAGCAGGGCCGAATGGGTTCCAGCTCCAAGCGACTTATCCTGTTCGCCCCTGACGGCCCGGGATGGAGCGACATCTCCGGTGTCTGGGAGAACGTGGTGCACCATCCCTCTCAAGCCGGCGGTGGGCTATCGGAGGTCGATTACGGGACGATTGTCGACTCGATCGGCAATTCGGTGTGAACGAAAGCCCCAGTGCTTGGCCGGCCTCGGCGTCCGTCGCAACGTCGGGGCCCACCATCTCGTTCGCATTCAATGTCGGCAAGATTCCAGATCAGGGTGAGGACTCTGACCCGATCCTGCGGGATGGGCCGGACCTTGGGCTGGTCGGGGTTTTCGACGGCATGGGCGGAGCGGGCGGCACGGTATACGAGACGCCGGAGGGGCGTCGCACCGGAGCGTACCTAGCCTCGCGGATCGCTCGGGATGTAGTTGAGCGGAGGATGCTCGACCTGCTCGAACCTGACTGGCACCTTAATGGCGAGGCCGCCGCCCGAGATCTGCAACGTGCCGTTCAGCATGCGCTGAAGGAGCGGCTGCAAGAGCTCAACCCGGCGCCCAGCAGTCTGCGCTCCCGCCTGATACGTGCTCTTCCCACCACTATGGCTGTTCTTGCCCTACAGCGGGCGCAGCCAGGCGGTGCCGTTTGGGCAGGTCACGTCTTCTGGGCTGGCGACTCGCGGGCTTATGTCTTCGAATCCAGCGGTGCACATCAGCTCACCACCGACGATCTGCGGGACCCTGGTGACGCCCTAACCAACCTCCGTCAGGACTCCGTGGTGAGCAACGCGATGTCGGCCGACACGGAATTCCATGTCAATTACCGCCGCGTAGAACTGCGGGCTCCGTTTCTGGCTGTCTGTGCCACCGATGGTTGCTTCGGATACCTGCCTACGCCCATGCACTTCGAGCATCTAGTGCTGGATTGCTTACTGGAGGCGCGTACTACCGCAGCCTGGTCGTCGGCGGTGCAGGCGAAGATTTCAGCTGTCACTGGTGACGACGCGGCCATGTCGACGCTCGGCGTCGGCGCCGATTTCAAAGAATTTCAGAAGCTGTTCTCTCCGCGGGTTGCCGAGCTTGCCTCCGAGTTTGTTGCGCCGGTCGATGTAGTGAGTAACGCAGTTATCCGAGTCGAACAGGAGCTTCAAGCTCTGCGGTCGCGCAAGCTCCACGAGATGACGGAAAGTTGGAACCGCTATAAATCGGGGTACGAGCGTTATCTACGACCGGAGGCCCTGATAGGAGAGGACGAAGCAATCGGCGGCGATGCTGCGGAGCAGACCGAGCCGATCCATCCAGACGACAATTCAGAGGCCCTGGAGACGTCGACGGATGACGCGGCGCTGAGCCACCGCGAGGTAGATAGCGAAGAGTCCATCCATGAGGAGTCGCCCGAGCCAATCGACGACTCCGCACGGGAACGCAATGAGGAAGCGTCGTCGTCATGAAGGCCGGCGATGTTCTCAACGGCTACACGATCCTCGAGGACTTCAAGGTCGTTGGTGCTGGTCTGAGCAAGTGGACCTTCGCCGAGCGAGGCGGGCGGCAGTACTTCATCAAGGAATTCCTGAGCCCGACCTACCCTGACGACAACGCGCCCGGCAGCGAAAAGATCAAGGCCAAGAAGCGGGCTCGCTGTGCCGCCTTCGAGACTCATCACCGAGGCGTGCAACGCGCGCTGGCTCCGCTGTCCGCGTACGGCGGAAACCTCATCGTCACGCTGGACTTTTTTCGCTGGGGTGCCAAGTACTACAAGGTCACCGAGAAGGTCGACGCCGAGGGCCTGACCAGTGCCGACATTGCGGCACTCGGCTTACGCCTTCAGCTCGTCTTGATGAAGACCGTGGCGCACAGCCTGAAGATTCTTCATGATCTCAACATCGTCCACGGCGACCTCAAGCCGAGCAATGTCTTGATCAAGCGCACGGAGCTTGGCTACACCACAAAGTTGATCGACTTCGATAACGCCTATATCGCCGGCAGGCCGCCGCCCCCCGAAGAGATCGTCGGCACGATCAACTATTACTCACCTGAGTTGCTCGGCTACATCCAAGAGGTTGGGGTCCCTGCGAATGAACTCGGAGTTGCCTCCGACATCTTCGCCCTCGGCTTGATCTATACCGAATACCTGACTGGAGCGCCGCCACCCTTCGACGTTGCCAGATATCACGAACCAGCAGTCGCCGTCAGAAACCGCGAATCGCTGCGCATCCCTCGAGGTGAGATTCCCACTCAACTCGCCGACCTCATTGATGCCATGCTGGCGCCGGAACCGGTCCAACGGCCCACGATCGCCTACGTGCACGCCACTTTGATGAGCATGCGGCCCGTAACGCAGGACGAGGTCGCACCATCGTCGTCCAGCGCCCTTCGGGGTAAAGGTCTTCGCACCACAGTTCAACGGCGCCCCACCTCCGAGTCGCGCCCGATGGGTCGTTTGGTTGGCAAGCTCGTGCGCAAACGAACCAATCCACCTACGCCATGAGTGCACTCTGGCGATGCCCGGTGTGTGAAGGGGTCAACCGCGGAGGCAGGACCTGCGCAACGTGCGGTTCCGTTGTGCCCCACGGCGAACCACTCCGGGCAGCGGTGCGGACGCGACTCCCGAGCACAGTGGAACCGGCACCTTCACCAGTGCCGCCGACTCCGAGCCGGCGCGAGCTATGGGAAATGCCGACGCCGGAGGAGCTAGGCCGAGTCGATCCTGATGATCTATTGACCTCGCCGCGGGATTTCAAGGTAACGCCTCTGCCCGGCGGATGTCTGGTCTCCTTCGTGCCGCGTCAGTACCGTCAACGGTCGTGGGAGTGGGAGTAGCTCGGACTAGAAGATCCAGCACTGTTAGCTTCGACTAGTGGATTTCAGCTCAAAGAAGGTAAATCTGCGATGAACAACGTAAACGACTTGCATAAATCGCTGGCCAGAGTCGTTGTCGCCGACCGTGAACTATCTGAGGTGTTGAACGAGATCACTGGAATCGCGCGACGTGCGATGCCCAGCGTCGAGGCGGCGTCGATCACATTGATTCGGGGTGAGAAGCCATTTACGGCCGCGTATGACGGCCAAATGGCGCTAGATGCCGACGAGTTGCAGTACGAGCGTGGATACGGACCTTGCGTAGACGCCGGCAGGGCGGGCCAGATATTTCTCATCGATGACATGCGCGGCGAGCAACGCTGGCCTGACTACGCCCAGCACGCCGCCGCACATGGTGTCCTCAGCTCGCTGTCGGTGCCGTTACCGTTCCAGGGCGCGACCATCGGCGCACTTAACACCTACTCCCGGCGCCCAGGTGTACTTGACGACCACGATGTTGAGCTAGGCGAGGAGGTTGCGGCCTGGGTCGCGATTGCGATCGGCAATGCCGAGACAGCAGCCCGTACGAGCGAGGATCTCACTCATCTTCGCACCGCAATGACGACTCGAGCCTTGATCGAACAGGCCAAAGGCATCCTGATGGAGCGGCACAAGATCAAGGAGGACGAGGCGTTCACGGTCCTCACCCACGCCTCACAAAAAACCAACACGAAACTGCGCGATGTGGCTGCAGAGTTAGTCCGGACCGGCGATCTGCCCACCAGCGGTTAGTGGATCGGGACTCAACGGTCCCTCACCAGCAATGACCGCTCCAGATCCGACGAAAAGCCCGGCGCAGATCACGCCCCTGATGGCGATCATGGCCAGCTGCCGCTGCTTGAGACTCTTCCCAAGTTGATCTTCGCTATCGCAAATCAACTGCGCTCCTTGAAGCGCCGCGACCGGACTACTGGATGCGCGACCACTGGCGGCGATAGGCTGGGGGCTGGATCGTTGCACACCGCGTCGCGACTAAGCAGAAACAGACCTGTGATATCGACGTATGGGAGGCACGATGGTCAACCGATTCTTGCTGTGGGCAACGAACAATCCCCGCGTGCAGCATCAGATGACTGAAAATCCGATGGCTCGCCGGGTCTCGCACCGCTTTGTCGCCGGCGAACGGCTCGACGAGGCTCTCGAGGTCGCAACCAAGCTCAACTCTGAGGGCATCGGTGCGATTCTTGATCTCTTGGGTGAGGGTGTAACTGATCTTGCCGGGGCGACGCATGCCGTCGAGCAGTATGAGGAGGCCACGGATGCGATTGCGGAGCGCAGCCTTGATGCGACGATATCGATCAAGCTCTCGCAATTGGGTCAAACGGTAGATCGCGGCGCCTGCCTGGCGAACCTGAACGACATTCTTGATCATGCTCAGAGTGCCGGCCTCCGGGTCGAGGTCGATATGGAGGAGAGCGGGCTGGTCTCCGACACGCTCAGTCTCTTTCGTGAGGCGGTGGCCACGCATCCAGAGACGCGGCTCGCCATCCAGGCCGCCTTACGACGGACTCCGCTCGACCTGGAAGCCATGGCGTCGCTGAAGCCACGGATCAGGCTGGTCAAGGGCGCGTATGCCGAACCGTTAGACGTCGCGCAACAGGGCAAGGACGAGATCAAGGCTCAGTACAAGTACCTCACCGACTGGCTGTTTCGCTATGGCAGCGACCCGGCGTTCGGTACCCATGACAGCGAGCTGATCGAGTACGCGAAGGAAGCGGCGGTCAAGGCCGGCAAGGGACCCAAGGACTTCGAGATTCAACTCCTGTACGGGATCCGCCGCGACCTCCAGCACGAGCTCACCGCAGCCGGCTATCGAGTCCGCGTCTACATACCGTTCGGTTCGGCCTGGTACCCCTATCTCACCAGGCGCATGGCAGAGCGGCCGAGCAACATGTTCTTCTTCCTGCGCGCCGTGGTGGGCCGCTGACCTTGATGAAGGGTGATCTCACATGATTGACGCCGTTACAGACGTTCCAGCTTCGGTCAACGAACCCCCGAACGACTTCGCGCCGGGCAGTCCGGAACGCGGTGCCCTGGAGGAGCGGCTGAAGCAGCTGGCAAACGAGCGAACAGAGCTCACAATGACGATTGGGGGCGAACAACGGCTCGGGCGCGGTGAGCCGATGGACGTGGTGCAGCCGCACCGCAAGGACGCCGTGCTGGGGACTCTCAACAACGCCACGGCCGACGATGTCCGGGCGGCTATTGACGCGGCGCGCGACGCCGCTCCGGGTTGGCAGCGAATGTCGTACGACGACCGAGCCGCGGTCTTCCTCAAGGCTGCCGAGCTGCTCGCGGGTCCGTGGCGAATGACGCTTGCCGCCGCGACCATGCTCGGCCAAAGCAAGACCTGCTACCAGGCCGAAATCGACACGCCGTGTGAGCTCATCGACTTCTGGCGGTTCAACGTCTACTTCGGGCGGCAGATTCGTGCCGAGCAACCGATGAGCGCACCGGGTGTCTGGAACCGATTTGATCACCGCCCGCTCGAGGGTTTCGTGCTGGCGATCACTCCGTTCAACTTCACCGCAATAGCGGGCAACCTGCCGACCGCACCGGCCCTGATGGGCAACACCGTCCTATGGAAGCCAGCGCCCACTCAGCAGCTGTCTGCGCACTACACGATGGCGTTATTGGAGGCCGCTGGTTTGCCGCCCGGTGTGATCAACATGCTGCCAGGAGATGGTCAGGCAGTCAGCGAGGTGGCACTGACCCATCCCGATTTGGCCGGCATTCACTTCACCGGTTCTACCGCGACCTTCGGACACTTGTGGCGCACCGTCTCGGAGAGCCTCAGCACGTACCGGGCCTATCCGCGGTTGGTCGGAGAGACCGGCGGCAAGGATTTCGTCATCGCGCACCCCTCAGCCGACGTCGACATCCTGCGCACCGCCCTGACGCGTGGCGCGTTCGAGTTCCAGGGTCAGAAGTGCTCAGCGGCGTCCCGGGCGTACATTCCGCAGTCACTATGGTCGCGGCTGCGTGACGACTTCATCGACGAAGTGAACGGCCTCTCCATGGGGGACGTCACAGGTTTCAGCAATTTCATGGGCGCGGTGATCGACAAGCGGTCCTTCGACCGGCTTACCGCTGTTTTGGACCGGGTACGCGGTGAAGACGGCGTAGACATCCTTGCCGGCGGCACCGCCGACGATAGCGAGGGCTACTTCGTACGCCCGACTGTGATCCAGGCCGACAATCCGGCACACGAGGTGTTCACCACCGAATACTTCGGCCCCATCCTCGGCGTATTCGTCTATGACGATGCCGACTATGACGACGTGATTCGGCAGGCTGCCGACATTGCGGCGTACGGGCTCACCGGCGCGGTCATCGCTCAGGATCGCGCGGCGATCGTCGAGGCGATGGAGGTGCTGCGCTTTGCCGCCGGCAACTTCTATATCAACGACAAGCCGACGGGTGCCGTAGTCGGACATCAGCCGTTCGGCGGTGCCCGGGCAAGCGGTACCAACGACAAAGCCGGGTCGATCTTCAATCTGCTGCGCTGGGTGTCACCCCGTTCGGTCAAGGAACAGTTCGTACCCGCAACGGACTACCGCTACCCGCACATGGGATAACGCAACACAGTGCCATATGACTGTGGGGTCATGAGCGTGAGGCCATGAGCGTGGGATCGGTGCCGTCGCTGCGGATAGGCGGCAACAGCAGCGCCTGGCAATTACGGGTCGACGCGTGGAACTCGATAACCGATCTGGCTAGGCAGCTGGCCGATGCCAGGTTGGCACCTGACAGCCGTGCGGAACGCGAACGAGAGCTGACCAGGCTGATCGACTTCGTGGCACCGCTGGAAAGCTACTGGGCCGTTCCGGGACCTGACCGGATGGCTGAGCTGCGCAAGCTTCTCCTGGCCGGCGACTACGAATTGGTGAGCAGTGTCGCTGAGCCGATCGCCCGCCGCCTCGTCGGCGATCTGCCGTCGCCGCAGCAGCACCGTCCATCGTTCGAGGTGCTCATGGTCGGCGACATCGGCTCCGAGGAGGAGAAAGCCCTTGCCGAGGATCTTCGGCAGCTGCAGCGGCCGGACGATCCGTTCAGCTACGAGCTGGTATTCGTACCCAGCTTCGCCGACGCGATCATCGCCGTCGCAGTCAACGAGCGGCTGCAAGCCTGCGTGATCCGCCCAGGGTTCAGGTTGCGCTCCGAAAATGATCTGCAGCAGATCGATCACGTAGTGCCGGCACTCGATTTTGAACCCATCGAAGACATGTCCACGATGCAGGCGGCCGAGGCGCTGGCACAGCGCATCGCTGAGCTGCGTCCTGAGCTCGATCTCTATCTGGTCGGACATGCCGCAATCGAGGCGCTGACCGGCGAGATGGATCACAGCTTTCGTCGCGTCTTTCTACGCCAGGACTCCTTCGAGCTGCACCTGTCGGTACTGCGCAACGTCGCGAACCGCTATCAGACGCCGTTTTTCACCGCGCTAAGGGAATACAGCCGGCAGCCCACCGGGGTCTTTCATGCACTGCCGATCTCTCGGGGGAAGTCGATCGTCAACTCGCCGTGGGCCTCTGACATGGTCGACTTCTACGGCCTGAATATCTTCCTCGCCGAAACGTCGGCTACCTCGGGCGGCCTCGACTCGCTGCTCGACCCGGTGGGCCCACTCAGAAAGGCGCAAGACCTGGCGGCCCGTGCTTTCGGCGCGCAACGCACGTACTTCGTCACCAACGGCACGTCAACGGCCAACAAGATCGTGGCGCAGTCGATCATCACGCCGGGCGATATCGTTTTGGTCGACCGCAACTGCCATAAGTCTCACCATTACGCGCTGATGCTCGCTGGGGCCGAGACCAACTACCTCGACGCGTACCCGCTGGACGAGTACTCGATCTATGGCGCGGTACCGCTGCTGGAGATCAAGCGCCAACTGCTGGCGTACCGGCGGAGTGGCCGACTTGATCAAGTGAAGATGCTCGCGCTTACCAACTGCACCTTCGACGGCATCGTGTACGACGTGGAACGGGTCATGGAGGAGTGCCTCGCAATCAAACCCGATCTGGTCTTTCTGTGGGACGAAGCGTGGTTCGCGTTCGCGCGCTGCCACCCCTTGTATCGGCGGCGCACCGCGATGGAGGTAGCTCAGCGGCTGCAGCGACGCTTCCGTGATCCCGCTTTTCAAGAGCGCTCTGCCGCACAGGCCGTGACCCTCGCCGATAGCGACGATGAGACGTGGCTTCGCACCCGGTTGCTACCTGACCCGACAAGGTGCATTTGCGGGTGTACGCGACGCAGTCCACACACAAGACGCTTACCTCCTTGCGTCAGGGCTCCATGATTCACGTCTTCGATGAGTTTTTTGGTCACCGTAACGAGGAGGCGTTTCGCGAGGCGTACATGACCCACACATCGACCTCACCCAACTACCAGATTCTGGCGTCGTTGGATGTAGGACGTCGGCAGGTAGAGCTGGAGGGGTTCGAGCTGGTACGTCGGCAGCTGGAGATGGCGACCGCCTTTCGGGATGCGGTTCAGAATCACAGCGCCCTGAGCCGGCATTTCCGAATTCTCGCTACGGAGGATCTCATCCCGGCCGAATACCGAGGGCTTCGACCGGACTCCGGTCCGGAGCACATGACTCAGCTCCAGCAGGCATTTGAACACGACGAGTTCGTGCTTGACCCCAGCCGCATCACCCTCGACATCGGTCTCACGGGCGTGGATGGAGACACCTTCAAGCACGACTATCTGATGGACCGCTACGGGATTCAGGTCAACAAGACCTCACGCAACACCGTGCTGTTCATGACCAACATCGGCACCACCCGGAGCTCTGTCGCCTACCTACTCGAGGTCCTCATCAAGCTGGCGCACGAACTCGACGACGAAGTTGCACGCATGGGACCCCTCGATCGACGAGCTCATGAGGTGCGAGTACGCGCCTTGACCAGCCAGCCGCCGCCGCTCCCCAACTTCTCCGCCTTCCATCGGCGCTTCCGGGGAGACCCGGACGGAAACACTCCTGAGGGCGATCTCCGTGAGGCGTTCTTCCTCTCCTACAGCGAGCGGATGTGTGAATACCTCACCGGTGAGGAAGCCCGGGCGCGGCTCGATGAGGGTCGAGATGTCGTATCGGCTACGTTCGTGACTCCGTACCCGCCAGGATTCCCGATCTTGGTGCCCGGCCAGATCATCAGCCGTGACATCTTGGAGTTCGTGCGCGCGCTCGACACCCGAGAGATTCACGGTTACTTGTCCGGCTTCGGCTATCGAGTCTTTACCGAGGAGGCACTGGCCCAGACTGCTCAGGCCGCGGACGTGCCCTAGCGCGCGAGAAAGCCGCCATCGACAGGCAGTATCGCCCCGGTAATGAACGTGGCTCGGTCGGAGGCCAGGAACAAGATCGCCTCCGCCACCTCGCTCGGCTCCCCCAGCCTTCCCATTGGATGGGCAGCCTTGATCACTTCGAGATACTCCGGACCGCCTGGCTCCTCGGGCAGCCGCTTCACGCGCTCGGTATTGATCGTTCCCGGCGCCACGGCATTGACTCGGATGCCGTGGCCAGCCCATTCGACCGCCAGATGCTTCGTCAAGCCAGTAGCTACGAACTTCGCCGGACCATAAGTCGACTGCCGCGCCTGCCCGGCCATGCCTGAAATCGACGACAGGCAGACGATCGATCCGCCGCCGTTGATCAACATCTGTTCGATTGCGTACTTGCACGTCAAGAACATGCCGCGGCCGTCAATGGACATGACCTCGTCCCAGTCCGCGGGCGTAGCTTCGACCACCGACGCCAGCGGAATGATGCCCGCGTTCGCGACGGCGATATCCAGCCGCCCATACTGCTCGACAGCCAGGTTGATCATTCGGCGTACGTCCTCCGGCTGCGATACATCCCCGGTCGTGAGGGCGACATCATTGGTCACACTGGAGAGCGAATCGTGCACCGCCGACAATCCATCGCTGTTGATATCGGCAAGCACGAGGCGGGCTCCCTCGCGAGCAAACAGTTCGGCTGTCGCGCGGCCTATGCCGGCTGCGGCACCCGTTATCACCGCACTCTTGCCAGCTAAGCGCCCAGGACCTGGTTCGGTGGAAGCCGTCGTCATTGAGCGATCTTTGCACGTAGCTGAAGCCATCGGGCGGCAGCCAGGGCGGCGATTCCGGTCGCTCGCGGCTCGTGTGGACCTATTGCGCAGGACTATCCGATGTGCCGGCGGGTGGCCGGATCGCACCGGTGATCATGATGGCCAGCGCGAGGAGCACGGCGACGGCGAGGACAGCGCGGAGCACAGTGAAGTGGTCGCCAAGGAAGCCGATCAGCGGCGGTCCGGCTAAGAACGCGCAGTATCCAATCGATGCAATCACGCTCACTCGGGGTGCCGCCATCGCTGGTTCGTCGGCGCCGGCGCTCATCCCAACCGGAAAGCCTAGGGCGAGGCCAACCCCCCACAGCATTGCGCCAGCGAACGCGACGATGATGTGCGAGCCGAAGACGAACAGCAGCACACCGAGCAGACAAACGACGGTGAGCACCCGGATAACGATCACTCGGCCGTAACGGTCGAGCGATCCGGGCCCGAACCAGCGGCCGGCCGTCATTGCGGCCAGGAAGGTGGCGAAGCCGAGTGTGCCGATGGCGGCAGTGGTTCCGTAGCCGTCGATAAGGGCAATGCCAATCCAGTCGTTGCCGACTCCCTCCGCGAATGCGAAAGCCAGCACGAACACTCCGATCAAAAGGGTCCGCGGTTCCCGCCAGGCGTGCAGTGCCTTGCTACCGGAGCCGCGCTGATCCGGCTCCGCATCGTCTTCGGCCTCGTCCTGTTCGACGTCATCGGGCAGGAATCCGCGTACGGCAAGCGGTACGCCCACGCCGACCAGCACAGCCACGCCTAGGAGGTGAACGGTCACAGGCACGTGGAGTGCCACCATGCCGGCACCGATCAGCGCCCCCGCCACCGTTCCGACGCTGAAGCCGGCATGGAATCGAGGCATGATCGCCCGGCCGAGCCTGCGTTCGGCCAACGCGCCTTGCACGTTCATCGCGACGTCCCATGCCCCCACTCCCAGCCCGAACAGGAACAGCCCGATCACCGTTGGCAGCACCCCCAGCACGTAACCGAGCGAAACGACAGCCATCGCGGCGGCGACCAGGAGCGCCGTGCTGCGGACAGTCCAGCGGGAACCGAAATGCCCGATGATCACCCCAGACAGCGGCAGTGCGATGACCGAACCTGCGGCCATCGCCAACAACAGCAGGCCCAACTCGGAAGGGTCGAGATGAAGCCGGTCACGAACTTGGGGAATGCGGGATGCCCAGCTGGCGAACGCGATCCCCGAGGCGATGAAGACCGCATAGGTCGCAACGACAGCTGAGCGTACGGGCGCGTCGATCCCTTCGCTTGTCGCGGTCATTCGGCCAACTTCCTCACAAGTGGACTATGAGCCTGCGACACATCTCCCCGTGGAGGCAAACTCGCCACCTTCGACATGGCCGCGGGCTACCCCGACCGCGACCGGCACACGAACATGCGACCACGCCCCGCGCATCAGATCAACAATGCGATGCAGCTCGTCCAGGAGTCGTTGAGTTAGCCCGTTGCTTTGTCAGCCTCGCTCCGGCTCACCGATCGAGCCATCCCGCGGAGAGCGCTCTTCAACGGGTACATCCGCAACGTCGCGGTATGCATCGGTGGTCGCCCCGGTCCCAGGCGGTGTGTCGACATCTGTCGGCATCGCTGTCGCAGGTTCAGGCACCGCAGCTAACGGGGTGCCTACGTCCAGCCTCTCCGTCTCAATTTTCTCGTCATCGTCGGAGCCTTTCGCGGCTGCGGCTGCTGCTGCGACACCAGCGACCGCGGCTGCGCCAGCGGCAGCACCGGCAACGACCTTGCCCGAGACACCGGCCTTGCCCGTGTCACCACGCGAAGCGGCTGCATCATCAACGGTTGGCGTGCCCGCTCCAGCGCCCTCATTGACCGATCCACGCCACGCACCAGTTGCGTAGCGCTCGGACTCGATAAACGCCTTGAACCGCTCAAGATCAGCCTCTGCCTGGTTCTCGACGATGTTGAGCTTGTCGCCAACCTTCTCAATGAGACCCTCGGGCTCATACTCCAAGCTCAAATTCACCCGGGTCTGCCCACCACCTACGTCTTCGAAAGTGACCGCACCGGCATTCGTGGCACCCTCCGTAGCTGCCCAGGCGATCTTGCGATCCGGCACCTGCTCCAAGATCTTCGCTTGCCACTGCCGGCGTACGCCGGCGATTTCAGCAACCCATTCCAAGCGGTCGTCGCTTAGCTGGGTAACGCTCTTGACACCACCCATGAACTGCGGAAAGTCCTCAAACTGGGTCCATTGGTTGTATGCCCTGCTTACTGGCACGTTGACCAGCAGTGATTTCTCAACATTCGTCGTCATGACGTCCCCTTATCTCTCGTGGTTCTTGATCTTGTACCCGCTAGTGCACGTACGAAACCGACCCGCGTCCCCGGCGGCCCACATTCCCGACGTAGATATTCAGCTTGCGATGTGCCGGAGAGATAAGCCTCAGACCGTCAGCGGCGGCTTGCAGGCTTGCTGATCTAAGGAAGGTGCTGGAAGAGCCGTGGCAGGCTCAGTAGAACTTTCGGTGCATTGTGTGCGTCCTGATCATGGTCATGATGTTTCGTGGAGCACACAGGGGCACACGGCGACGCTCTGCTAAGCGTCGCGGGCATGTGAACACGTAACTCCCCAGTGGGACGTTCACCCTGACTCTCTACTAACCTCCGGGTTCGATATTGCGACGGAGCTGGCCGAGCCGTCGGCAGTTTGCGCCTGCCGCTCGCTGAGGACGCGGTCCTCGTCCAGTGCTGAGGTCTGCACGATGAGTACGTTGCACACAGCGTTTTTCACGACCTCACGCGGAACCGATCCCAGCAACTGCCCCTCGGTCGCGCCCAATCCCCGATTGCCAACAACGATAAGACTCGCTGGGTCCGAGCCAACCGTGTCCAGTAGAGCCTGTGCCGGGTCCCCCCGGACCAGCCGCTGATCGATATATCTCACTCGCTCGCTGTTGAGGCCGGTGATCGACTTTTCCAGGGCCCTCCGGGCAAGATCCACGCCGTAGAGCTCGCGGCGCACCCCTTCTTTTGCGGGTGATTGAGCCGAACTCTCTGTGCCCTCTTTGTACGCCGTAACGACAGTGAGTTTGGCATGTGCAGCATGTGCCACTTCCGCGGCTCGGTCTACTGCGTACATGCTCGTCGGGGTGCCGTCTGAGCCGACCACAACGTGGTCGTACACAGTGATGCTGCGGTGATGCCCCAGCGGCATAATTGGCGACTCGTCCTCCTCCTCTGGCGGATTCACCCAGAGCATGGCCAGCGCTCCGATTGCCATCAGCGCACCGGCGAGGGTGATCGCATTGGAACCTTTGTTGTTGAGAAGGTGGTTGAAGATCCAGCCGAAGGTGATCGTCTCGAGCAGCATCGGCACCACGATCATCATGTTGAGAATCCCCATGTAGACCCCGGTGCGCTTGGCTGGAACCATGCTGGCCACCATCAGATAAGGCACACCAACCGCGCTCGCCCAGAAGATGCCAAGCCCAATCATCGGCACTAGTGCGAGGTACTGGTTGGAAATCTGAGCCAGCCAGATCAGTGCTCCAGCGGCCAGGCCAAGAGCAATCGCATGTACGCGTTTCGCACCGATCCTGCGGGCGAACCCCACGAGGAACAACGCGGAAACCATGCACACGAAGTTGTAGGCGGCGTTCTGCAGACCACTCCAGGCGATTGCCTGATCCCAGGCCGGCCCACCCTCCTCGGGCGTGGCATTGAACACCGTTTCACCGAGACTGACCGCGAGGAACTGCCAGTAAATAAACATCGCGTACCACTGGAAGACGAAGACCACACCAATCTTGTGCATAGCGACTGGCATTGTCTTGACGGCGTCCCGAATGTCGTGGACAAAGGGCCCTAGACCCTTCGGGGCTGATCGCATCTCCTCGAGCTCATCATCGGAAGGAGTCAGCTCCTTCGTGCGCGCCATCGCGATTAGCACCGTCACCAGAATGCACACGGTGCCGATCATGAAACAGACATACATCCAATAGGGCACTCCGTTGCCGGCGCTCTTTTGCAGCGCCGGCACCTTCTGCAGGACGAACAACGACAGGTTCGCTAGCACCGCTCCGGCTCCAGTGAACATGCTCTGCGTCAAGAACCCGCGCGCGAGTTGCGATCTAGGCAACCGGTCGGAGATGAATGCCCGGTACGGCTCCATGGAGGTGTTGTTGCCGGCATCGAGGAGCCAGAAGCAGACCACGGCCAGCCACAAAATGCCGACAAACGGGAATACAAACAAGATGATCGAACAGAGGAGCGCGCCAACGGTGATGAACGGGCGGCGGCGGCCCCACCTAGGGCTCCAGGTCCGATCACTGGCCGCGCCGATCAACGGCTGTATCACCAGTCCAGTGACCGGTCCGGCCAGGTTCAAGATCGGGAGCTGATCGGGATTAGCGCCGATCAGGAGGAAGAGCGGATTCACCGCCGACTGGGTCAGGCCGAAGCTGAACTGAACTCCGAAGAACCCGAGATTCATCATCAAGATGGCGGGGCCCGACATCAGTGGTTTGCGCTCGACCTGCCCAGCGTCCGTCGAGACTGACTCTGATGTGATAGTGGTCATGGCGATCCCTTCCGCCAAGACAATAAGGTCAATCCCTCGTTAAGGCACTGCGAAAAGCTCCGTTATGACGGTCCGAGTACACCTAACAACGGTCCGAGTACCCCGGATATTGGCACGCTAATCCCCGCGTCACCTGCGGCGCAAGCAATTGCGCCCTGCGGTTCTTGCTGCACCTCGTTGGATGGTGCAGCAAGATTGGAAGAGGACGAGCCAGCCATCCCGAACGGACCCAATCTCGACGGGGCCGGACGTTGCGTAATAACGTTCAGGATGAGCAGCTAAGCCGATGAGCACGCGCCATTAGCGTCTTACCGCGGACCGGCCGGCCGAGCCGCCAATTTGGATGAGCACAGTCCCGTTGAATACTCGGAGAGGAGACGAGGATGAATGCGTGGAAGAGCATCGTGGTCGGCGTCGACGGATCACCCCAAAGCCGCACCGCGTTGAAATGGGCTGCTGCCGAAGCCTTGGATCACGGGGCCAGCTTGGTCGTGCTGAACGTCTGGGAGCACACCATGCTGCCACCATCAGGCAGCGTCAGCGTGTCAGAAAGGTACGTTCCGGACTCGAGCCAGCGCACTGCCGAAGACCTGGTCGAAGTGATCAAGGAAGAACTGGGCGAGGACCCGCCAGTGGTTGTTGAGCCTCGCGTCAAGCAGGGCAATCCGGCGAAGGTGCTCATTGACCAGTCGGAGGACGCGGACCTACTCGTAGTCGGCACCCGCGGTCACGGCGGTTTCCGGGGCCTTGTGCTCGGCTCAGTGAGCCAGCACGTCGCTGCTTACGCGACCTGCCCAGTGGTCGTGGTGCGCTAAGCGCGGAGGAGACACTCTCCCGTTACTCCGCACAAGGCCACAAACGAGGTCAGGGCGGCGTAGACGATCACGTCGGCCAGTGCGGCCACGGGAACCGCTGCGATCACGCCCGGTAGCAGCGGCGGCCCCGCGATGACCACGACGACCACGAACACCGTGTAGAAGCGGGTCGTTGAACGGGACGCATAGGCCAGCGCCGTACGTGAGGAGGAGGCGGACATCGGGTAGCCGCCCGCGACGCCTGTGGCGAACTGGGTCGCCGCCAGCGCGCATCGCCGATGAGGCGTCGGGCATGGCCTCG
Source organism: uncultured Actinomycetota bacterium (assembly GCA_963798835.1). Taxonomy (GTDB): domain Bacteria; phylum Actinomycetota; class Actinomycetes; order Propionibacteriales; family Propionibacteriaceae; genus Microlunatus. The sequence continues at coordinate 101,383 of CAWCVF010000018.1, read as the reverse complement.
CCTGCGAACGCTCGTGAGGTGATCATCACGTCGGTGAACGAAACGACGGCGATGCTCAGGGCCGGGACCAGCAGTGCGGCGATTACCTGCACCGAGAGGCCGGTCAGGTGGAGCACGGGCAGCTCGAGGCTCACCGGGGACCAATCTCGGGTACGTCCATGAATTGGCCCATGATGGTTGCCACCACCAGCCCGATCAGCGTCCCGGGGATCCGGTTAGAGATCGCCCGGCAGGCGAAAGCCACGATGACCACGGTGGCGGCGATGGTCACCGTCTGCCAGTCGGGCACGTGCCACTGCGAACTCACCAATCCGGCGATGCTGCCGGTGTCCAGGTCGTACCCGAGAATCTTCGGCAACTGCGAGATGATCATCAAGACGGCAACCCCGGTCAGATAGCCGGTGAGGAGGGGGTTGGACAGCAGGTCGGCCAGGAATGAGGCTTTGAATCAGCCAACCGATGCCCAAAACGATCCCCACCAGCACCGTGGTGACTGCCAGCGCCGTGGTCCAAGGGACGTTGTAGGCGGTGGCGACCGGTGCCACGGCGGCTGCCGCCATCAGCGCGACGGTCGACTCGGGTCCCAGGGACATGTAGGGGTTGCGTCCACAGTCCGCCGATCGCGGCTTGTCACCCAGGCAGATTAACGTTCATCGGCCTGCAAACGTTGGTTAGGGGCTGAACATCGCCGGCTGCGGCGGCTTGCCATAGCCCCTGATGTAACGCCAGCTGTGTACCAGCTGTAGTGCCGCCCGACGCCGCTGTAAAGCCGCCAATTGTAGAACTGCCAGATCTATGACACTTCCGATCTACCCCGCAGGGCTGGCCCGACTGGAAGCCGGCTCACTGGCGGGGCGCCCTTGGCAACTCATCCGGTTTGCCTAGGACAGGCAGCCGTTCTTGTTGCAGCGCACCCGCCACAGCGCTTGGTGCTCAAATACTTGCGGCATTGCCCAAAGACTGCCAGCTGCGTCCTCTCACGACGCCGACAAACCGGTGTGTCGGTCAGCCGTTCGAGGGGCGGCCGCGGCGACGCCGTGCGCCTGCGTGTGGCTATGAGACGCTTTCGGCACGGTTGTGGAGTGTTCGGAGCTGGGCGAGTGTTCCGGCGGCGATGAGTACCAGGCCCGCTTCCACCCGGGTGTCCAGCGGCGGGTTGGGCACGAAGACACCTGTTTTGGAGCGGATGGCGATGAGCAGTGCCCCGGTCGTCTCGTGCAGGGCGGCCTGTCGCAGGGTCTTTCCGGCGAGATCGGATGTGTGGGCTATCTCGATTTCTTCCAGCCGGAAGCCGGCGTCGTGGCCGTACATGACGTCGTCCCAAAAGTCCACGACGTGGGGCTGCAGGGTGAGGTTGGCCATCCGACGGCCGCCGCTGCGTTGCGGGTTGACGACACGGTCGGCGCCGGCCCGGATCAGCTTGGCTTCGGAGGCGTCGTTTCGGGCGCGGCTGATGATGACCAGGTCGGGGCGCAGCGCCCGAGCGGACAGGGTGACATAGACGTTGTCGGCGTCGGTGTCGAGCGCGGCCACGAGCGCGCGCGCTTTCGACAGGCCGGCTCTTTTCAATACGGCGTCGTCGGTGACATCGCCGACGGCGGTCAGGTGCGTCAGGTCAGCAATCCGGTCCGCGTTCCGGTCGATGACGACTATTTGCTGGCCGGCGGCGACGAGGTGGTCGCCGGTGCTGCGGCCAACCCGTCCCCACCCGCAGATGATGATGTGCCCGGAGGCCCGGGACAGCTCACGGCTCATTTTCCGCCTTTCGAAGTGACGTCCGAGATGGCCCTCGATGAGCGCTTCGAGGACGACGCCGAAGGTGTAAAGGGCGGTTCCCACGCCTGCCAGAATCAAGACGATGGTGAAGGTCTTACCGACCGTGCCCAATGGGTGGACCTCGCGGAACCCGACGGTGGTGACCGTGGTGACGGTCTGGTACACAGCATCGATGAGGCTAAAGCCGAGCGCGTAGTAGCCGACGCTTCCGGCGACCAGCACAAGCGCTAAGGCGGTCACCGCCAGCTGGATCCGCCTTCGGGTGTCGGTCCACTGCCTTTCGTCGGTCATCGGCGTTCAGCCCTGCTCAGGGGCATTCAGTGGTCGGCGAAGTCGGTTTGCAGTTCGGTCAGTGACTCTATCCGGTCGTTGATGACCTCGTGGAGCCATGACCTGGGCGACCGTGAGGAGGTCCACGACGACCGGGTGGCTGAGCGTGTAGGTGACGGTGGTGCCGGTTTTGCTGCTGTGGACCAAGCCCGGCCCGGGGTAAGACGCGGAGCTGCTGGGACACGTGTGAGGGCTCGAGTCCGATGTGGGCAGCAGCTCGGCGCTGGCCGCCATGGCCTTCAACGAACCGCTCGGCCTGCACGACCACTCCGCCCGAGCCGCCGCGGCACCCGCCGTAAACTCGCCTGTTCATGGGCTCCAGCATTTCCACGACCAGCTTGTCGACGGACTGATGTGTGTAGAACTCGCCGCGGCCCTTGGCCCCTGCGGAGGCGCACCGGCCGAGGAAGTACTCGTAGACACAGCCCAGGATGTCCTTCACCCGGTAGTCGAGAGCAGGTCGACGAGCTCGCCGATGCGGCGGACGTCCAGGCTAGGCCGGGCGTAGCTCTTCGGACCATGCAGCGCAGGCTGGGATTGTCGACCTCGATGAGGTCCATTGCATTATCAATGAGTTTGCCGATCTCTGGCTGCTTGGCCCGCTGATTGAGGTACTGCCAGCGGACTTCGGGTGTCACCCAGAACACGCGCTCAGCAGTGTACTCGGCGCGGGACTGGAGGGGCTCCTCGGCCGCGTCGCTGGGTGATCCCGTCGGCGGCGAGCTCATCGCCCGGCGCTCGTCGATAGCGTCCTCGACGTGCTTGAGGAAGATCGGGCCAAGGCGCTTGCGCATCCGAACGACGGAGCGCAGCGAGCGCTCCCGACGGTGATCTTTTGCGCGGCGACAGGATAACCGGCGCGCCGGGCGGCATGCGCCCAGGGTAGTGGGCACTTGCCGACTCATCATGGGCCGTTGCTGGAGCGTCTACGCGGGCGGGCTCTGAAAGACGGAGAACGACGCCATCGGTCACTGACCAACAATCGCCCCGCTTCTCCGACTATTGCCGACCAGGTGAGCAGGCTCTGTGACCTGATCGCCGGTCGGCTTCATCTGTTTGTTCCAAAGACCAATATCGTTAACCTGTTGTTTACCTGACTCAGCTCCCGGTAGGCGTCTAGGTGAGCGGGGGTTCAGTGATTCGCGCTGGAAGGTTGGATTCGCGTATCTCATGACGCACACGATCAGCGCAGACGAGGTCGCGGCAGATCTCCCACCCGAGCAGATGCTCGCCAAAACGCTCGCCAATCTTTCCAACCACTTGCGCGCCCACCTCGAGGGCCAAGGCCAGGTTCTATGACCTCGTCGGTCGGGCACAGGATTCGCCAGGCACTGCATCGCCGCCTACCTATCCTGACCTGGCTCCCCCTGTATAAGCGCGCACGCCTACGTCCCGACATCGTGGCCGGAGTGGTCGTCGCCGCCCTCGCTGTACCGCAGTCCCTCGGGTACGCGTCCATCGCTGGGGTGCCTGTTCAGGTGGGGCTATACGCCGTCCCCATCGCCCTCCTGGTTTATGCAGCGCTCGGCTCCTCGCCGCAGTTGATTGTCGGACCCGTGTCCACCGTCTCGGTCCTGTCCGCGACGCTTGTCGCAAGCATGCATCCGGCCAATGTTGCCCAGGCGGTCACTTACACGTCGGCCATCGCACTGGCGGCGGGCGCCGTCTTGGTTCTCGCCGGGTTCCTCCGGGTGGGCTGGGTCGCGGAGTTCTTGTCCAAGCCCATCGTCACCGGTTTCGTCTTCGGCCTCACCATCCTTGTGATCATCGGTGAGCTGCCCAACCTGCTCGGCATCCCCGTCACGCCGGGTGACGTCTTGCACCGGATATCCGTGCTCGCGCTCAATATCGACCAAATCAAACCGCTGACGGCCGCGGTGGGTATCAGCGCACTGGCCGTGCTGTTCATCGGGTCTCGCCTATTGCCGCGGGTGCCGTGGGCGCTCCTCGTCCTCGCCCTTGGGCTCGCGGCATCGCATTGGCTCGACCTCGCCGCTCGCGGCGTGGCCGTCGTCGGTCCGGTGCCAAAAGGGTTGCCCACGCCCACCATCCCGGTCGTGCCGCTGACCCGGCTGGTCGACGTCGCCCTCGCCGGGGCCGCGATCGCGGTCGTCGGTCTTGCCGAGGGGTTGAGTGCCGGACGACTATATGCCACTAAGGGTGGCTATCGGCTGGACACCGACCAGGAGCTCATCGCCGCTGGCGGCGCCAATATCGGCTCGGGCCTGTTCGGCGGCCTGGGGGTGGCCGGAAGCCTGTCCAAGACCGCCGCAGTGGATCGGGCGGGCGGCACGTCGCAGGTCAGCGGTCTCTCGGCCGCGGCGATCGCGATCGTCGTGATCATCTTCGTTGCGCCGACACTGTCCATCCTGCCAAAGGCGGTCCTCAGCGCCATCGTGATCAACGCCGTGTGGGGGCTCCTGGACCTGGCCGCCATTCGCCGCTACATGAAGGTGCGCAGGAACGACGGCGTCGCTGCGCTGGTGGCCGCCGGCGGCGTGCTCATCGCCGGACCCATGCTCGGCCTGGTGGTTGCAATAGGGCAGTCCCTTCTCGGAATGGTGTATCGGTCGAGTCGGGTCGATGTGGAGGTTCTGGGCAAGATCCCGGGCGAGAAAGCGGCCTGGGGCGGCGTGCGCCAACATCCGGAGCGCATCACAATCCCCGGCATCCTGGTGCTCCGGGTCGACGTGTCACTGTTTTGGGTCAACGCCGCCGAGGTCCAGGAGGCGATCCTCCAGGCGGTCGATGCAGCACCGGATACCAAGGCGCTGGTCCTGAACCTGGAGTCGACCGACCAGCTCGAAACGACCAGCGCCGACATGTTGTCCGAGCTGCGCGAGCAGCTTGCCGATCGCAACGTCGACCTGTACCTCGTGCGGGTACGATGGCCGGTCCGGACCGTCCTCGCGCATTCAGGGCTTCGCGCACGGTTAGGCGAGGACCACCTATGGCACAACGTCGCCCAGGGGATACGGGAGGCCCGCCGGCAGCACGGGATCGAGCGTCCCGGGCAGCCGGAACCCGAGCCGGTCCTGGAAGAGGCGGAGGAAGAGATCATCGCGACGCCAACGTTCGAAGACGAGCCGTGGAGCGAAGCGCCTCGCGGCCTTTGCTGAAATCGTCGGGCTGGCGAGACTTGAACTCGCGACCGCCGAACTCGCACACCACATCGGTGGCCACAACCGCCTCGGGTTGGCCATCACGCATCACCCCCGTTCGTCTGGCGAAATGCCGCTCGAGACCGGAACATCCCCGGAACGAGGCTCCAAGAATTTCTTGGTTCACCTGCGGTGCATATCAGTTCTCCGGTGTCATAGGAGCACTACGGAGCCGTCTCGCTCGCGCGCTATTTACAGTCAGCCAAGCCAGGGGGTGCCGTGGAGAAGGGGTCGGCAGTCGCAGCTAAGCCCGGAGGAACACGCTGCACTGCTCGAGGCGGACGCCGAGATCTGTGACCTTCTCCGATTTCACGGATTTGAAGGTTCCCTCCATGAGAAGTGCTAGTGGAGCTGCGGAACGATCAGGTAGATCCCAAAGAGTACGAGCAGTGCGGCGATGCCGATCAAGACATAGCCCAGCGAGACGGTCGCGGTACCGGACCCGCCCTCGTTCGACTTGATCTTGGCAGCCGAGACCAGACGTATGCCGCTCGCCAGCAAGATGGTGAAGATCACCGACGCCACGATGGAGACGACAGCCACGATGCCGAGGGCAGCCCAGTCGACGTGCATCAGGCGGCGCTCTTCACTTTTTGCTTTTTGGCCTTCTTCTTCTTCTTCTTGGGCTTCGGAAGAGCCTCTAACCGCGGGTCATCGGGGTACACGGTGGTGGGCGCAACGGCAGCAAACACCAGGACCTCGTGGCTGTCGGTGACATTGGCGTGGGTGATCCTGTGGCGACGAGAGAGGACATAGATCGCCATGCAGGTCCCGGCCAGTAGCACCAGTAGCGCGCTGATGCCCCAGACGCCTTGATCAGCAAGCAGCGCAGCGAGGCCGCCAACCAGAGCGGCCCCCGGCAAGGTCAGGAACCAGGCGAAGACCATCCGGCGGGCAACGCTCCAGCGAACCTCGGCTCCCCGGCCCACCCCAGAGCCCAGAATGCTGCCGGTACTCACGTGCGTCGTGGACAGGCCAAACCCGAAGTGAGCCGATGCCAGAATCGTCGCGCTGGTTGCGGCGCCAGACGCCGCGCCCTGGGGCGTCTCGATCTCCACGATCCCTTTGCCCATCGCCCGCATGATGCGCCAGCCACCCGAGTAGGTGCCTAAGCCGATCGCGAGAGCAGAAATAATGATCACCCACATCTGCGGCCCCGTGCCGGCCGCCTGCAGATTGGCTGCGATGAGCACCAACGTGATCACGCCCATTGTCTTCTGACCGTCGGATGTCCCATGGGCGAGCGCGACCATTGATGCAGTGAACGCCTGCCCGTACTTGAACCCAGTCCCGGTGTGCACACTCGGCGTCCTTCTGGTGATGCGATACGCCAGCCGCGTCGCCCAGGCAGCAGCGATGCCGGCCACCAACGGCGCGACGACGGCGGGCAGCAGGACCTTAGAGACAATCACCCAGCCGTTCACCGAGGCGATCCCGGCGCCGACAATGACCGCCCCGATCAGACCGCCGAACAGAGCATGCGAGGAACTCGACGGCAGACCGAAAAGCCAAGTCATCAGATTCCAGACAATCGCGCCGACCAGCCCAGCCAAGATGATCGAAGCTGTGATCAGCTGGTCGTCAAAAAAACCACCGGAGATCGTCTTTGCGACCTCGGTGGACAGGCAAGCACCTACCAGATTGAGGAAGGCGCCAAGGATCACGGCGGTCCGCGGTCGGATAGCGCCGGTGGCGATGGGCCCGGCCATCGCGTTGGCGCTGTCGTGAAATCCGTTGGTGTAGTCAAAGATGAGGGCCACGGCGATGACCATGATGACAATGAAGAGCTCTGTCACATCAGTCCCCATCTGGAACGGGTGGTTTGTTGGTCAGCACCTGGCAAAGACGCTCGAACCTGACCGCCGAGGTGAGCAATAGGTAAAAGATCGCGATGTCAATCTGGCCAACACCAGTCTCCTCGATAGCCAGGTCAATACCCTAGGGACCTTTCTCCTGACTTTGGTCGACCGAAGTCACGAGCGCTCCACCGTCGGGTTCCTGAACCAAACTTCATGAACGAATTCCGCGACCACATCGCTCGCGTACGGACGATCAGATTTTGATATAGGAGCCCCGGTCGGGGAGCAATAGCTCCCGTCGATAAATCCCTTCGCCTGCGGCACCGCGCGGCCAGATGGATGTTACGACGGTGGGATCACTCGGCTGACTCCCGGAGAAGTGAGGCCCGCTAGACACCGACGCTCAACCTCAAAGCCCACCACTCTGCGGGGCATTGCTCTTCTCAAAACGCTCTAAGAGATACCGGTGTGGCGGCCGGTTCACATCACGCCCAAACTCAGCAAGATCAACCCCCTGGCCGTGTTGGCACCTGACCGCTGAATCGAATGCTGCCGAACTCGATCAAGTCTGTGCCTGATCGGCCTACTCCCAATATGGCCCGGGCTCCGCGACGACTTCGGGCGCCACCATGAGCGCGCCGTGTGTCTGCCTCATCACAGCGCGGGCAACTGACCGGGTCCAGTCTTCCCAGGTACGCCGATGCGGGTGGCCAACTACCAACACCGCCGCCCAGCGGGACCACCGTACGAGCTGAGCGTCGGCATCGCCAGAGACAATCGCGGTCGAGACCGCGACCTCAGGATGGCCTTGCTGCCATTCCGCCTGCACAACGTCAAGATCGAATTGGGCCGCGTCAACCTCGTGATCCGAGGCGCTCATGGGCTGCGCGTGAAGCACAATCAGTCGAGCGTCACGCAGCCTTGCCTCCTCGAATGCCAACTTCAGCGCAGGCTCCGGCGCCGTCTCAAGGTCAAGCGCGACGATCACTGGCAGCCGCGGCCGGGCATAGCGGGGTCGCCAATTGCCGGGAACGACGACTAATGGGCATGGGATGTGATCGACAACTTGAGACGTGACGGCTCCAAAGAACAACCGCTCGATCCAAGACACATTATCGCGACCCAATACCAGCATTGCTGCCTCGTGCGCATACATTTCGAGTACCTCGACAGCATCGGCCGGCTCGGCCTTCATGGATACCTGCACTTGAGGCGGAATGACCAGTTGCGCCGCTACTGCTGCGAGGAGCTTCTCCGCCGCAGTCCGGGCTTCTGACAACGCTTGCTCTTTGTCACCAACCCGAGTAGATGGTGGTTTGAAGGCGTGCACCAGTACGACGTCACCGCCATGAAGCTCAGCCATCTTGACGGCGTAGTACGCGGCTGCCAACGACTCTGCCGAGGCGTCCACGCCCGCCACGACCAGCGTTGTACCCGGTGCCCGCGGCTCCTCGATCATTCCCTCTTCAACTTGGATCGCTGCCGCCAGGTCTTGTTCGGTTCCGCCGCTGGTTGCCAGCTCCGCTGCATCAGGAACCTCGGCGCGATCAAAGGACGGAGCGGGAACTGCGACGACCGGACATGAAGCATGGCTCAGGCAGTAGTGACTCACCGAGCCCGACAGCAGCCGCCCCAGGCCAACGTATTCCCGAGTACCGACGACAAGCAGCCGCGCGTCATCCGACTGCCGAACCAAAATCTGACCGGCATCTCCGCTGGCGAACTGCAGGGTCCAGTCGGGGCTAGGTAATACGGCGTCGAACACTGCAGTGATCGCCTGTCGGTAGGAGTCTTCAATTTCCTCGCGGGTCAACTTCTTGAAGTTCGCAGGCGCGGGAAAGCCAGCAGCGCTCAGCCCGTACGGCCAATCAAGCACGTGCACCGCTCGGAGTACAGCACCGACACTTCTGGCCTCCACTGCCGCCCAATCCAACGCAGCCTTACTCGACGGCGAATCGTCAAGCCCAACGACGATCTCATTCTTCATTGCCACCTCCATCCGCTAAGGCATCCGTGACAATGCACCTGCCAGCCGTATGGAGTACGACGACAGCCCGTGCCGACGCCCACTGGTTAACACGGCGGCGGTTGGCCCCACCCAATCCACAACCAAGCGCTGATTGGGCACCATCGCCCGGATGTGCCGATCGTAGCGGTGTTCGGCGGGAAACTGCCGTCAGCCAGCCGCTTACTCTCTATAAATCGAGCGTCTCCGAGCAGCGCTGCTCACCGAGCCGTTGCGCTTGCGCTGAGGGTGCGACGCCGTCATTGACGCGGCTGCCTTGTACTCCCTCGATCTTGTTGTGGGACGCAGGGCTTATAGCCTGCCGCGCGCGGCGCCGCGGTCTCGTAGGCCCACCCAATCAGCCCTCGCGCTCCGCTACCTCAAGGCGTGGGAACCTCACTCGGTGGCTTGTACAGCTCCTGGACAGCAGCGTCGATGTCGCCACTGCCCACTTCGACGGGCTCCATGTACAAACGCTCCTCGACGACCAGGCCGTCACGCACGACAAAGATCGTGACCCCGCGCATCGCGAACGCTGAGCCGTCGGTGTGGTGGCCGCGCCAGTAGGACTCGCCCCACTCGGTCTCTCCGTTCACAGCGGATGCAACCAGCTCGGAGGAGAAGTCGGGCACACCCTCGAACACCGATAGCCAGTTCTGCAGCACCTGCGCACGCCCGACGAAATCACGAGCGGGATGGAGCGGTTAACTGCTCTGGTAGTTCTCGGCGAACAACGACGCCAGCCGATGAGGGTCGTGAGCGTTGCTGGCATCTGTGAGTCGTTCGAGCATGTTCGTCACGCCGACGGTGTAGTCCCGCCGAGGAGTCTGTCAAGATGTCGGTGAATCAGGTGTGCCAGGCATATGAGTTCTTCTCCTCTGTACTCACTGTCGAACGCGTTGCGGGGGTCTTGTCTCGCGCACGGACCGCGTGCTCAGAATCCCCTTCGCCGGAAATCTGTTGATTGTGCGCTCAGACCCTGGGGACGATCTTGACCCGAGGCCTCGTGCACTGCCTTGAGCCGCCCAGCCTCTTGCTGAGGATCCTGGTATGGGATTGGGCGGATGAGGTAGTGGTGCCTGCCCTTGTGGGGATGCGGAGCGATGATGATCTTGTCCACCAGCATCTCTGTCGGTGCACGTCGATCAACCGCAGACAGGTCCTCCCCCGCGGGCGATGGGTCGGGAAGCTCTGGCATGGCCGCCTCGCTGGTCAGACTCTCGTGCGCCCGGGCCAGGTGGTCATGCGCGGCGTCCAGCTCTCGCGTCACAGCGCGATAAGTCGGCAGATCCACCTCGCCGCGCAGCTTCATCCTCAGCGCCTCGTTCTTCTGCTCCTGCAACTGCGCCGTCTCGCTGCTGATCTTGCCGATGCGCTCCATCCGGTCGCCGTCAGACTGCGCGATGTTGAGGGCTCGCGGGCTCTTCTACATCTCGATCACGTACCCCGCGACGTACTCCTCCAGCGGCTCGGCGGCGATGCGGACGCGCCCCGGGCAGACGAGGTTCTCGTCCTTCCGGCAGCCGTAGCCACGGACCTGCCTCGGCTGCAGGTAGGTGACCAGAGGTCCGTCGCAAGACCCGCAGTAGAGCAAGCCAGCGAGACGGTGGACGCGAGGCCTGCCGTAGTTCGCGGGTCGGCGGCTCTCGCCCCTAGCAACCCGATCAGTCGATCATGGGTGGCCGCTCGCCCTCCGAGAAGGCCAACCAGAGGCACTCGACTTCTACCTTGATCACGACCTCGAGCCGGAACGGGCTGACCACACTATCGACAATCTTGAACGGCACACCCAGCCGGGCCGTCCGGGGCACACGGGGGGCACAAATCAGGTGGACGAGTCGGAATCACATGATGGTGAGTCGTAGGGGGCTGGGTGCGTCGCCCCTGGTCAGGTGACACTTCCACTCGGTGGAGCTAAGGGGACTCGAACCCCTGACCTTCTCGTTGCGAACGAGACGCGCTACCAACTGCGCCATAGCCCCGCGGACCGGCGGGCCGATCAGCACCGAGACTTTACCACCGTCAAGCCGAGGCGGACTTGCGCGTTTCTCCACCTTCGGCCGCGCTCGCGGCGTCTGACGCCGCCACCGGAGCGTCGGCTGTCACCGGCACCTCCGGGCTCGGCGAGGAGGCCACAGCCGGACCGGAAAGATCAATCGTACGTACGGTCCGCGGGGCCAGTGGCTTCGAAACATAGGTCGGCATAGTGATCGGGATGGGATCCCATAAGGCACCAGGCTTCGCAGATATGTCGGCCTTGCCACTAGCCGATTCTGAATCGGCGCCACCCTTGGGAAAATCCTTGAGACTAAGGAAAATTGTCGACTCGTTGCTGCCGTGGCGAATCTCGCGATGGCGCTTGACTAGCTTCGCACGCATGGCCCGAACGCTGATTCGAGCTACCACGACGAAGATCAACAACAACCCGCTCGGAATTGCCGTGCTCCACCACGGGATGAGCTGTACGGCGCAGAACCCGATCACGGCGCTCAGCATTGCCATCAGTCCCAGCAACACCCGACGCCGCCTTGCGGCAGCCAGCTGCTCCAGGCGGCGCAGGTCATTGATCGCGGCACGTCTGGTCTGTGGGGTGGAGACCTCAAAGGCCGCGATCTCTTCAAGATCATGATCAAGTAGTGGTGCCGTGCCGTGCCGGACGATGCGCATCGAGTCGGCAAACCGATCAGCCGGATCGGAGTCACCCAGCTCATCAGCATCGTCACGACGGCGTACGAAATGCGGGACGAGATAGGCCAGCCACGCAACTGCGATGGCAGCAAAGATCACACCAGTCGTCCCCACACCCAGACGGTACGAGGCCAGCCGCACTCCCCCGCTGACCTTGAGCGGTGTGTCGCAAGAAACGAATGTGACGGATGTGGTTAAAGGTCAGCGTTCATCAACGCTGGCGCATGTTCTCCCAACGCTTCATCAGGCCTTCGGGCACCTCTTCGGCGTTCAGCGCGAAGACCAGATGATCCCGCCAGTCACCATCGATGTGCAGATAGCGAGGCCGCAGCCCCTCGGGGCGGAAACCCAGCTTGGCCACCACCCGAAGGCTCTTGGTGTTCTCGGGCCTGATGGCGATCTCGATCCGGTGCAGGGACATCACCTGGAAGCAATAGTCGACGGCCAGCGCCACAGCGGTGGGAATGATGCCGCGGCCCGCCAGCCGCTGATCGACCCAGTAACCGATCTGACCCCACGACGCCGAACCGCCCACGATCCCGCTGACGGTCAACTGCCCTGCAAGCTGCGGCCTCGAAGTATCCGACTCGTCATCGTAGAAGACGAGCCAGGGCAGCATCCGTCCCTCTCGGGCCTGACGCGTTACGGAACGGACCAGACCGGCATAGGTCGCCGGCCCATGCTGCGAACCAGGCGGAAGAGTAGCCTCCCACGGCCGCAGCCAGCTCACGTTCTCCCGCCGCACCCGCTCCCACGCGACGCGGTCGCGATGCCGCAATGGAGCCAGTACGACGGCGCCGTGGCGCACGGTGACCGGCCAACGGTGACGACCGAAGCCCCCGAGCCCGGTGAGTCCATGCGGCGGCTGCTCCAGGCTCGCCATGTCAGTGATCGCCACCTCGTAGCTGATCGACGGCGTGGCTCAGCACCGGCCCGAGCACCACCATTCCGTCGCGGGCACCACCGCTCGATCCGGGCAAGTTGACGATCAAGGTACGACCCGCCACTCCGGCGACGCCACGGCTCAGTACCGCAGTAGGCACACCCTGATCAACGCCGTACCGAGCGACTGCTGCGGCAAGCTGCGGCAGCTCGCGCTCAACCACCGTACGAGTCTGTTCCGGCGTCTGATCGCGAGGATTCAACCCCGTGCCACCACTCGTGATCACAACGGCATGGCCAGCGGCAACCGCGTCTCGTAACGCTGCGCCGACTGCGTCACCATCCGGTACGACAACCGGACCCACCACGGTAAACCCAAGATCATCAAGAGCAGCCGCGATGATCGGCCCCGACTTGTCTTCATAGACGCCGGCGGCCGCTCGTGTCGAGATCGTGATCACTATTGCGCTGCCGAGCATCAGTTCGCCTCGCGAGACCAATCGCCTCGTCGGCCACCCGACTTCGACAACACCCGTACGTCACTGATCACCGCAGCCCGATCTATCGCCTTGATCATGTCGATGACCGCCAGTCCAGCGACGGCGACAGCGGTCAGAGCTTCCATCTCAACACCGGTCCGATCCGTCGTCTTCACCGTCGCCGTGATCTCTACGCCCCCGTCGGTCACCTCGGTGGAGACATCGACCCCACTGAGAAACAGGGGATGACAGAGCGGAATGAGATCAGGAGTCCTCTTGGCTCCTTGGATACCGGCGATTCGAGCCACGGCAAGGGCATCGCCTTTCGGCACCGTGCCGTCACGCAGCGCCGCAACACACTCTGCGCTCAGCAACACCCGCCCGGCGGCCGTCGCCGAACGTGCCGTGACCGGCTTCTCTGACACGTCGACCATGCGTGCTTCGCCAGCCGCGCCAAGATGCGGGAACCGAGATTCGCTCACCGCTACCACACAGCCATCAGGGTGACTCGTCGAGCAGCCATACATCGACGTCCTCACCAGCGGCCACGAACTGGGTATCTTCGGGCAAGATCACCAAAGCGTTCGACCGGGCAAGATCGGCAAGCAGGTGCGAGCCATGTCCACCGGCTAGATCAACTTTCCAGTCACCCGAACGCCCGGCGCTGATGATGCCGCGCGCCAATTGCAGTCGGCCGGGAATGGACTTGAGGTCATGACCCGCTTGACATTTGACGGCCGTCCGCACGTAGGGCCGTGCGCCAATCAGCTTGCGGATAACGGGGCGCACGAACGCTTCAAAGGACACGAACGCACTCACCGGGTTGCCAGGAAGCATGATCATCGGAACTCGATCATGACCGATCAATCCGAATCCTTGTGGCTTGCCTGGTTGCATGGCCACCTGCGCGAAGTCGCACGCACCCATCTCAGGCATCACTGCCTTCACGATGTCGAAGTCACCTTGGCTAACTCCACCAGTCGTCAAGATCAAATCGGCGCGCAGCAATTGATCACCGATCAGCTGCTTGAGGGCATCATGATCATCACTGACTCGTCCGACTCGGAAAACCTGAGCGCCCGTAGCCTTGGTAGCCGCCGCCAGCAGATAGGAATTGGAATCGAAGATCTGTTGCTCGTTGCTGAGCTCCAGCCCAGGATCTACTAGCTCGGATCCCGTGGAGATCACGACCACCCGCGGCCGTGGCCTGACCATCACCTTGTCCAGTCCGATTCCGGCCAAGACCCCGATGTCGCGCGGGCCGAGGTGATCACCCTCCTTGTACAGCCGAGTGCCCGCCTGAATGTCTTCACCAATCCGGCGAATGTGCTGCCCTACGCTACTCGGCGCAAACACCTTGACGTCGTTCTCACCGCGATCGGTGTTTTCGTACGGCACGATCGCGTCAGCATCCAGCGGCACCGGCGCCCCGGTCATGATCTTCATCGCAGTCCCGGGGGAAAGCCGATGCTCAGCTGCCTTGCCCGCTGCGATCTCGCCTACCACGGGCAGACTCAGCGGCGTGTCCTCGTCGGCATCGGTCACATCTTCCGCGCGCACCGCATAACCATCCATGGCGGAGTTGTCGAAACGTGGCAGATCAATCGTGGCGACGATGTCTTCGCAGATATTGAGCCCGACGGCGTCAAGGATGTGCTGCGGAAAGGCCCGCAGCGGGGAAATACAACTCAGCAAATATTGCCGGTGGGCTTGCATCGACCGTAACTGGCCACGATCGGGCTCGGGTGGCTCTGGCAGCGGCTCGAACTGCTGGACCGCAAGACCCGGCTCGTGGGTTTTCTTACGCGTGAACAACGGCATGCTCCACACAGTAATGCTGCCCATCGGTGATGACTCGGACCTGACGAGGAGTCAAGCGCCGAGGTATATGCAAAAGAGATGATCATGGGCACCGACACGCTGCCACGCTGCCAACCGTTTCGGGCCTTGGCGCGACTAGGCTAGGCCCGTGCAAACCCAGCCAGAGGCCGCCGACCTTGGGGCGATGGCGGCGATTGACGCGGCCGCAATCGCTGGGGCAAAAAAGACGCTCCGCAAGGCGGTCCAGTTCCGTCGTGACTTGCGTACCACGCACCAGCGTGAGCGCGACGATGCCCTGCGGATGTCCTTGATTGAGTCCGCGCTGGCTGACCGAATTCCCGATACCGTCGCCGCGTACTTGTCCAGCGGCTCTGAGCCAGGCACGTTGCAGCTAGTTGCTTGGCTGGCAGCACATCGCGTACGCGTCCTGCTGCCGGTCCTCTCGCATCCGATCGGTGGCCGTCTCGACAAACCGGCGTGGGCGGCGTACGAAGGTCCGGATTCACTTCGCGTCGGGGCTTATTCGATCTTGGAGCCGACCGGCGAACTCGTGCCTAGCGAGCAGCTTCCGGAAGCCGAACTGATCATCTGCGCCGGGTTGGCGGCCAATATGCACGGTGATCGCCTCGGCCGCGGCGCTGGCTGGTACGACCGAGCCCTGCGCCACGCATCGCAAAGCGCACCGATGTGGGTGCTACTCAACGACGACGAGGTCTTGGAAACGATCCCGGTGCATGCTTGGGATCATCGGGTCGATGTCATCGTGACCCCAAAACGCATGATCACCTGCGAGCCGTCTGTGCTGTGCAACCTGTGACGTTGCCGCACCTGATCAACGGACCGAAAACCCGCGCTCCCCGCGTGGCTCTTCGTCGATAACCTCCAACCTGATCACCTGCGCCTGCGGCGGACCTTGGCGTGCCCAGTCAACGAGCGCCTGCACCGCGGAAGCGTCACCTTCGAACACCGCTTCGACCGCGCCGTCTTCGCGATTCGTAATCCAACCGGAAACCCGACGTCCCCGAGCCTCGCGCCGGCAGCTGTCGCGAAAGAACACACCCTGCACTCGGCCTTGAGCAACCACTCGGCGACGAATCACGCCACCAGTGTGGCGCTCCTGCCCGAAAGTGGTCACCAACGACAGTGAATCGGCGAATTTCCTTGTCGTGTCTGACCACTTGCGCAAGCGGCTAACTCCCCGGCACCAGCTCTTGACGCGTGTCGGTGCGGGCTTCGACTCCACCTCGCGATGAGACAAACGGCCACATCCGCTGATTAGCCCACAATTCAGTCTGATCATCGTAGTGACGATGAAATGCGTGGCCAGAAACACCGCTCTGATTGACCCAGCGCGACGCGTCAAGATCACCAAGATCGATCAACATACGCATCGTCGGTCCGTCGGTAACGGTGTAGCCAGTGCGGTCGTCAAAGCCCATCGCATTGACGACGGCCGGCCCACCAGCAACCGGATAATCACCGCGATTGAACAAGTTCTCGATCGGTTTGATGCCGCTGGTACCCAGGGTCTGATTCTGCAGTCGCACGGTGTGCAATTTCCCCCACTGCCACTGATCGGTGTCTCGCGCCATCAGCGAGGTGATCTCCTTGCGGGCATTGATCATGGCCGACAGCAGGATGTCATCCCGAGTCTCGATCTTGTCCTTGGTATTGATGTCATCCCACCAGGGGTTCTTGGTCTGCTTGATCATGATCGACAAAACCGCATACCAGCGGTCACCGCCTGACGGCCAAAGATCTTGCGGCAACTCGTCCCGAAAAGTCAGCTTGAAGATGTTGTGACAGACAACATTGAAGTACGCCGCAGCCGCCGAGTCCACGCTCGCCGAATAGTCCCAGCCAACAAGAGTGCGCTGGCCCTCGACCACCCACGGATCGGAAACCTTGATCTTCAGCAAGATCGGTACCAGGTCGGACGCGAACCGGATCGTATCGTCGTAAAAGATCTGTTCGGCGTCATCCATGGTGAGCGGCGGGGCATCGCGCAGCTTGTCGATGATCTCTTGGCTGCGCCAGCCATAGGAGTATGCCGAGCCCAGCGGATAGGGGTACTGCGCTCCGATGATCTGCTGATTTGCCGCCACGAGAAAGCCACTAGGCGGGTTCTCGACGTATGGCAACTTGGCGAACGGAACGGTGCCACGCCAGCCGTATTGCGGGTCCCAGCCCGGTGAGGGTTTCGTCCCGTTGCCTTTGAGGCGTAGCGGAACTGTGCCTCCCAGCTGGTAGCCGATGTTGCCGGCCGTGTCGGCATACAAAAAGTTCTGCGATGGGGCACCTACAAGTGCCACTGCCGCTCGAAACTCCTGGAAGTTTTGCGCTCGATTGAGGGCGAGAACCGCATCCACCGTACGGCCGGGTTGCAGCGCGGTCCAACTCAGCGAAACGCCGTACGGCGCGACGCTCGGATCTGATGTGCTGGCCGAGACCTCCCGGAGCCGCTGGTCGACATCGGAGAGCAGCGGTCCATGCGCTGACGAGCGGATTCGAATGGTTCGCGGCTGCTCGTCGCGGACGCGGATCTGCTCGGTGATCACTTGAAGCGGCACATACCTAGCGCCCTGCCGTACGGTGTCACCGCGCACGTCCTCCAAGAACAGGTCCTGGGCATCGACGTAGCTCGTGGTGAGACCCCAGGCGATCTTGGTGTTCTTGCCGATCACGATCCCTGGCACGGACGCCAGGCTGAATCCGGATACGTCGAAGGCGCAGTCCTCCGATAGCACACGGCAGTGCAACCCGATCTGAGCGAAGATCGATGGGATCGAGGTCGAGAGGTGGGGATCGTTGGACAAGATCGCATGCCCGCTGACCGTGCCGGAACCGGCCATGGCCCAGGAGTTGGATCCCGTCGCCCCGCTGCCAGAACCGGATCGCAGCACGTGCGGAATGGTCCGATTGATCTTCGCTACGCCCTCCAGCGCCTTTGTCGCCTTGCGAAGTTGATCATCACTCAATCCGCCGGGCAAAGGCACGGCAGACCCCCGGCTGGCGGATGGATCAAAGGCCTTACCAACCACATCTCCGCGACGGAGAATCGGCGCAAAGTCGTCCAGCGGATATCGCGGGAAAAGGCTCGCCGCGCGCACACCCCCTAGCTTGCCGGCAATGATCGCCCGTTCGGACTCCTCATCGAGATTCGACGCGAGATCCCAGGCCATGACCTTGAGCCAGGCGACCGAGTCGACGGCCGTCCATGGCTCGGGGGTGTATTGCAGGCCTTGCAGCCTGAGCATGGAGTATTCCAGTGAAAGATCAGACGCTGCTCGGCCCTCGATGTAGGCATTCACCCCAGCGGCATAGGCATCGAGGTAGCGGCGGGTCGAGGGCGCAAGCAAGTTGAGCTCTTGCTCGGCCACCCGTCGCCAGCCAAGGGTGCGGATATAGGCGTCGGTCTCCAGCTGCGAGATGCCGAACAGTTCCGAGAGCCGTCCAGAGGCCAGATGACGGCGAAAGTCCATCTCAAAGAAACGATCTTGAGCCTGGACATAGCCCTGAGCGAGGAACAGGTCCTCGGGATTGTCGGCGTAAATGTTCGGTACGCCGTAGGAGTCGCGCAGCACCTCAACCGGACCCTTGAGTCCCGAAACCATCAACCGGCCAGAGGTCTGCGGAAAGGGCGTACGTACCGTGGCGATGCCAACACTGCTGAGGCCGCCAAGCGCGAGCACCAGCACGATCGCTGTGAAGATCGGCCAGCGCGGGATGCGACGCACCGTCAAACTCTAATGTCCGCGGCTGTGCCCGCCTGCACAAGCGCTGACCCGAGTTGTCAGAATCTGAGCACCTTATGTGGTGCTCAGATTCTGACAACTCGGCATCACGCGGCCACAGTTAGCAGTCGGTATGCTTGAGTGCTAAGTTGCGATTCATCTTGTGAGGTGAAGCCGCTTCTCAAGGACAGAAAGACGCCGATGCCCACTTATCAGTACCGCTGCACCGAATGCGGCGAAGACCTCGAGGCCGTGCAGAAGTTCAGCGACGCGCCACTTACGACCTGCCCAACCTGTGGTGGTCGGTTGCGTAAGGTCTTCAACGCCGTAGGCGTGGTATTCAAGGGCTCTGGCTTCTACCGCACCGACAGCCGTAGCGGTTCGGCGAACGGAGATGGCTCGGACTCGAGATCGGCAGACAAGAAAGCCAACACTGAGACCAAGTCCGACGAGAAGAAGCCAGTCAGCACCGGGGCAACAGGCTCGAACGGCTCCAGCAAGGACAAGCAGCCGGTATCCAGCGGAACCTCATCCACAGGACAGAAAGCCGCCTCCAGCTAGCGTCTGTGGACGACGCGCATGATCTGGGCGTGCGTCCTTAGCCTTCAGGCATGATCAACTCCACGCTACGACGTGTCCTCTGTATACATGCCTGCTCATGCCCTCGGTGACGAGTGCCCGACGCCGACCGCTGCAGGCACTTGTCCGTGCGGCATCCTGGCACCGTCGAAAGCTCTCAGTAGTGGCCGCTATCGCTGCCGTCCTCACCGGCATCTCTGCCGCTGCGCCAGAAGGCCCAGCCATGATCACTGTGGTCATGGCACGGGATCAGCTCGCTGGTGGGACGGTGCTGTCGGCTTCAGATCTGAGAGCTGACCCGGTTGTTGCCGCAGACGTGCCCGAGGGCGTGGTGACCGATCCGGATGAGCTTCTAGGCAAGACGTTGGCGGCACCCGTCGCCAGAAATCAGATGCTGACGCTGCTCGCCACTACGACGGCCCGCGGCACCGTTCGTCCGGGTCACGTCATCGCGCCGCTGCGACTCGCCGATGCAGCGCAGGCGGCGCTACTGCAACCGGGCGATGTGGTGGACGTCCTTGCGGCCAACTCGGAAGCCGAACAGGCGGCGGTCATAGCAGCAGGTGCGCGCGTCGTCACCGTCCCGGAGGTTCAACAGGACCGGGCCGGTCCCGGTGCCGACGACGCGCTGGTACTTCTCGATGTGGATGGCCAGACAGGAACCGCTCTCGCTCAAGCGGCGGCCGCCGCGACCCTCAGCATCATCTGGCGCTGAGTCGCTCTTAGTTCGTCGGTTCGGCTTGGTCAGTCAGCGTCGAGCCGGCGGCAACGATTTGTGGCTCGCCGCGATCCTCAAGAGTCGCCGCACCAACCACTCGAACACCAGCTTCGAATGTCCAGTCACCATTGACCTCGAACGAGCGCGCGTCCTGGAGTGACGGCGCTCCCGTCGGGAAGCGTTGATCAAAGTCGGCAATGATCTTGTAGTACCGGTCATCAAGATCGACGACTGGCGTAGGGTCGGCCACCTTGATGAGCTGTCCGCTCCCTTCCAGATCGTACGCGTCGGACCGCAGTACCAATAGATCACTCGTGGTCTTCACGGGCAAAAACCGATCACGACCGACCCCGATAGCCGTGGCGCCCTCGAAGACTTCCACGGCCGCACCCATCGCGGTCTCGATCTGGATCACCTTCGGCGAGGACGAATCCGCCGGGTCCACCGTCTTCTCATTCCTGATCATGGGCAGGCCTAGTACCGAGTTGCGCTCTCGCAGCGTACGATCCAGGACTTCAAGATCGAACCACAGGTTATTGGTGTGGAAGAACGGATGCCGGAACTCATCGGTGAAGAAATTCATGTCCTCCTTAGGCGTCTGCGCGGTATCGCGCAAGATCAGTTGTCGGTCCGCCTTGCGGATCGCGAGATGTCCGCCTTTACGGTCGGCGGGAGTCCGGCGGCAGATCTCTGCCGCATACGGTGCGCCACTGTCAGCGAACCACCCTGCGATCGTGGCGTTGGGCGCAGCACCGAGATTGTCGGAGTTCGACACTGAGGCAAAGCGATATCCCAATGAAAGAAGGCGATCCAGAATCCCTGAGGTGGCAAATGCGGTGTACAGATCGCCATGACCAGGAGGGCACCACTCCAGGCTCGGATCGGCCGGCCATTCGATCGGCGTCAGGTCGTCGGCAAGGAGCTTCGGCTCCTGGTTCTGCAGAAACCCAAGATCAAGTCCGGCAACAGCAAGATCACCGTACGAAGCCAGCGCGGCTAGTGTGTCCTGATGAGTGCGAAAGCTGTTCATGAACAGCAGCGGCAGTTGGATTCCGTACGCGGTGCGCGCATGTCGTACTTGATCAACAATGATGTTGAGGAACGTCTGGCCCTTGCGCACCGGCAACAGCGACTTCGCCTTATCCATGCCCATCGAGGTGCCCAGACCACCATTCAATTTGATGATCACGGTCTTTCCGAGGGCGGCTGCCGCATTCTGCTCGCTCACCGCAAGATCGCTCAGCATCGGCGGATCGAGCAAAGGCTCGATGCTGTCTTCTGAAATGAACCCGCTCACTCCCTCTTCGAGCTGGCGATAGTAATAGCTGAAGACGTCGATGGCTGGCTGATGGATTCCCGCCGCCGCCATCTTGTCCTGGGCTAGCTTCAGGCCCGTCTCGCTCATACCCCTGATCTTAGGGAGAGGCGACCGCCGGCCGCTGAAGTTCAGCTGGTGCGGACTACTTCTTCTTCGGTGGTGCTGGAGGCGTGACAGCCGCCAACAGCGCGAGGGTGGCCTTGCTGATCTCCGCCTGCGCGGCTGACCGATCAACGGTCGGAGTCCCGTCGCCGGGTTGATCGCCATAGTCACCGAAGGAGCTGTGTACGGCACCATCGATCGCCACGAACGTGGTGTCAGGCGGCAGGTTTCCTCTCGAGGCCTCGACATCGGCTGGGGTCACGAGCCCGTCCGCGGCACCCGAGATGGAGACCACCTTGAGGTCATTGCGGATGATGGGGTCCGCGGGATAGGAGGCGAAAAGAACAAGGCCCTCGACCCGATCGTCGTTGTCGGCCAGCGAGGCGGCGACGGTACCGCCGAGTGAATGACCTCCGACAACCCAGTGAGCGATCTCGGGGTGAAGATCGAGAACTTTCTTGCCGTGGTCGGGATCGACTATCGCGAAGCCGAACGGCTCTTTCAGGACAGCGACCAGGTATCCGGCTTCCGCCAGCGGACGAAGGACACGGGCGTAGGCCCGGGATTCGACGCGGGCCCCCGGCACGAACACCAGGCCGGTAGTCGGCTTGATGTCTTGGCCCTCGGCATCTTGCTGAGCCGGGACGAGTTCATACCAGCCAAGTCGGTCTGAAAGTCGCACTCCTTTCTCAGAGCGCAGCGCCGTAGTAGCAGTCGGCGTCGCGACAAAAGGACGCGCATAGGCGAGGGCAAGAACAAGAAAAAGGGCAAGGACGAGCAAAGGAACTGCAACGGCGATGCGCCGGCGTGACCGCCGCCTGACCTGGCTGGACGTCCGATGCGCCGGGTGTTCGGCGTCACCACCCTCGAGATCCAGCCTCCCTCCGATGGTCAGCGAGCCGATCGACCATGCGACGGCGATGAGGCCCAGCAAGCCGCTGGCCAGACCCGCAATCAGCATCGCCGGGTGGCCGTTCAAGATCGCGGGCCAACGCGTCCAGCCAAGCCAGACCGGTACCGCGACCATGGCAAGACCAAGCAACAGCCAAATCAGAGCCAGCACCGTACGGCTGCGCGCTCCTGGCTGCCACATGGCCAGAGTGTAGACGCGCGGCTGTGCTCTGACCTTCTCAAAGAGCGCGAGGCGACGCGAGTCGCTCGTTTTGCCGGGCGCAGTACGCATAGGCGCCTAGCTGGCGATGTCTGCCACCGTTGCATCGTAGGCGCGAGCAAGATCATCGATCACGACGAATGCGCTGTAACCATGTGTGCCAGCGCCGAGCGCGGCGCGGCGACCCACCAGCCGCTCATCAATGATCACCGGCCATTTCGGCTCGCTGCCGATGGGGGTGATCGTGCCGCGTTCATAACCTGTCGCTCGGAGAGCCTCGGCGGCATCGGGCAACTTCATCTTGCTAACGCCGAGCAGCGACCTCAGCTTGGGCCAGGCAATCTGTGTGTCGCCCGGGATCAAGGCGAACAGATAGTTACCGGTTGATCGGCGCACCACGATCGTCTTTGCCATATCGGAGGGAGGGATGCCCAGCAGGTCTGCAGCCTCCTCCAGGTTGTGCGCGGCCGGACGGTGTCGCAACTCGACGGCGAGCCCACGCTGATGCGCATCCGCCAGCATTCGGCGCACACCTTCAGCGAGCTCAGTGCTCATGATCATCCATGTCGTCCAGATCTGAGGCGCGTACGGCGGGTGGCGCTGGACGAACAATGCCTCGGAAACTCAGCACAGCCATAACGGCGATCAGCAACAAGAACGACAGCGGACCGATGGCGTCCAGCGGCCCGCGATGCTGGCCCGCTATCTCCAGCACCAGCCGTGCCAAGCAGGAAAGCGCCACCAGTGCCGCCAACAGGCCGAGGGCGGGCAGCCTTCTGCCAAACCTGAGAAGAACGGCGGTCGCAAAGATCACGATGCCGACGAACAGAAGATCGTCACCGCGTGGCTCTAGCACATTCCATCTGCCTGCCGAGAGCGGATCATCCGGATCGGCCACGATCGCGATGACTAGTGTGATCAAGCTCGGCGCCAAGCCGCAAGCAGCCATGATCATTCCAGCTGCTGCCACAACGCGATCAACCGAACGCAGGCGCCACGCGTAACCGCCAAGCAGCGCAGCGGCCACAATTCCCAACACCTGCAAGACAATGATGAATCCGCGATGCGCCACGTAGAAACGTGCGACTGAGGCAGCGCTGTCGGTTTCATCAGGCAAGGTCAATACCAGCTCCGTTGCCAGCAGCAGCACAACGAACCCGGCGGCCAGCGCGCCGGCGACACGATCAGGCTTGCGAACGGACTCTTCGGTGGTGCCCGGCGAAACCGCCAACGTTGTTCCTTTCTATAAGCACTAACCCTTGTCGTGACATACGCGGGATAGTGAGACCGTGGAAGTCACCGTGGATTTCCGGCCGCGGGCCTCCCGTCTCGCCCGGGCGCGCGCCCGTGGAATTGCGGTGATTGTCGCAGCTATCATCTTCGCTCTCACTCACCGAATGCGCCCTGAGCCTCCAGCCAATGCGCCCTGAGCCTGTCGAAGGGCACCGCAGGGGCTTCGACACGCTCAGCCCAGATATCTGTCGATCAGCACCTCGGCTATAGCCCGCTGTGACGGATCAAGATGATCCTCGCCGAAGCCAACGAGATCCCAGACCGCATTCTGCAACACCCGTGCCAGTGTCCAGGCCGCCGCACGTTGCCGACTCAATCCCATAACCTCGGTCATCAGATCGAAGCGGCGCAGTAAGGCCCGCGACACATCACCGGTCTGCACCAGGTCCTCCCAGCGGTTCGACAGGGCCGGCAACAACTCGAAGCCTGAATCACCACTGAGCGGCTTCGGATCAATGGCCTTCCATTCTGTGCCTGAGCACAGTGTCGAAAGCGTATTGCCATAGTGCAGATCCCAATGCAACAAACGATCATCGATTGGATCAATGATCAATTCCTGCAGCCGACCGGCGCAGTTGATCAGAAGTTCACGCTCGTTCGAGTCTGCAGCCAGCCGGATTGCTTGCGGTGTTTCGGCCAATATGGTCGCCGCGACGTCGCTGAGGCGACGCATGCCTACCGGGACAGGTGCGGAGTTCAAGATCACCAGCAATTCGGCGATGATCGTGGCGGCAGCTATATCATCTTCCATTGTTGCGAGGTCTCGCGAGGCATCGAGCCGTTCCAAGAGCATTGCCCCGGTGGCAGGATCGTGCTCCAGGAGCCGCACCGCGCCTCGCCCGGCCCAGGCCTTCAGCGCCGTCGGCTCACCGCCCGTCTCGTCATCGATCGGCTGCAACTTGAGCACCGCCGTGGACCCATCACGGCAGGCAACGGGAACGATCAGAGCAACGACACCCGAGGCCACCGTGCCGTCGATCGCAAGCTGCCATCGATCCAGGTACTCGGCAGCCATGGCGGGCAATCCAGCGATCCAGCGTTGGCCGACCTCGCCTGAGTATTTCCGGTACGACTCAGCCAGTTCCGCTGGCACCAGGATCTGACCCGTCCGCAACACCGCTCCTGAAACTCTTGCTGCCAATCCGAATGCGCATTCAAATTCTTTCTTTGCCACTTCATTGGGCACAAAGACTCATTCCTTTGCGTCATGACAATCCGTAACATGAGGCTCGTGAGTTCCGGCGATTTAGGGTCGGATCAGCTGACAGCTCACGTCCCGATTTGCGGCGAGTCTGAGCTTGCTAGTACAGCACGGCAGGTGGGCTCCTGCTGGTCAGCACGTACGCCACCATGCCGTCTCTTTCTCGTCACATCTGGATTGTCCTTCGACAAGCTCAGGGATCACTGCCGGGCTTGCCGCCCCGCTTCGGAGCACACACCTCAGGAGATGAAACATGAGTGAACCGCTCGCACCCGAGGACTTCCCTGGACCTCCAGGGCTCCCGTTTATCGGCAACGTTCGAGCCGTCGATTTGGCGGAGCCGATCGAGAGCTTGATGTCCCTTGCGCGGGAGTACGGGCCGATCTTCAAGTTGACCTCGCCTGGTGGGATCTCCGTAGTGGTGTCCGGGGTAGACCTGGTTTCAGAAATCTGCGACGACGCTCGCTTCGAGAAGGTCATCACCGCAGGCCTGTCAATCTTGGCCGAGGGCCCAATTGATGCGGGCCTCTTCACGGCTCATACCGATGACCCCATGTGGGCTCGTGCGCACGGCATATTGATGGCGCCGTTCAGTATGCAGGCGATGCGGGACTACATGCCGGCCATGATCGACATCGCGGATCAGCTGATGGACAAATGGGATCGGCTCAATCCTGACGAAGAGATCGATGTCGCAGCCGACATGACTCGGCTGACGCTCGACACGATCGCGCTCTGTGGGTTCGGCTACCGGTTCAATTCGTTCTACCGCGACACGCCGCACCCCTTCGTGCAGGCGATGGTCCGCGTGCTCGACGAGGCGCAGACGCGTACTCGGCAGCTACCGATTCAGACCCGGCTCAAGATCAGCAAGCAGCGCCAGTTTGAAGAGGACCAGGAATTCATGGCGAGCTTGGTGGATGATCTGATCCGCAAACGCCGAGCCATGGGTGATGCCGCCGTCAACACGGACCTGCTCGGCCGAATGCTCACCGGAGTCGACAAACAATCCGGACTGACGCTGCCGGACGACAACATCCGCGCCCAATGCATCACGTTCTTGGTCGCCGGCCACGAAACGACCAGTGGACTGTTGTCCTTCGCCATCTACTTCCTGCTCGAGCACCCGGAATACCTCGAGCGAGCTCGTGCGGAAGTTGATCAGGTGCTCGGAGGCACTCTGCAGCCGACCTTCGATCAGATGCATGAGCTGACATACATACGCCAGGTTCTCGATGAGGCGTTGCGGTTGTGGCCGACCGCTTCGGGATTCCGGCGTCACGCCAAAGAGGACACCGTCATTGGTGGCGGACGCTATGCGATCCCCAAGGACCTGGGTCTGATGACCTTGTCACCGATGCTGCATCGCGACACATCAATCTGGGGCGAGGACGCCGAGGAGTTCAACCCGGATCACACGACGCCCGAACGGATGAGCGCCATCCCTCCCAACGCGTACAAGCCGTTCGGTACCGGGATGCGCGCCTGCATTGGGCGGCAGTTCGCGCTGCAGGAGGCCACCTTGGTGCTCGGCATGCTCCTGCAGCGGTTCGAATTGATCAAAGACCCGAACTATCGCCTGCATACCAAAGTGACGCTGACCGTCAAACCCGCCGATTTCCACATCCAGGTCGCCCGTCGTGCCAACCGCCCGATCGATACGGCCGAGCCGATCACCGTCTCAGCACCCACAGCACAGCAGGCGCCGAGCCCGATGAACAATCACCGGCACAACACGCCGCTGGCTGTGCTGTTTGGTTCCAACCTGGGCACAGCAGAGGGCATCGCCACCCGGCTTGCGCAGGAGGGAACCGAGCGAGGCTACGACGTAACCCTGGGTTCTTTGGACGAGTACGTCGACAACATGCCTGCCAAGGGGGCCATCGTCGTCTGCGCCTCGTACAACGGCCTACCCCCAGACAACGCCGTGAAGTTCCACCATCTGCTCAATGAGGCCGGGCCGGAGGCGTACCCGGACTTGTCCTACACCGTTTTCGGCTGTGGCAATACCGAATGGGCTACGACTTACCAGGCTGTGCCCACTCAAATCGACGCCGCGCTCGGGCGATCTGGCGCCACGCGCATACACCCCCGCGGCGCCGGAGACGCGCGCGGTGACTTCGATGCCGCATACCGCAACTGGCACGACACGTTGTGGCAGGACATCGCCGCCGCTCTCGGTGTCGACCCGGCGCACGAGGCCGACGACAGCCAGCCGAGGCTCGCGATCACCGTGACGAATCGCCAGGTCAGCAATCCGGTGATCATGTCCTATGAAGCGAGGGCGGCGACGGTACGCGACAATCGCGAATTGCTGGGTGCGAATGCCGGCCGGTCCACTCGACACCTCGAAGTCGCCTTGCCGAACGGAATGCGTTACAAGGCAGGTGATCATCTCGGCGTGCTGCCGCGCAACAATATCGACCTGATTCGGCGCGTCATGGTGCGTTTCAGTCTGGACGCCGGCTCCTACGTCACGATCATTCCGAACCGCGGCAACCATACTCACCTGCCCACCGACGAACCAGCGCCGCTGCTCGGTGTGTTGGGCAGTTGCGTCGAGCTGCAGGATCCAGCAACCCGCGGCGACATCGAGGTCATGGCGCGCTATACGAGCGATCCGGCGCAACGGGCGTCACTGGAGGGCCTGGTCGGTACTGACGACGAATCTCAGACCCGTTTCCGCAATGAGGTGCTGAGCCGGGGCCGTTCGCTGCTTGATCTGCTCGATGACCATCCGGCCTGCGACCTGCCGTTCGAGGTTTTCCTTGATCAGCTGCCACCATTGCGGCCTCGTTACTACTCCATCTCCTCCTCGCCGCTGGTGAGCCCGGAGGCCTGCAGCGTGACCACAGGCGTCTTGCGCGGTCCTGCTCGGTCGGGAATCGGCGAGTTCAACGGGGTGTGTTCGAGCTACCTGGAATGGAACGCGCCGAACAGCACGGTCTTCGTTTTTGTGCGTGAACCGACCATCGCCTTCCGACCGCCAGAAAATACTCAGATACCGATGATCATGATCGGAGCCGGCACCGGGCTGGCGCCGTTCCGCGGCTTTTTGCAGGAACGGGCCGCGCTCAAGGGCGACGGAGCGCCCATCGCAAGGTCACTGCTCTTCTTCGGGTGCCGGACGGCCAAGGACGACTATCTTTACGAGGACGAGCTGCGGGGCTACGAGGCTGACGGCATCGCCACCGTAGACGCCGTCTTTTCCCGCGAAGGCAACGCAGCCCGGCGTTACGTTCAAGATGCGATTATCCAGCGGGCCGATGAGGTGTGGGATCTCATCGCCAACCAGCAGGCGAACGTCTATGTGTGCGGCAATGCCAACACCATGGCGCCGGGGGTCCGCACCGCACTCATCGAAGTGTTCCGGCTGCACACCTCCCCCGAGCTGCGAGCGTCAACATCGCGCGAGCAGCTCCAGAAATCGGCCTCCACCGACGGCAATAGCTGGCTGGCCGGCCTACGAGCAGACGGACGGTTCCTAGAAGACATCTGGGGAGGCTGATCATGACCGAGCCGCCGATTACAGAGCCAGAGGCAACAGCACCAGCGATTCCGGTTTCGACCAAGCCTGAATCACGCCGCCGGTCCCTCCGGAAGTCTGCACAGGTGCCCACAGTGCAGCTCGCCCGGCTGACCAGCATCTCGGGCATTATCTTCGCCGCACTGTTTGTGGTGGCCATCATCTTGGTCCACACCACGCCGACGTTGTCAGCGTCGGACGGGGAGATCACCGCCTACTACGCCGGCGGCAGCACGTTACTCGTCACGGTTGGCCTGTATCTGATCCCGTTCGCCGGAATCACGTTCCTGTGGCATGCTCACTGCACCAGACTGCTGATCGAAACGCGCACGGAGTCACCATCCGCTATTCCCTATGGGCTCCAGCTAGTGTCGGGCGTGCTCTTCGTCGTCCTGCTTTTCGCCGGCACGGCGTCGGCGGGCGCAGTGGCTCTACTGAAGGACCTCACCAACGCGCCGCTACCGTCGGCTGACTTCATCCGCGGCATGCTCGCGGTCGGTTACGGCATGGTGTTCGTGTACGCGCTCCGCGGCGCCGGCATGTACGCACTGACCACGACGACCCTGCTTCGCAACGCCATGATCATGCCAAGGTGGCTCGCCGTGGTGAGCTACCTGTTAGCCCTCTTTCTCTTGCTGATCACCACACTGCATCCGGCCGCTGTGCTGGTTTTTCCAACCTGGGTTGTGATCGTCAGTGTCGTGATCTTCATCCGTGCCGGTCGAGCGTCCGAGCCCGCCCTACCTGAAAGGCAATCCGCATGACTACATCGCAGCCGCTTGAGGACCATCAGACCAGGCCGTTGACGGTTGATGACATTCCAGGACCGAAGGGACTACCCGTCGTCGGCAACATGTTCGACGTGCCCGCGGACCACCAAATCGTGACGCTCATGAAGGTGGTCCGCGAACTCGGTCCGATGATCCGACTGCGCACCCCGGCCGGTGATCGCTTCGTGGCGTCAGGCCTGGCGATGATCGACGACCTGTGCGACGACGAGCGGTTCGACAAGCTCGTCGGGGACGGTCAGAAGGCGGTGCGGAGCTTTGGCCGGAGCGCTGGATTGTTCACCTCTGATACCGATGATCCGAACTGGTCAAAAGCCCACAACATCTTGCTGCCCAACTTCAGCCAGCAGGCGATGCGGGACTACGTGCCGATGATGAATGACATCGCGACGCAGTTGATGCAGAAGTGGGAGCGGCTGAATCCGGGCGAACCGGTCGACGTGACGGCGGACATGACGCGCCTCACGCTCGACACCATCGCGCTGTGCGGCTTCGGCTACCGCTTCAACTCCTTCTACCGCGACACTGTGCATCCCTTCGTCGAGGCGATGTACGGAGTACTGGGCGAAAGCTCCAGACGCGCCCGAGAACTGCCGGTTCAGACCAAGCTCCGGCGCGGCGCTTCGAAGAAGCTGGCCGAAAACTACCGCTACATGGAGAGCGAAGTTCAACAGATCATCGACGAGCGGCGTCGCGCCGGGAACGTCGAAGAGCACAAAGATCTGCTCAGCGCCATGCTGACCGGAGTGGACAAGAAGACCGGCGAGAAGCTCAGCGACGACAACATCGTGGCTCAGTGTCAGACGTTTCTGATTGCCGGTCACGAAACCACCAGCGGGTTGCTGTCATTTGCAATCAGCTTCTTGATCAAACATCCCGATGTGGTTGCCCGAGCTCAGGAGGAAGTCGATCGGGTGCTGGGCACCGACATATCCGTGTTGCCCACCTACCAGCAGATTCAGGGTCTCACCTACGTCAATCAAATCCTCAGCGAAACCCTTCGGCTGTGGCCTACCGTGGCGGCGTTCACCCGTTATCCGTACGAGGATGCGATGGTCGGGCCGTATCTGATGCCGAAGGGATCCTCGATCACCGGATTGACGATCATGCTGCACCGCGACCGAGAAGTGTGGGGCGAGGATGCTGAGGAGTTCAACCCGGATCACTTCCGGCCCGAAACCCGGTCGCAGATTCCGCCTAACGCGTTCAAGCCGTTCGGTTCGGGCCAGCGAGCCTGCATCGGCCGCCAGTTCGCGATGCAAGAGGCCATGCTGGTGCTGGGCATGCTGTTGCAACGCTTCGACTTCGTCGACTATCTGAACTATGAGCTGAAGGTCAAAGAGGGTCTGACGATCAAGCCCGACGGCTTGTTGATCAAGATCAAGGAGCGGCCAGGCCGTACCACGGGCACCGCCCCGGTCACCATCGCCGCCCCGTCGACCAACGGGCAAGCCGCTGAATCTGAGGTGCGTCCGCAGCGGACCGGGGAGGGACACAACACCCCGCTCATGGTGCTGTTCGGGTCCAATCTCGGCACCGCCGAGGGGATTGCCACCCGCATCGCCCAGGATGGTTCGGATCGTGGCTATGCCGTGACCCTGGGTGCTTTGGATGATCACACGGGCGAGCTGCCGCACGAAGGAGCCCTGGTTGTGGTCTGCGCGTCCTACAACGGCCACCCGCCGGACAACGCCGCGCGGTTCTGCCGCTGGATCACCGATTCCGGTACACCCTCCGATGCCGGATCTGACTTGGCGTTCTCGGTCTTTGGCTGCGGCAACATGGACTGGGCGTCCACCTACCAAGCTGTACCGACCTTGATCGACAAGCAGCTTGAGGCTCATGGTGCGCGGCGGGTGCATGCTCGCGGTGAGGGTGATGCTCGCTCCGACTTCGACGGTCAGTTCTCCGAGTGGTACCAGAGCCTGTGGCCATCCCTGACAGGCGCCCTTGGCCTCAGCACTGAATCCGTTACGGCATCCAGCACAGAACCTCGGCTACGGCTCACCATGGAGAACAAGCAGGTGACGAATCCGGTGGTGGTTTCGTACCGCGCGCATGCATCCACTGTGCTGGCGAACCGGGAGCTCCTCAAAAACGGTCAGTCCGATGGCGACTCGAGGTCGGCCCGGCATATCGAGCTGGAGCTGCCAGCCGGGATGGAGTACCAGACCGGTGATCACCTCGGCGTACTTCCTCGCAACAACATCGACCTGATCAGGCGGGTAATGGCTCGGTTCGGACTCGACGCCGGCACCTATGTCACCATCACCCCGACTGGCGGCGGGACGTACACGCACATCCCATTGGGAGAGTCGGCGCCGCTACTGGGCATTCTCGGAGCCTGTGTCGAGTTGCAGGATGTCGCCAGCCGCAGTGATCTTGCTGTGTTGGCCAGATACGCGACTGATGCCGATCAAGCAGCCGAGTTGCAGGCAATGTCCGGCCTCGACGAGGCCGGCCGTGACGAGTACCGAGAGAAAGTGGCAACACGGCGGCGGTCGGTGCTCGAGCTACTCGACGACTACCCCAGCTGTGACCTGCCGTTCAACGTGTACCTGCAGCTGCTGCCGCCAATGCGGCCGCGCTACTACTCCATCTCCTCCTCTCCCACCGTTGCGAGCAGCTGCCATCTCACTGTTGGCGTGCTTCATGGGCCTGCTCGCAGCGGCGACGGGTACTTCAACGGAGTTGCCTCCAACCACCTGGGCAGCAGCATGGAGAACAGCACGCAGTTCATCTTTGTGCGTAAACCCACCATCCCCTTCCGGCCGCCCGCCAACCCGCACACTCCGATGATCATGGTCGGGGCTGGCACCGGGATGGCACCCTTCCGTGGTTTCCTGCAGGAGCGTGCCGCTCTGGCCGAGCAGGGGGTTCCGGTCGGAAAGTCGATCCTCTTCTACGGCTGCCGGAACGCTGATCATGACATGCTCTACGCCGACGAGCTGAAGGCCTTCGAGACGTCGGGCATCACCGAACTGCAGGTGGCCTTCTCGAGGGAGCCCGGACAGCCCCGCACATTCGTCCAGCAGCTGATCGAGCGCGAGGGCGATCAGGTGTGGGATCTGATTTCGGCCGGTGCGGTGA
Source organism: uncultured Actinomycetota bacterium (assembly GCA_963798835.1). Lineage (GTDB taxonomy): Bacteria > Actinomycetota > Actinomycetes > Propionibacteriales > Propionibacteriaceae > Microlunatus. The sequence continues at coordinate 68,982 of CAWCVF010000018.1, read as the reverse complement.
TCTATGTCTGTGGCAACGCCAACACCATGGCCCCTGGCGTACGCGCCGCTCTGATGGAGATCTATCGAGCCAAGAGCAACGGATCTGACACGACGGCGGACGACTGGCTCAAGGGACTGCGCGAGGACGACCGCTACTTGGAGGACATCTGGGGAGAGATGGCAACTGGCCTCTAAGACGTCGCGAAGAGGCCGTGCTGCGCAGCATGGGCCGTTACGGTGGCCGCCAGTTCGGCTGCGTGTGACGTGACCGGTTCGTCGAGCACCAGAAAGCGGTAATACAGCGGAGCGCCGAGATGACGGATGACCTCATCGACATCAGTGGTTGGCGGAATCTCCTGGCGAGCGATGGCACGCTCGACAATCGGCCGCACCAGCTGCAGGCGGCTGCTCCAGAAGCGTTGTCGCATCGCGCGGGTGGCGCGCGGATCGGCGGCGAAGATCGCGCGCACTAGGGTCCCAGCACTCGAATCGGTGAGCATTGCCTGTATGGAGTACGCCCAGAGCCGTAGGTCGTCCTCAAATCGCCCAGTGTGGGGAACCTCGGCCTGCGTGACTCCCAACCATTCGACGGCGTCCAGGATGAGCCCGTCCCGACCGCCCCACCTGCGATACAAGGTGGCCTTGCTGACGCCAGACCGGCGGGCAATCTCATCTACACTCGCGTCCGCGTAGCCCTTCTCCAGCAGTTCCTGGAGTGTTGCGCGGACGGCGGCTTCACGGACCCTCGCCGTACGTCCGCCGGGCCGGCGTAAAGCGGTGTTAGCCACGCCAGCGAAAGTCGGCGAGGACTGCGCGATGATCAGAGGGATACACCCCATCGACCGGCTTGCCCACCAGTTGAACTCCCTCGACGAGCACCTGCTGATCTTCGCGTCCGGGACGAAAGAAGATGTGGTCGATCCGTTGATCAACCAGCTGGGGGCCGGCCTCGAGTGGCGCAGACGGATGAGTGGAAGACAGCGTCACGGCGTCCGATCGGCCGTCGCCGGCGGTCCATGCGTCGGTTAGTACATCGCGTACCGCTCGGAGGACGGGTGAGTCGACCGCAGCGTTCATATCACCCATGAGCAGCACTGGGCACGGTCCATCAAAACGTGGGTCGGTCGCCAGGTCTGCCACGAAAGCACCCTGCGCGATCCGGTCGTCGGTGTACGGGACGCCGTAATCAAGGCAGGTCGCGATGACCGGCAAGGGTCCTGTTGGATGATCAACACGTACGGTCAACGTGATGGGATTCCAATCTCGGTGCCGCGCCGGCATCACCAACGCTTCTTGATCGAGGATCGGCCAGCGGCTCAGCACTGCGATACCGAGGTCCACACCGTTCCAGTCGTCGACATCGTGGTTCTCGGGTGCTGGCGGATACGACGGTGAGGCAAAGGCCGCATACATACCCAACGCGTCCGCGAGCTCGTCGGCTTGAGTCGTCTGGCCAGTGCTCCAGACCTCTTGCAGGGCCACGATGTCGGGTCTAAACCGCTCCAATGTCGCCCGGATCCCCGGCTGCCGGTCATGCCAGCGTGGTCCGAACCGCCACCAAATGTTCCATGTCATCGCCGAGATCCTGCTGTCGACCATGTGATTCCTCCACTAATGCGACAATAGTCTTGTTAAGACTATCTGAGTCAATATTCAGAGAGAATGGATAGGCGATGCGCACCATCAGCGTGATGACCTTCAATCTGCTGTCTCCTGAGCACGCGGACTGGCCCAGCCGACGCGAGGTCATCAGGGCTGGCCTCCGCGACCTGCGTCCCGACGTCGTGGCACTGCAGGAATGCGTCCTCACGCGCGACTATGACCAGGCAACCGATCTGCTGGGCGAGGAATATCACACTGCCTGGCACCCAGGCAGGTCTGCCGATGGTGTCAGTGCCGTACTGTGCAGTCGATTTCCGTTCGGTGACACTCATGCGGTCGACTTGCACGTGACGAGCCGGGTCACCCTCCCGTGGTCGGCCGCGGTGCTCACCGAAATCGAGCTGCCGCCACCCCTCGGTCCTGTCCTCCTCGTCCATCACAAGCCGACGTACGAGATCGGCCACAGCAGTGAACGTGAAATGCAAGCGGTCGCCTGCGCTCGAAGCATCGAACAGCTTCTGGCGCGCCGTGTTCTACACGTGATCGTGCTAGGTGACTTCGATGACACCCCGGAGTCGGGAAGCCTCCGCTTTTGGACCGGCCGACAGTCCCTCGACGGCTTCAGCATCGCCTACCGGGACGCCTGGGAGGCCGTCAATGGAACCGATCCAGGTCATACCTTTGCTGCTGACAACCCGCTGGTTCTCGCTGGCGAGATGCCACTGGAGCTGGGCCGGCGAATTGACTACATCCTCATCCGTAGCGGCATCTACGGCCCGACTCTCGATGTCACAGAGTGCCGGCGAGTCTTCGATCAGCCCGTCGACAACACCTGGGCCAGCGACCACTTCGCCGTACTCGCTCAACTCTCAGTGCCCGAGCATCGGCCGGGCCATTGGCAATGACGGGGCTCTCTGCGATAGATCATCAGTCATGAGCTCGAACAGAGGAGAAGAAGCGGCCGAACGCGCTAAGTCCGCAGCTCATCGGATCGAGGAACTCGAAGAGCGCAAAACGCGGCTGCGTGCGGGCGAGCTTGTGACTTCTGAGGACTGAACGGGGACCCCACCCGAGCAGGCGCATGGACCGCCTGTACTGCGAAACGACCCTGTCACGAGCCTGGCCGTGTACGAGATCAGCTTCTGAGCTGCGCATCAGCTTCCCGCATCTCTCGCGGGCTCCAGGTTATCGAGCCGTCATCCAGACCGGCGAGCACATTGTCAAGCCAGCCGATCTCGGCTTCGGTTGTGGCGTGCAGGTACTCGGTCTCCAGCATCGTGGCGCGCGGCAGCGGGAAGCCGACGCTGGTTATCAGCGCATCACGTTCGGCCAGTCGTTGCACCAAGAGTTCACGTCGGATCTTGAGCAGCTCAGCTACGTACGGCGGCGTGAGCAGCGGAAGGAATGACAGCCCCGCAGGGAACTCGGGGAACTCATTGCGCGGCGTGGAGAGCACTTCAGCCATCCATTGCCCGCGCACTGCGCGACCGGCGTCGGTCAGTTCATAGCTTGTTCGCTCGGGATACGAGTGGTCCCTGCTGGTGCCCGTGGGCTTGATCAAACCGGCATCGGACAGTCTGTTGATCACTTTGTACAGCGTGGCCCGTTGGCCGACATTGATCACCTCGTCCTTGCGCCACCGCTTGATCAGCTGCTGCATCCCGTAGGGATGCAGGGGAACGCAGAATCACACTGGCCGCGAAAGCTAGCCCTCGGTGCCGTCGCCGGCCCTGTCCTCTTCGCGACGGCCTGGATCGTCCTCGGCGCCGTCAGTCCCGGATACACGGTGGCCGGAACATGGATCTCGCCATACTCACCGATCACCCAGCCCATCGGCGGCCTCGGACTTGGCGAGACCGGTCCCTACATGAACTCGATCTTCGTTCTCAGCGGAATGCTGCTGCTGGCTGGCGTCATCGGCGTCATTCTGAGCCTGCCTGCCGGCGGCCGACCGATTGTCCGAGTCGTCAGTTTGATCTTGCTGGCGCTGTCACCCGTTGGGCTGATCATCATTGGCTTCTTCACCCTCGATGACCCAGTGATGCATCTATTCGGTGCCATGCTGATCCTGGCCACGCCAGTGATCAGCTTCCTGGTGACCGGATTGCAGGTACGACGACTTCCCGGTTGGCACCGGATCGGCAACGGGTTGCTGGTGGCTTCGCCGCTGACACTGGTGCTCTTTGTTGTCTACACACTGTCGTTCGATCAGGCCACGGTCGCTGCGGGACACGGCTTTGCCGGGCTCACCCAGCGGCTGCTGTTCGTTGAAATCTTCAGCTGGTTTGTGGCGATGGGTTGGCACGCGTACCGCAAGAACCGGGAGGAAGCGCTATGACTGCGGCGCAAACTGCCGTAGTGATCGGTGGTGGAATCGCCGGCCCAGTTACCGCGATGGCCCTGCAGCGCGCAGGTATTCAAGCGACCGTCCACGAGGCGTACGCCAGCGCAGCCGACGGCGTCGGCGGCATGCTGGGCCTCGCGCCCAATGGTCTCGACGCCCTTGCTGCCATGGACCTCGACGGCCCGGTACGCCGGGTCGCCGCAGCGAGCGCGGATGTCTTGATCGGCGCCGATGGCATCCGGTCCACAGTGCGTTCCATGATCGACCTCACCGCGCCACCGCCCGACTACACAGGCCTGATCGGACTGGGCGGATGGTCACGGGGTGCCGCCCTCGCCTCGACGAACACCAACTACAACATGATCTTCGGCAAGAAGGCCTTCTTCGGTTACCAGGTGGCTGAGGATGGTCAGGTCGGTTGGTTCGCCAATCTGCCGCACCGCGAACGGCTGACGCTGGCACAGGCTCGCGCTGTCTCGCCCGAACACTGGCTGCACCTGCTCGCTGATGCCTTCGCCGCAGATCGGACGCCGGCTGCGAATATCATTGCCCGCACCTCACCGGCCGACCTGATGATCATCGGAGGACTGGAGATCATGCCAACCGCGCCCGTGTGGAGTCAGGGTCGCACCGTACTCGTCGGCGACGCGGCACATGTGCCGTCACCGAGCTCCGGACAGGGCGCCTCGATGGCGATCGAGAGTGCCGTCGAACTCGCTCGCTGCCTGCGTGACCTCCCATACAGCCACGCCTTCGTCGCGTACGAGAGACTTCGCCGCGATCGAGTAACCCGCATCATCAAGCTCGCGGCCCGAACCAACAGTCACAAAGCCGCTGGGCCGATAGCGCGGCGGCTCCGCGACGTGATCATGCCGATGGCGATGAAGCTGGCCAAGCCGGAGAAGACGGCCTGGCAATACAACTACCACATCGATTGGGCCGCACCGGTCAGCGCGCCAGACACCGACCTCGCGAGGCCTGATCTGGCGGCCGCACGTTGATTTCTCGCGCCTAACAAGGTGAGCAATCGCCTCAAGCGCCGGCTACCAGGCGTAATCCTCAGGTGCGGTCTTGCGACCGGGAAAGATCTTGTCGAGGCTGCCTAGCTGCTCCGACGACAGGCTGAGCTCCACAGCAGGCAACGCGCTATCCAACTGCTCACGAGTTCGCGGACCGATGATCGGTGCGGTAACCGCGGGCCGGGTGAGCAGCCAAGCGAGGCCCAACGTACCGGGCTCCACGCCGATCTCGGTTGCCAAGTCCTCGTACGCCTGGATCTCCTTTCGATGCTCGGCGAGGCTCTGCGCAGCGCGGCCCTCGAGACGCCGGACCCCGGTGTTCTCCTTCTTGATCACCCCACCGAGCAGGCCACCCTGCAGTGGTGACCACGGGATGATGCCAAGGCCGTAATGCTCTGCAGCCGGAACCACCTCGAGCTCTATGTCACGGACGAGCAGGTTGTAGAGCGATTGTTCGCTGACCAGACCCATGAGGTTTCGCCGAGCAGCAGCGGCTTGCGCGTCGGCGATGTGCCAGCCGGCGAAATTGCTGCTGCCGGCGTAGAGGATCTTGCCCTGTTGCACCGCCAACTCGATCGCCTGCCAGATCTCCTCCCAAGGTGTGTTCCGATCGATGTGATGGAACTGATAAAGATCGACGTAGTCGGTCTGCAGCCGGCGCAAACTCGCATCGAGCGCTCGGCGGATGTTGAGCGCCGACAACTTGCCCTCGTTGGGCCAGTCCCCCATTTCGCCGTAAACCTTGGTGGCGATGACTGTCCGCTCCCGACGTCCTCCGCCAGTGGCGAACCAGTTGCCGATGATCATTTCCGTCTCGCCGGGCTCGGTGCCGTAGCGATTGGCCGTATCGAAGAAGTTGATGCCGGCCTCGTGAGCCATGTCCATGATCGTGTGAGCATCTTCTTCTGAGGTCCGAGGCCCGAAGTTCATCGTGCCTAGACAGAGTTTGGAGACTTGGAGGCCGGTACGGCCGAGATAGGTGAAATCCATTCAGGCAGCCTTTCACCTTCGCACCTGATGGCCCTAACAAGGTGGGCTCCACGGCTGGCTCAGGGGGTTCCTGTCTCCGTGTCTGCGTCCGGACCGACCTCGACCGCGCGGGCACGGTTCGGCGGCCGAACGAAGAGAATCACCAGGCTCACCAGCAGAACCCAGCTCGGAAATGCGAGCTGGGTCCATCGGTGTTCGCCAGCCGCCACCAAAAGGACCAGAGCGATCAGGTATCCCAGATAGGAAACCCACCGTGGCAGGGCTGCGGTCCGCAGCGATGCCGTGCTCACCGAGATCGTGAACACCGCCGCCATCCGCATGGCGTAGACAGACAGGTACTCCTGGCTGATATCACGGCCGTATGCGAGGACATCGGCGTTGGTTCCCTGTCCGGCGAGCATCTGCAACAAGCTGCCCGAGGTCACTGTGGCACCAAAGAGCATGGCCAGGAAAAGTAGTCCGCTGCCCATGAACACCGTGGAGAACAGCCGATCCTCCACCTCGCCGAGCTGCTCGCGTATTACACCGATAAACCACAAGAAGGCAATGCCGGCGAACGGCACCAGACCGATACTGAGCCGGATCAACGCGCGCTTCTGCGCATCCGCCTGAAGGGCTTCGAAGCTGCCTTCGGCCAAGGCGAGGCGCGCCATCGTAAGCGCCGCTAGGAGCAGGACCGCGAATACAATTCCCGCCACCGCCGCCGAGCGCCGCGTACGCCAAAAGCGAGCCGTCAGAATGGGTGCGTCAACGGTCACATCGCTCAACCTCCTAGGACCGCATGTCCGAATACGCGACCGGAGCAATCAACCGACCATGGCGAACGGACTGCGTTCAGCATCCGTGCCGCGACATGGCTATCCGGAGCCGTTCCCCGGGGCGAGACCGCCAAGGTAACGCGGCTCCGCTTGGCCAGCCATCACCCGCGGCGGGTGACGTTCACATGCAGTGTTCAAATATCGATTGGGAAGGTGCCGGGGACGATTGTGGCGATGATCAGGAAAGTGATCGCCACTCCGAGCAAGATCCATTGAGTGCGCGGACTGCCCAAACGGCTAGATGCGGCGGCGAAGAACAGCACCAGCGCGCTTTGTAGGCAACTCGGAAGTGGTCGGTGAAGCGCTGTTCTACGTAGTTTGCGAGTGCGGTGTTGCCTTGAGCCCGAGCCTGTAAGTAGACGCCCCAAATGGTGAGATCCGCCTGGCGCGCAGCGTTCGCGACGCCGGCCTGCCGGGCGGCCTCGATCCTGGCGTTGGACGCCTGGCTGAAGCGATGGACATTTCGCCACTCCATTGCGATGACTCGAAGCCGCACCAGGCCGTCAGCACCGCCGTGATCGAAAGGACGATGATGACGACGGTTTCCCGGAGATGATCCGGCGGTCGCTTCGTGGGCTCCTCGTTGTTTTCCCCAGGCTCTTCCTGTGCGGCCTTCTCTGAGGCTTCGTCTGTGGCAACCATGTCGGCTACGTCAATGCGCGCGGGCTGGCTCTACGGCGTTGCGAAGCCGCCGGGCCCTCTCGTTGAAAACGGTCGCCATCAATTTCTCCCTCGCCGGCCCGGCCCTGCACCTCGCTGATGACAACCATCTGACCGCCGATGCGGTTTGCTTCACCCGATCCGGGTGATCACCACGCAGCGGGGCCCACACCGTCACGAAGGCCAGGCGGATGCCATTTCACCTGCCGTGGGTGAGGACGCGCGAGGATCGCAGGGGCACGATGAAGGCCTACGGGACGGCAGTCGCCTTGTCCGTGTCCACTCCGGCCTTGTCAGGACTGGCGACAGAGGCTAGGAGGATGCGGCGATGTCGGATGGATCGGCAAGCTCGGCGGCTGAGCAGGTGACACCTACGGGATCGTTGACCAATCTGGCTGAGGAGTACCGGCGTACCCGGGCTGAGGTCGAAAGCAGCATCTTGCCGCTGGCCACTTCCGTAGATGGGCGTCAGTTCACCTTTCAGGCGTCGCTGCACGGATTGCAGCTGCAGACAGGCGGCTACGTCGTCCTGGAGGGCGACGAGGAGAGTCGGTTCGGCCAGATCCTGACCATGCAGCCCCACTCCGAGTCCGCGCCAGATCTGGGGTTGGAGACCATGAGGTCGAACATGCTGATCCGCTTTGCACGCGGGGAGGGCGTCATCTTGGACGGTGATCAGCAGCCCTTCCATGACGCCGTGGTTCGGCCCGCGGAATCGCCGGAGGTCGATGCATGGCTGCAACGCGTACGACCCAACCGCGCGGCATTGACCATCGGAGACCTGCTGCTGGCGCCAGGAGTAGCGGCAACCCTTGATTCGGGGGGCTTCAACCGACACAGCTTCATGTGCGGTCAATCCGGGTCCGGCAAGACCTACTCGCTCGGGCTCGTACTCGAGAGACTCTTGATGGGGACAAGTCTGCGGATGATCATTCTTGATCCCAACTCCGACTACGTGCGCCTATCCGAGGCTAGAGATAGCGCCGATCCCGCCGCGGCCGCTGAATATGCCGCCGCGGCGAGTGGGGTCTCGGTGTGGCAGAACGACCCCGGAGCAGCGCATCCTCTCCAACTGCAGTTCCTTGATGTCGATCCAGCGGCGCAAGCGGCGATCTTTGGCCTCGATCCAATACGCGATCGGGAAGAGTACGCCGCGCTGTCAGGGATCCTTGCTGCCAGCGAAAAGGGCCGTGCTGTGATCAGTGGCCCGGATGCTTTGTTGTCATCCGACAACCCTGATACACGACGACTCGGCTTGCGGGCAGCCAACCTCGGTCTCTTCAATTGGTCGATCTGGAGTCGCGGCCGCGGAAGGTCACTGGTCGACGAACTGGAGGAGCCGACGTCGCGCTGCCTTGTTATTGACTTGGGTTCGCTCGACACCATCAACGAGCAGCGACTTATCTCTGAAACCGTGCTGTCGACATTGTGGCGGCACCGGTCTCGCCGCCAGCCATGCCTCATCGTCATTGACGAAGCTCACAACGTCTGCCCTGGCCAACCAGGTGACGCGGTGACGGCCCTCGCCACGAACTATGCAGCACTGATCGCGGCCGAAGGCCGGAAGTTCGGGCTCTACCTGCTGACCTCTACGCAGCGCCCTCAGAAGGTGCATGACGAAGTGCTGTCCCAATGCGACAACCTGCTGCTGATGCGGATGAATTCGGAAGCCGACCTCGCCCACCTCCGCGACACTTTCTCATTCGTCCCAGAGGGCTTGATCCGACGGGCAACCACCTTCAGGCAGGGTGAAAGCCTGGTAGCCGGCAAGTTTGTGCCCCACCCCACCTACGTACGGTTCGGTCAACGATTCTCGCAGGAGGGCGGTGCCGACATACCGACCTCATGGGCAGTCCCGGGGTGACGGATCCTGTAAACAGCGGTCTCAGCAGGCAAACGCATCGGCGCCCCCAGTAGGATTCGAACCTACGACACAGTAGACGCCATGGACATGTCCGACCTGCTGACTCTGGTACTCACGCTGTTCGGCGTCCTCGCGCTGCTCGGGGTGGCCCTCATCGGGTTCGTAATGTGGCGCTACCGCATCCCACCGCGCGGGCTGCTCGCGATGATCGGGGCTCTCGTCTACCTTGCAAGCCCGATCGACGTGTTGCCCGAGGTGATGCTTGGACCCCTTGGCCTCTCGACGATGCCGGCGCAGTCACCGCCGCTGCGATCTTCGTGTACAAGCTAGCGACGGCCAAGAGGCGACTCCAGGATGCGGGCGTGAAGGGCCGGCGGAGGCCAGATCTGCTGGAGTGACCGCGAGCCTGATGTCAATTCTTCCGGCATAAATGGCTCCCCGCTCACTGAGCTGTGGCGCGTTCCAGTATTTCAAGGGATTCATCGAGCTGCTAGCTAGCGTGCTGATCCGACAGCTTTAGATCGGTGGGACAGGCTGTCAAAGGCCTTGACAGCGTACGAACTGCCAGCAGACGATTGCCGAACGATCGTTGGTTTCTGCTGATGAGCTCCTGAACCCGCATGTGACCCAGTCGAATGTCCGCGAAAGGGGCCAACAACAAGTAGTAGCAATAGCGGGAGGGACCAGTGAAGATTGGCAGCTATTTGAGAGTCGGATTCAACACCACGCTCAACATCATCCTCTACGCTGCAACGACCGGAAAATATCTTTGGCTCGAAGGAAGAGTAAGCGAGGGAATTTTCCGAAACTGGGCACGGCGGTTCAGGTATACGCCAATTATGTACGCGGAGCCAAGCAGCGAACAGGAAATAGTTGAGATTGTGCGAGACTGCGCGAAGGCGCGCGTGTTTGGCTCGGGCCACTCCTTCAATGAAGGAAATGTCAGCGATGAGGTCCTGATATCCCTAGATAACTACAGCGGCCTAGTATCAAAAGATCCAGCTAACCGTCAGATAACTGTGAGAGGCGGCACGCGGGTTCGAGATGTGGTCAAACTTCTCGCAAAGGACGGTTTGGCCTTCGCCGCGCTGCCATCCCACGATGCACAGAGCATCGCAGGCATCCTTTCGACAGATGTCCATGGCACGGGACGCGATTGGGGATTTGTCAGCAGCTCCGTTGTACGCCTGAAGCTGCTTGATGGTAACGGCGACCTAATTATGTGCGAGCCGGCGGACGATCTGTTCAGGGCGGTGATCGGCGGCATCGGCGCCGTCGGGATCATTCTTGAGGTGACTGTCCAAGCAGTCCCGCGATTCAACATCGATCAGCGCGTCGACATCTGCGATCTTGATGAAGTGAGGCGGAGCCTCGACACGCTTATTGCGACCAACGATCATTTCAGCCTCTACCTGTTTCCATTCACCAACCAGTGCCAGGTCAACACTTGGAACCACACCGACCGGGCTCATAGTCGGAATGCAGACATACGCGAGTTCTGCAACATTTCACTCGACGCCTTGCTGGCAGCCTGGGTGGGTAACCTTCTCGCCTACACCAAGCTGCTGCCCCTTTCCGGTTACTGGTCTCGGTTGTCCTATCTCGTCCGCAGAGGCTCAAACCTGGTTCTTGAGAGCGACTGTGCGTACAACCGCACGATTTATCACCTGCACCAAGAACTTGAGTTCACCGTTCCGTACGAGGCGACATTCGGCGTGTGCGACCGCCTCGTCGAGCTGTATGAGGACTTGTACTCATCGGGCCTGCCCTACACGCTCCTTGAGGTCCGATTCACGCCGGCAGGACACGATCGCACGCTCATTGGTCCCGGCCGAGAACGCCGTTCCGCCTGGATCGATATTGTCTGCAACGACTCCGACGGCTTCGAGACATATTATGCGGCCGCAGTACAGCTCATCAAAGAGTTAGGTGGCCGACCCCATCTCGGCAAGTACTGCAACGGCTTCGATGTCGATTATCTGCAGAAACTCCATGGGGAGTATCTTCAGACATTCCAACATGTGATGGTTCAACATGACCCGCCAGGGAAGTTCTCAAACGCGTTCACCGAGCGGCTTTTCGGGCCCAATGCGCACCTCGCCGATCCGTCATTTTGAGGGTCTAGCACAAAGCAATCGGCGGAGTCATGGACAGTGTGGGCCGGTGGTCCAAGGATCCGAAGACCTCCTGCCGCATGCGTCCTGCTCGAGTTCTTTGTGGTACCGGGTTCTAGGAATTTCAGCAGGGTTCGTCCCGTCCATGCCGCTGATTTTCTGGGGCGTGTTACCGCGATGTGGCTCAGCTACGGCGCTGATAGGCGTGGTTTCCCAGGCCGCTCCGGTTGAGCTCGGCTTTCGGCTGGCTAGCTTACGGCGGGTTTATTTGTGATGAATCAGATATCGATCGTCAGCGGATCTGTCGGATAGGGCAGTTGCCCGCGCTGCAGCTCGGGCATTACGTGCTTGCGAAGCCCGGTGTCGCATATCGTATAGCCCCAGTTGATCAGTCTTTTCTGTTGCGTGTCGCTGATCGCCGCCAGGCGCGTGGGTAGTCCGGCGAGTTCGTCTGTAATTTTGGGATCGGCGGGCATGGCGTCCTCGAGCCGGTAGTCGGCGACCTCACTGCGAATGCCGACGTATACCCCGTCTCGATGGTCGGCTTCCCCAGGTGACGACTTGAAAGCTTCAATGATTTGACGCTTGCGCAGTGCACGAACCTGGTTGTCAATGACCTTAAGGACGCGAACCATCTGCTCAGGCCAGTCGTGCGCCGGATCCGGATCCGGCACGAGGTGACCTCCACCATCGCTAACAAGAATGGTCCGATACCGCTTCCAGGCCGTCTCAATACCGAGATTGTCATACACTCCACCATCGGTGAGAGTCAGCTCATCTCTGAATTCCGGGCCCACCAAATCGTTCCCAGGATCAGTCCGCCACTCTTCCTTGCTAAGATCAATCGTGCAGGGCGACAGTATTGGTGGGAAAGCTGAAGACGCAGCCACCGCAACGGCCACTGGAAGGTCTGGTTCCATGACCCGTCCCACCCGGTAGTCAGCCAAATACGGCTTGCTAAACCGAAACAAAACGCCAGACTCGAGATTGGTGGCATTGAACACAAACGTCGGCTTATCCGGCAGGTCCTGCAAGATCGACTTGCCGAAGAGTTCCCGCCGATAAGCCCGAATTACTCGGTCCGAGACCGACACGAACGGTAAGGCGACACCAGTCAAAACTGCACCGACGTCCACAGTCACCGAAGCGAACCTGCGAATTTCGTCCACAATCTTGCCGCCGAAGGCGTTTGCCCGACCGGTATCGTCGAACTCCAGTTGCTCCCAGTGCAAGGCCAAGACACCGGCGGTGATCGAGCCACCGGACACGCTCGACACGCGGTCTAACTTAGGCAGGACTCCCGCTTCATTGAGCCGCCATAGGACACCCAAATGAAACAACATTGCACGGTAGCCGCCCCCCGACAGGCACAATGCCAGGCCCTGTTGTGGCTCGGTCGGGTCGCCAGGAATCGTACGCACCGGCGATGATGCCCGATCTGCTAAATCGGGTGTCTTAGCAGCCATTTCCCAGCGTTGGATCAGTCAAAAGAATCCCTGTTTCTTGGAATCGCAAAGTTAGGCGTAAGCGTAATTGCTTGACGAGTACTCTGAATATCCATTCGACATTCGAAGGGCTTGGTGGCAGCGTGCGCACCTGACGGGACGCCCTCCTTCACGGCCCCGGATGGTGATCCAGTTTCCGGCCTCGCCAGTCAGAATGGCACGGAGCTGAGTTCGATCATGCACGCCGCTGTCGATGGCTGTTTTAACGAAATCGAGGAAGGATATGCGGCGCCCGCACCTTGGGCATTCAGCATCAATCACGCGGAAAGGCCCGCGGAGGTATTCCACGTCCTCGACTTCTAGATACTCGGCTAGCCAGCCAGGCATGCAGACTCTGCCGCGACACCCCCACCGCCGCCGCCGTCTCGGTCACCGTCCGGCCATCCTTGATCACCGCGAGCACTGCCTGATAGCGCTGCTCGGCCACGCTCAACCCCTCATACGGGAGTGTCAAGGATCAGCCGAGGTAGGTGTCAACTATCAACCGAAACATTGTCAACCATCAACCGCATTAGCAATGTCAAGCCTCAGCCGATGGCACACAACAGTTCGGCGGCCCCGGCGCGATTCGAACGCGCGACACCCGCTTTAGGAGAGCGGTGCTCTATCCCCTGAGCTACGGGGCCATCTGGTCGAGGGTACCGGTCGACTCATGAATACCGCCACGCTGGCCCGTCCGCGCCAGATACGCGCCAGATACACCGCCCAAATGATGCTCTGTGACGAACTACGACGAACACCGTTTCGGCTAGTTAAGAGGGCCTACGGCCTGTGACTAGGGCTTTGACAAGATTTAGGAACCCCTTTGCTCTATCCCCTGAGCTATTGAGGGCTAACGTGAGACAACACTAATGACCTTGACCTGAAATCCCAGGCGACTAGGTCGTTCCTCCGCACAAAGCCACGAAGGAAGCTCGAAACGACCAAAAAGGTCACCATTCTTGGCCTTGTGCGGAGTAACGCGCCACAGACAGCGTCGTTTGAAGCTAGGTCGGCCACTGCGTACCGAGTCCAGCCCGCCCCGGTCCACCGATCCGTCGTGATCTCAGGAAGGATGGTTCGGATGGCACCCGATGTTCCCGAAGTGCTCTGGACGCCGGATCCGGCAGCCGCCCAGGCCAGCGCGCTCGCGCAGTTCGCCCGTCACGTCCGAGAGCGGGGCCTCGCCGACGTCGATGATCTGGACTACCGGTCGCTGCACGCCTGGTCGGTGAGCCAGCTCGACGCGTTCTGGGCGGCGGCCGCCGACTTCCTCGGCGTACGATTCCACGGCGCCCCGCGCGCGACTCTCAGCTCGGTGACCATGCCGGGCACACAGTGGTTCCCCGGCGCGACACTCAACTACGCCGAGCACGCACTCGGCGACAGTCCCGGTCGCGCAGACGGCGACCTCGCCATCGTTTTCGTTCGAGAGGACGGGCTGGAACGGCTGGTCAACCGCGGCGAGCTGCGCGATCTTGTCGGCAGAGTGCGCGCGGGCCTCCTTCGTCTGGGCGTACGCCGCGGCGACCGAGTCGTGGCGCTGATGCCAAATTCCGTCGAGACGTTGGCCGCCTTTCTTGCGACCGCGAGCCTCGGCGCGATTTGGTCGTCGTGCTCGCCAGACTTTGGCTTGCGAGCCGTACATGACCGCTTCGCGCAGTTGGAGCCGTCGGTCTTCCTCGCCGTTGACGGATACGCCTACGGCGGGAAAGCGTTCGACATCCGGGACCGGATAGCCGCCCTGCGGAACCAGCTGCCGACGCTCGGCAGCACCGTTCTGGTGCCATACCTGGACGCCGCCGCCGAGTTGGCAGGCACGATGCGCTGGTCAGAGCTGACTGCCGAGCCCGGTCAACTGGTATTCGATGCCGTCCCGTTCGACCATCCGCTGTGGGTGGTGTACTCCTCGGGCACTACCGGGCTGCCGAAGGGCATTGTCCACGGTCACGGCGGCATTCTCCTTGAGCACCTGAAGACGCTCAGCCTGCACCACGACCTCAAGCCGGGGGAGCGATTCTTCTGGTTCACCACCACCGGCTGGATGATGTGGAACTTGTTGATCTCCGGCCTGCTGGTGGGCTCGACGGTAGTGATGTACGACGGCAACCCGGGATATCCGGATCTGCGTACGTTGTGGCAGCTCGCCGAGAAACATCAGGTGAGTTACTTCGGCGTCTCCGCGCCGTACATCCATGCGTGCCTGAAGGCGGGCTTGCGCCCGGCCGATGAGCTCAACACGTCAGGAATCCGGGCGTTGGGATCGACCGGATCGCCGCTGTCGGTCGACGGCTTCCGCTGGGTCGCGGATGCGGTTGGCAAGCACGTACAAATCTGCTCAATGTCTGGTGGGACGGACCTTTGCACCGCCTTCCTTGAAAGTGCGCCGACTGTGCCCGTCTGGTTGGGCGAGCTATCGTGCGCGACGCTGGGCGCTTCCGTCGCTGCGTACGACGCCTCCGGCGCTGAAGTTTTCGATCAGGTCGGCGAGCTCGTGCTGACAAAGCCAATGCCGTCGATGCCGGTCTCGTTCTGGAACGATCCGGATGGGTCAAGGTTGGGTGCCGCGTACTTTGCCGACTTTCCAGGCGTTTGGCGGCACGGCGACTGGGTTCGCAAGACATCGCGCGAGTCGTTCGTGATCTACGGACGCAGCGACTCGACCCTCAACCGCGGCGGCGTGCGGATGGGCACCGCTGACTTCTACGCGGTGGTCGAAGGTTTTGGGGAGATCGCTGGCTCCCTCGTGGTCGACACGACTGAGCTGGGTGCTGCCGACGAGGGCGAGCTGCTGTGCTTCGTCGTGCTCGCCCCCGGCGGGCGGCTGGGCGAGGTAGAGCCGCAGCTGCGGCGGGCGCTTCGCACCGAATTGTCGCCGCGGCATGTGCCGGACCGGTTCATCGCGGTCGATGCAATCCCACACACACTGAACGGCAAGAAGTGTGAAGTGCCGGTGAAGCGCATTCTCGCTGGTGTCGATCCGGATCAGGCCGTGAGCCGGGAGGCTCTCGCCAACCCGGATTCCCTAGAACCCTTCATCAGGCTGGCAAGACAGAGGTTTGGTCAGTCGTGACTATGCTCGTGCTCCGCCTGGAGCTTGGCGACCTGAGCGTGAACCTCTTCCATATCCAGGCCCTTGACGGCATCGAGTACCTGCTTTAGCGCACTTCCGGGCAGCGCGCCAGCCTGATTGAAGACCAGTACGCCCTCGCGGAAGGCCATCAGTGTGGGAATGCCCTCGATGCCCAACTGGCCGGTGAGCTCGTAGTTGGCATCGGTATCCAGCTTGGCGAAGACAATCCCGTCGTACTCCTCTGACGCCTTTTCATAGACCGGTCCGAACCGCTTGCAGGGTCCACACCAGTCGGCCCAGAAGTCCACCAACACAATGTCGTTGTCGGTGATGGTCTCTTCGAAGTTCTCGGCGGTGATGTCAATCGTTGCCATGTATATGCTCCTCGTTAGGGGAATCGGCTGCTGCTGACTGCGGGTTCGCGGCAGCCACTGAGTCAACCGCACAACGGGTATGCCTATTCCATGCCCATGTCCTACTTGATGGCCACGAGTCGGCGCATCGGGATTGCTACTTCGACCACCTCGCGTCGCTTGACGCAGTCCTCCAGATACTCAATCGCGCGCTCCACCCGTGACCAGCGGGTGTTTGGCAGGTACAGAGCTGACATGACCAGCTCAGCATCGGCGCGTGATCGAATACTGAAGCGGTAACGCTCCCGCGCATCTTCCACAGCCCGCATGCCATGCAAATGCAGCGTCTTGGCAAAGCCAGTCAGTTCGACAGGCCCCGGAAACTGAGGCTTGGTTCGTAGCCGCCCATTGATCCGGGTCAGCACCCTTAGGTCCCTCGGGGCAAGCGGTCTTATGCCTGGCGCAATCGCGGCGAGTACGCCTCCTGGCCGTAGCACACGTGCCACTTCCTCGATCACCCGACTCAGCGGCTGCACGACCACCAAGCCCATCGAGCTGGTGATGACATCAACGCTTTCGTCCTTGAAGGGAAGTTGCAGGGCATCGGCTCTGACCCAAGGCCCAGGTCCGCGCCCTAGAGCCAAAGCGAGCTCGTGCTCCGAGAGATCCAGGCCGACCACCAGGCGTCCCGGCCGCGCGAGCTCCCGCGACATCGGACCCGATCCACAAGCAAGATCAACAACGGTTGTCGCTGTCGCTGAGACGGCCCGGGCCAACCAGCGGTACGGCGAATGATCTCCGGCCAGCGCACGAGACAGTACGGCTTCGGCAATCCCAGCTCGATCACGGTGAAACTCGGCCAGATACCTTCGCCAATTCACCTCATCGCTCACCGCGAACCTCCTCGCGGCGCGGTCAAACGCGGGACACGAATAGGTGGGTGGATGCCTCGCGGTCGATCTCGCAGCCGGGCAAACCGTCAACGGTCAGCCTGACACCTAATCCCCCGGGCTCGGCACGGACATGGGCTCCGGGTTGGATACCGGCCTGGCGCAGCGTGCCCATCATCTCGACGTCTTTTTGGATTTCCTCGCTCATCCGCTCAATGACGACGTCGATCGAGGATGGCGAACCACCGATGACATCTTGCAACTGCTCGTTGCCGTCCCGGAAAGTCTCGGTTTCCGCACTCACACCAAGTTCTGCCAGGCCCGGGATTGGATTGCCATATGGGGACATGGTCGGTGCGTGCAGCAGATCAACGAGCTTCCGCTCCACGTCCTCAGAGATCACGTGCTCCCAGCGACAAGCTTCGTCATGCACCTTTTCCCAGTCGAGTCCGATCACGTCGATGAGCAGCCGCTCGGCAAGCCGGTGCTTCCTCATGACTCGGGTGGCTCGGGCGCGTCCCTCGTCGGTGAGCTGAAGGTGGCGGTCCCCGAGGACATGCACCAGATTGTCACGCTCCATTCGTGCGACCGTTTGCGACACCGTCGGGCCACTTTGATGCAACCGCTCGGCGATCCGGGCGCGCAAGGGAACGATCCCCTCCTCCTCCAGCTCATAGATCGTGCGGAGGTACATCTCAGTGGTGTCGATCAGGTCGCTCACGTCTCTCCTATTGTCTTCACTTACGCATCGCGTTAGAAGCTGCTCAGCAGATCGCGATTTCCGACGCTCGCGAAGACCCATGATGCCCGATGGCAAGATTAGACGATGGCTGCGGAGGGACAGGCTGCGATCTGGTGGCTGCGACGCGATTTCCGGCTAGCCGACAATCCGGCGCTTCGTGCGGCGATCGACGACGGGGAGGCGGTGCTACCGCTCTTCGTTCTCGATCCCGCATTACTGTCGACTGCTGGCCGAGCGCGCCGCGCTTGGTTGATGGCGGCGCTCGTCGTGCTTGATCAAGAATTGCGCGAGGCCGGTGGCCAGGGACTCAACGTGGTACGCGGCAAGCCCGCCGATGTCATTCCTCAGCTGGCAAAGGCCCACCATGCGCGTCGGGTGCACGTCAGCGCCGATTTCGGGCCGTACGGACACAAGCGAGATGAGCGCGTCGCGGAGGCGCTGAGCGCCGACGGAATCGAATTGAGGAGGACCGGTTCGTCGTACGCCGTCGCGCCGGGAACCCTGAAGAACCGCACCGGCGAGCCTTTCCAGGTGTTCAGTCCGTTCCACGCCGCCTGGCTGGAGCATGGGGTGCACGACCCGGCGCCGGCCGTACGCGCAAGCAGCGTGACCTGGTTAGCGACCAGGAATCGCCTCGCTCTGGAGGAGCCCGACCAGGAGCTGCTGCCGCTGGTCGGAGAGAAGCTGGCCAGGAAAGCGTGGCGAGAGTGGTTGCAGAGGGACTCTGAGGGAGTCGCAGACTACGCCAAACTGCATGACTTCCCCGGTACCGATGCGACCTCTCACCTGTCCATCGCGCTTCGCTGGGGCCACCTGCATCCGCGAACGGTGCTGCACGACCTGAGTCAGCTCCGGTCCAAGGGCGCCGCGGCGCTCGCCCGCCAGATCGCCTGGCGGGATTTCTTCGCCGATGTGCTGTTTCATCGTCCGGACGCAGTGACCCAGCCAATTCGCGAAGAATTCGCGAGGATGCCGACTGATGATCCAGAGCGGACGAAGACGGCCGGCGAGCGGCTCGAGGCCTGGAAAGCAGGCAAGACCGGCTATCCGCTCGTCGACGCAGGGATGCGTCAACTACAAGCCGAGGGCTGGATGCACAATCGGGTCCGGATGGTCGTTGCCTCGTTCTTGATCAAGGATCTGCACATCGGCTGGTGGTATGGCGCGGATTGGTTCATGGAGTGTTTGCGGGACGGCGACATCGCCCAGAATCAGCTCAACTGGCAATGGGTGGCCGGTTGCGGCACCGATGCGGCGCCGTACTTCCGGATCTTCAATCCCACCAGCCAGGCGGAAAAGTTCGACGCGGATGGCAGCTACATCAGGCGCTACGTCCCGGAACTGGCAGATCTGCCGATTGATCATCTGCACCAGCCGTGGGCCGGCCCGGACGGCATTCCGAACGGTTATCGGGCGCCCATCGTGGACCATGCAATAGAGCGCAAGGAGGCGTTGGCCCGGTACGCCGTGGTCACAGGCCGCTAAGCAGCCTGAGCAAGCGCGTCGCCTCGACGCTGACCGCGTCGCGGGCCGGTCCCAGATATCGGCGGCTGTCGACCAATTGAGGATTCCCGGCCAGTGTCGCCCGGATTGAGTCGGTGAACACCGCATTGAGATGGGTAGCGATGTTGATCTTGGTCATGCCGGCCTCGACCGCTCTGACCAGCTCCTGATCCGGAACCCCGGACGAGCCGTGCAGCACCAACGGCACTGGCACGCTAGCGTGCAGGGCCATAATCAGCTCAAGATCAAGTAAGACGTGCCGCTCCGTCATTGCATCCGAGCTGCCCACGGCGACTCCCAACGCATCGACCCCGGTTGCCCGTACGAAGGCCTCCGCTACCTCGGGACGGGTGCGGGCGCCCGCGGCATGGACCCCGTCCTTGCCGCCGACCTCACCAAGCTCAGCCTCGACGTCAAGTCCGCAAGCCCAGTGCGATGGCCTCCTCGACCAGGTGCTTTTCGGTGGCGTGGTCGAGGTGAACGACGACAGGAACGGCCGAGTTGCGGGCCAAGGCAAGGGTGCCAAGCCTTTACCGGAAGCAGCCGCCGGGCCCAGTGCATCTGTGAGCCGCGCCAAAGTCACTGAAGCTTCATAGCACGCGGCTCGTATGACATGCGATCACATTCGGCAAACTCCGTTGACCCGACCCGAGTGCGCGCATACGTTGGAAGGACACGGGAAAGGAGGTGGTCCACGGAATGAATGACTGTTGGACATGTGAGGTGACGGCCAGCTAGCCGCATCCGACTGTGTAGGAACTGGTCGCATGCGACCGGCTATTCCACAGCCAACACCCGAACCCGCGAGCGCCGGAGTTGTCCGCCCGGCCAACAAAGCATCTGCATCTGACAGGACCCGTCTTTGAGGGTCGGTCGCAGACTGCGCGTTGCCCAGCTCGCGGGTTTGTCCATGTCTGATTGCTTCGCTCGCCAAGGCTCGCTCCGCGGCGGATGTTTGATTGCTTCGCTCGCCAAGGCTCGCTCCGCGGCGGATCGCCTTGCGGCGCCTCTGAGACAGGAGCATGCACCCTGATCCTGTCGAAGGGTGCACGTCGGCGCTTCGACAGGCTCAGTCCGCGCAGTCCCATCAGTCAATGATTGGGCTCAGCGCTTTGACCGTGTCGATGGTGTCGGCCTCCGCAGCTGATTTGTCCGGCCGATAGCGCAGCACTCGGGCGAACCTCAGTGCCACTCCGCCGGGATAGCGCGTGGAGACTTGTAGGCCGTCGCAGGCAATCTCCACCACCGTGGACGGCTCGACGTAGACGGTGCTTGGAGTACGCCGCACCTCCAGCTCCAGGAAGCGTTTCGTCTGCCACGTCAGCAGCTCGTCCGTGAGCCCTTTGAAGGTCTTGCCAAGCATGATCAACTTCGCCGATGCGGGATCGGGCGCGGCGAGGTGCAAATTGGACAGCCAGCCCTGACGACGGCCGTGCCCCCACTCCGCCGCCGTGACGATCAAGTCGAAGGTGTGTCGCGGCTTGACCTTGACCCAAGCCGAGTCACGACGACCCGCTGCGTACGGAGCCTGCAGGTTCTTGATCACAACACCTTCGTAGCCTCGCCTGACCGCGTCGGCGAATGTCTCTGCAGCCTCAGCCGGCGAAGTACACACCACTCGCGGCACCGTCACGTTTTCCGGGAGCAGTTGACGCATGTAGTCCAGTCGCTCCGCCAGTGGCGCGTCCAAGAGGTCTCGCCCGTCAACGTGCAAGAGGTCGAAGAAGAACACTTGAAGAGCTCCACTTTGAGTGAGCGCCGAAACGTCGACGCTGCTCATCGTGCGCGACGCAACAACCTGAAACGCCTCCGGTCGTCCGTCGGCGCGCAACGACAACACCTCGCCGTCTAGCACAAGTTGATCATGAGGAATTGATCGGGCGACCGCCGCAACTTCCGGCAGTCGGGCGGAGATGTCATCCAGACTGCGGGTGAAGACCCGTACCTCCTCACCCGCGCGATGCACCTGTACGCGTACGCCGTCCAGCTTGTAGTCCACGACCGCCGGCAAGCCCGTCTTCTCGAGAGCCGCATCGGGTCCTGGTGCACTCGCTGCCAGCATCGGCTGGATCCCGATCCCCACCTCGAGGCCGACGGCCTCGAGTGCCTCACGACCTCCGGCCAGCAGCACCGCCGCGGCCGCGGTGGTCGAGGACATCAGCATGGCAGCTCGGCGTACCGCGGCAACTGGAACGTCGAAGGCGGCGGCCAATCCTTCCTGAACCGCCGCCTCCATCGCGCCTTGCCGCAGCTCGCCGAATACTAGGCCGCGTAACAGGTCCTGCTCCTCGGCAGTGGCCCGGGCCAGAAGCTGCTGCACAACCGCCGCCCGAGCAGCCGTCGATCCGGTACCGCTGAGACTCGCTGCGTGGGCAAAGACCGCATCGACCTCGCCAACCGTCAGGGACGGCTCTTTCGCGGGTGGCGGGACGGTCTGCAGTGATTTCCAGCCCACACCGGTACGCCGCTGCCGGAGACCGCCCGACAGGTAGGAGACAACGATCTCGACGTCATCGCCGGATGCGTCTCGAAGCACCGCCGCAATGAGGTCCCGCTTGGCATTGCGCGAACGCGTGCCGGCCAGGGCCATCCGAGTCTTCGCGAGCCGGCTCAACAGCATGCCTGTGATTCTTTCCCTCGCCGCAGACAGATTCCTGCCGGCCACTTTCGGAACCAAAAACGACGCCCCCCAAAAGGTGGGGAGCGCCGTTTGTTGAGCGACAAGTCAGGACTTGTCGTCGTCCTCTTCGGTGCTGACCTCGACAGCCTCCTCGGCCACGGAGTCGTCGCTGGGCTTTTCCTCTTCTGCGGTGGCGTCCTCGAGTTCGCTCGTCTTCTCAACGAGCTCTTCAGCGGGCGACTCCTTCGCAGGAGTGACCTCAGCGGCAGCAGCCGGGGCCGACTTAGCCGCCTTCTTTGCCGGAGCCTTCTTGGCGGGTGCAGGTGCGGTCACCTTGGCATTAGCCTTCCGGCTTTCCTCCACCGATTCTTGGACCAACTCGATCAATGCCATAGGGGCGTTGTCCCCCTTACGCGGCCCCACCTTGGTGATCCGGGTGTAGCCACCCTCACGGTCGGCCAGGCCGGGTGCAATCTCGGTGAACAACGTGTGCACCACACCCTTGTCGCGGACGGTCATGAGCACCAAGCGCCTTGAGTGAATGTCCCCTCGCTTGGCCTTAGTGATCAACTTCTCCGCCAATGGACGAAGCCGCTTCGCCTTGGCCTCGGTCGTCACGATCCGTCCGTGCTCGAACAGCTGAGTTGCCAGATTGGCCATGATCAGCCGCTGATGCGCGGGGCTACCGCCGACACGGGCGCCCTTGGTGGGTGTAGGCATCTTTCTCTCCAGTGCAATCGGTAAGGCGACTACTGCGGGGTTCGAAGGGGGTCGTCCCCCTTCGCTCAGTACTGTTCGGTTTCGCTGAAGTCGACGTCGTCCTCGTCAAGATCGTCGTATCGGCTGATCGCGCTCAGCGGGTCAAAGCCGGGCGCGCTGTCCTTCAGTGACAAGCCCATCTCATGCAGCTTGAGCTTCACCTCGTCGATCGACTTCGAGCCGAAGTTGCGAATATCCAGCAGGTCCTGCTCGCTGCGCGATACAAGCTCCGAGACCGTGTGAATGCCCTCCCGCTTGAGGCAGTTGTAGGACCGAACGGTCAGGTTCAAATCCTCGACCGGCAAGGCAAGATCCGCAGCCAGCTGCTCATCGATGGGCGACGGCCCGATCTCGATGCCTTCCGCCTCCACATTGAGCTCACGGGCCAGGCCGAACAGCTCAACCAAGGTACGCCCGGCGGAGGCGACGGCGTCGCGCGGCCGGATAGCCTGCTTGGTCTCGACGTCCAAGATCAACTTGTCGAAGTCGGTGCGCTGTTCGACGCGGGTGGCCTCAACCTTGTAGGTGACCTTGAGGACCGGTGAATAGATCGAGTCAACCGGGATCCGACCGATCTCAGCATCGGACATCTTGTTCTGCACGGCGGAGACGTAGCCGCGGCCACGCTCCACCACTAGCTCCATCTCCAACCTGCCGGAATCATTGAGGGTGGCGATGTGCAGCTCGGGATTGTGCACCTCTACCCCGGCGGGCGGGGCAATATCTGCGGCGCTCACCTCGCCGGCGCCGGCCTTACGCAGGTACATGGTGACCGGCTCGTCTTCCTCGCTCGAGACCACCAGGCCCTTGAGGTTCAAGATGATCTCGGTGACATCCTCCACGACGCCTTCGATCGTGGAGAACTCATGCAAGTTGCCGTCGATCTTGAGGCTCGTCACGGCTGCGCCCGGAATGGAGGACAGCAGCGTACGCCGCAGGGAGTTGCCGAGGGTGTAACCGAAGCCCGGCTCCAGTGGCTCGATGGTGAACCGGGAACGACTGTCGGAGACGGTTTCCTCCGACAACGTGGGGCGCTGTGCAATCAGCATTTCTCTTCCTTCCCCGCACCACCCGCTATTTGACGGTGCGGCACCGCCGACGTATCCGACGCCAGCGGCTTACTGCAATGTGCCCTCGACAAGCTCAGGACACATGATCATCATTACTTCGAATAGAGCTCAACAATCAACTGCTCTGACACATCGATCACGATCTGTGGCCGCGTCGGAAGCTGATGAATCAAGATCCGGCCACGATCGGGAAAGACCTGCATCCAGCCCGGTACGTCCCGCTCGCCGTGGGTTTCACGGTTGATGATGTGCGGCGTCTGGTCCTTCACCTTGTCGGCGAGGTCGATCACGTCATGTGGCGTGACGCGGTAGGACGGGATGTCGACCTTCTGACCATTGACCAGGAAGTGACCATGTACGACGAATTGGCGGGCCTGCCGACGCGTACGGGCTAGGCCGGCGCGATAGACCACATTGTCGAGGCGAGATTCCAGGATCTGCAGCAGGTTGTCACCTGTCTTGCCCTGCAGCCGGTTGGCCTCCTCGTAGTAGCGGCGAAACTGCTTTTCTAGTACGCCGTAGGAGTAGCGGGCCTTCTGCTTCTCGCGCAGCTGCAGCGAGTACTCCGACTCCTTGGTACGTCCCTTGCCGTGTACGCCGGGTGGATACGGGCGGCGCTCGAAAGCTGTGTCTCCGCCGACAAGATCAACCCCCAGACGACGTGACTTCTTGGTCATGGGACCGGTATAGCGAGCCATGTGTAGCTAAGTCCTTGTCTTCGTGAGGTGATCAGACCCGGCGCCGCTTGGGTGGGCGGCAGCCGTTGTGCGGAACAGGAGTGACGTCGGAGATCGCACCGACCTCGAGGCCGATTGCCCCGAGGGAGCGGATGGCGGTCTCGCGACCAGAGCCAGGTCCCTTGACGAAGACATCGACCCGTTTCATGCCGTGTTCCATCGCCCGGCGTCCAGCGGCCTCGGCGGCCATCTGCGCGGCGTACGGC
This sequence comes from uncultured Actinomycetota bacterium, assembly GCA_963798835.1. Taxonomy (GTDB): domain Bacteria; phylum Actinomycetota; class Actinomycetes; order Propionibacteriales; family Propionibacteriaceae; genus Microlunatus. The sequence continues at coordinate 44,153 of CAWCVF010000018.1, read as the reverse complement.
GTGGATTTGCGGGAGCCCTTGAAGCCGACCGTGCCGGCCGAGGCCCAGGCGATGACTGCACCACTCGGGTCAGTGATCGAAATGACGGTGTTGTTGAAGGTGCTCTTGATGTGAGCGTGGCCCGCCACGACGTTCTTCTTCTCTTTGCGACGCACCTTTTTGGCGCCGCTGCTGCGACCTGCGGTTGCCATTACTTAGCCTTCTTCTTGCCGGCGACGGGTTTGCGCGCGCCCTTGCGGGAGCGAGCGTTGGTGCGGGTGCGCTGGCCGCGTACGGGCAGGCCACTGCGGTGACGACGTCCTTGATAGGACCCGATCTCGACCTTGCGCCTGATATCGGAAGCAACCTCCCGACGAAGATCACCTTCGATCTGATAGTTGGCCTCGATCCAGTCGCGGAGTGCGACGAGGTGTTCGTCGGTCAGCTGATGGACGCGAAGGTCGCCACTGATCTGGGTAGCTTCCAAGGTCTGCAAAGCGCGGGTCTTGCCGATGCCATAGATGTAGGTGAGGGCGATCTCCAGGCGCTTGTCGCGCGGCAGGTCAACCCCGATAAGGCGTGCCATCAGGCGGTACTACCTTTCGTCTGCGGAGGTGTCTGGCGTGATGCGTCCCCGGCTGCCTTCGATCAGGCCTACTGTCCTGATCACCGGGGCCTCGGCCTCCGACCGAGGGTGGATCCGGAAACTTCCGAACTTGCACTCACACTTTGTTGTCGTGGCCTAGCCCTGTCGCTGCTTGTGCCGCGGATTTTCGCAAATCACCATCACGCGACCGTGCCGGCGGATCACCTTGCACTTGTCACAGATCCTCTTGACGCTCGGCTGGACCTTCATCGAGCTTCCTTACGAACTTTCGTCAGGCAAGCGACAGCCAGCCTGACGATGTGGATGGATGGTTTGCGGTTGGTTACTTGTGCCGGTAGACGATGCGGCCGCGGGTCAAGTCATAAGCGGAGAGTTCGACGACTACTCGATCGGCGGGAAGGATGCGGATGTAATGCTGCCGCATCTTGCCACTGATCGTGGCTAGCACCTTGTGACCATTGGCCAACTCAACACGAAACATCGCATTGGGCAAAGCCTCGACCACGGTGCCCTCCAGCTCGAGTGCGCCTTCTTTCTTCGCCATAAACTCTCTAACTTGGTAGCGCGTACGCCTGACTATTCGGCCAAAGATGGCCAGCCGATGAGTTTACGCCAGGACCCCGCCTTACCCAAATTCCTAGGCGAACTTGAGGCCCCGCTCCAAGCGCTCCCGATACAGATCGACGCTTTCCTTGAGGGCCTTGAGAATGTAGGGCGGAAACTCAATGCCTTGTTTATGAGCCCAAAGCAGCCGGTTCTCGACGCGTCCGACCTCACGCGCATAGCCCTCAAGATCATTATCGAGGCCTAGGTCAGCCATTACGCCGCCCATGTCGGCCTTGTACCGCTTCATTTTGTTGGTACCCACGAGGTGATAAGACTTCTCGCGCATCACCCGGGTCAGGAACAACTGCCAAGGCTTGAGGACTTTGTCTTGAATCATGGCGGTGGCAGACATCTGGTAGAACGCGAAGTGTCCCGGCTCCTGCTGCTTGATCGGAGAAATGATCGTTTCGGAGATCGCAGTCTCACCCAGTTCTTGCATGCCGTGGTTGATCTTGTTGTAGGCAAGCACGGCTTGGCGTTCGGTGCTCGCACCAGTAAGGAAGTACATCAGCTTGGCGATGTCCTGAACCGGCTTCAGGTGGGCCAGCGCTCCCAAGATCTTGATCCCGAATGAGACCTCGAGGTGTGGCTCGGCTGCCGTTCTGCCCAAATCTTGCTGCAGTCGGTCCAAGATCAATCCATGCTGGATCTCCTGCGGCTGCCAGACATCGGCGTAGAAGGTCTTGTTGGTTTCATCGGCTTCTGGGAGCAGCACGAGCAGCTCCAGCACGTTCCGATCAACTTCCAGCTCGACGCGGGCCAAATAGTCGATGACGTGGCCGAATTTCTTCGCTACGAGCCATGGCCGTTTGATCGTCCGATCGACGGAGTCCAGAGGTATCGGCGGATAGAGCTCAGCTAGGCGCTGCACATGCTCAGCGATCTTGGCTTGGGTGATGTGTTGCCGGGGCACAGTCGCCATCTTAGGTATCCATCGTGCGATCAAACATTGCAGGAACTGTGTTCCATACACAGTTAGGCTAGCCATACCAAACCGTTGTAGGCCACACCTCGATCCATATTCGGAGCGCGGCGCTGAGGTGTTTGGTGGCTCTCATATGCACCCTGAGCCCGTCGAAGGCCACCTCCGCGCTTCAACCGGCTCAGCGCGAAAGAGCCGCAACAGCTAGAGCAAGAGCAGTAACAAGACGGCAATGAGCAAAACGGCGGCAGCCACGCCACCCACGACGGCGGCAGTCAACCGTCCCGGCGGCCGAGACGCCGACAGCTCTCCCGGTTGACCGCCAGAGCTTGCGACGATGGCCGGCGATGAATGTGTCGGCAGCGGCGGCAGCCCTTCCACCACTGGTACGAGTTCGCCGAGCCGGTGCGCCGCGAAGAGAAGGTCCAGCCGAGACTGATAGTCCTCTTGCTCCAACGCGCCAGCCGTGTAGGCAGCATTGAGTCGGGCATTCAGCCGATCGCGTTCCGTATCGGTTACCGGGGCGTCAGGGGTGCTCCGGTAGGGCGACGAGATCGGCAGGTTACTGCTCACCCGTCCAGGCTACTCGGGCCGCTTGTTGTGATTCGGCGCCTCGAAAGGCCAAACCGTCCGCCATCGCGACGGCAACGAACGTGACTTTCCTAACCGTGGCGCTACATCTGCGTTGCAGTAGCAGCCTTGCTAGGGGTGACCACCTCAGGCAGTCCGAACTTTTCGAACAGCGTGAGATCGAAGAACGTGCTCACGTGCGAAACGCCCTTATCGGTGAGGGTGAGCACTTGGAGCTGGAAGGCTCGATGGGTTCCGTCGGGCTGCTTCATGTAAAGGCCAAAGGCGGGCTGCCCGTTTGCGGAGGTCGACACCATGATCTGATCTCCAGGCGCCTCGGCGGGACAGTGTGTCTCGATCAGCTGACCAATCGCTGCCGAGCCTTCGTACCAGCCGAGGTAGGGCGGCATCTCCCACACCGCATCCTGGGCTAGCAGCTCGACGATCCTTGCCACGTCGTAGTTCTCGAACGCGGCCACATAGTCTGCCAGCAACGCCTTCGCGTGTTCCTCGTCGAGCTGCTGGTCCGGATTCTCCGGGTCAAGCTTGTGCACTTGGGCGCGAGCACGCTGCAAGCTGCTGTTGACCGCAGCCGTTGACATGTTCAACAGCTCCGCCACTTCGCTGGCCTGCCACGCCAGGACATCACGCAAGATCAAGACGGCGCGCTGGGGCGGCGTCAGATGCTGCAATGCTGCGATGAACGCGAGCCGGACGCTCTCCCGGTCGAGGACTTCGGCCGCAGGGTCGTCGGGGGCGCCGCCCCAGACCACCGAATCGGGTACTGGCTCTAACCAGGTCACCTCCGGCCGCGACTCCAGCGTGCCGAACGGATCCGAACTGGGCTGGCCAAGGCCGGTCGGCATAGGTCGACGGGCCCGGCCGTCAAGCGCGGTGAGGCAGACGTTGGTGGCGATCCGGTACATCCAGGTCCGCACGGACGAGCGATTCTCGAAGTTGCGAAAGCCGCGCCACGCCCGCAGATACGTCTCCTGAACCAGGTCCTCCGCGTCATGCACCGATCCCGACATCCGATAGCAGTGAACGGTCAGTTCCCTGCGCAGTGGCTCGACCAACGAGGCGAATACATCGTCATCAACGGCAACTGTCATAGCTGCGAACGTACCCGCTGCCGAGGACACTCTTCCGGCGGCCCCGCGCCCCCTCACCGCCTAGCTGGCCCGGGTATCCGCCATCCCCGGTCTCAGACCGGTGTGATGGGCAGCGAACGCCAGCAGGTCAGCCCACTCGGCTGCGATCAAAGTGGTCGGCTTGCCGAGACCGTGACCTGTCGAGACCTCGATCCGAGTCAGGATCGGTTGATCACCGGCCTGCGCATGCTGCAGCGCGGCGGTGAATTTGTGGCTGTGTAAGGGCACCACCCGATCATCATGATCGGCCGTAAGGACCAAGGTTGCGGGATAGCGCGTACCCGGGCGGACATTGTGCAGCGGCGAGTACGCCAGGGCCTGGCGGAACTGCTCGGGATCATCCGGGTTCCCGTAGTCGGAGATCCATGCGGCGCCGATGGTGAAGAGATGAAAGCGCAACAGATCCAGCACACCGACCGCCGGCAATGCCACACCCGCCAGATCCGGATGCTGTGTGAGTACGGCTCCGACAAGCAGTCCCCCGTTGCTGCGGCCATGCAACGCGAGCTGTTGGGTCGTGGTGACGCCAGTTTCCTTGAGATGCTGTGCGACCGCGACGTAGTCGTCGAAGACGTTCTGCTTATGAGCCAGGCGACCGCCCTCGTACCAGGCCGTGCCGAACTCTCCACCGCCTCGCAGGTTGGCAATCGCCAGTACGCCGCCAGCGGCCAGCCAGCATGGCCAGCCGGGCCGATAGTCAGCGAGCACGGGGATCTTGAATCCCCCGTACCCGTACAGCAGCGTCGGTTGCGACCGGGAGAGATCGACGCCGATCGCAGCAATCAGGAAGTAAGGCACGAGTGTGCCGTCCTTGCTTGTTGCCGTACGACGCTCCATCACGATCCCAGGGGACCGAAATGTGTCAGCGGCAGGCTTCACCAGGCGGGCGAGTGAGCTCGCCTTCGCCAAGCGCGTGTCAAGCAGATAGCTATGCGTAGGCGAGGTCACCGAAGAGAGGCCAACGAATACCTCGGGATCACCGCGTTTGGCATTCAACCCGACCACCGCGCCGCCGACCATCTCGACAGTTCGAGGCGACCCGCCATCGAGATCCACCTCGACGATCAACGGCAGTGCATCGGCAAGATAAACCAGGATGAAGCCGTCTCCGGCAGCCTGCGCGTCAGACAGCGTGTGATCGTTGGCCGCCACGACCTCGCGCCAGCGGAGCTGACCATCCGCGGCGAAATCGTCGAGATCAACAGCGAGTAGCCGACCGGCCTCCGCCTCAAGATCAGTTCGCAGATACAACGTCGCGCCTTGCGAACCAGCCAGTACAAATTCGGCGATCGCCTCGTCGATGATCTTGATCGGGCTGGCGAGCGTACTGCGCTCCCCCGCAATGATCGGATACACCCAAAGCCGGTTCTTGTTCTCCGTCCCCGCCACGATGCTGACGATCAGATAGCGATCGTCGTCGGTTACCTCGGCCCAGAACATCAGCTGATCGTTTTCTGGGAACTCCATGATCAGTTCATCGTGATCTTGCGGCTCACCGATGCGATGGATCCGCAGCTTGGGACCGGAGAGCGCGGCAGTACGGGTGCCATCCGCATTACCAACATGATCAAAATGGGTATAGACATAGGAGCGATGATCAGGAAGCCATGCTGCTTCGGAGAACTTCGTGATGATCGACGCGTCATCGACCGGGTCCCCACTGGCCAGATCCAGCAGCCGAAACGTGGTCCAGTCGCTACCTGCTTCGCTCAACCCGTACGCCACGAGCTGACCGTCGCCACTGACCGTCAGACTCGTCAATGAGCTCGTTCCGTCAGCAGACAAGGTATTGGGATCGATCAGCACCCGCCCACCTGCCAAGAGCTCCGCGAGCGACCCCGCGGCGAAGATCACATCCTGGTTCTGACGGCCGTCATTCCTCGAGACGAAGTAGTGGCCGGCACGCTTGAACGGTATCCCCGCTCGCGGCTTTCCCATGATCAGCTTCATCGTGTCGGAAAACCAGCCTCGGTCCGGCATCGACTCCAGATAGCGAGTTGTGAATTCGTTCTGGCGCTTCACCCAGTCGGCGGTCTCGGCCGAGTCAGGATCTTCCAGCCAGCGGTACGGATCAGCGATCCGCTGTCCATGCAGCACCTCGACAACGTCATCGCGACGGGATTCTGGAAAGCGAGCCACGTCGGAGAAGCGTACCCACCTTCGGAGGGTGCGACTCTCAGGAGGAACTGGCCGCAAAGAATTCATCGCTTGTTGAATTCTTCGCCACTTAGCTCTATCGTCTACTCATGAAGCTGCTCGCGGACTTCTCGGATATCGATTCGACCATGATCAACGCTGTCGGCGGCAAGGCGCTCAATCTCGGCGTCATGAGCTCGGCGGGGTTGCCGGTCCCCGGTGGCTTCTGCGTGACGACCGAGGCGTACCGCCTGGTGGTTGCGGATCGACTGGATGACCTGATGGGAAAGCTCGCCGACGCCACTGACCCTGGCGGGGTCGCCGGCGCGGCCGAGGAAGCCCGCCACCGAGTGCTGGCCGTCGAGCTCCCAGACGAGCTTCGCAGGGCGATCACCGAGAACTATTCCGCGCTCGGCCAGGACGAACCGGTCGCCGTACGATCATCGGCAACCGCTGAGGACTTGGCCTACGCGAGCTTTGCGGGCCAGCAAGACACCTATCTCAACGTGGTCGGTTCGGCACTGTTACTCGATGCGGTTCGGCGCTGCTGGGCATCACTGTGGACCGATCGTGCCGTCAGCTATCGCAATGCCAATGGGATCGATCACCGCAGCGTGACGCTGGCTGTGGTCGTGCAACGCATGATTGATGCAACCGCCGCCGGAGTGATGTTTACGGCGAACCCGATCACCGGTACCCGCCACGAAACCGTCATCGACGCCAGCCCGGGCCTTGGTGAGGCGGTGGTCTCGGGAGCGGTGAATCCCGACCATTTCGTCGTGAATGCGGTCGACCGCACCATTGTCATGCGTCGGCTCGGCGACAAACGCATGATGATCACCAGCCGGGCCGGCGGAGGCACCGAGCTTCGGGAGCTGACCGGCGGGGCGTCTGAAGCCTGCCTGGACGATGAGCAGGTGCTCCAGCTCGTTGATCTTGGTGAGCAGGTCCAGCGGCACTACCACACACCCCAGGACACCGAGTGGGCGCTCGATTCGACGGGAAGTTTCTGGCTGACCCAGGCGCGACCGATCACCACCCTCTATCCCCTGATCCACACTGATCGCGAAGGTCTGCGGGTCTTCATGTGCCTGAGCTTGGCGCAAGGTCTGACGAGGCCGATCACTCCGATGGGAATTGCGGCCGTTCGGCTGATCGGCACATCGGTAGCAACCGCGATCAAGATGCCACCCGCGCAGCCGCTGGCCGGCCCACCGGCACTGCATGCCCCTGGGCAGCGGCTCTTTGTGGACCTGACGAGCGTGCTGCGCAACCGGTTTGGGCGCCGGGCAGTGATCGCGATCTTCGGGGTGATGGAGGCTCGAGCGTCGGCGGTCTTGAAGAGGCTGGCCGAGCGTCCGGAATTCTCGATCATCGAGTCGGGAGGGACTACCAGGCTTCGGCATATTGCGGCCGCTCTGATACGCAACAAGGTGCCACTTCGGGTGATCGCGGGTCTGATCAACCCCACGCTGGCGTACCGCGGAATCGCCGCAACCGAACGCCGGCTGCGCCAGGCCCTGACGCTGCCTGCCAACGCGACAGCCTCGGAACGTCTGGACTTCGTCGAGCAACGGCTCGGCAGACTTTTCCTGCTCATGCCGCGAACCTTCGCCTACGCCGTCGGCGGCCTGCTCATGCTCGCGGCCTCACGACGGCTGCTCGGTGACTTGGCGCAGCCGGCCGAGCTCCAAGAGGTACTGCGCGGTTTGCCGCACAACGTCACCACCGAGATGGACCTTGAGCTCTGGAAGCTGACCCAGCAGATCCGCAATGACGAGCCATCTCGGGCCGCCTTCACAGCATTGGCGGTGCCTGATCTGTTGCAGCAGTACCGCGAGCGGGGATTGCCGCCGGTGGCGCAGCGCGGACTGCAAAGCTTTCTGCGCCGCTACGGGCATCGTGCGGTAGCCGAAATCGATCTTGGCATGCCACGCTGGTCTGATGATCCCAGCCACTTGTTAGGAGTGATCAGCAACTATCTGCGGCTAACTGCTGATGATCTTGATCCAGTTGCGCAGTTCCACGCCGGCCAGGCCAATGCTGAAGCCATGATCACCACCCTGACCGGACGACTGGCCGAGCGGAGTCGGCTGCGGGCGCGCCTGCTCGGCTGGACCTTGCGGCGAGTACGCCAGCTCGTCGGCCTGCGTGAATCTCCGAAATTCCTGCTGATCGTGGCGCTGGCAACGATGCGAGAACATCTCAAGGTGATTGGGCAGCAGCTAGTGATGACCGCCGTCATCGAACACGTTGATGATGTGTTCTTCCTTGACCTGGGCGAGGTCCGTCGCGGTTTGGCAGGAGGAGATTTGCGGACTCTGGTAGTCCAGCGGCGCGAGGCGTACGAGCAGGAGCTGAAGCGGCGGCACATTCCGCGTCTGCTTCTCTCCGATGGAACCGAGCCGGAGGCAGTCGCAGCCGACGACGCCCGGGCGGATGGAGCGTTGACGGGCAGCCCCGCCTCGACAGGCACCGTGACCGGACGGGCCCGAGTCGTACTCGAGCCGGTTGGTGCGCACCTCGAGCCAGGTGAGATCTTGGTCGCCCCGTCAACCGATCCTGGTTGGACGCCGCTGTTCTTGACGGCCGGCGGCCTCGTAATGGAGATGGGCGGCTCGAATTCCCATGGTGCCGTGGTAGCGCGAGAGTATGGAATTCCGGCAGTCGTTGGCGTGCCCGATGCGACACACAAGATCGAGACCGGTCAGTTGATCACCGTCGACGGCGCTGCTGGTTTAGTTCACGTGTCCTGAGGACGCATGGCATGTGCCCTGAGGACGCATGGCATTGCCCTGAGCTTGTCGAAGGGCACATGCTCATCGTTACTGAGGTTCGACGAGCTCTGGTGCTGCTCGGTTTCCGTGTGCGTCCAGGGCCGCGAAAACCCGCTCCGATACGTCGGAAATCTCGCCGAGGCCGTTCACCTCGACGAGCAAACCGCGGGAGCGATAGAGCTCGAGCAGCGGCTCGGTCTGATCGGCGTAGACCTGCAGGCGCACGCGGATGGTCTCCTCGTTGTCGTCGACCCGACCATCGGTTTGGGCTCGCTTGAGCAACCGGGCGACCACTTCGTCGGTGTTGGCCATAAGTGAAATGACCGCGTCGAGCGGACGATTGCTCTCGGCGAGGTGATCATCAAGAGTCTGCACCTGTTGCAGCGTTCGCGGATAGCCATCAAGCAGGAAGCCTGAGGTGCAGTCGGGCTGCGCCAGCCGATCGGCCACAATCTCATTGGTGATCTCGTCGCTGACGTACCCACCCGAGGCCATGATCGCCCGCACCTGTCGAGCCAGCGGAGTATCAGCGGTCTGCAGAGCTCGGAAGATATCGCCGGTCGAGATCGCAGGAATCCCATAATGCTCAGCAATTTTGATCGCCTGGGTACCTTTGCCCGCCCCCGGAGGGCCCATGATGAGGAGTCGCATTAGCGCAGGAACCCTTCGTAGTTGCGTTGCTGGAGCTGGCTCTCGATCTGTTTCACTGTATCGAGGCCAACCCCGACGATGATGAGGATCGATGTGCCACCAAAGGGGAAGTTCTGGTTGGCGTTCAGCAAAATGAACGCGATCGAAGGCAGTAGGGCGATGAGCCCCAGGTACAACGAGCCCGGGAACGTCAGCCGCGAGAGCACAAAGCCGAGATAGTCCTCGGTCGGCTTGCCGGCGCGAATCCCAGGAATGAAGCCGCCGTACTTCTTCATATTGTCGGCGACCTCGTTCGGGTTGAACGTAATGGCGACATAGAAGTAAGCGAAAAACACGATCAGTAGGAAGAAGCTCAGCAGGTAGATCGGATGATCGCCCTTGACGAAGTTGGCGCTGATCCAGGAGGAGAACTTGTCCTCCGGCCGGAACTGCGCGTAGAGAGCCGGGAGATAAAGCAGCGATGAGGCGAAGATGACGGGGATGACACCGGCCTGGTTGACCTTGATCGGAATGTAGGTACTGGTGCCACCGAACATCCGCCGTCCGACCATCCGCTTGGCGTATTGCACCGGAATGCGCCGCTGCGACAGCTCGACGAAGATGACGCCGAGCATGACGAGCAAGCCCAGCCCGATGACCAGCAAGAAGACGATCCAACCCTGCGAGCCGGGACGGGCGACCTTCAGACTCCACAGCGCGCTCGGGAACGTCGCCGCAATCTGGGTGAAGATCAGCACCGACATGCCGTTACCGACACCACGTTCGGTGATGAGCTCGCCGAGCCACATGATGACGCTGGTGCCGGCCGTCATGGTCAAGATCATGACGATCACCGGGAAGATGTCCTTGCTGTAGACCAATCCAGGACATCCGGTGAACAGCCGGTCGTTGACTGCCACGGTGACGAACGCGGTGGAGTTCAGTACCGCGAGCACCAGAGTCAAATAGCGGGTGTACTGAGTGATCTTGGCCTGGCCCGCTTGGCCCTCCTTCTTGAGGGCCTCCAGCCGGGGAATCACGACCGTCAGCAACTGCAGGATGATGCTGGCGGTGATGTAGGGCATGATGCCCAACGCGAAGATCGCCAGCTGAAGCAGCGCCCCGCCAGAGAAGAGGTTGATCAGGGAGTAGAGGCCTTGCTGGTCACCGGTGGTGGCCTGCTTGAGGCAGAAGCTGACCTGCTTGACGTTGACGTTCGGCGTCGGGATGATCGAGCCGAGCCGGAAGACCGCGAGAATCGCGAGCGTGAAGAAGATCTTCTTGCGTAGGTCCGGAGTTCGGAACGCGTTGGCAAACGCCGCGAGCACCCGTGCCCTCCCTTTCTCGTCACAGTCCTATACACCCTGTACGCGCATCTGAATCGCTGCGCCTCGCCACTCTAGGCGGCCGAGTGAACAGGACCGACCGACCTTATCAAGGACCGGCTCGCAACCCGGCATCGTCTCGGGAGCCTCCGACAAGCCGTTCCTTCAAAACTTCACTCTAGGTGACGCGCCAAGAACCCGACCGCGCTTAGCCGAGCCGAGGCGTCTTGGCCCTGGAGTGAGCTTTCGAGGGTTGGATACCGTCTTATCGTCAAGAAACCTGCGGTGCCGAGAACAGGACCTGCCATGATGCGTGTGCCCTCGCAACGGCCCGCCATCGCGGCCTTCGCAAGGGCTCTCGGCAACGCGCTTGCCTGCTTGTTCGTCCTGCTTGTGCTCCTCGCTCCTGCTGAGATGAGCCGCCTCAGTGCTGGCGCATTTGTCAGTGTCCCTCTGGAAGTACTCCTCGGTGCCGCCCTGCTGCTTGTGCTGCCGGTGACGTTCAGAGCGGTGGTGGCGACGGTGCTAGGCGTCGCCCTCGGCCTGCTGGCCATCCTGAAGCTCCTTGACATGTGCTTCTTTGCAGTCGCTGAGCCGTCCGTTCGATCCGGTGCTCGACTGGTCACTGCTTCAGGACGGTATGACATTCCTTGCGGGCGCCATCGGCCCTTTTTCCGCGATCGGCTGCCTGGCAGCCGCGGTGGTCTTCAGCACTGTCGTGATCCTCGGCATGACCTGGTCAGTTCAACGCCTGAGCCGTTTGTTGGCCCGGCATGACGTGATCGCTACTCGCACAGTCGTTGCGCTGGCCGCATTGTGGTTTCCAGCGGCCCTGATGGGCGCACAGATCATCGCCGGGGTTCCACTGGCAGGGAAGAGCTCAGCGGCATATCTCAAGGAGCGTGGCCAGTCGGCCAATGCTGCAGCTCGTGCTCGCGAGTTGTCCGCCGACCTTCCCACCGATCCCTTTGCCACGATCCCGAGCGACGAGCTGTTGGCGAGCTTGCGCGGCAAGGACGTCATGATCTGCTTCATTGAAAGCTACGGGCGTAGCGCGGTCGAGGATCCAGAGTTCGCGCCGGGTGTCACTGCGGTGCTGGATGCTGGCAATCAGCAATTACGCGCTCGCGGCTTTGATTCCCGGAGCGCATTTCTCACCTCGTCAACGGTGGGAGGCGGCAGCTGGTTGGCGCACGGAACGTTTCATTCCGGCTTGTGGATCGACAATCAACAGCGTTATGACGACCTCGATGCCAGCCAACGATTAACGCTTACTCGCGCCTTCCGCCGAGCCGGCTGGCGCACGGTTGGCGTCATGCCGGGCAACGACGCCCCTTGGCAACAAAGCGATTCTCTGGGCTATGACAAGGTTTACGCCGCAGCGGACCTCGGTTATCGCGGGCCCCGTTTCAGCTGGGCCAGCATGCCCGATCAGTACACACTCTCAAGCTTCGAACGTACCGAACATGCCACGCGGAACCACCCACCAGTCATGGCCGAGGTAACCCTGGTCTCCAGTCATGCGCCATGGGAGCCGATCCCGCGGCTCGTCGACTGGAAAGACATCGGGAACGGCTCAATCTTTGAAGGCATGGCCGACGCGAATGATCCACCTCAAGCCATCTTGACCAGACCTGCGTTGCGGGTACACGCCGACTATCGGGCCGCCATCGAATACTCGTTGAGCAGTCTCATCTCCTATATACAGACCTACGGCGACAAGAATCTCGTGGTGATCTTTCTCGGGGATCACCAGCCCTCACCGATCGTCACCGGTTACGGAGTCAGTCATGACGTACCAATCAGCATCGTCACTCAGGATCGATCAGTGCTGAACCGGATCTCCTCATGGGGTTGGAGAGACGGTCTGAAACCAGGTCCGCAAGCCCCGGTCTGGCGGATGGACGCCTTTCGGGACCGATTCCTTACCGCGTTCGGACCGCAGCGCGAACCCGTCAGCGACCGCCACTAACGGCATGCAGCTGCGCCCTTCGACAAGCTCAGGGCGCATACCGTTCAGCTCAGGGCGCATACCAGTCGGCCTCGGCGCCGGCCGTTCAGAGCTCTGTGGTGCTACCGCCTGCGGCAGTGATCTTCTCCTTGGCTGAAGCAGAGAACGCGTGCGCACTCACCTGGAGCGCAATCGAGAGGTCGCCGCTGCCGAGAATCTTGACGCGGCTGCGACGGCGTACGGCTCCAGCCGCCACAAGGTCCGCTACGTCCACCGTGCCGCCATCAGGAAAGAGCTGACCCAGCCGATCCAGGTTCACGACCTGGTATTCCTCGCGAAACGGGTTCTTGAAACCACGGAGCTTCGGCAATCGCATATGCAGCGGCATCTGGCCGCCCTCGAAGTTCTCCGGCACATTCTGACGAGCTCCGGAGCCCTTGGTGCCGCGGCCGGCCGTCTTGCCACGCCTGCCGGCTTCGCCGCGACCTACCCGGGTTTTCGCCGTCTTGGCACCCGGTGCCGGCCGAAGGTGATGGACCTTCAGCGTCATGTCAGTCGACCTCCTCCACGGCCACCAGATGAGCAACCGTCTTGATCATGCCGCGCACTTCGGGCCGGTCCTCCCGCGTCGATTCGTCACCGACCCGCTTCAAGCCCAAGGTCCGCAATGTGTCCCGCTGGTTTTGCTTGCCTCCTACTGCGCTGCGCACCTGGCGGATTTTCAGCTGCGCCATCATGAGCTCACCGCTTCCCGAGCCCGCAGCAGCGCCGCCGGCGCGACATCCTCCACGGCTTTGCCGCGGCGTTTGGCGACAGCCTCCGGCTGTTCAAGACTCTGCAAGGCAGCCACCGTCGCGTGCACGACGTTGATCGCATTCGACGAACCGAGCGACTTCGCCAGTACGTCGCGTACGCCGGCGCACTCCAGCACGGCTCGCGCCGAGCCTCCGGCGATGACACCCGTACCGGGTGAAGCCGGCCGCAGCAACACCACACCAGCAGCCTTCTCGCCCTGCACCGGATGCGGAATGGTGCCCTGGATCCTCGGCACGTTGAAGAAGTGCTTCTTGGCCTCCTCAACACCCTTGGCGATCGCGGCGGGGACCTCCTTGGCCTTGCCGTAGCCCACGCCGACGTTGCCGTCGCCGTCGCCAACGACCACGAGTGCGGTGAAGGAAAACCGCCGACCGCCCTGGACCACCTTGGCCACCCGGTTGATCGCGACTACGCGTTCGATGTAGTTGCTCTTCTCGGGGGCCGCGCCACGGCGATCGTCGCGGCCACGACGCTCTCCACCGGCACCGCCACCGCGGCGCTGGGTTCCCGTCATATGTTCTTACCTTCCGTCTCTTCTGTTCCGCACTGCCGAGCGTCTTCTCGCGCGAGCAGTTGCCCTAAAAACCCAACCCGCCCTCGCGGGCACCATCGGCGAGCGCCGCAACGCGGCCGTGGTAGGCGTATCCGGCACGGTCGAAGACCACCTTCTCGATGCCGACAGCCTTGGCCCGCTCGGCAACAAGACCGCCAACCTGCTTAGCCTTCTCGGACTTGTCGCCACTTGCCGCCCGCAAGTCCGCCTCCATGCTGGAGGCCGAAGCAAGCGTGCGGCCTTGCGTATCGTCGATCACCTGGGCCGAAATGTGTCGTGCCGATCGAGTGACCACCAGTCGGGGCCGCTGTTGCGCACCGAACACCTTCTTGCGTACCCGAATCTGCCGGCGCGCGCGTGCGGCGCTCTTGGGCGCCATGCGCCGGTGTTGGGACAGCGATACCGCCATCGTCACTTACCAGCCTTTCCAACCTTGCGGCGAACCCTCTCGCCCGCGTATCGGACACCTTTGCCCTTGTACGGCTCCGGCTTGCGGATCTTGCGAATATTCGCCGCCACCTCGCCGACCTGCTGCTTGTCGATGCCGAGCACCGAGAACCTGGTCGGCGTCTCGACATTGAAGCTGATGCCCTCCGGTGCGGTCACCTTGACCGGGTGACTGAACCCGAGCGCAAATTCCAGTTCCGTCGGGCCCTTCGAGATGACGCGATAACCGACACCGACGATCTCCAGCCTCTTCTCATAGCCGGTGGTCACACCCGTCACCATGTTTGCGACCAAGGTACGAGTCAGGCCGTGCAGCGACTTGCTCACCCGTTCGTCGTCCGGGCGAGTGACCTGCACCTCCCCGTTATCCCCGCGCGCGACCTTGATCGGTTCGGCGACGCGATGCTCCAGCGAGCCCCTTGGGCCGAGCACGGTCACGAGCTGCCCGTCGACCGTCACCTCGACACCGTCCGGAATCGTGACTGGCAGCCTGCCAATGCGTGACACTTCTTTACCTCCTCGTCCCCACTGCTCACCACACGTAGGCGACGACTTCGCCGCCCACGCCGTTGCTGTGCGCCTGTCGGTCGGTCAGAAGACCCTGGGAGGTCGAGATGATGGCAATGCCGAGGCCACCAAGCACCTTGGGTAAGCCGGTCGATTTGGCGTACACCCGAAGGCCGGGCTTGGAGATCCGGCGTACGCCAGCGATGGAACGCTCTCGGTTCTGGCCGTACTTCAGATTGATCGACAAGGTCTTGCCGACATGGCCTTCGGCGGGCTCGTTTACCGCGTAGCCCGCGATGTAGCCCTCGTTGGTGAGGATCTCGGCGATACCCACCTTGATCTTGCTGTGCGGCATGGTGGCCGTGTCGTGGTACGCCTGGCTAGCGTTCCGGATCCGGGTCAGCATGTCCGCAATCGGGTCAGTCATTGTCATGAGTAGAGGTGTTCTTCTTTCTCGGAGTGGTTTCCGGTTAGGACCTGCTCCGTTGCGGCGTGGTGGAGGTTTCCTGCGTCGCCGACTTGGCATCGGTCGGCGCACCACTGTTGGTGTTGTTGGTCGCTGGTGTCCGCCGCTTTGGTGCGGCCCAGGGGCGAGTCTGACCATCTCGAGATCGGCCGTTTGCCCCGATTGCGGCGACGATGAGAGACGAATCGAGCATCTCGATCACCACGACGACTTCGTGATGCCGGGCAGTTCGCCGCGGTGCGCCATTTCACGCAGACAAATACGGCACAGGCCGAACTTGCGATAGACCGCTTTTGGTCTGCCGCAACGCTGGCAACGGGTGTAGGCGCGTACCGAGAACTTCGGTTTGCGAGCCTGCTTCACTCGGAGTGCTGTCTTGGCCATGGGTTTCCTCCTTCTCAGTTCGCCCAGTCTCAGTTGGCACGGAACGGAAAGCCCAGATGGCGCAGCAGCGCCCGGCCTTCGTCGTCGTTGGTTGCCGTGGTGACGAACGTGATGTCCATGCCGCGTACCCGGTCGATCCTGTCCTGATTGATCTCGTGGAACATGACCTGCTCGTTGAGGCCAAAGGTGTAGTTGCCCTTGCCGTCGAACTGTTTGGGCGAGAGGCCGCGGAAGTCACGGATGCGTGGCAGCGCGAGTGTCAGCAGCCGGTCCGCAAACTCCCACATCCGCGTTCCACGCAGCGTGACGTGTGCTCCGATCGGCATCCCGGCCCGCAGCTTGAACTGGGCGACCGACTTGCGCGCCCGAGTAACCACAGGCTTCTGACCGGTGATCGTCGCGAGGTCGCGGACTGCGCCGTCGATGAGCTTGGAGTCACGAGCCGCTTCGCCGACACCCATGTTGACCACGATCTTGACCAGACTGGGAGTCTGCATCACGTTCTTGATCTGGAACTCATCCCGCAGGGCCGGTGCGATCTCCTCGCGGTAGCGCTGCTTGAGCCTAGGCAACGTGCGCTCAGTCGTGGGAGTGGTCATCAGATCTCCTCTCCGGTCACCCGGGCAACGCGTACGCTGCGAGTCGCCTTGTACTCAGAGCCGTCGGAGCGGCGCTTGCTGACCTCGACGCGGTCGTAGCCGATCCGTGTCACGACCTCCTCGCCGTCGGAGTTTTTCACCACCAACTGCACGTTCGAGGCATGGATGGGCGCCTCGGAGGAGACGATGCCGCCCTTGGTGGTCTGCCGGGCCTGCGGCTGAGCAGCGGTATCCCGTAGGTGCCGCTTGACGATGTTGACCCCTGCAACGGTGACCTTGTTGCGATCGGGATACACCGCGATCACCTCGCCAATCAGACCGCGATCTTTGCCGCTGATCACCTTGACGCGGTCACCCTTACGGACGTGCAGCGTTGGCTTCTTCTCAGTGTTCTTCTGGGGCATGGTTCTAAAGCACCTCCGGTGCCAATGAGATGATGCGCATGAAGCGCTTCTCGCGCAGCTCGCGCCCGACCGGGCCGAAGATGCGGGTGCCGCGTGGCTCGCCGTCTGGCCTCAAGATCACGGCTGCGTTCTCGTCGAACTTGATGTAAGAGCCGTCCGCCCGGCGCCGCTCCTTGGCTGTACGTACGACCACCGCCTTGACGATTTCACCCTTCTTGACGTTGCCGCCCGGGATGGCGTCCTTGACGGTGCCGACGATGATGTCGCCGATGCCCGCGTAGCGGCGACCGGATCCGCCGAGCACCCGGATGCACAAGATCTCCTTGGCACCGGTGTTGTCGGCAACCTTGAGTCGCGACTCCTGCTGGATCATCTCTGCTCTCTCTTCTCAGACTTGTCAGCGTGGGTGGTTGCTATAGCGACCACAGACGCTGACAAGTCGGTGTTCCTACTTGGCCTTCTCGAGGATCTCGACGAGGCGCCAGCGCTTGGTGGCGCTCAGCGGCCGGGTTTCCATGACGCGTACGCGGTCGCCGACGGCGGCACTGTTCTGCTCGTCGTGTGCCTTGAGCCGGCTGGTCTGGCGTAGCACCTTGCCGTAGAGGCGGTGCTTGACGCGGTCCTCGACCGCGACCACAACCGTCTTGTCCATCTTGTCGCTGACGACATAACCCTCGCGGACCTTACGCCGCCCGCGCTCGAGTTCTTCGGCGGTCACGTTCTCGCTCACTTCTCAATCTCCTCGGCGTCGGGATCATCGATGATGCCGAGCTCACGCTCCGTCAGCACCGTGTAGATCCGCGCGATGTCCTTACGTACGGCGCGGAGCCGACCGTGCGACTCGAGCTGACCAGTGGCCGCCTGAAAACGGAGCGTGAACAGCTCCTCCTTCAGCTCGGTCACCTTGGTGTCCAGCTCGCTGCGGGTCAGGCCGCGTAGCTCGGCAGCGGTTGCAGCCTTGGCCATCAGACTTCACCCGCCTCACGCTTGATGAATCGTGCCTTCATCGGCAGCTTGTGGATGGCCAGGCGCATCGCCTCGCGGGCCACATCCTCATTGACTCCAGACAGCTCGAAGAGCACCCGGCCCGGCTTCACGTTGGCAATCCACCATTCGGGAGAACCCTTGCCTGAACCCATCCGTGTCTCGGCCGGCTTCTTGGTCAGCGGGCGGTCCGGATAGACGTTGATCCAGACTTTGCCGCCACGCTTGATGTGCCGGGTCATGGCGATACGGGCCGACTCGATCTGACGGTTGGTCAGGTACGCACTCTCCATCGCCTGAATGCCGTAATCGCCGAAGGCGAGCCTCGTGCCGCCCTTGGCCAAACCGGTCCGCTTCGGGTGGTGCTGCTTACGGAACTTGACCTTGCGTGGAACCAACACCGCTCAGCCCTCCTGCCCGGTCGTTTCGGCAGGAGCAGCTGTTACGCCGACCTCGGCCGGTGTTGTTCCGGGCGTGGATTCGGGCGCACCTTCAGTACGACTCGACTCAGGCGCACCTTCAGCGCGACGCCGACCTCCTCGGTCTGGCCGATCTCCGCGGGCAGGTCGGTCGCCCCGACCCGGACGGCCTGGACGACTGCGACCACCGGCCGCATTACGCGCCGCCTTCTGGGCGGCCCGCTCGGCCCGGGTACCGGAAACATCACCCTTGTAGATCCACACCTTGACGCCAATCCGGCCGAAGGTGGTCTTGGCCTCGTGGAAGCCGTAATCGATGTCTGCCCGCAGCGTGTGCAGCGGCACCTGACCCTCGCGATAGAACTCCGAGCGGCTCATTTCTGCACCACCCAGACGTCCCGAGCACTGAATCCGGATGCCGCGGGCACCAGCGCGCATCGCAGACTGCTGCGCCTTGCGCATCGCCCGACGGAACTGAACCCGAGATGCGAGTTGCTCTGCTACGCCCTGGGCCACCAGCTGCGCGTCGGTCTCGGGATTCTTCACCTCGAGAATGTTCAGCTGCACCTGCTTCCCGGTCAGCTTTTCCAGGTCGCCCCGAACCCGCTCCGCCTCAGCGCCATTGCGTCCGATGACGATGCCAGGGCGCGCGGTGAAGATGTCAACCCGAACCCGATCACGAGTCCGTTCGATCTCCACCGAGGAGATGCCGGCCCGCTCCAAGCCCTTGGTCAGCATCCGGCGGATCTTGACGTCTTCGCCGATGTAGCTGGAGTAGAGCTTGTCGGCGTACCAGCGGCTCTTGTGGTCGGTGCTGATGCCGAGGCGGAAACCATACGGATTGATCTTTTGACCCATGCTCACTTCTCCTTCGAGCGGGTGCTCGCCTGGCCGCGGGTTGCCAGTTCAGTTCTGGGTTCGACGACGACGGTGATGTGACTGGACCGCTTGAGGATGCGGCCCCAACCACCCCTGGCACGCGGGCGGATCCGTCGAATAGTCACGCCCTGATCGACGAACGCCTGAGAGACGTGCAAGTCCGCGCGCCGCAGGTTGTCGCTTTGTTCGGCGTTGGCAACGGCGCTTGCGATCACCTTGTAGACCGGCTCGCTGGCCGCCTGCGGTGAAAACCTGCAGGTGTTCAGCGCGTCCTCGACATCCATGCCGCGAATCATGTCCACGACACGGCGAACCTTGGTCGGGGACATCCGGACCTGGCGTGCGATCGCGTACGCACCAGGGCGGTCGCCGAGCAACGCCTGGCGGCGGGTGGGACGGGTGTCCTTGCTCATCTAAGTTCAGATTCCTTCTCTGTCAGCCCTTGCCGCACATCAGCGGCGACGAGACTTTCGGTCGTCCTTGACATGGCCGCGGAAGGTTCGGGTAGGTGCGAACTCCCCTAGTTTGTGGCCGACCATCATCTCGGTAATGAACACCGGCACGTGCTTGCGGCCGTCGTGCACGGCGATGGTGTGACCGATCATGTCGGGCACGATCATGGACCGGCGCGACCAGGTCTTGATCACGTTCTTGGTCCCGCGGGCGTTCTGCACCTCAACCTTCTTGGTGAGGTGATCATCGACGAAGGGACCCTTCTTCAGACTGCGTGGCATCTCTTTTCGTGCTCCCTGCTCAGCGCTTCTTGCCGGTCTTGCGGCGACGGATGATCATGCGTGAACTCGCCTTGTTCTTGTCGCGAGTGCGGCCTTCCGGCTGTCCCCATGGCGAGACCGGGTGCCGGCCACCAGAGGTCTTGCCCTCGCCGCCGCCGTGTGGATGATCAATCGGGTTCATCGCCACACCACGGACGCTGGGCCGCTTGCCCTTCCAGCGGTTACGGCCGGCCTTGCCCCAGTTGATGTTGGACTGCTCGGCATTTCCCACCTCGCCGACAGTGGCCCGGCACCGCACGTCGACCATCCGCATCTCACCAGACGGCATCCGCAACGTGGCGTTCTTGCCCTCGCGCGCGACCAGCTGGATGCTCGAGCCGGCCGACCGTGCGAGCTTGGCCCCGCCGCGAGGCCGCAGTTCGACCGCATGAATCGTGGTGCCGACCGGGATGTTGCGCAGCGGCAGATTGTTGCCCGGCTTGATGTCCGCGCGCTCGCCGGCCTCCACCTGACTGCCTTGACCGAGGCCCTCCGGAGCGATGATGTATCGCTTCTCCCCGTCTGCGAAGTGCAGCAGGGCGATCCGGGCTGTGCGGTTCGGGTCGTACTCGATGTGCGCTACCCGAGCCGGTACGCCGTCCTTGTCGTAGCGCTTGAAATCGATCAGCCGGTACGCCTGCTTGTGTCCGCCGCCGATATGCCTCGTGGTGATCTTGCCCGCGTTGTTCCGGCCGCCGGTCTTGGGGCTCGGTACGACCAGCGACTTCTCCGGGGTCGATCGGGTGAGCTCGACGAAGTCAGCGACGCTGCTGCCGCGGCGGCCCGGCGTCGTTGGCTTGTACTTACGGATACCCATGAGATCTGTCCTTGTCTAAACCTGATCAGCTGCCCGGGGAGGAGAAGATGTCGATCCGCTCACCAGGCGCGACCGTGATGATCGCCCGCTTCGTGTCGGGACGCTTACCGAAGCCGTACCTGGTACGCCGCTTCTTGCCCGGCCGATTGAGCGTGTTGACTTCTGTCACCCGGACCTTGAAGACCGTCTCCACCGCGATCTTGATCTCGGTCTTGTTGGCCTCCGGAGCAACCAGGAACGTGTACTTGTTCTCATCCAGCAGGCTGTAGCTCTTTTCGCTCACTACAGGCGCGAGCAGGATGTCGCGATGATCACGGATCTTGACGCTGCTCATTCCTCATCCTCCTTCGATACGCCCTGAGCGCCCTCGGATGCGCCCTGAGCGCCCTTGGATACGCCCTGAGCTGGTCGAAGGGCATCATCACCGCCTTCGACAGGCTCAGGCCGCATGGTCCTGGCCGAACCATGATCGATATAGGCCTGCAGTGCAGCCGAGGTGAAGACCACTTCGTCATTGACGAGCACGTCATAGGCGTTCAGCTGATCAACAGTCAGCACGTGCACGGTGATGACATTGCGCAAGCTCAGCCAGGCGAGGTCCTCGTCGCGGTGCATCACCACGAGCACCTTGTCGGAGCCGGTGACAGCAGCCAGCGCGCCGAGCGCGGCCTTGGTGGACGGCACATCGCCTGACACCAGTTGCGCTATCACGTGAACTCGGCCGTCGCGGGCCCGGTCGGACAACGCGCCGCGCAACGCCGCGGTGATCATCTTCTTGGGCGTGCGCTGTGCGTAGTTACGGGGCTGCGGACCGTGAACCGTCCCGCCACCTACGAATTGCGGTGCTCGCCTGGAGCCCTGGCGGGCGCGACCAGTGCCCTTCTGGCGGTACGGCTTCGCGCCACCGCCGCGTACCTCACCACGCGTCTTGCTGGCATGAGTGCCCTGCCGCGCCGCAGCAAGCTGGGCAGTCACCACCTGGTGGATCAACGGAATGTTCGCAGGCACGTCAAACAGCTCGGCAGGCAACTCGGCGGTGCCAGATTTGCCGCCCTTCGCGTCGAGCACATCGACCGTACGAGTGTCGCTCATGCCGCATCTCCCTTCTTGGCAGCGCTCCGCAAGACCACCAAGCCGCCTTTGTTGCCGGGGATAGCGCCCTTGATCAAGATCAAGCCGCGGTCTGCGTCGACGCCGTGCACCACGAGGTTCTGTACGGTGACTCGCTCAGCACCCATCCGGCCGGCCATCCGGAGCCCCTTGAAAACCCGTCCGGGTGTGGCGCAGCCGCCAATGGAGCCGGGTGAGCGGTGCTTGCGATGAACGCCGTGGGAGGCGCGTAAGCCCGAGAAACCGTGGCGCTTCATGACCCCAGCAGTGCCCTTGCCCTTACTGACACCAGTTACATCAATCACATCGCCTGCCGCGAAGACATCGGCACTGAGCTCCTGGCCGAGGGTGTATTCGCTCGCGTCACCGGTTCGGATCTCCACCAGGTGTTTGCGGGGCGTGACCCCAGCCTTGTCGAAGTGTCCGGCACTGGGCTTGGTCAGCTGCTTGGCCTTTACGGCGCCGAAGCCGAGCTGGACCGCTGAGTACCCGTCGACATCCGGCGTCCGGACCTGAGTCACAACGCAAGGTCCGGCCTGGACCACGGTGACCGGGACAACGCGGTTGTTGGTATCCCAGAGTTGGGTCATACCGAGCTTGGTGCCCAGCATGCCCTTGACGGTGCGTTCAGTCTTGGTGGCGGTCATCGTTGATCGTCCTCAGAGCTTGATCTCGATATCGACACCGGCCGGCAGGTCGAGCCGCATCAAAGAATCGACGGTCTTGGGAGTCGGGTCGATGATGTCGATGAGACGCTTGTGCGTCCGCATCTCGAAGTGCTCCCGGCTGTCCTTGTACTTGTGCGGAGAGCGGATGACGCAGAAGACGTTCTTCTCCGTAGGCAGTGGCACCGGCCCAGCGACCTTGGCGCCAGTACGCGTCACCGTGTCGACGATCTTGCGCGCCGACGAATCGATGACCTCGTGGTCATAGGCCTTGAGCCTGATGCGGATCTTTTGTCCCGCCACCTTCTCGTCCTTCTTCTCGTCCTCATGAGGTTGACTGTTGCTTGCTCACGGACGTGATCAAGCATCCGCTCGCTCCGACCCCCGCGGTCGGGTGTGTCGGCCAACTTTCGGCGCACCACACCCCATCCCTTGCGTGCTGAGGAGGTGGCCCGGCCCTGGACCGGGCGTCCAGGCAACCGAGCAGTTCAGGATCTCGCGGTTCGGCGACCTCGCCATCGGGCCTTCAGGCCCGACAAGCATGGCTCACCCCGGCGACCCCGTCGGAGCAACCTGACGATTCTGTCACCAGACTCCGGTCAGATCAAATTCGCGTCAGGAGCAAGGTAAATCGCGCAGAAAATGCTGCTATCGCTGGGGCGGATACTGCTGAGGTGAATTTGGCTGATCCGGCGGCTGAGGCCCTGGATACTGCTGCGGCGGGTACTGCTGCTGCGGCGGGTACTGCTGAGGCGGATACGGCTGACCCGGCGGCTGCTGCGGATAGGGCTGTGCGGGGTATCCACCAGGTGACTGCCCCGGAATGGCAGTCGGGTAGGCCGGACCTGCCGCAGCGACGGCCGGCTGCTTGCCCAGCAGGAGTCCCAAAATGCCTGCTATGAGCAGCACGGCTCCGGCGATCAGGCAGATGATGCCGGAGATCCGCAGCGTCGCCGCGACGCCGCTCAGATTGCCCAGACCCGGCACGTTGACTACGAGAATCTGGCTCGGATCGCTGGTGCTGTAGTAGGTCGACACGGTGTCACCCACGCTGGGTGGCGTAGGGCCGGATGCCGCCCCTTTGCCGGTGTGCGTCTTGCCCTGCTTGTCGGTGTAGCTCACTGTCACGATCACCGGGCTGCTCTGGTCGACCGACTTCACTGTGCCTTCGACCGGCCCGGCATATCCAGACTTGGCAAGCTCCTGCTGGAAGGCGCCTTGGCCCTTGCTGGCTAGCGCCGATCCGGCGAGCAGTCCACCACCGGTCAAGAGCAGCAGGATTCCGAACACGATCCCGAGAATCTTCAAGACCTTCACTTGCTAGCCCCTTTATTGAGCTCTGTTCGCGCAATGTTGGATGCTCCGCGCCCGAGGCTCACTCCGCCGGGATCGCGCGGGCGTTGCACCGATTTCCCAGCGTCACAACGAACGCCGGAACTGCACGATCATGTCACGGCCGAATGACCAGCACAGCAGTGCGAGCGCAACCAACAGAAAAGTAGTAGGCAGCCATTGCTGACTGTGTGTCAGTCCAAAGGTCAGCGCGGTGATCAGCGCGACCGCCTGGACTACCGCCACGATTTTTGCGGAATAACGTGCAGGCAGTTCAGGAGGCAATGCCGGCAGGACCATCGACACAGCGATGTAGCCGTATCGCATCGCGCCGATCGCCAGCACCCACCAGCCGGCGATGCCGAGCGCCGCGACAGCAATACTCAGTACCGCCAGCATCGCCGCATCGGTCTCCATGTCGAACCTCGCACCGAAAGCGGTCGCCTCTCCCCTGGCACGGGCGAGTCTGCCGTCGAGGCCATCAAGCGTCAGGCACAGCGTGCTCATAATGATCATCGTCAGGACGCCCGTAGCAGTCAGACCGCCGGCCAGAGCCTGAAGAGAAAGCCCGGCAAGAAAGCAGACGCCCAGCCCTCGCAAGAGTGTGACAAGGTCGGCGATGCGGAGGCTTCTATTGCGCGAATAGCCCGCGACCAGCGTTGCGAGCAGCAGGAAGCAGAACATGGCGGTGGATGCCGACAGCCAACTGAGCCACCAGCCGACTAGCGCAGCCCCAAGCAGCACTGGCCCGCTGGCAGCAACCAGCCAGTATTCGGTATTGCTCTGCCTGCTGATTCGCAGGGCCGACGACAGAGAAGTTTTCACTACCCACTCAGACGACCGATGAACTTCACAGGTTCAGCCTCTCAGCCAAACCCGCCTCGGCCGCCGCAGTGCCTGGGACGATGCCCAGATCCTCCTGTGGCCGGAACCGGCGGCCACTAGGCTCGCACGCGTGAGAAACGGGCTGCGATGAAGATGCGGGCCGGCGTCGCCGCAGGACACCCGTCGACGGCGCAGGCCGGGGCGGACATCCTCTCCCGCGGCGGCAGCGCGGTAGACGCGGCCGTCTCGATGATGCTCGTCAGCTGTGCTGCAGAAACGATCTTCACCGGGCTAGGTGGCGGTGGCTTTGCCACAGTCTTCGACGCCGCAACGGGTGAGGTGCGTTGCCTGGACTTCTTCGTCAGCGTGCCGGGTCTGGGTGGCAAACGCCCCAGCCCCGCCAAGTCCATTGAAGTGATCTTCATCGGCCAGCACGTGCCGTACGAGATCGGGCCGGCGACGGTCGCCGTACCTGGCATTCCGGCGGGAGCCCACTATTTGTGGCAGCGGTGGGGCCGACTGTCCTGGAGCGCCGTCACAGCTGCCGGCCGGGAGGCTTCGTACGGAACACCGTTCCCCGCCATGCACGCCCAGGTGCTGCCGCGCGTTGCCGCGGCGATGGTCGTCGGAGACGGGATCGAGGTGTATCAGCGTCCAGACGGTTCCCTGCTGCACGCCGGCGATCCGCTGCGCCATCCCGATCATCATCGGGCCTATGAGCTGATGCTGCGCGATCCGCACGCCTTCTATCACGGCGCGTACGCCGATGCGCTGGTGGTTTCGGTCTCCGACGGCGGCGCCCTGAGCCAAGAGGACCTTGACGCGTACCACGTGATCGAATCGGCCCCGCGCACCGTTCGAGTGAACGACTTCACCGTGCACGCCCGCGGTAATGATCTTGATGACCTGCTGGGCACCATTGGCCGAGTGGCGCCGATGGTGCATGGAGACCCCACGACTGACGCCACGTCGGCGGCAGCATTGGTCGACGCCTTGCGGGCGCCGAGCAAGCGCGCCGAGACGACCAATGTCGTCGCCGTCGACGAAGGTGGCGACGGCTGCGTGATCACCACAAGTCTCGGCTTGGGATCGGGCGTGTGGGTGCCGGGGTACGGCGTGCACCTGAATTCCATGTTGGGTGAAGGGGAACTGGTCAGGGGGATGGTGCCACCAGGAACCCGGATGGGCTCCATGATGTCGCCGCTGATCGCACTAGATGATCATGGTCAGCTGGCCGCCATCGCCGGCGCGGCCGGCGGAAGCCGGATCCGGCCAGCTCTCGTGCAATGCGTGCTTCGAATGTTGCGCGGTGCCGCACCGCAGGACGCGATCGACGCACCTCGACTGAATGCGCTGCCGGACCTCGTCAGGTTGGAGCCTGGCTTCTTCTCCCACGTCATCACTTCGCTCGAGGCAAACGGCTACCCCACCGCGATTGCCGACCACCGGGATCCCTACTTCGGTGGCGTATCCGCTCTCAGCCCTCTCGGCGGCGGCGCCGACCCCCGCCGCAGCGGCTTCGTGATCATGCTATGACTCAGAGACAGGGTCGTCAGCTGGCTGAGGAACCCGCTGGCCATAGATGCTCGAGGTCCACGCATTGGTCAATGTGTCGATCAATACGGTCTCGTCGTTGAAAGGCGGCACCCCAGCAGCGGCAAGGTAGTA
Organism: uncultured Actinomycetota bacterium; assembly: GCA_963798835.1. Taxonomy (GTDB): domain Bacteria; phylum Actinomycetota; class Actinomycetes; order Propionibacteriales; family Propionibacteriaceae; genus Microlunatus. Next base: position 17,851 of record CAWCVF010000018.1, on the reverse strand, counting down.
CATGCGCTCGCCAAGCCATGTCAAGGACGCAGCGACAGCGTCGACCTCCAGCCCGTTGAGATACTCCAGCGCGACGGAGTCGGTACGGATGCGTGCGGCCGCGGCTTGCGTAAACGCGTTCATCTGGTCCAGCCACAGCTGGCGAAGCTCATCGTCGGTACCCCAGCTTTCGACGATGGCCTTCAGAACTCCGGCGTTGCGGCGCCACAATTCAGCACCGCTGCGAACTCCGGCCAGAAGTCGCTGCAGTGGGTCTTCGCTGCTGGCGACCCATGGCGCCGCTGCTTGCATACCCTCGCCAACGGCATCTTTGACGAGTTCGCCGAGTACGGCCTGTTTGCTGGCAAAGTAGAAGTAGAAGCTGGCGCGCGAGACCTTCGCGGTGCGGATAATCGCCGCCACGCTGATCTCGGCAAACCTCTTGCTCTCCAGCAAGGTGACAAGTGCCGTCAGAATGCGGTCTCGCAGCTCGGCGGCCGGCACCGTGGCCGGCCTTGGGGCCGCGTCTCGCCTGCTGAGTCCGCGCGGTCGAGATTGAGTCACAAGCTGACCATACAGCCTCTCCATACACACTGCTCAGACACTATGTATGGTCTGGGTGTATGGTTTCAATATGAATGCCATCGCAATTCATCTCGTGGTGAATGATCCCGATAGTGCCGCTGCCTGGTATGTCGCCGTCTTAGGCGCAGAAGAAACGAGCCGGTTGGCGCTCCCGGACGGCCGAACGGTGACGGTGCAATTGCAGCTCGGCGACACCGCACTCGCTGTTGCTGGCGAATACCCGGCGGCGGGACTGCGCACCCCAGCGAGCTTGGGTGGTACTCCGGCGGCACTGCGCCTTACCGTGCCCGATGCAGATGCAGCCTTCGATCGAGCCTTGCAGGCCGGCGCCACAATCTTCGAACCCGTCAATGACGCTTTTTGGGGCGACCGTACGGGCCAGGTGCTAGACCCATCGGGACACCGCTGGGCCTTCGACCAGCATGTCCGAGACGTTCCTGCCGAGGAGATCGCCCGGGAGGCCGCGCAATTCTTCGGCTCGGACGCGAGCTCGTGAGACGTCGGGCGCCGGGAGGAGCCTTCGCAAGTCGGCTGATGCCACGGTACGGCCAGGGGCGATCTCGCACTGAGGTCGATTAGGGTCGACCGGGTGACCATCCCCAGCTCGACGTATCGCCTGCAGATCAATCGCCGCTTCACGCTGGACGATGCGGCTCGATTGATCGGCTATCTCAGCGAGCTTGGGGTGGGTGCGGTGTATCTGTCGCCGATACTGCAGTCGACGGTGGGGTCTGATCATGGTTACGACACCACGGACGTTTTTCGTGTCGATCATGATCGCGGCGGTGAGGCCGGCTTGGAACAGCTGCTCACCGGCGCGCGCATGGGAAGTCTGGGGGTGATCATCGACATCGTGCCCAACCATCTGGGCATTGAGCATCCGATCGAAAATCCGGCTTGGTGGGACGTGCTGCGGCTCGGCAAGGAATCGCCGTACGCCGGGTGGTTCGATATCGACTGGAGCCGCGGACGCATCGTGGTACCTATCCTCGGTGACGATCCACAGCTGAGCGTTACGGACGGCGAGCTGCGCTACTTCGAACACCGCTTCCCGCTCGCACCAGGAAGCTGGTCCGAAGGCGACGACGTCGCTGCGGTCCATGATCGACAGCACTATCAGTTAATCCATCACTCGCGAGGCAATCGCGAGCTGAACTATCGCCGATTCTTCGCGATCACCACTTTGGCTGGCGTACGCGTTGAAGATCCTGAAGTCTTCACAGCCACCCATGCGCTGATCCGAACCTGGTGCGACAACGGGCTGACCGGGCTGCGGATCGATCATCCCGACGGCCTGCGGGACCCACTCGGCTACCTAGAGGAGCTGCGCTCGTTCGCTGCAGAGCAATGGATCACCGTAGAGAAGATCCTGGAACCCGGCGAGGAGCTGCCAACCAGCTGGCCGGTCGCTGGCAGCACGGGATATGACGCCATGCGCGAGGTTGCTGGAGTCTTTATCGATTCTGATCGTGAGCGCGAGTTCACCGCGCTCTATCAGCAGCTCACCTCTGATCAGCGCACCATCACTGAGCACATCGAGGCCGGGAAGCGGTTGGTCGTCGAGGTGCTGCTCCCGGCCGAGGTACGGCGGATGGCGGCACTTGCTCCGGACATTCCAGATGCGGCAGCGGCCATTGCCGAGATCGCCATCGCCTTTGACGTCTACCGCTCATATCTGCCGGACGGCGTCAGACATCTTGATCACGCTATCGCGACCGCCAAGCGGCGCCGGCCTGGCCTGGTCGCCGCCATTGATCAACTCAGTCCCCGACTTCATGATCATGGCGATGATCTGGCACTACGCATGCAGCAGCTGAGCGGCGCGGCGATGGCCAAGGGGGTCGAAGACACCACGTACTACCGCTACTCGCGATTCGTCGCGCTCAACGAGGTCGGCGGCGATCCGGGACAGTTCGGCATCCCGTTGCAGGATTTCCATGCCTTGCAGATCGCGCGGCAGGACCGATTGCCCGGCTCCATGACCAGTTTGTCGACTCACGACACCAAGCGTGGCGAGGATGTGCGCGCCCGGTTGGCGGTGTTGTCGGAGATTCCTGAGCCGTGGGCCGACTTCGCGAACCTGTTCTTGAGCATGACCGCAATCCCGAATCGGATGTTCGGCTACTTCCTTGCACAGACGCTCGTCGGCGCCGGCCCTATCGAGCCGGCCCGGATGCACGCGTACGCCGAAAAGGCCATGCGTGAGGCAAGCGATGGCACGACCTGGACCGCTCCGGATACATCCTTCGAAACGGTGGTGCACGAGGCAGTCGACGCGGCGTACGCCGATCGCCAGCTACGCGCGGCGTGGGACAATCTGGATCGGCTCGTCACGGCTCCGGGCTGGTCGAACTCCCTTGGCCAGAAGCTCGTGCAACTGACGATGCCAGGCATCCCGGACGTCTACCAAGGCACCGAGCTATGGGACGACTCGCTGGTGGACCCAGACAACCGACGACCAGTTGACTTTGCCCGGCGCATTCGGCTGCTCGAAGACCTCGGCGATGGCCCACCCGGCCTTGATGAAACAGGCGCGGCAAAGCTCTGGATCACCCGGCAGGCGCTTCGGTTACGACGTAGCCGACCGGACTGGTTCAACGACTACCGGCCGATAGCCGCGAGCGGTCCCGCGCATGATCATCTGATCGGCTTCGATCGAGGCGGAGCGATCACGCTGGCTACTCGGCTACCCGTTGCCCTCGCCGCTGCTGGCGGGTGGCGTGACTCTACTGTCCAGCTCGCCGGCACCTATATCGATGCGCTGACCGATCGGCGCTGGAGCAACACGGTTCTGTTAACAGACCTACTGGCGACTTACCCAGTGGCCTTACTCGCGCAGGAGTGAAAGCGGGTTAGATGCCCTGAGCTTGTCGAAGGGCGCAGGCTTCGACGAGCTCAGCCCGCATTGCCTTACTCCAGGATGAACGTCACCAGCAGATTGACACGGTAGGCAACAATCGCGCCGTTCTGGACATCGACCGACTGCTCCTTGACCCAAGCCGAGGTGACCCCGCGGAGTGTCGAGTTGGCCCGCTCGAGACCGACCTTCACGGCGTCTTCGAAACTGGTGTCGGACCTGGCGCTGATCTCGGTGACGCGAGCGACGGTGCCTGCCACGATGACCTCCTAGGAGTTGCCAGCTGGATCGGACGATCAAACCGCTGTCTGTTATCTAACTCCGGCGACCGCGCGGCGAGAAGAAGGCCCTGGACTTCTGCCGAAGTCCAGGGCCTTCCTTGATCAAATTGCGGTGGTCACTTGATGATCTTGGTCACTCGACCGGCGCCAACCGTACGACCGCCCTCACGGATAGCGAACTTCAGCTCTTCCTCCATGGCGATCGGCTGGATGAGCTGCACGGACATATCGGTGTTGTCGCCGGGCATGACCATGTCGGTGCCCTCCGGAAGGTTCACCACACCAGTCACGTCGGTGGTGCGGAAGTAGAACTGCGGACGGTAGTTGTTGAAGAACGGTGTATGCCGGCCGCCCTCCTCCTTGGACAGGACGTAAACGCGAGCCTCGAAATCGGTGTGCGGTGTCGTGGTGCCCGGCTTGATCACCACCATGCCGCGCTCGACGTCCTCGCGCTTGGTGCCGCGCAGCAGCAGGCCGACGTTCTCGCCCGCCTGACCCTCGTCGAGCAGCTTGCGGAACATCTCCACGCCGGTGACGGTGGTGGTCTGCTTGGTGTCGCGAATACCGATGATGTCGACGGTTTCCATGACCTTGATCACGCCGCGCTCGATGCGGCCGGTGACCACGGTGCCGCGACCGGTGATCGTGAAGACGTCCTCCACCGGCATCAGGAACGGCTTGTCGACCTCGCGGATGGGCTGCGGGATGTAGTTGTCAACACTGTCCATCAGCTCCATCACGGCGTCGCTCCACTTGTCGTCACCGTTGAGTGCCGGCAACGCGGCAACTCTGATAACGGGGAGGTCGTCACCCGGGAACTCGTACTCGCTGAGCAGCTCCCGAACCTCGAGCTCGACCAGCTCCAAGATCTCTTCGTCGTCGACCATGTCGCACTTGTTGAGCGCAACCACGATCGCAGGTACGCCGACCTGGCGGGCCAGCAGCACGTGCTCCCGCGTCTGCGGCATCGGGCCGTCGGTAGCGGCGACGACGAGGATGGCGCCGTCCATCTGAGCCGCACCGGTGATCATGTTCTTGATGTAGTCGGCGTGACCTGGGCAGTCCACGTGGGCGTAGTGCCGCTTCTCGGTCTGGTACTCCACGTGCGCGATCGAGATCGTGATACCGCGCTGGCGCTCTTCGGGCGCCTTGTCGATCTGCTCGAACGCCGACACCTGGTTGAGGGTCGGGAACTTGTCGTGCAGCACCTTGGTGATCGCCGCGGTCAGGGTGGTCTTGCCGTGGTCGATGTGTCCGATGGTGCCGATGTTGATGTGCGGCTTTGTCCGCTCGAACTTCGCCTTTGCCACTGAGGCTCCTCCTGGATGTACGCCGCGCCGGTCGCGTGGCGTTTCGTTCTTGGGTTTCTGGTCAGATGGCCGGATTGACCCGGCCTAAGTTTTGTGGACGATTCACCCTAGGTCAAACGGGATCCTCGCTGGCCCGTAGGGCCGGATTTGTCGATCATTCCCCCCGCGCTTTTTGAATGATCTCTTCGGCGATGGTCTTCGGCGTCTCCGCGTAGGAATGGAACTCCATCGAGTAGGACGCCTGTCCAGACGTCTTCGATCGCAAGTCCCCGACGTAACCGAACATCTCCGACAGCGGAACGAGTGCCTGAATGACCTTATTGCCATGCACGTCGTTCATTGCCTGAACATGACCACGCCTGGCGTTCAGATCACCGATCACGGTTCCGAGATAGGTCTCGGGGGTGGTGACCTCAACTGCCATCACCGGCTCCAACAGCGCCGGATCGGCACGACGTGCCGCCTCCTTGAACACCATGGAACCGGCAATCCGGAAAGCGAGCTCCGAAGAGTCAACGTCGTGGTAGGCGCCGTCGATCAGGCTGACCTTGACATCCTCGACCGGATAGCCGGCGAGCACGCCGAACTGCATGGCGTCCTGAACGCCCTCGTCGACCGCCGGGATGTACTCCTTGGGGATGCGCCCGCCCGTGATCGAATTGACGAACTCATACCCTGAGCCAGCCGGCAGTGGTTCCACACTGATGATCACCTTGCCGTACTGCCCGGATCCACCCGACTGCTTCTTGTGGGTGTATTCGACCTTTTCTACCGGCCTGCGCAGCGTCTCGCGGTAGGCCACCTGCGGCTTGCCGATGTTGGCGCCGACCCGAAACTCTCGCTTCATCCGATCGATCAAGATCTCCAGGTGCAGCTCACCCATGCCGGCGATGATCGTTTGCCCGGTCTCGTCGTCGGTGTGCACTCGGAATGTCGGATCCTCTTCGGCCAACCGCTGGATCGCCATGCCCAGCTTTTCCTGGTCAGACTTGGTCTTCGGCTCGATCGCCTGCTCGATGACCGGCGCGGGGAAGTCCATGGACTCCAGCTGTACCGGCTTGCTCATGTCGCATAGCGTCTCGCCGGTGGTTGTGTCCTTGAGACCCATTACGGCGACGATCTGGCCCGCGCCAACAGAGGCGATCTCCTGCCGCTTGTTGGCGTGCATCTGATAGATCTTCCCGATGCGTTCCCGCCGACCCTTGGTGGCATTCAGCACTGTCGAGCCGGCCTCGAGCTTGCCGGAGTAGAGGCGGATGTAGGTCAGCCTGCCGAGGTGCGGATCGGCTGCGATCTTGTACGCCAGGGCCGCGAACGGATCGGAGTCGGCGGGGTGCCGTTCGATCTTGATCGACTCGTCGCCGGGCTTGAACCCGATGATTGCGGGAACATCGAGCGGAGATGGCAGGTACGCGATCACGGCGTCCAGCAGCGGCTGCACACCTTTGTTCTTGAAGGCGCTGCCGCAGAGCACGGCAGTGATCCTGGACTCCAGTACCGCGCGCCGGATCGAGTCCTGGAGCAGCTCCGGAGTGATCGAGTCCTCGTCGGTGAGGTAGGCCTCCATCATGTGATCGTCGTGGTCGGCCACCAGCTCGATCAGCGCGTGACGAGCCTCCTGTGCCTGATCAACCAGCTCAGTGGGGATCTCTTCGACGGTGTAGTCCTCGCCGATCTTGGTCTCGCCACGCCAGGTGAGCGCGCGCATCTCGATTAAATCGATAACACCGATGAAGTTCGCCTCAGAGCCAATCGGCAGCTGGACGACTGCGGGAATGGCATTCAGCCGGTTCTTGATCGTTTCCACGCAGTGCTCGAAGCTAGCGCCGGTGCGGTCGAGCTTGTTGACAAAGCAAATCCGTGGCACACGGTAGCGGTCAGCCTGGCGCCACACGGTCTGACTTTGTGGCTCGACGCCGGCAACGCCATCGAAGACGGCGACAGCCCCGTCGAGCACGCGCAGCGAACGCTCCACCTCAATGGTGAAATCGACGTGCCCAGGAGTGTCGATAATGTTGATCTGGTGATCTTTCCAATGGCACGTCGTAGCGGCGGAGGTGATGGTGATCCCCCGCTCCTGCTCCTGCTCCATCCAGTCCATGGTCGCGGCGCCCTCGTGCACCTCACCGATCTTGTAGTTGATGCCGGTGTAAAAGAGGATGCGCTCGGTCGTCGTGGTCTTGCCCGCATCAATGTGGGCCATAATCCCGATATTGCGGACCTTGGACAGATCAGTCTTGATGTCGACAGCCATAAGGGTCTTCCTGAGTTGTCAGAACGAAAAATGAGCTACTGGTCAGCTGGGTTCTGACAAGTTGGTCAGTTACCAGCGGTAGTGGGCAAAGGCCTTGTTCGCCTCCGCCATCTTGTGGGTGTCCTCGCGGCGCTTCACCGCAGCTCCTAGGCCGTTGGATGCGTCGAGGATCTCGTTCATCAGGCGTTCGGCCATAGTCTTCTCGCGGCGTTGCCGTGAGAAGCCCACCAGCCAGCGCATCGCCAGTGTGGTCGCGCGGGCAGGCTTGACTTCGACCGGGACCTGGTAGGTGGCGCCACCAACGCGGCGGCTCTTGACCTCCAGCGAGGGCCGAACGTTGTCGAGTGCCCGCTTGAGTGTTTGCACCGGGTCCACCCCGGTCTTGGTCCGAGTCCCTTCGAGCGCGGTGTAGACGATGTCCTGCGCAACCGTCTTCTTGCCGTTCCACAAGATCTTGGAGACGAGCTGACTCACTAGCGGCGACCCGTACACCGGGTCGGCAACCACCGGACGCTTCGGCGCGGGGCCCTTCCGAGGCATTACTTCTCCTTCTTCGCGCCGTATCGGCTGCGAGCCTGCTTGCGGTTCTTGACGCCCTGGGTATCCAACGAGCCGCGGATGATTTTGTAGCGGACGCCCGGCAGATCCTTGACCCGGCCACCGCGTACCAGCACCATGGAGTGCTCCTGCAAGTTGTGGCCGACACCGGGGATATATGCGGTGACCTCAACTCCAGAGGAGAGCCGGACACGAGCGACCTTGCGGAGCGCTGAGTTGGGCTTCTTCGGCGTGGTCGTGTACACCCGAGTGCACACGCCACGACGCTGAGGCGAACCCTTGAGCGCAGGCGTCTTGGTCTTGCTCACCTTGTCCTCGCGGCCCTTACGGACCAACTGCTGAATTGTGGGCACCGCGTTGTATCTCTTTTCTTCATGTCGAGTGGCTGCGACCGTTCGGAATTCCGAATAGGTCAGGCGTGCGAACACCGCCGGTACGAAGACATTCGGGCACGCACAAGGTGTCGGGCGAGCCCGAACACAAGGATCAAGGCTATCTGCTGACTTTGCCGTGGTCAAAAATTCCCCGGTGCCGCATTACGACATGCTTGCAGCGTTGCAGAAGAGCGGATTATTCCAAGGATCGCAACCCCAAGTCGGAAGAGCAGGTGTTCAGACTCAGTCCAGTAGAAAGACCTTGCCTTGACGTGCCATTTCAATCGTTTCGGGATCGAGGTACGCCTCTGCAGCAAGAAGTCGCGGCAGCAGCTCACGCTCTGTGGTGGTGGCTTTGAACAATAAGGTGATAGTGACCTGATGATCAGGACGATCGATGACCTCGATGGGATCGCCGGACTTGATCGCTCCAGAGGTAATCACCCTGAGGTATGCGCCCGGTCGCCCAGCTGCAGTAAAGATCTTCGCCCAGCCCTTCTCCCCCATCCAGCCTCGGAAGGTCGAACAGGGTATCCGTGGCACCGTCACCTGCAGAACGACCTCCTCACCAATCCGCCAGCGCTCACCGATACGCGCATCGTTGATTTCAAGACCCGACGTCGTCAGGTTCTCGCCGAAGAAACCGTTCGGCAGTTCGCGGCCGAGCCGGCGCTCCCACTCGTCGAGATCTTCACGCTGGAAGGCATAGACCGCCTGATCGTCGCCGCCGTGATGCTTGCCGTCACCGATGAAATCCCCGACCAGCCCGCTGCCCAGTCCGGTGGTTTTTGGCCCAGGGCCGCGTACCTCGACCGGCTCACTGATCGGCTGCTTGCCGATCCCCGTCCACCCCGTCTCTTTATATGGGTTGGGCAGTGGACGTCCGATATTGACCGAGTCGAGCCGTGCCACGCAGTCAGGCTACGTGCTCAGCCCCGCAGAAACGTCGTGACGTCTCGGAAGAATTCCGGGGCGGTGATCAGCGCGTGGCCCCGATTTCGATACATGATCAGCTTTCCGTTCGGTATCCGGAACGCCGTCTCGGCAAACATCTCCGGTGTCCAGAAGGGGTCTTGCGCACCGCAGATAACGAGTGTCTCGGTTGGGATGTGAGGAAGCCGATCTCGTACGTCAAAGGCATCCTCGGCACGCAGCATGGCAAGTGTGTCAGTCGGATTCTCGATAATGACGCGCCTGGCAGCGAGCATTGCCAGCGGAGCAAACAGCGCCCGCGCCCAGCGCCAACGGATCTTGGCTTGCATTGAGTCGAGGATGACCTCGGCGGAGTAGCCACCCGTCGCTTCGACCGTACGCAACATCTTGTCCTGCGCGTGCTTGGCAAGCGGACCAAGCGTGTACGCGGCACAGGCAATCACTGCCTTGCGTACCGCGTCAGGACGGTCCGCAATCAGCTGGAGGGCCACGGATCCGCCGGTGCTTGCGCCCAGCACGTTCACCGGCTGACCGAAGTGATCGAGAATCGCCTGTGCATGACGCTCGGCAACCTCGGCAAAGCTGATGTCGAGCGGCATGCCAGGCCAGCGGTTGGTGAAGTAGACCTCGAAACCGGCGCGGGCCAGGGGGCTAACTGTTCGCAACGTGAGGGTCCGCTCGAGGCCAGGTCGCGGGTTTCGATGGTTAGGCGTCGATCCGCACAGATAGACCAGCGGCTCACCGGACCCGATTACGAGGTATGGCAAGCCGCCGCGAAAGGTCCCTTCTCGGACATCGCTGTTAGCCACAGGCTCATTCTGCTCGGGCTGCTGTGGATCGACTGTGAGCTGCTGTGTGCGCCGTGTGAATGAGTGAATTCTCTTGAGAGCCGACCGCCACGCGCCCCTAGCCTGTGAGAGCAGACCGCCTGCAGCTAGCGACATCCGATCAAAGAAAGAGTTGATCAAGATCCGGATCGACCACCGGGAGAAGGACCTAGAGAACCATGATCGTGGCCTGGACTATGACCTGCCGCGGTTGCTGCATCGGCGTGGCATGCTCAAGCTGGTTGCTGGCGTGGGGCTCGCGGGTGCTGGCCTGATCACACTTGGGGCCTGCGCATCGGGTGGCGATGCCGCTGAGGCCACTCAGACCACTGACACTGCCGGCGGGGAGATACCTGAGGAGACATCAGGCCCCTACCCCGGCGATGGTTCCAATGGGGCGAATGTGCTGACCGAGAGTGGCATCGTTCGCAGCGACATCACGTCGAGGATCGGATCGAGTACGACCAAGGCCGAGGGCGTGCCACTCAGCGTGACCATGACGATCAACGACTTCGCGAAGAACAATTCGCCGTTGGCGGGTGGCGCCGTCTATATCTGGCATTGCGACCGCGAAGGCCGGTATTCGCTGTATTCCCAGGGCGTCACCAATGAGAACTATCTGCGTGGCGTTCAGGAGACTGATGATCAAGGTCAGGTGAAGTTCACGACGATCTTCCCCGCCTGCTACTCGGGGCGCTGGCCGCACATTCACTTCGAGGTCTATCCCAGTCTGGCCAAGGCGACGAGCAGCGCGAACAAGATCGCTACGTCGCAGCTGGCGCTACCCGAGGCCACCGCCAAAGCGGTCTACGCCACGAGTGGTTATGAACAAAGCATCAGCAATCTCAGCCGGGTGAGTTTGAAGTCTGACATGGTCTTCAGCGATGGATACGACCTGCAGATGCCAACAGTCGAAGGTGACTCATCCAGCGGGTACCAGCTCACCTTCAGCTGCGCCGTCTGAGCCGTTGACATCAGTGTCCGCTGATGCGTCGGTACGTTCCGTTCAGAAAGTCCTGCATCTCAGCGCTCTCATCAAGTCGGAGCCGAATCCGGTAGCTGAGCTGATCGTCAGCGACGGCGAGACGATGCTCGGCCACCCCTCGCGGCGTCGTCTTCTGCATGATCAACTCGTTGCTCTGCCAGCCGCCATGAGCCGGGTGCGGCGGATATCCATAGGAGTCGAAGAACCACCACAGGATCGGCATCCGCGTAGCCGGAGAGAGCGTATCAGCACTATCGATCATGAACACTCCGTGTCCGGAGAACTCCTCGCCATCAGCTCGCACTTGCCGGTAGTCCTGCACGACGACCCGGTCACTGACGTCTAGCTTGAAGACGATCATCGCCCTTGCCGAGGTTGCGGTGGCCCACGGTGAGGCGGCCTGCTGCTCGATGCCGGTCCAGTTGCCGAGCAGGGGCAGAAAGAGTTCGCGGAGAGCCACCATCCCGACATTCTCCAGCGGCTACCAGCTAGCACATCGGCGTACCACGCCTCAGTTCTCCGATGACTCTGCCCTTTGGCCCACCAGCTCACCTGTGGACTGCCAGCTCGTTCCGAGGCACGAGCGTTCGCCACGGCGCTCGAAGACCAAATGGGCCCAGCCGTACGCTGCGTACCTGGCTTCAAGTTTGACGACGAGGGGGGACCGCTTCGTGAACGTCATCCTGCTTCCTTCCAACCGTCCCCCGGATCGCTTCTACCGCGGCGGCCGAAAGATCACGACCTTTCGCGGCGAGCCGCCTGCCGGCGACCACGAGCCGGAGGATTGGATCGCATCGACCACGACGCTTGCCGGTGAGGAGTCCCTCGGCCTCAGCACGCTTCCGGACGGCCGCTCTTTGAAAGCCGTGATCAAAGAGCAACCGCAGCTATGGCTGGCACCCGCGCACCTCGAACAGTTCGGTGTCGACACACGCCTTCTCGTCAAGCTCTTGGATGCCGCTCAGCGCCTTCCCCTTCACGCCCATCCGGACGTCTCGTTCGCAGCGCAGCACCTGGGCCGGGCACACGGCAAAGCGGAGGCATGGTTCATAGTCGACGGGGGCGAGGTCTACCTGGGGCTCCGGCGGGATGTGACTGTCGCCGAGCTCAAGGAGCTGGTGATTACCCAAGACGTCGACACGATGCGCGGCTTGCTTCACCGAGTCGCAACGCAGCCTGGTGACATCGTCTACGTGCCGCCGGGCGTTTTGCATGCACCTGGTGCAGGTGTTTTCCTGGTGGAACTGCAGGAGCCCGAGGACCTGTCGATCTTGTTGGAGTGGCAGGGATTCGAACTGGACGGTGAACATGATGGACACCTCGGGCTTGGATTCGATTTAGCGCTGCAGGCAGTCGAATGTCGGGGCCGGAGCAGCGAGGAGATTGATGAGCTGGTGGGGGCCGCCGGCTTCGGTTCCTCGGTGCTGCCCAGAGCCGCAGACCAGTACTTCCGGCTTGAGCGAGTCGCGGTGAACGGTGAGGCAACGCTCGATCCGGGCTTCGCAGTCCTCGTCGTACTCAGCGGTGACATTGAACTGGCCGATGGACGAACAGGGCATCTGAAAGGCGGCGACACTGTGGTTGCGCCATATGCAGCCGGTCCGTTGAAGTTTTACGGTCGTGGCGAGCTGCTAGCTTGCCGTCCCCCGAAGCCACTGTGACGTTCTCGCGACGGATCAGAAGGGCGATCGCGGCGAGCAGCTCACATCAGGAGGAATAGACCTCGATGTCGGACGCCTTGACGGCTGCCCAAACTTCCCTGCCGGGCCTCAGGTCCAGGTCGGCGACCGCCGCCGGCGTGATTTCGACCAGGATGCTCGATGTCCGGTCCGGAACCTCACCGACTTCGACGCGTACGCCCTCACCGTGCGGCTCAAGCGTGGCAATGCGACCGGCCCACACATTGCGCGGCGATCCGTCAGGACGATGCACGAACAACGACACAGCTGCTGGCCGGAACGCAATATAGACATCTCCCGAGACTGGTTCCGCCAGCTCCACCGCTCCCCCGCCCGGCAGCAGTACCCGATGACCGCGACCGCTGCCCGCCAGCAGATTCAGGCCGACGAGTCTGGCGACATAGTCGGTCCGTGGCTGGCGCGCCACCTGTAGCGGCGTACCCTGCTGCACCACACGGCCATGCTCAAGGACAATGAGCCGGTCTGCCAGCACCGAGGCGTCGATCGGATCATGGGTCACGAGCAGGGTCGCACCGGAGAAATCGGCCAGGTGACGACGTACCTCGGTGCGTACCAGTAGATGGGTCCTGGCGTCCAGGGCAGCCAGCGGTTCATCCAGCAGCAGCAGGCGCGGCTCCGTCGCGAGGGCGCGCGCCAGCGCTACCCGCTGTGCTTGCCCTCCGGAGATGGCTGGCGGCTTCGACTGTGCGAGGTCGGCGATGCCGACGCGAGCCAGCAAGAGGGCGGCCCGTCGCCGGGCTTCCCGCTTATCCGATCCGCTGACGAGTGGCCCGAACGCGACATTGTCGAGCACCGTCAGGTGTGGAAACAGCAGGTAATCCTGAAACACCACACCAATAGGGCGCTCGTGCGGGGACCGGTGAATACCGGTGGCTGCATCTGCCACTACTTGGCCACCGACCGTGATCTTGCCGGAGGTGATCCGAAGGAGGCCTGCCAGTGCCCGGAGCGCGGTGGACTTACCGGCGCCGTTCGGGCCAAGCAGCGCGACCACTTCTCCGGTACCGATCTCTAGCTCAAGATCAAGACTGAAGTCGCCGCGGTGAACGCCGAGATCGGCGGATAGCTCGGCTACCACCGATTCACCCAGCGCTCCCGAAGTAGCACAAGTACGGCGACGGAAACGGCCAGCAGCAGCACCGAGAGCAGCAGCGCCGATCCAGGATCGGTTTCCAGCGCGAGGTAGACCTCGAGCGGCATGGTGCGCGTCGTGCCCGGGAAGTTGCCGGCGAATGTGATCGTCGCACCAAACTCGCCGAGGGCCCGAGCCCACGCAAGCACGGCACCCGCAGCGATGCCGGGTCCGATCAGCGGCAACGTGATGCGGCGAAAGACCGTGACCGGCCGCGCGCCGAGCGTCGCGGCTGCTTCCTCGTAGCGGCGATCGGATGCTCGCAAAGCTCCCTCTACCGATAACACCAGAAACGGCAACGCCACGAAGACCTGAGCCAAGATGACCGCGTACGGGGTGAAGGGAAATGCAAAACCTGTGAGCCGGTACAGCGGGCGGCCGAGCAGTCCCGTTCGGCCGAGCACGGTGAACAGCGCGACACCTCCGACCACCGGTGGCAGCACCAAAGGGATGGTGATCAGCGCTCGCAGCAGTGCGGCTCCAGGTAGACCTGGCCGGGCCAGTATCCAGGCAAGCGGTACGCCGGTGAGCAGCACGATGATCACCGAGACGGTCGCAGTGATCAAGGACAGCTGCAGCGCCTGCAGAGCACCAGCACCGGTCAGCACCGTTGCGGCGTCGGACCACGGCGCCCGGATCACCAGCCCAACAAGCGGCAAGATCAAGAAGAGCAGAGCGACTGCGGCCGGCACAGCGAGCAGTAGCGGCACGCGGCTCTGCCAAGATCGCATCGTCGCACCGGTACCAGCCGGGCGCTTCTCAGCCGGCTGCGCGCCAACCAGTGTTGGCTCAAACTCAGGGCTGGGCAAAGCCTGCCTTGGCCAGCACTGCCTGGCCCTCAGCTGAGAGAACGTAGCCGACGAAAGCCTGGGCCAACGCCGGGTTCTTCGACTCCTTCAAGGTGGCGATCGGGTAGGTGTTGATGGCCTGCTGAGCCTCTGGGAACTGGATTCCGTCGACCTTGTCGCCGGCGGCGATGACATCGGTCTTGTAGACCAACGCAGCATCCACTTCATCAGATGCGACTTTCTGCAAGGTCGCCTTGACGTCGGCTTCCAGGGTGTCCGGCTTGGGAACGATCTTGGCATCGGCGAAGACCTTGACCGCTGCTGCGCCACAAGGCACCTGTGGCGCGCACAGTGCGATCCTCTTGCTCGCGTCGCCGAAGTCCTGCAAGCCAGTGATCTTGTGCGGATTTCCCTTGGGTACGGCGATTTCGAGCGTATTGGACGCAAAGTCCTTCGGCGCATTGGCAGCACCAGCTTCGGTCACGATCTTCATGGCTGCCGGGCTGGCGGCCGCGAATACATCGGCTGGAGCGCCCTGCACGATCTGAGTCGCCAGCGTCGCACTCGAGCCGAAGCTAAAGGTGACCTTGCTACCAGGATTCTTTGCCTCGAAGTCCTCGCCAATCTGGTTGAATGCCTCGGTCAGCGAGGCAGCTGCGAGCACCGTGATAGCTCCGCCGGCCGACGACTCCTGAGAAGTCGGCGACGGCGCGGCTGGCGCTTGAGGCTCCGCCCCGGCGCAGGCCGAGAGCAACAGGCCAAGGACTGCGGCGAGAACGAGCAGCGCAATGCGTTTGTGGCCTTGTGCGGAGAAAAGCCTTGCAGCATGGGGAGTTTGCACGATTTTCGTGGCCTTGTGCGGAGAAACGTCGCGATGGGATAAACGAGTTGTATTCATAGATCTGCTGGTACCTCCACGACAACATGGGTGGATTTCACGGAGGCAACTGCCAGCACCCCAGGCTCGAGCTGAAGCTCGGTTGCTGCCTCCGCTGACATCAGCGACACGACTCGGAACGGACCACACTGCAGATCGACCTGCGCCATAACGGAGTCCTTGATGACGCGAGTCACCAGACCGGTGAAGCGGTTCCGAGCGCTTTCTGCGACTGGCCTGCCCAGATCTGGGGTCGTGGCGATCTCTTGCGCATGTGCGGCAAGTTCGGCTCCGTCGATGGTGGCGGGACCGCCGGTGCTGCTGACATGTAGCCGACCAGAATCGATCCAGCGGCGTACGGTGTCGTCCGAGACTCCGAGCAACGAGGCTGCCTGGGCGATCCGATACTGCGGCATAACGTGAGATCTTAATCCGCTTGTGCGGATTTTTTTGTACGTATATGGCGACACGATGTGACACGGGATGTCGGTGCTGGCTCTTAGGCACGTGAGACCACAGACTTCCTTCTGTGATGTCTCCTCGGGGGAGGGTCATCGTGATCACCGGCGCGATGGCAGCAGGAAAGTCGACGGTGGCCGACCTTCTGGCCATCCGACTACCCAAGTCCGTTCACATTCATGGCGACGTGTTCCGGCGCATGGTGGTGAGCGGTCGAGCGGATATGACCCCCAACCCGAATCCGGATGCGATCGCCCAGCTCAATCTGCGCTACGACCTGGCAGCGATGGCCGCTGACCGCTGCGCCGAGGACGGCTTCGATGCGATCGTGCAGGACGTCATCCTGGGCAAGGACCTCGCCGACTTCGTGAAGCGGATTGCTTCACCCGAGCGCTATCTCGTGGTTTTGTCCCCCGCGCTCTCCGCCTCGGAGTGGCGCGAAGAGCAACGGCTGAAGGGCGGATTCGTGCACCTCTCAGCCGATGCACTGGATGACGTGCTGCGACGCGAGACCGCTCACATTGGCTACTGGCTCGACTGCAGTACCCAGACACCCGACGAGACTGTCGCTGACATCCTCGCCAATCTCGACAAGGCAGCTGTCTAGGCCTTCCGGCGACGGCCCCTTGACAGAGCACCTGTCCCGCTGTAGCCAAGTGGCAGAGAGATTCTGCGATGTCTGCTCACCTGTCCACGGCTCCGAGGCTCATCCGCGCAATGATCTCGTTGGCGTCGGCCTGCTGCCTGATGGCTGCCTGCACAGCGGCGCCGGTGTCCGATCCGATGGCGGACAGCACCACAATCCCTGCCGGCTCGGACTACGCCGCAATGCAAGAGACGATCGAAGACAGAATCGCCTCCGGATCGTTGAATCTGTCCACCATCGACGCCGTTCTGATCAGTGTCGGCGGCGAGACGAAGGTCGCTCACTACCGCAACGGAATGAAGCCGGAGGACGCCCTGCACGTCTGGTCAGTCACCAAGAGCGTTACCTCTGCACTAATCGGCATCGCCATCGATGAGAAGATCATCAGCGGCCTGGACGCAAACCTTCCGGAGCTACTTCCTCGCTACCGGAAGTATCTGAGTGCAGAAGAGAAGTCGATCACGCTGCGCCAACTCATGTCCATGACGGCGGGCTTCCCACCCGACGACCCAGCGCCTTTCGAGACCATCCACAGGGTCTTTGAACTGCGCACAGATCCAATCCCGATGATCTTGACAGATGGTCTAGCTCAGCCGCCGGGACAGGCTTTCAGCTATTCGAGCCGTAGCGCACATCTGGTCACAGCGGTGTTGCGGGAAGCTCTAGTCCGAGCCGATGGCAACCATCCGCGTACCGTGCTGGAATACGCCCGCGAGAAACTTTTCGATCCGCTGCAGATCGATTCGAGTGGTGCCAAGGAGCAACGCGTCTTGTTGACCGATGCCGGATATGACCGGCTGACCCGCTTCGACTGGGGTACCGATGCGGCGGGCCTGAACAGCGGCTGCTGCTTGCTGCGGCTGCGCCCGGCGGACATGATCAAGTTCGGTGAGCTCTATCTCGGTGGAGGGAGCTGGCATGGCAAACAGATCCTGCCCTCCGGCTGGGTCGAACAGACGATGGCGCCGAATGAACTGAACTCGCAGTACGGCCTGATGTGGTGGCGAGACATCGATCCACACGGCCATCCCACCTGGATTGCTCAAGGCTTCGCAGGCCAATTGACCGCAGTCGTACCTGAGCATCAACTCGTCGTGGCCATCGGCTCGGTGCCCACGAAAGACTTGGAACTCGCCGGAACTGACATGTGGCTATGGATCAGTGACGCAGTCGGGCCAGCCCTGGGGCGCTAGGTCAACGACACCGGGCCGTCTTTCCGCTTGACAGCTGGGTGTGTGGGCGACTACGAAGAAGTGAGATTTTGCGATTCCCGTCCGGACCGGGAGCCCTTCCCGTGACGCCTGGG